>JBFMAA010000013.1:0-6091 GCA_040755955.1 Thermodesulfobacteriota bacterium
ACTGGCCCTACGAGGTCGTCGAGAACGGGCAGGAACTGAGCATCGGAAAGCGCACGATTAAGTTCATCGAAACCAGGATGGTGCACTGGCCAGACAGCATGTTCTCCTATGTCAAGGAAGACGGGCTTCTCATATCCAACGACGCGTTCGGACAACACTGGGCAACCAGCGAACGCTTCAACGACGAGGTCGATGCGCACGAGCTCATGATGCACGCGACCAAGTACTTTGCCAACATACTTCTGCCGTATTGCCCGTTGATTCTCAAGATCCTGGCCGCGGTGCAGCAGATGGATCTCAAGATCAACATGATCGCCCCTGATCATGGCCTTATCTGGCGGACTAATCCTGTGCAAATCGTGGAGAAGTACGCGGAGTGGGCCACTCAGAAGCCGAGCAAGAAGGCCCTCGTAGTTCTGGACACCATGTGGCACAGCACGGAAGCCATGGCCAAAGCCATTGCCGACGGGCTTGCGGAAAACGGGTTGAGCGTTAAGATCATGGCCCTGTCGGTAGATCATCGCAGCGACATCATTACCGAACTCTTGGATGCCGCGGCGGTGGTCTTTGGCTCCCCAACACTCAACAACGGGATGCTCCCCAGAATGGCCGACATGCTCACCTACACTCGAGGCCTGAAACCGCTCAATAAGATTGGAGGCGCGTTTGGCTCGTACGGCTGGAGCGGGGAATCCGTCAAACACATCAATAAGTTCCTGGAAGAGATGAAGTTCAGAGTGGTACATCCTGGCCTGGCCCTGCAGTACGTCCCGGACCACGAAGGACTCAAGAAGTGCGTCGAGATGGGACGGGAAATCGGTAACGCGATCAAACAAAGCGTGGCCTAACCAAAGGAACCACCATGCCCCCAAGGCGGCCACTACGAACAGTGAGAATCCGACCCTCACGGGGAATCCCGGGACTGCAACACGATGGCGGCGACCAGCGGGAGCCGCCGAGTACCAAAAGATTTATGAGATGGGGGTCTGGAGGAAGGGGCGTTTTTCAAAACGCCTCTTCCCCCAGCGCGCTTCCGCCGGAACAGCCCGTGACCGAGGAAAAAGTCGGAGGCCGAGCCCTTAAGCGCCAGGTTCTCGATCTGCTCATGTCGAAAGACTTGGACCTCTCTCTTGCGAAGTTCCGTGCCCTGCCTGGCCGGCGGGTGGTGAACCCGCTCATTGGTTTGCTGTGCCACCCGTCCGAAGAGACGAAGTGGCGCGCGGTTAAGGCTCTCGGCGCAGTGATCGACCTCATGGCTCGCTCTCAAATCGAAGACGCCCGCGTAGTGATGCGCCGCTTCATGTGGATGCTCAATGACGAGTCCGGTGGCATCGGTTGGGGAGCTCCCGAGGCCATGGGAGAAATCATGGCTCGGAACCGAACCTTGGCTGAGGAATTCTCGTCCGTGCTCGTGTCGTATTCCGATGAGCGCGGCAATTTTATTGAACACGAAGCCCTGCAAAGGGGTCTTTTATGGGGGATCGGGCGTGTGGCGCAGGTGCACCCCGACCTGATGAAGCCCGCGGCTGGGCACCTGTGTAAGTACCTGGGATCCGAGGACCCGACGGTGAGAGGGCTGGTAGCCTGGGCCTCGGGGTTTGTGGGAGCTGGGGCGTGCATACCTGAGCTCGCACGGATGGTCGGCGACGCCACGGTGATCACCCTGTTCTTGGACACGCGCCTGACAGAGCGGCAGATAGGACAACTCGCGGCGGACTCGTTGCGATTGTTGGAAGCATGTGAGGTCTGAAGAGAGGAGATCGGCTGCATCGAAGCGGAGTGCTCTGTGGCGTGCATGCGGTGACGTATTGCCCACTTGCTCTGCCGTACCACTGCTCGTCAACACGAGCGTCCCGGAGGGACGTTTGATAATAGCCGTGCCTTTCAAGGCCGGGCGAGAGAGTAAGGAATCCCAAGTTAGCGCTATGGGGGTCCGAGGGAAGGGACTTTTTCCAAAACGCGGTCGGGAGCCGCAACCAAATGGCTGGGAGCCGTAGCCAACAATCGCGTCCACCTTCCTCGGTCCGCATGGAGACCGATGGCAGGGCGAGTTGGTTCTGCGGAGGCGAAGCAAAGCACGTTGCTTGCTCCCAGTGCTGCTCGACTGAAGATTTCTTCTCGAAGAAGCAAGAAGTTGAACGTCATCAGTAACAAGTCCTTTCCCCCGGGAACTTCATTCCCACAGGAAGGGGGATGCACGGTATGGATGCCCTGTTTCTTTCAAGACTGCAGTTCGCTGTCGCGACGCTTTTCCACTTTCTGTTTGTGCCATTGACTCTGGGCCTGTCCATTCTGATTGCGATCATGGAAACCCAGTACGTCAGAACAGGCGACGAAGAGTACAAACGCATGGCGAAGTTTTGGGGCAAACTCTTTCTGATCAACTTTGCCATTGGTGTGGTTACGGGGATCACCTTGGAGTTCCAGTTCGGAACCAACTGGTCCAGGTATTCGAAGTACGTGGGCGATATCTTCGGGTCTCTGCTGGCCATTGAAGCGAGCGTGGCCTTCTTTCTGGAATCCACCTTCCTTGGCGTTTGGATTTTCGGCTGGAACCGGATATCTCCGAAGTTGCACGCGGTCTCTATCTGGTTGGTGGCGATCGCGTCAAACATGTCCGCCTACTGGATTCTGGTTGCCAACTCGTGGATGCAGCATCCTGTCGGATACGTGCTGAAAGACGGACGAGCCGAGCTGAACGACTTCATCGCGATCGTGACTCAACCTTTCGCGATCCTCACGTATTTGCATGCGACCTTTGCGGGGTACATTGTTGCCGGGTTTTTCGTGATGGGCATAAGCGCGTACCACATTCTCCGAAAGCATGAGGTTCGTTTCTTCACGCGCAGCTTCCGATTGGCTCTGGTCTGGTCTCTTATCTTTGCAGTGGGGAACATCGGCGTCGGCGATCTTCACGGCAAGTTAATGGCCGAGGCTCAACCGAGCAAACTTGCCGCGGTCGAGTCGATCTGGAATACCGAGAAAGGGGCGGACTTCTACCTTCTCCTCATCCCGGACGAGGCGAACGAGCGCAACTCCGTCGAGCTGTTCGGCATACCGAAATTCTTGAGCCTGTTGGCTCTGGGTGATTGGAACGCGGAAATTAAAGGTTTGAAATCATGGCCTAAAGAAGATCGTCCACCAGTTGCGATGACATTTTGGGCATTCAGGCTGATGGTGGGGCTCGGGTTCTTTTTCGTTTTGCTATCTATCGTGGGCATGTGGCGGCGAAACAAGCTTGAATCGAGTCCTCTGTACCTGAAGACAATGATGTACGCGATACCATTACCGTATCTTGCAGCCGAATGCGGCTGGATCGTAACCGAAGTGGGTCGCCAACCATGGATAGTGTACGGAGTGATGAAGACATCTCAGGCAGTTTCACCCGTCGCGGCGTCGCAGGTCGCGATATCTTTGGTTGCCTTCATTGTGGTCTACTCGCTGTTAGGATTGGCCGCGTTCGTGCTCATGGCTAAGTTCGCGGGCAAAGGACCGGAAGGTCCCGTTGCTGTTTCAGGTTAGGGGAGGTCGAACGATGCTGAATACTATCTGGTTTCTGCTCTGGGGAATCCTTTGGGCGGTGTACTTCATGCTCGACGGCTTTGACTTGGGACTCGGCACCTTGCGTCCGTTTCTCGCCAAGAACGAGGATGAGCATCGCATCATCTACAATACTATGGGCCCGGTGTGGGACGGTAACGAAGTCTGGCTCATCACCGCGGGCGGGGTGACCTTTGCCGCGTTTCCGACCACCTACGCGGTGATGTTCAGCACCTTGTACTCTCCGCTGCTGCTGATACTCTTCTGCCTGATCCTTCGGGGAGTTGCGTTTGAATTCCGGAGCAAGATCGACAGCCCCGGTTGGAAGGGCTTGTGGGACCTCTGCCATCTGGTGGGGAGTTTCGGACCGGCGTTGTTATTCGGGGTCGCATTCGCGAACATTTTTCAAGGAATCCCCTTCGACAAGGAAGGGATCTTCCAGGGGACCCTGTTGACCCTCCTGAATCCGTACGGCCTCATAGGGGGAGCACTGTTCCTTCTGCTCTTTTTGGTGCATGGATCTCTGTGGCTGGCGATCAAATCGGAGGGGGTTCTGCACGAGAGAGCGTTTCGCACTGCGTCGACGTTGTGGCCGATCCTTCTGGTGGTGGCAGTGGTGTTTCTGGTGGCAACCTGGTTTGCAACGCCGCTGTACAAGAACTATTTGAGCCATCCTGTACTTTTCGCGGTTCCGTTGCTCGCGGTGGTCGCGTTGTTGGGGACCAGACTCTTCATAGCTCAAAAGAGAGAATGGGCGTCGTGGTTTGCGTCGGCCGCAACCATAGTTTCGGCTACCCTGTTCGGGGTCATCGGCATGTATCCGAATCTCTTTCCCTCTTCCTCGGATCCGGCTCTGAGCCTGAACGCATTCAATTCGTCATCGAGTCCGTTGACGTTGAAGATCATGCTCGGAGTGGCGCTCACGTTCGTCCCCATCGTAATCCTGTACCAGGCATGGGTCTACTACACGTTCAGGTTCAAGGTGACGGAAAAGGACTTGGGCTACGACGAGGCTTACTGAGGAAGAGATCGGCAGGCTGAAGTGTACGGACATTACCACCCGACAAACCTCATAAATAAGGAAGGATATGGAATCATGAAAGAGCGCGCCGGCCTGGTGACGATGCGTGGCAATCCCGTGACCCTGTTGGGAGAAGAGCTTCGCCTGGGCGATACGGCCCCTGATTTCACGGTTATGGCGACGGACCTGTCCCCTGTGCAGTCTTCCTCTTTTCGGGGAAAGGTGTGCCTTATCTCGGTGGTCCCATCTCTGGACACTCCGATCTGTGACATGCAAACGAGGCGGTTCAATGAAGAGGCCGCGTCGTTGGGGCCAGACGTGGAGATTCTCACCATTAGCGTGGATCTGCCCTTTGCCCAGAGAAGGTGGTGTGGAGCGGCGGGGATTTCCGCGGTGAAGACCCTCTCGGACTACAGGGATCTTTCCTTTGGGACCGGATACGGCGTCGTGATCAAGGAGTTCCGTTTGCTCACCAGAGCGATCTTTGTGGTGGATCGCGAGGGGAAAATCCGGTACATTGAACTGGTGAAAGAGACTGCCACGGAACCGGATTATCAAGCCGCGTTGGAAGCGGCCAAAAAGCTGGTCTCGTCATCGTCACACGGAGGCTGACACACATGAAGCAATGGACATCTGTGGATGAGGTTCTGGACTTCGCCATCGGTCAGGAAGTAGACGCCGCTAACTTCTACACGGACCTGGCAGGCAAGGTGCAACGGGAGTGGATGAAGAAGATATTCCTCGGGTTTGCCGAAGAGGAAAAAGGACACAAGAGGAAACTCGAAGGCGTCAAACAGGGGAAGAAGCTTCTCTCGGTCGAGAAGAAAGTCCTGGACCTCAAGATCGGTGATTACCTTGTGGATGCACCGGCCGCGACAGATCTGGATTACCAGCAGGCGCTCGTCCTGGCCATGAAGAAAGAGAAGAAGGCTTTCATGATGTACAGCCAACTCGCGGAAATGGCCGACGACGGGGAACTCAAGAATCTCTTCGCAGGGCTTGCCCAGGAAGAAGCCAAGCACAAGCTCCGCTTCGAGGTGGAATACGACGACTTCGTCATGACCGAAAATTAGCGTGGAAATGCGAATTCCAATGGAAATGTGATTTCCGGGGGAAGGGACGCCCGTGAAGAAGCCCCTTCCCTCAAGATCTTTGGTACTGGGGGGCTCCCTGTGGTCGCCGCAGGGCCCCTTGTATGTGAAGTTTGTGCGGCATACCGGTTGAGAAGGGCGATGTCCGATTCCGATGGAGCTCGATCTCGTGTTGATCTCGCGGGGCAGGCATTCCGAGAGGCCATGGAAAGTCCGACAAGCACCAAAATGTAGTCACAAGACATCCAAGCCCTTGGGATGGTTTGCCCCAGCCTGTCGATCAGTCGGAAATTGCGGCAACGGGGTAATCTATGTCATTCCCATGAATCCTTGTGCCCCATCCGCGGGTATAAGGCTTTTCATGTGAGTGGAATTCGATCCGCCGGCCGAATACCTAGCCCCCTCGCGGCGACCAGCGGGCGCCGCATGCTCCAAAAGT
>JBFMAA010000013.1:6101-71554 GCA_040755955.1 Thermodesulfobacteriota bacterium
CCCCCCCCGCCCGCCGCCCCCGCCGGCCCCCCGCGTTCTCGGCGCCTCTGCGCGGCCCCCCCCCCCCCCCCCCCCCCCCCCCCCCCCCCCCCCCCCCCCCCCCCCCCCCGAAACGATATTCCGCCAGGAGAGGACATGCCAATGACCAGAAACATCGTCATCGCAATTGTTGCATTGGTGGGACTCGTATTGGCCATGGTATGGATGCAGGGCGGGTTTCATTCCAAGGTTCCAGGTGGTGTGACCCCCGCCGGTGAAAAGGGGGTCGCAGCAAAGACCGTCGAGGCGAAGACAATGCGTGTGGTAGGTCAGGTGACCGTGTCCGGGTCAGTCTCGTCGCGGGAGATGGCTCGAGTCGCCTCCCGAATAAGTGGCAACATCGTGGATGTCAAGGCTGATGCCGGCAATTCGGTGAAAAAGGGCCAGGTGATCGTCCGCATCGACAGCAAAGAGATGACCGAGCGGGTCGCCCAGGCCGGAGCTGCCCTCGAGAGTGCCAAAGCCGATCTGTCAAAAGCTCGCAAGGACTTCGACCGATTTAAGGCTCTTTTCGAGAAGGAGTCTGTTTCGCAGAAGGCATTCGATGATGCCAAGGCCGGCCTCGATATCGCTCAGGGAGCCGAAAACCGTGTTCAGGCTGCGTACGAGGAGGCTCGCACTCAGCTTTCTTACACGGAGGTGGTCTCGCCGTTCGATGGCGTGGTTGCAGAAAGATTTGTGAACGTAGGCGATCTCGCGGCGCCCGGCACACCGCTCATGAGCATCTTCATGCCCGGTCAGGCCGAGCTGGTGGCCTCGGCAGGTGAACAGTACGCCTCGTTTCTCAAGACCGACACTCCCGTCAAAGTCGAAATTCCATCCGTGGAGTTGAAGGAGGACACGAAGATTCGAGAAGTGGTCCCCCAAAGCCACGAGAAGACACGCACCATCACGGTCAAGGCACCTTTGACCGCCAAGCCCGGCCTGAGACCCGGACTCTATGGGACGCTCTCCTTCGCGACGGAAATCTCGGAAGTGATCATGATTCCTGCTGCGGCGATCAAGATCGTGGGGCAACTGGAAACGGTCAAAGTGCTGGAAGGAAGCTCCATCAAGATACGACAGGTGAAGGCGGGCAAGAAGTCGGGGGACTCGGTAGAGGTGCTTTCGGGGCTCAATGCCGGAGAGAAGGTAGTCTTGGAGTGAGGGCGTGGCCGAAGCGTCCGGCCGTAGGGTAATGCAATAAATCAGCAAGTCCGACTCGCTCAATTATGAAACGATTGCAAGAGCGCGGCAAGGGGATGGGTGGCGGGTTGTTCGTCAGAAGGGAAGCTATATTCGATTGGAGAAACTCACCGAAGAGCGACTCCTAAAATTGACGGTTCCGGCTCACAATCCTGTCAAGCGGTCAACATTCGCGCATACTCTCAGGCAACCGGGTTTGACGGCGGCGGATCTTGCCGCCCTGACGTAATTGGCGAGGTTCAATGAATCAACACAAGGGCTCTTTGGATTTCCGCGGCAATACTGCCCAAGCCGTACAGGACGCGGCTCTGAGGGCCGCTCTCGCGCATTTTACCAAGGTTTTTGCGGGCCTCAGGACCAACGGTTTCAAGGGAATTCCCGCGGAAGAATGGCGCGAGAAGGCGTCTCAAGTCCGGATCAAGGTGCTGGATAATCTGCACGAGTATCTGGATCAGTTTTCCAAGGCAGCATCCAAGGCCGGCGCGGTTGTGCACAGAGCCGTTGACGCACAGTCGGCCCGTGACACTGTGGCGGAAATCTTGAACGCACACAAAGCAGAGAACGTCGTCAAATCCAAGTCGATGGTGACTGAGGAGATCCACCTCAACGCGCACCTCGAAGAGAAGGGCCTACGAGTAATCGAAACGGACCTGGGCGAGTATATCGTGCAAATTGCCGGTGAAAAGCCTTCACACATTATCGCACCGGCTGCCCATAAGAGCAGGCAGCAGGTCGGCCGGCTCTTCGCCGAAAAGCTGGGCATGGACTACTCGGACGATCCCGAGGTGCTCGTCAAGGCGGCTCGAAAGGTGTTGCGGGAAGAGTTCCTCCTAGCGGATGCGGGCATCTCAGGAGCGAATATGGCCGTCGCGTCCACCGGGAGTCTCGTGATCTTCACCAACGAGGGGAACGGACGAATGTGTACTACGGTTCCTCCATTGCACATTGCCGTGCTGTCGATAGAAAAGATGGTGCCCACTTTGGCAGATCTGCCAATATTCATGAGACTCCTGCCTCGCTCCGCGTCCGGTCAGACGTTGTCGAGTTACCTGTCTATGATCACGGGATCGAGGAAATCGGGGGAGAACACAGGGGCCCAAGAGCTCCATATCGTGCTTGTGGACAACGGCCGCACCGAAATACTCAGAGGGGAATTCCGGGACATCCTGAAATGCATCAGATGCAGCGCGTGCCTGAACGTATGTCCGGTGTACAGGATTGTGGGAGGCCACGCGTACGAGTTCACGTACCCCGGACCCATGGGGATTGTATTAACCACGCTCCTGAACGGAATGAAGACCGCGCACCCTCTGCTGGACGGAACGACTCTCTGTGGTGCCTGTGCGGACGTCTGCCCCGTGAAAGTTCCGCTTCCGGGGTTGCTGGCAGGACTGCGTCGAAAAAGGGTGGAGGAAGGCCTCACTTCGACAGTCGAGCGATGCGCGATGACTGCCTACGGACTGGCAGCGACATCCGAGACGCTTTTCAATGCCGGTCGGCATGTCTGTCGGGTGGCGTGGCCGCTGTTGGTTCGGGCCGGCAAAGACCTGGGACTGGAGAGACTTCCTACCCCCGCGAAGACAAGTTTTCGAAGGAGCATTCGTTGAGCACACGGGAAGTGACCAATGTCTTTATGCAAAATGCCTCTCGATGCGCCGCGGGCACGAGGCTTGCCAGGACCAGCGAGGAGCTTCACCAAACCCTGAACGAAGTTCTCGGTGAGGAGTCTCCCGTGTACTGCCCTCGCGTCACTGCGCTCGAAAGAGCTTTGGGCTTTCTTGGTGATCGTGTCACAGACGACATGTTCCAAGCGGCAGTCACCGTTGAGGAAGTGGACGCGGCCATCGCGGAGACAGGGTCGGTAGTCTCGACCAGCGCGCACGGAAGGGCCGTGCAAGGGAGCATCCTGCCATCACATCACGTGGCCATTGTCGCGGAAGACAACGTGTTCGCCACGCTGGACGATTTCTTTGCCTGGCTGGGTGAGGCTCCCCCCACAAACGTGACCCTGATCTCCGGTCCCAGCAGAACCGCGGACATTGAGCTTACCCTCACGATAGGAGTCCACGGGCCCGAGAAACTGGATGTGATCTTGGTCTCCGGCCGCGGGTAGCTGAGACTTCCAGGGGAAACCCTTTATCAGAAAATGCGATTCCGGGGGGAAGGAACTTCTTGCAAGAAGTTCCTTCCCCCGGAGACTGCACTCCCAAAGAACGCCTCACAGTGACCGGATATCAATGGAAAGCCTGTTTGCCAGATCATGGAAGTGACTTGGCAGGGTTCCAGAATGCCGGGCCTTCTGCGCCTTCAAGATCTGGAAGAACCGAGTCTGCGCCTGCCCGAGATTCACGGAAACCCCCACGTAACGGCAAAGATCGAGAAACTTGTTGATCTCTTGGGGCACACCGGAGTCAAAGGAATCTTCGTCAAGCTTCTTCACGAGGTTGAGCATGTGGCGATTAAGCAGCCTGGCAACAGAGTTCCTGTCAGGGGCCATCCCCCAGAATTTCGTTTCCCGGAACACTCGCTTCAAACCATCGGGATACCGGCCCGACTCGAGCTTTTTGAGCTCCGACTGCAAAGCCCGGTTCAGGACGAACCCGGCAGCAGCAAGAAACGTGTCCGGCAGAGGAGCTCGGCTCTTCTTGATGAACCTGGCCAGATCTTTGCTTTTTCGGTAGAAAGCTGCAAATGAGTCCGCCTGCTCCGAATACATGTTTTCCGTTATGGTTTCGAGCAGTTTTGCCCGTTCCTCGGCAAAGATGTCAGAAAGCGTGAAATAGCGCCCCGGAAAGTAGCGATCCATCTTTCGCACGAGATCCGTAGAAGACTGCACCGCAAAGGAGGCCAACAGATCCTGCCCTTCTTTGACGTGGTCTTCGTGACTGGTGAAGTCTTTCACTGAAGAGCGAAAGTCTACGCCGCCTAGATGCAGCACCGCGACTACGAAGACCTGTTTTTCGCCGGTAATCCTGCTTTCGACGGCAACCTCACCCAAGAATATGGACCATTGTCCTGAAGCTTTCCTCACATGTTGTCCCAGCGCGGTGTCATAGCAGTATGAATTCATGCCCTGTGCCGAGTGCCCAACGAGAGACATGATGCCTACGTGCGCAGCGACCTGGCGCAGGTCTACTCGCTGGGTGTACACGTAGTCCCTGAAAAGCTCGTCCGCAGTCTGGTGCGCGTTGTTGTTGCTCACCGCAGACGACAGCTCAGCGAGAAAATCCTTGTGCAGGGACTCGTCGAAGGGAGAGGCCAATTGCATGACGCGCGCAGCATACGTGAGTATCTGCATCGACTCCAGGCCCGTGATATCGTCAAAGAACCAACCGCAACTCGTGTACATAAGCATCCGGTTGCGCTGCATCTCCAGGAACTTTGCCGCGAGCGTTGATTCCTCTTCCGTGAGGGACCGGCATTGATGGTCAGCGATGAAGCTCCCCCAGGATGGGGGATCAGCCAGCTTCATCTGTATGTACTGCTCTCTGGCTTCCCATGGGTTCCTGAACAGAATGGCCGTTTCTTTCTCGAACACGTGGTCCGCCCGGTCTCGAAGTAGGTTCAGCGCCGACCGCAGGGGTTTTCTCCATTTTTGCGTCCACCCATCCTTCGCCTCGAGACAACAGCCGCAATCGTCAGACCATCGACCCACGCCGTGCGCACAGCTCCAGGAAGACTTCTCGATCAGCTCCACTTCGGCTGTGGGTGGGTAGAGATCGAGGAATTCCCCGAAATTCGTAAGAATGACTCTCGGTTCCCTTTCCAGAGATTGCACCGCACAGGCTAGGGCCATTTCCCCGAATCTGTGGTGGTGCCCGTATGATTCTCCGTCGGTTGCGACCGTGACAAGTTGAGTCCATGGCCTCGAGGCAGAAAACCCCGCGAGGATTCTCCGCACAAATTCTTCCGCGCTGTTGAGAAGGCTTTCGAAGGCAATCCCGTGTGAAATCGGACCGTCCAGAAACAGGATGGTAATCTTGGAGCCGTTGGGCAAATTACACACATAAGGCCTGGAAGGGTCTATTGTTCCCGGATTGAGGCTCTGCCAGTCGTGTGCTGCGGATTCCCGGCATCCCATCGCTTGAGTCGGAGACAACACTGTGAACTCAATTCCGTGATCCACCAGGACTTGCAGGGTTTCCTGATCAGCAGCCGTTTCCGGAAGCCACATTCCTTCGGGGTCCCGGTTGAAGCGGCTCCGGAAATCCCGAATTCCCCATACCACCTGGGTGATTTTGTCTCGACGGGACGCGAGCGGCAAAATCATGTGATTATAGGCTTGAGCCATGGCGTTTCCGTGGCCTGATCTCGTCTTCCTACTGGTGTGGTCTGCGTGAAGAATCGTCTCGTACGCGTCCCGTGCGAATCGCTCCAACCAGGAGAGCAAAGTAGGGCCAAAATTGAAGCTTATGTGCTCGAAGTTGTTCACCACTTCCACAAGTCGGTTGTCCGAGTCCACGATTCTGGCTTCGGTATTAGGAATATAGCATTCTTCTGCGATTCGTTCGTTCCAATCGTGGTACGGGTGCGCAGATTCTTGGACCTCAATATATTCAAGCCAAGGATTCTCCCGTGGCGGCTGGTAAAAATGACCGTGGATGCATATAAAACGAGTCTGGGGAAAGACCATCACGCATCATCCTCCGTAGTTGTCAAAGGGCGAATTATGTGCAGAGGCCGCGTCTTCGTCAAGTCCCTCACAGGGCATAGGCGCTCACTTGGGGTACCTTCCTCAAACCCCCGTCCTTGAAAGACCCGGTTATTATCAAACGTCCCTTCGGGACGTCGGCGTTCCCAAGCCCCCCAGGGGCGACTGGAAATAGCCGGACGCTTCAGAGCCGGGCAAGAAGATGAAGCCTCTATCTCATGTACAGGGCCGAAGTGAGCGCCTATGCCCTCACAGCGAATTCGTCCGGTCTGCTCTTTCCGCGAATCCACGGGACGCGGCTTCGGCAAATCTCTTGATTTTCAGGAGGTTCCTGGTGCCGTCGGAATTTTCCAAGCCCGTGTGTGCATCCACACCGTGCGGACCAACCGTTGCGATTGCGTCTGCCACATTGTCGGAGGTCAGGCCGCCTGCGAGTATCACGGGCAGTTGTGTGCATGCCACGATCCGCGCGCTGATCGACCAATCGTGGGTCAGACCGGTTGCTCCGATGCGTCGGGTCACGGGGTCACGGGAATCGAGGATCACAGCATCATAGAGGTCGTGTGAGAAACGCGCTGCCTGCTCGATGGCGAGCTCGTTCTCCACGGTCACTCTGCCCACTATCCAAGTCAAGGGGCGGGCCCTTCGAAAGCGGTCCAGCTCCGTGTCCGAGATGCCTCCATGCAACTGAAGCGCATCCCCCCCTACGTCCTCGACGAGTGAGGCCAACTCGTCGGCACGGTCAAGGTAGGTGATGACCACAACAGTGAGTGAGCTCGGCAGGTTGCGAATGATCTCCTTTGCTCTGGGGCGTGTGAGCCCATCGTGCACCCCTGAGGGAATGTCCAGGGTGAAGCCGACCGCGTTGATCCCTATCCGCGCACAGAAAAGGGCCTCGGTCAACGAAGAAACCCCGGCCACCTGTATTTTTGGGGCCCATGTGTGAGCTTTTAACACGTGTCCTCCTCTCCAAGGACTTGACGGCCCCATAGCCTTTTGGTGTAGAATCAGTTCGCTGCTAATAGTGGTTGTCGGTTCCGCACTCATTTGGCGGTCCGGCAGCTCGCAGCCTATTGACTCGTTGCCGACATTGGGGCACGAAGGCTCTCAGAGGCTTGAAATGGGTATTCTGGAACTCATAGGGAACACTCCGCTTGTGCAAATCCATTACCCGAACGGATCCAACCGTGTGCGCATCCTGGGCAAACTGGAAGGGAACAACCCCGGTGGTTCAGTCAAAGACCGAATCGCCCACTACATGATCCAGAAGGCTGAAAGGGATCGGGTTCTGACTCCGGAAAGGATAATACTCGAACCGACTTCCGGCAATACGGGAATCGGACTTTCCATGGTGGCCGCGTGCAAAGGGTACCGGTGTTTGTTGACACTTCCCGAATGCGTGAGCGTGGAAAGACGAAACACTCTGCGAGCCTATGGCGCGGAACTGGAACTCACCCCCCCGAGGGAGGGAACGGACGGGGCCATTAGAAGAGCTCATCAGATTCTCGAATCCGACCCTGAGAAGTATTTCATGCCGAATCAATTCGAGAATTCCGCGAACTGGGAAGCACATTACATGAGTACCGGCGTAGAAATACTTGATCAGACAAAAGGGGAGATCGATGCCTTCGTAGCAGGCATGGGGACCACCGGAACACTGATGGGCGTGTCGAGGCGACTCAAAGAACATGATCCTCGGATTTCCATTGTCGGGGTCGAACCTGTGCTGGGTCACGCGATCCAGGGCCTGAAGAACCTCAACGAGGCCATAGTTCCCGCTATCTACGATCCGTCCAGGATAGACAGAATTGTCTGGGTCAACGATGATCAGGCCTATGACACAACTCGCTGGCTAGCTCTTACCCAGGGGATATTTGTAGGCATGAGCGCGGGAGCCGCGGTGTACGGGGCCATGCAGGTGGCCAAAGACATGACCGGCGGCACCATAGTGGTGGTGCTCCCTGACCGAGGAGATCGGTACCTGAGCACGACCTTGTTCAAGTCGATCTGTGCGAAATGCCCGCCATAATAGGAAGCCGGTAGGCAAACCGGCAATTCGGGTTATCTTGTGAATCCGAGATGAAGGCTCCCGGCGGGGAGGCTGCCACACATTGACTTCTCTGATCCACCGAAAGCGCGAAGCCCGGGGAAAAACCTATTTTCGACTCTTCATGACGCGCCGACTCCCTATCGGCTCTGACGCAGTCGTCAACCGGGCCTGGAGACTGCTCTCGCACCGCTTTGGAGCTCTCTGACGGCTTTCGCTCGGGCAGCGGCCTCCGCAGCTCGAGATACTGCCATAGCCTCTCTGTGGTGCTGTTGAGCTACTCGCGCTTTCCTGCTCCAGTCCTTGGCGGAATTCCTTATCTCGTCACGCTTCTGTTCTATGGCCTGGTTTGTGGCCTTTGCAGAGGGGTCGGCATCCGCAGCGGCTTTGTAGTATTCTGTGGCCTCCTTGGTGTTGCCGAGCTTGCGTTCGCAATGGAACAAGAGCAGGCACGCATCTTTGTCCTTTTTCCAATCGGACTTCAAAAGTGTGTCCCGTGCTTGGGCATACTCCCCCGAGTCAAAGAGTTTCCGGGCTAGCTGGACTTGATCATCCTGACCTGCGGCGAGTGCCGTGAGCGGCAATAGCAGCGCCGCGAGCACGACTACTGAGCGGTTCATGCGTCCCCTCCTACGTTTCCCAATCTAGTAGAAATAGTATGCCTCGTGATGTCGGGGCATGTCAAGTTCCCCTCACCTTGCGCCGTCCTCTATGAAACGATCTGCTAGAAGAAATCGAAGCAGTCTCCGGTCGGGACCCGGCGTTCGTCAAAGTGGAAGACCTTCGCGGCATGTTGATCCGGCAGGGAGAATTTGATGTTGTTCTTGGTGAGGCTTTTGAGCAGTCCCACGCCGCCGATCAGAGTGAACGCCGTGAGCTGTCCTGAAGTGTATACGGGCCGGGAATCGACCACAGTGCCATTGACCGTCCAGACAGGACGTGGGACAAAAAAAGAATATACAGGGTAAGATCCTACCACATCAAGATGGGGTATCACGGTACCCCTGTGATCCCGGCAGACTCTGATACTCCTGATCTTCCACTGATTCGACAGATCCGGCGGCTCAGCAGCCTTCAGAAGCAAAGGGATTGTGACCACTGCTGCTGCGATTGACAAGAAACGGAGCAGACTCACCCTACTTGACATCTCTGATTCCTCTTGAGCCATTTCGGTGCAGGCAACAACTAGGGTCGGCATTCCGAGGGTATTTCCAGCACCCGATGCCGCTAGCTTCACGGCACGCAGAGGTCAGTTCTCCTATATCCGAGAAATTGCTCGAACACAAGAAAAGAAATCCCGCGCTCATTGACGCTCTGTTCGTTATGGGGTAGACTTCCCCTTTGCGAGAAACGCAGGGAGGTTCGTCATGGCAATCAGATTGGCGATCAATGGGTTCGGACGTATCGGACGTACGGCCATGAGATGCGCTCTGGCCACTGAAGGTGTCGAAGTAGTTGCCATCAATGATAGAATGGACATGGACCTGATGGCTTTCTTGTTCAAACGTGACTCGGTGCATGGCCCGTACCCCGAAGACGTCTCGGTTGCCGGCGACTACATCTTGGTGGGGAAAAGGCAAATACGTGCCCTGAAAATCACTGATGACTTACTGAACCTACCATGGGGAGATCTCAAGATTGACGTGGTGCTGGAATGCACCGGCCTTTTCAGAGACAAGGAAAAGGCCGGAAAACATATTCAGGCTGGAGCGAGGAAGGTGATCGTATCGGCACCGGGCAAAGGGCTCGACGCCACGTTTGTCATGGGAGTGAACAACGATTTGTATGACCCGATCAATCACCACATCGTCTCGAACGCCTCTTGTACCACTAATTGCTTGGCACCGGTCGCCAGAGTGCTTTTCGACGAGTTCGGCATAGAAAAAGGCCTCATGACCACCATTCACTCGTACACGATGGATCAGAGCCTTCTCGACACTGTGCATAAGGACTACCGTCGCGCCAGAGCCGCGGCATTGAACATGATTCCTACCACGACAGGAGCTGCCACCGCTGTCGGTTCGGTGATCCCCGAGCTCAAGGGCAAACTCGACGGCCTGGCCATACGTATTCCCACACCTAATGTGTCACTGGTTGACCTCACCGCAACGCTGAGAAAAGATGCGACTGTGGATCAGGTCAACGCAGCTATGAAGGCGGCCGCTGAAGGTCGAATGAAGGGCATTTTAGGGTATAGCGCTGAACCCCTTGTGAGTGGAGACTTTCTCAACAGTACCTTCTCGTCGATCTTTGACGCACCTTCCACGTTCTCTATCGGGGGAAATATGGTAAAGGTGCTCTCATGGTATGACAACGAAGCCGGGTACTCTCAGCGGATGGTTGACCTGGCCAAGTTCATGGGGGAACGATTGGTGTAAGCATCGTGGACTCTGAACGGTCGTGGAAGTCTTGCGAAAAGGGGGATGGAATATGTTGGTAAAGAGTATACAGGACATCCCGATAAGAGAGAAGCGGGTGTTCTTCCGCTTTGACTTCAACGTTCCCTTGGACGAGTCTTGCCGAATCAAGGACGACACAAGGCTGGTCAGGGCTCTGCCGACCCTTCGATATGCGCTCGGGGAAAAAGCGAGATGCATTCTCGCGTCCCACCTGGGAAGACCCAAAGGCCAAAGGGTCGCTGAACTGAGCCTCAAGCCGGTTGCGGGACGGCTCAGCGAATTATTAGAGATTCCGGTCGCCTTTGCCGATGATTGCGTGGGACCCGAGGTAGAAACGGCGGCCCGGGAGCTGCTTCCTGGAGGGATCTTATTGTTAGAGAACCTCCGATTTCACGCGGAAGAAACGAAAAACGACGAGGATTTCTCTCGAAAACTGGCGTCTCTCGCCGATGTGTACGTAAATGACGCGTTTGGCACCGCGCATAGGGCGCACGCGTCCACCGTGGGAATTGCTCGGTTTGTGAAGGAAAAGGCCGCGGGACTGCTTCTGAAAGAGGAACTTGAAAGCCTTGCACGCGCTTTGTCCAATCCGGCTCGCCCCGTGGCCGCGCTGTTCGGAGGTGCCAAGGTTTCGGATAAGATCGCCATCCTTCGCAACATAGTAGACCGCATGGACTCCCTGCTCATCGGGGGCGGCATGGCAAATACTTTTCTTCGCGCGAAAGGCTTGTCAGTTGGGGCGTCTAAGGTAGAAGAAGAGATGCTCCCGTCTGCCTCCGAGATCATGGCCGAAGCGGACAAGAAAGGTTGCAGGGTGTTGCTTCCCGAAGATGTGGTAACCGCGAAGACAATAGAAGAGGGAGCTCAGTCGAAGGTCGTGGATGTGGCGTCTGTGCCCGGCGACGAAATGGCCTTGGATATCGGTCCCAAGACGATAGGGGTTTTCCGGGAAGCGATCGGCCAGGCAGGAACCATTGTCTGGAACGGTCCAATGGGCGTGTTCGAGATCGAGGCATTCCGCAAAGGCACGACTGAACTCGCAGTGGCCGTCGCGGAAGCTCCCGGTTTTTCGCTGGTAGGCGGTGGCGATTCAATCCGTGCCCTGAAGACGGCAGGAGTTGCCGGCAAGATATCGTATATCTCCACCGGCGGCGGGGCGTTCATGGAATTCATGGAGGGGAAGACCCTGCCGGGTGTGGCGGCATTGGAAGACTAATTGGCGGCATAAACTGCATTTCCGAAGGAAAGGTACCCGGTGGCATGACAGATCGTGTTCCCATAGTGGCAGGCAACTGGAAGATGAATAAGACCGCCGGTGAAACTGCGGTCCTTATTCGCGAGATTTGGGCCGGCTTGCAGGCCGATTCAGGCAATCTTCCTTGTGAGGTGGTGGTGGCTCCGCCTTTCACGTCGATTCCTGCAGCCGCGGAGGCCCTCCTGAACACCACCATACAATTGGCCGGTCAGAATCTTTTCTGGGAAGAGAGCGGGGCGTTCACCGGCGAAGTTTCTGGTCCTATGCTCAAGGAAGCCGGCTGTTCCCACGTCATAATCGGTCATTCGGAAAGGCGGCAGTACTTCGCGGAAACCGACGCGACGGTCAAGAAACGCATTACCGCCGCGATGAAGTGTGACCTTGTCCCCATATTCTGTCTGGGAGAGCGTCTGGAGGAACGTCAGTCAGGCCGCACGTTTGAGGTGGTCGAAACACAACTCAAGAGTGGACTTGCCGGGACTATTCCCCATGATCCGAAGAGGTTTGTCATCGCGTACGAACCCGTCTGGGCTATCGGGACCGGCCTTACGGCAACTCCTGAACAGGCTCAGGAGGTACATGCCTTGCTGAGGATCAAGTTGGGAGATCTGTATGGGAAATCTTTCGCTGCCGAGGTGAGAATTCTCTACGGGGGAAGCGTGAAGCCTTCAAACTCACGCGAGTTGATGGCTTGTGAGGATATTGACGGTTCACTGGTAGGGGGCGCATCTTTGACAAGTGCGGACTTCCTCGGTATCATCCGTTCAGGGATATCGTAGAAAAATCTAAGAGGTAACAATGTTTACGGTTTTGGTTCTCGTGGTGCACGTGGTAGTGTGCCTGGCACTGATACTTATCATACTGCTGCAATCGGGCAAAGGCGCAGATATCGGCGCTGTTTTCGGCGGAGGCGGTGGAGGCACGGTCTTCGGTCCTTCGGGAGCAGCCACTTTTTTGAGCAAAATCACCATAGGAGCGGCAGTGGTCTTCATGATCACATCCATCGTTCTGTCGTATTTTGCTGCCGGCAGACTCTCCACCGGGGACAAGTCCGTCATCGGGACCCAAAGTGAACCCGCGCCACCACAAGGGAACGTGGGTCAACCAACTCCGGAACAGCCTCCTAAGGACACCTCCGGTGCGGCCCCTTCCGTTCCGGCCCCAGCGAAAGCAGAACCCGCGGCCAAGAGTGAACCTCCGGCTGCACCGACCACCACGGAGAAGCCGGCTGCTCCGGCCGCGCCTCCTTCCCCTCCGGCGGAAAGCAAGTAGTGCGTTCAGAGTCTCCTGAATGGTTCAAGGGAAGCATGCGATCCGTCGACCGCTGCGAGCGACGCGGTCCCGACGGTTTTTACACTCTGTAAAACTTGTTGACGGTCACAGTGGGATTTCTCGGCTATTCTTCCGTCTATACGCTGGAGCGCGCCGCGCCTGCGCGGGGCTTCGAAAACAGTGAACCGATCGGGGAGGCCGTGTGGGGAGGGCGGAACCCGATCGGTTCTCTCAGCGCCAGGGCTCAGAGGAGGCATGAGAAGCCTTCAGACGGGAATGTCTTGCGCTTCTCATGTGAAGAGCCTGTAGTTAGTGGACGGGTGGTTCACCCCAGGGCCACATGAGACCCAAACCGACAAGTGTCAAGAAGGGCAAAACCACTGCCAACCCGACGAACACCACTTCAAGAGCTGCAGTCATGGCGTCCTCCTTGCGGGTGCTGTCGGAAGGGTAAAGCAATAATTGTGCCATATCGCAGCGAAACGTCGGGATCGACACCCTGGTTCGTTCAAATGGCTCCCTAGTTCGCTGATATGCTGCTGAAGGGATTTGTTCCCATTTCTAGATTTCTTGCGCCATCAGCCCGACGTAGAGTGTTGTCAGGTCGGCCGTTCCATGGTTGTTCAGAATGACATCGTAGAGCAAGGGTGCCACCACGGGTACACTCAGCACAAAACCGGTGCCATTGAAATTTGCCGGCACGGTATGCGCGAATTCCCGCTCTGAGACGGTGTCCTCGAACCAGATGGTACTGTCTGCCAGAATGGCCCCACAAGAGGTCCCCGGAATTGGAGTGGCGAACAACACTCTCACATTGAGGCTGGCAATACTACGCGCATCGGATCCGAAGTGGAAATGGAGTCGATCCCATTTGCTCACGTCGAGGTGAGGGCCTAACCTTTTTTCCTGACCAGGTGTTAAGGTTTCATTCTGCAGCAACATTTTCATGAATGCCATTACTCGCTCCCTCTGTCGAAGGATTGTCAAGTTGCGGTAGAGTGGTTTTCTCGAAGGACGGATATTGGCTGACCAATTGACCACTATCGCATTTGGCATCACCTCCCCTCCCCGTGCCGAGCCCTGAGCTCACGCATTACGGTGCTCCGAAATAACGTCCGATTGGGCTCATCCCCCTATCTGCTTGTAAGGTATGGGTAAGTCACTGGTTCGTGCGTGGTGTACGGTTGTGGCTGAAAACCCCCAGAAAACACTGTGCGGTGCAGAAGTCATCCGAGTCGGTCCTACCCCCTATTTCCGGTCGAAGGCTGCCACCTACCGATAACAGACCGGTTCAAGTCGTTCTCTATTGCCGACCCAGGTAAGCCAAGAGAAAGTCTCTGACGGATACGTGTCCGTGGTCGGTCGCCCACATCAGCGCGGTCTTGCCCATGATGTCACATGCCCCGCCGTCAGCCCCGTGCTCCAACAATGCTTCGACCACGGCAAGATGGCCTTTTCTGGCAGCCCAGATGAGGGAAGTCATGTCCAACACGTCTCTTGCGTCAGCGTTGGCTCCATTATCGAGCAGAACCCTCACTACGTCAACGTGCCCCTCCCATGAGGCCTCCATCAAGGCTGTGCCGCCGTCTCCGTCTTGCGCGTCGATGTCGGCCCCCCTGCTCAGTAGGAGCTCGACTACGTCCACATGCCCCCGCACCGAGGCCCACATCAGAGCCGTTGATCCGTTGGCGGTTCTGGCATTGACGTCACTGCCCTGGTCAAGCAGCGATTCAACCAACTCCAGGCGTCCTCTTCCCGCTGCGTCGATCAGCAACATGACAGTCTCTCCTGGTTTCGTCGGATCTTTTCCGTGGCTTGCCGTGTGAGTCTCCAGTACATCATAGAGAATACCAGCGTCACCAACAAGGGTTTTGTCCCGAATGGCCGGCGGGTTCGCCTCAAAACCGGAAATCCACCCTTATCTTGAAAATTCGAGTCGCCGGAAGTTCGAGAATAGATATTCCGGTACTCTTGATGAGCTCCTCCAGAATACGCTTCTTCTCTCGCTGGGATTCGGCAATAAGCGTGAACCACACGTTGTTTCGGTGTCTTCTCTTGTAGTTGTGGGTCACCCCCGGGCATGAGTTCACCACTCGCACAAATTCGTCGAACCGGTCTTCAGGGACTTGCGCGGTGCAAAGCGTGCTCACAAAACCCACAAGCCGGGAATTGATTGACGCTCCCAGGCGGCGTATAATCCCCTCTCGCCTGAGACCGGCTATCCTGTCCATCACTTCTTGCTCATCCATGGCCAGTTTTTTTCCGAGGGCCCTGTACGGTCTCACCTCTACGGGGAAGGCCGATTGTATCTCGTTGAGCAAATGGCGATCGCGGTCATCCATCCGGGTTTCACCTTTTCGTGCGGGTCAGAGCCCGTGTGAGCGTTTCGGTTCTCTTCGTGCAGAATCTTGCCTTTAACGACTGATCATTCAATGGAGGAACCTACTGAAACAGTTACCTCGGATGGGCGTATCGTTTCGATTCTGAGCCCTTCAGGTCTTACGCGCACAGGAACCACGATCTTGCCCTTCTGAAGGAGTGTGGTCCCATCCACAGGGTCTGTGATGACGCTTTCGACTTTCTTCAGCTCGCCCTTCAGACCCCTAATCTTCACTGCGTTGGGGGTCACACTGATCTGCCGTGGGACCAGGGGTTCTCCGACCAGGGACGCCTTCACGAGGAACGTCTCCGTCTTGTTGGCCTCTATCTTGAGATGGAGGTCCGAGGGGCGAATCTGCTTTATGCTGATTCCCGGCGGTACCAGCAAGTTCCTGTTCGATATTCTCACATAGTTGAGACCCGGCACAAGATGAGTCAGATCGATCACGGCCCGTACCGACCCGGGTTGCAGATTCGCGAGCGCGGATTCAGACCCTTTGACTCTTACATCCACCTTGTCGACCCATTGACCGGTTATCTCCATGTCCGCGGGGAGATTTGCATACTGAATGGGGACTGACATGCCCACTTCCGCCCACCTTGGTCCCACGACGGCAAACCAGAGAACAATGGCGGTCGCAAATGAGAGGCCCTTTACGTGGAGGTTTCCCAAAAAAAAGCCTGAGATCCCTCGGGAAGAACTGCTTAACACTGCCGGTCTTTGGGTAAGCCCGTCTTCCAGCGCCTTTATTAAGTCAGACTGGGACTTGACAAGAACGATGCGGCCCTGCTCGACCAGAGAGACTTCTCCTCGCTCTTCAGATACCACTACCACCAATGCGTCGGATCGCTCTGAAATCCCCAGTGCTGCTCGATGTCGTGTACCGTACTTCGAGCTGAGACCTTCATCCCTGGACAAAGGCAGAATACTGCTTGCCTCGACTATCCTGTCCCCTTTGATGATCACGGCTCCGTCGTGAAGAGGAGATTGTTTCTGGAAGATCGTGAGAAGGGTTTCCGCTGATACGATCGCGTCCAGCTTGATTCCTCTCAAAGCCAGGTTGACCAACCCATCAAGTCTTTGGCACACGATGAGGGCTCCAAGACGAGTCCTGGCCAGCTCCATGACCGCTCGTGCCATTTCTTCCACCTGACTCGAATCGGACTCAGTGCGCCGTCTTCCCGTTAAGAGCCTTATCGGTGCGGCCCTGTCAAACATCTCCCTGATTTCAGGTCGGAACACTATCACCAGCAATACGATCAGTGCAGCCCACAAGTACTGGAAAAGATAGGAGGTCAAGATCAGACCTGCTCTGATAGCCCCAAAGTACGCCAAGCCTATCACCATGAGGGTAACCAGTATTTGTACTGCCCTCGTCCAGGCAAACCAGGTCAACGGGTAATAGATCAGGCACGACAGGATGATTATGTCGAGAAGGTTCACCCATGTCACGGATCTGAAGAACTCTTGTACTGCTTGCATCTCTCCGCTCGGGATTCTCAACTTGCGGGACTATTTTTTACATGCCTTTGGGGGCTTTGTCCACCGTGGAGATATTACGGGTTGGGCATTCGAGGTGAGGGTTCGGGGGATTTCCACACGAACGATGTGTCTACTTGATCGCTGCGAAGATCATCCGTCCCGCAGTTGTTTGTAGCACGCTGGTGACCACCACTTCTACTGTCTTGCCTGTACAGCGCTTGCCGTTTTCCACTACCACCATGGTACCGTCATCGAGGTACGCCACTCCCTGACCCGGTTCTTTCCCTTCTTTGAGAATAGGCACCCTCATATTTTCTCCAGGCAGCACTATCGGTTTGAGCGCATTTGCGAGTCTGTTTATGTTCAACACATGAATCGAGTGCACTTCCGCTACTTTGTTCAGATTGAAGTCATTGGTAAGAATCGGCAACCCCTTCTCCTTCGCCAGGGTGATCAGTTTCTGATCTACTTCGCGTATCGAGGGGTAATCGGAATCATCTATAACTATGTCCACGTACGATTGCTTCCGGATTTTGTTCAGTATATCCAGACCCCTGCGTCCTCGGGTGCGCTTGGTGGCTTCCCCGGAGTCCGCTATCATCTGAAGCTCTTTGAGCACAAACTGAGGAATTACCAGGTCTCCAGCTATGAAGCCCGTCTCGCAAATGTCCGCTATCCTGCCGTCGATGATGACTGAAGTATCGAGTATTCCGGTGACGGTTTTGCTCATGGATCCCGGCGAAAAGGCTCCCGCAAGCTCTTTCCCCCTCTGTGCACCGATACCTGTCCCCATGAATAGACATGTCAGTACCGTCGATGCTTGGAAGAAGTCTGCGAGGTTCCAGTGTTTCAGCAAAGGTCCGACGCCGATGCTCACCAGAATGCCGAGCACAGTGCCAAGAATTGCTCCACCGCCCCCCCCGATCATTTGCCATGTGTCCGCACGGGAGAGTACGCGCAGAAAGGCCAAGAGAATCGCTCCGGCTCCAATCCCTGACAAGGAAGTCAATGTCAGGAACCACGCGGTCCCGTCATTCCACAGCAAGCCGCCGAGTCCACCCATAGCCGTACAGAAGCATAGCAACACAACCTTGAAGATCCTACCGGGCAAGGGGTGCAATCCTTTCCACGTTCGGATGAGGAGAAGGAAGGATGACAATGTGGAGAGAATTCCGGCACATGTGTCATTATTTACGAAAAATATTGTTCAAGGTACGCTCGATCTCCTTCTCGTCAGTCTTCTTGGCGATGGCAAGCTCCTTGATCAGCAGATTCTTCGCCTGATCGAACAGACGCCTCTCACCATGGGACAGATCCTTGGTCGCCTTTAGGAGACATAAATCCCTGTACACCTCGGCAGCTTTGAAGATACTCCCGGTTCTCATCTTCTCCTGATATTCGCGGTGCCTTCTGTTCCATGTTTGGGAGTCGGTCTTGATAGCCCGGTTCTGGAGGATTTCGATCACTTCCGGGATCTCTTCTTCCTCGAGAATCTTGCGTACGCGGTTTGACTCCACCTTGTCGACCGGAAGTTTGATCAGTGGCCTCACACCCGTGTTGACCTCGGTTTCCAGAATGTAGCATAATTGGTCGGCGCCCCCGATCTTCTCGGTCTTGATTTCGGTGATTCGCGCGACCCCATGAATTGGATATACAACGACATCTCCCACCTTGAACACTGCCCAGCTCCCTTCTGTCGAGCAAATTCAATGGTTTCCCATAATTGCAGGGTTCGACCGCCCCAACATTCATCAGTAGTGTGCACGGGATTCAGGTTTACTAATCAGGATCCCTGTCCGTTGGAGTTGAGTATACTGTGAAAAGGGTGTAGTATCCCGTTCCACCGAACGAGCTGTCGATCGCCGGTAGCCTTTTGAACTGGGGGGCACGATACACAAGGTGTTGTGGTTTGTCAACAAAAAAGCACAATATGGAGTAATCATGACCCAATGTCTCGTCTGCTTCGTCACTATAGATAATCCCGATACGGCTCTGGAAATGGCGAGAAGTCTGGTCCAGCAGGGTCTGGTAGCGTGCGTGAACATCGTGCCTCAGGTGAAATCCGTGTACCGTTGGAAGGGCGAGCTTTGCGAAGAAGCCGAGCACCTCATGATCATGAAGACGAGGCAGTCACTGTTTTCCCGGCTGAGCCTGGCAGTGAAGTCGATGCACCCTTATGAAGTCCCCGAGGTCGTGGCTATTGATATTGCGCAGGGATTACCCGATTATCTCTCCTGGATCGAGGATTCAACTTGTGTACCGCTTTGAAGCGCCATGGATTCCGAACTTTCTCAGGCATTACATATTATTATTAGCGGAAGCCGAGTCCTTGGTGTCGACATTAGCCGTGACGCTGTAGACAATATACGCACTCACCTGAATATGCTCGTTAAATGGAGGGAAAGGGCAGGTTTGACCTCGATGAAAGGGATGAGGGAGATAGCCTTGTTCCACTTCCTCGATTCTCTCACCGTCTTCAAGGTTGTTCCACGTGGAACATCACTCACCCTTCTCGATGTTGGGAGTGGTGGGGGTTTTCCTGGAGTCGTCTTGGCCGAGGCCGACCCGGCCATATCGTTGACCGTCTTGGATCGCAATCCACGAAAAATCGTATTTCTGAAACATCTTGTGGCAAGCCTCAATCTCAAGAGTGTCCGATTTCTCAATCAAAGTCTGGGTAGTGTCCTCCAGAGCCCCCGTCCACCCGTTTATGACTATGTGGTTTCGAGGGCTTTCTCGTCGGATGCGGGAACTCTGCAATCGCTCGCCCTGCTCCTTGGCTCGGGAGGCGGTATGATCTGCATGGGAGGTCCTTCCGCAAAGAACGCGGCCCTCACCCTGAACACCCTCGAACAAGCTGACCGATGGGAAGGACGCATCCCTTTTTCGGATAGAGAGCGCATCGTAACAGTCTATCGGAAGAGGGCCTCCTGATCGCGGGGGCCCGTTTTCGTCACAGGAGCAAGGCTTTTTTTTCGTAAAATGGAATTTTTCTTTTGCACAAGACCTTGTTTGTGCTAATAGGGTGCCGGCACCAATCAACACAATATATTGTGGACTGGGATACCATGGGACGCGTAATCTGCGTAGCGAATCAAAAAGGCGGCGTGGGAAAGACTACCACTGCCGTGAACTTGGCATCATGTCTGGCTCTTTCCGAGAAACGAACCCTACTCGTGGATATCGATCCCCAGGCGAATGCCTCGAGCGGCTTGGGTGTTCGGCTCTCACGAGGAGAGCCCTCCATCTACGACCTTCTCATTTCGGATAAGGCCGGCGACCGAACCATACGGAAGACTCAGCTCGAATATCTCCATATCCTTCCCTCGTCCAGGGACCTCTATGGTGCGGAAGTAGAGCTCGTATCGGTGGGATCACGGGAAAGGCTTCTTTCCGAGGTGCTCTCATTGCTAAAAGGCCGATATGATTACATATTGGTCGACTGTCCACCCTCTTTGGGATTTCTCACGTTGAACGCTCTGGTGGCTTCCGACACCACCCTCATTCCTATTCAGTGTGAGTACTACGCCCTTGAAGGGGTGGGAAATTTGTTGAGCACCATACGCCGCGTACAGGCCTCTATGAATCCCCAGTTGAAAATCGAGGGGTTTCTCCTTACCATGTTCGATCCACGGAACAACTTGAGCCATCAGGTGGTGGAAGACGTGAGAAAGCACTTTGCCAATCAAGTCTTCAAGACCATCATTCCGAGAAACGTCAAGCTTTCCGAATCCCCAAGCTTCGGAAAGCCAGTGATATTATACGACATCACATCAAGGGGGGCGGTCAGCTACCTCTCGTTGTGCAAGGAGATGATCGATGCTGAGCCTCACCGAAACGCCTAAGAAACGAACCGCTTTGGGTCAAGGACTCGATGCGCTCATTCCGTTCGACGAGAGCACTCCCCTGTCGGAACGCAGCGTGAAAGACGTTCCCATCGATTCTCTTGAACCAAATCAATATCAGCCTCGCAGAGTCTTTGAAGAGGAGTCTCTGTGCGATCTGTCCAACTCGATACGAGAAATGGGTGTGATCCAGCCGCTCATAGTGAGGTCCTCTCCGCGCGGCACCTATGAGATAGTCGCCGGGGAACGTCGTTGGAGAGCCGCTGCCATGGCGGGATTTAACTCGATTCCGGTGATAGTGAGAGAGATGTCCGACTCGGAATCTCTGGAGGTTGCACTCATCGAGAATCTTCAGCGAGAAAACCTTAACGCGATTGATACCGCCGAAGCCTATGACACCCTCATACACAAATTTCAGTATACCCATGAGAGCCTGGCAACGAGGATCGGTAAGGACCGAACCAGCGTCACTAACCATCTCAGACTGCTCAAGCTTCCAGACCCGATCAAGGAAGACCTCAGACAGGATCGCCTGTCCATGGGGCATGCGCGAACCCTCTTGGCAATTGATGACATCCACACTCAATTGGTGCTTTCCCGAAAGATTACACGGAACAAACTCTCTGTGCGGGACATCGAGAAGATCGTCCAGAACTGGAAGCTCAAACAGGAGCGCTCGCAACCTCGCGAAGGACGGACGGATCCCGAATTGAGGGAATTGGAGACCAGCCTCTCCGGACACTTGGGCACCAGAGTGAGAATCCGCTTCTCATCAGGCAATGGCGGCAAGGTGGAAATCAGCTTCCATTCGCGAGAAGAGCTCAACGGCCTGGTAGAGCTCCTTGGTTGCCGGGAAGATTTCTCTTGAACTCTGTGTCCGTTCGTGGTAGCTTCTTGGGGATTTATCCTATTTATAATATTACTTTTTTTAACCATGAACAGCACCTGGAAAGATTGTTTGGCCCTGCTTCGGACCAAGGTGAACGATCACATTATGTCCACCTGGTTCGAACCCATGGTCTGTGAACAGATCGATGCGGACGAGATCACTTTCTCGGTCCCCAACAGCTTCTTCATCACCTGGATCAAAGACAACTATCTTGAAATCATTGAGGAGGCACTCAAGGAGAAGACCGGTTCGTCATTCCGGGTCCACCTGACCGCGCGCAACGACTATGACCCCTCGCTCCTCGATGAGCCCGCCGAATCAGCACTCTCCCCATGCCCGTCCGAGGCGACCACCTGCGAAATAGCTTTGACCAGGCGTCTCAATCCGCGCTACACGTTTGACAGCTTCGTGGAAGGAGGGTGTAACCAATTCGCCCGGGCAGCCGCTCTCTGCGTTGCGGAAAAAACGGGAAGTTATAATCCGTTGTTCCTCTACGCGGGAGTGGGGCTTGGAAAAACACACCTTATGAATGCCATCGGATACACGGTCCTGGCGAGGAACAAGCGGGCTCGAGTCTCGTTTTGCACATCCGAAGAATTCACGAATGAGATGATCTATTCGATTCGGCACGCCAAGATGGATGATTTCAGGAACAAATATCGAAACGTGGATGTCTTACTTATCGACGATATTCAGTTTATTGCAGGAAAGGAAGGGACTCAAGAGGAATTCTTTCACACGTTCAACGCCATATATGACACGAGCAAGCAAGTCGTCTTGACTTCGGACAAGCATCCAAGCCAGATCTCCGATCTGGAAGAACGGCTCATCTCCAGATTCAGTTGCGGCCTCGTGGAGAGCATGGGGACGCCGGACCTGGAAACCAAGGTCGCCATTCTCAAGAAGAAGGCGTCAGAAGACTCGGTGAACCTTCCCGATGAGGTAGCCTATTTTCTGGCCGAGAATTGCGATTCCAACACGCGTGTGTTGGTCGGCTCCCTGGTACGCTTGACGGCGATCAGCGCGTTTCAGGGGAAGCCCATCTCCATGGAGCTTGCCCGAGCCTGCTTTGCTGATAAGCTGAGCAGGCCTGCGAAGGTCATTACGGTAAACGACATCATTGCGGCGGTGAGCAAGACCTTCAACGTCAAGCCGGCAGACATCAAGTCAAAGAAGAAACAGAGGATGTTTGCCTTTCCCCGGCAAATCGGCATGTGTTTGGCTCGAGAGCTGACCGAACTGTCATACCCGGACATCGGTGCGGCCTTCGGGGGGAGAAACCATGCTACGGTCATCCATGCGGCCAAGAAGATCGAAAAAGCTGTGGAAGCGGATCACTCGCTTTCCAACATACTTGATGCTCTGAAAAGGGATTTGAGGTCGTGAACAACCTGTAGATAAGGCTGTTGACAACCTGTCGAGAAATTGAGGATGGGGACGTTCCCCACGTGTGCGAACATTTCGGCGACCATCATGTCAACCGTTTCTTGAACAGTCCAAACGGGCAAGGGGAGTTGTTTTGAGGCTCTTTTCAACAAATCAACAGGCCCTACGGCTGCTGCTTTTTTTAATTCTTTAACTTCTATTACTAGGAGACGAGACACATGCTCTTGGAAATATCGCGCGAACATCTGATGGATTCTCTCTCGAAGACGGTGCCCCTTACGGAAAGGAAATCGCCTCTGCCGATCCTGTCTCATGTGCTGGTGGAAACCACCGGCTCGCTTGTGTCCGTTACCGGCACGGATCTGCAGGTTGGTTTGAAGATAACCCACGAGTGTGAAGTAAGGTCCCCTGGCAGACTGGCCGTGCCCGGGCGTAAGTTTTTTGAGATCTGCAGAGAACTGCAGTCTCCATCCGTCAGCATTGAACTCGAGGAATCAGGACGTCTCAAGATAGAAGCAGGGGAAAGCAAGTTCAAGTTGTCGGTTATGGACGGATCCGATTATCCTTTGTGGCCCTCTTTCGAGGGGGTGGAAATGGCGTCGATGCCTGCCGCAAGTCTCCTGTTGCTCATCGAGAAGACCGTGTTCGCATCCTCGACGGACGAATCGAGAATAAGCATTAATTCCGTGCTCTTTGAAAACGCTGGGGAGAAGACTCGACTGGTTGCCGCGGACGGACATCGACTGGCCATGATTACCGAAGAGGTGGGCCTTGCCTTGGAAACGAGGAAGCTGATCCCGCGGCGAAATCTGACCGACCTCCGAAGGATCTTGGAAGGGATCAAGGGCGAGATCTCCGTTGGTTTTGATGAAAAGAACCTTGTGATGACCGCGGAATCTCTGTGCATGACCGCGCGTCTTGTGGACGCGGACTATCCCAACTACTCTGCGAAACTTCCGAAGCAAATAGATAAGGTGATCAAAGCAAATCGCCTCAACCTCATACAGACCGTTAGGCGGGCGGCAACTCTGACCTCTGAGAGAAATAAGGGAGTGACACTGGATTTCAGCCCCGGACGTCTCGAAGTCGTAGCGTCGCACCCGGATCTGGGAACAGCGAGGGATGTGGCTTCTGTGGAATATGAAGGAGAAGGTTTTTCGACCATTGCCAACGCAGCCTATCTCCTGGAAGCCCTTAACGTGACGGACACCGAGTATGTACGTCTGGAGTTCTCGCCGGCAAACACCCCCATCATGATTCATCCTGACGGCGGCAAGGAGTATTTCAGCCTTGTGATGCCGATGAAGAGCAAAGAGAATGATTGAAACGACCACGGAAGAACAAGACAGGCCCCAGTCCGATTCAAGTTACGGAGCAGAACATATCCGGGTTCTCGAAGGTCTGGAAGCGGTCCGCAATACCCCCGGTATGTACATCGGGAACACAAGCTCCGAAGGACTCCACCAACTGGTATGGGAGGTCGTGGATAACTCGGTGGATGAGGCCCTCGCGGGGTACTGCCACGAGATCGGAGTCATCATACATCTTGATTCCTCGGTGACCGTGGACGATGACGGCCGCGGCATTCCTACCGACCTCCACCCGACAGAAAAGATCCCCGCCGCGGAAGTAGTGATGACCACTCTTCACGCTGGTGGCAAGTTCAACAGCGGATCCTACAAAGTATCCGGCGGGCTACATGGCGTGGGAGTCTCGGTGGTTAATGCGTTGTCGGGGTTTCTCAAACTTGAAATCAGGAGAGAAGGACAGGTCTTTCGGCAGACCTACGCGCGCGGAAAGAAGGTCTCGGAGCTGGAGGTGATAGGGACCACCAAGCGTAGAGGGACCAAGGTCACCTTCGTGCCCGATTCGGAAGTTTTTGGAGAGATCGAACTCAACTACGAGGTAATCGGTGCGAGGTTGCGAGAGCTCGCCTTCCTCAACAAGGGCCTCAAAATAACCCTTGAGGATGAACGACATCAGAAGCCTCCCAAGGTGTTCCAGTACGAAGGCGGAATCGTCTCGTTCGTGGAGCACCTCAACAGAGCGAAGAAGACCTTTGACGCAAAACCGATCTATATCTACGGCGAGAAAGACGACGCGGTGATTGAATGCGCGATGCAGTACAATGACGGGTACTCGGAGACGATATTCACTTACTGCAACAACATCAATACCTTCGAGGGGGGAACCCATCTTTCCGGATTCAGAGCCGCGCTTACGAGGACGATTAATGGGTATGCGACGACCAGCGGCATCGTCAAGAACGGCAAGAACCAGCCGACTATTACCGGAGACGATCTTCGGGAAGGGCTTACCGCGGTCTTGAGCGTACGGATACCAAATCCTCAGTTTGACAGCCAAACCAAATCGAAGCTTGGCAACCAGAATGTGAAGGGCATTGTGGAACAACTGCTCAATGAGAGACTCGCCGAGTTTCTCGAAGAGAATCCGCAGATTGCCCGGTGGATTGTCGGCAAAGCCATGGAAGCCGGCAGAGCCAGAGAAGCCGCTCGAAAAGCGAGAGAACTCACGAGAAGAAAGAGCGCGCTGGAAAGCGCTGCCCTTCCGGGAAAGCTCGCCGATTGCCAGGAGAAAGACCCCGCCTTGTCAGAGCTGTTCATCGTCGAGGGGGAATCCGCGGGAGGCTCCGCAAAACAAGGACGAGACCGACGGACGCAGGCCGTACTGCCACTCAAAGGGAAAATTCTGAATGTGGAGAAAGCGCGCTTCGACAAGGTCATCCAGAGCCAGGAGATTCGAATCCTGATCACGGCTCTGGGAACAGGAATCGGAGGCGATGATTTCGACATTTCCAAACTCCGTTACCACAAGATCATCATCATGACAGATGCAGACGTGGATGGATCACACATAAGAACGCTTCTGTTGACCTTTTTCTTCCGATGGATGGTCGAGGTGATCAACAGGGGCTATCTTTATTTCGCGCAGCCGCCCCTTTTCAAAGTGAAACAGGGTAAACACGAGATGTACGTCAAGGACGAACGCGAACTCGACGAACAGATTCTGCGCAACGGCATAGACAAGGCCCGTATCGAGATGGGGGAGGCCGGGTCGATCGAAGGCACCACCCTAGCCAATGTAATCAAGAACCTCTTGCGAAGGGAACGAATTCTCGACGTATTTGAGCAGAAGAATATGGACAAGACCGTCATCAAAACCTTCGTGTTGGAGGGGCTCGACCAGGAAGTGCTAGGAGATGCCGCGCGGGCCAAGGATCTGCTGGAGCGGGTCAAACAGCGGCTTACGCGTAATCACCCGAACATCGAGCTGGTCCAAGGGGCAGTTGAGCGGGATGAGGAGAGTTCAAAGTATCTGATCAGAGTCAAGACAATGCTCAGCGGCCTTGTGCGTCACACCGTTCTGGACCTCAGCATGAGCGAATCACCGTCATTCGGTGAGGTCGTCGCGATCAGCAACAGGATGCAGGTGCTGGGAGAACCGCCTTTCGCGCTCAGACTCGATGATCATGTTATCGAGATTCCGTCCTTCACGCGTCTCGTTGACGTGATCATGGAGCATGGTCGCAAGAAACTCGCGATTCAGCGGTACAAAGGTCTTGGCGAAATGAATGCGGAGCAGCTCTGGGAGACCACGATGAATCCCGAAAACAGAAAAGTCCTGCAAGTGACGGTAGAAGACGCAGTGAAAGCCAATGAGATATTCTCCACTCTGATGGGAGATCAGGTGGAACCGAGACGTGAGTTCATCGAAAGGAACGCTCTGAATGTGGTCAATCTCGATTACTGAGAGCGAGCGCTCTCAGTCGTCCAACTCCGCCAAAGACTGATACACGTCGACAAACGCTTTGGTGATGGCCGTGCCTGAGATACTGGTGCGTCCGTAGAGCTGCTCGACGGTTATGAGCCCGGCATCGAGCAGCTTCTTGAATATCAACTCGAGCTGTTGGGGGGACAGTCCATATTTGTCCATCAAAGCGGAATCATCGACCCCTGCTTCCAAGTCGTTCACAATATCGTGGGTACGGATGGTCTTTCTCGGCTGTGAAGACGCTTGTTTCTTGGCGGGGGCCAGCGGATGAGGAAAAACGCGAAAGCTTCTGCTCGTGCTTGGTCTACCCGGGTAATCCTCGTCGAGTTCTTCTACCGACTTCTGAGTGTCTACAAAAGCTTTGGTGACGGTAGTATCTGCCAGGCTCAGTCTGTCGTCTAGCTGTTGCTGGGTCACCAAGCCTTTGTTAAGTAGCTTCTGAAGAAGGAGTTCGAGCTGTTTGGAGGTCACGTCGTATCTCTTCATCAGCTCGGGGTCGGAGACGCCCCTCTGAATGTCCTTAACCACGTCAACGGCTTTAATCTTTCGCTTCTGAGAACTTTCGGGTATCCGTGACTCCACGGGGGGTTCCCCGGAATCGTGGAAGCATTTCAGATCGCCGACACTCTTGGTATCCGTGAGTATCCATTTCAGGCCGCATGCATGGCAGAGTGCTTGGACGTCCTGTTGGTAGAGCGTTTCTGATCGGGTCTCGTACAGACAACCTTCCCCGGAGTGGTAGAGCACATGGTAGAAAGACTCGCCTGACGGCGGAGGACCCGATCTCTGACGGAAGTACACCTGTATGCTCCGGATTTCCCTCAGCGTGATGTCTTTGCTGCCGCATGTAGGACAAGGTACTAGGGCGGAGGATAATGAGTCGGCCATTATCCAGCCTTCCGAAGTGCGAGTTCTTTCTTGTATACGTTCAGATCTTTTTCTCCAAAGAGTGCGAACACGACTCGGTCTATGCCGGGCAACCTCTCCAATTCGGACACCACCGTGTTGACAGCAATGCGGGACGCGTCCTGAATTGGGTATCCGAACGCGCCGGTGCTTATGGAGGGGAACGCAATAGATTTTACCCCGTGATCCGCGGCGACCTGGAGACATCTTCGATAGCAGCTTTCCAACTGCTTCGGCTCGCCGGACACGCCTCCTCTGTAGATGGGGCCTACCGTATGAATCACGAAACGGGCAGGAAGATCATATCCTCTCGTGATCTTTGCGTCGCCGGTTTCGCATCCTCCGAGAGTCTTACATTCGGTCAGCAGATTTGGACCCGCAGCTCTGTGGATGGCTCCGTCTACGCCACCGCCTCCAAGAAGGGTCCTGTTCGCCGCGTTGACGATCGCATCCACTTCAAGTTTAGTGATATCGCCTAGATAGAGTTCGATCTTCTCTTTCACCATGTCTCCTCCCGACCCACAGTTTTCAAGTCTACTGCGTGTAGAAAAACGAAGCAAGTGCCTTTAAGAGCAAATACGCCAATACAATGGCCAAAAGCATGTGAGGGGCCATGCCCATGAGCGCCTTGATGCGGTCCGGGTGATTGGCTCTGCCGAGGGAATAGATTACTGCAAGACTCCACGCCAGTCCGATCACGATGACAATTCGCTGAAACCAGTGGGTCACGTGAGCCGGCACTGTGATAATGAGACTCCGAAGAAGTTCAAAATCAAAATTATGGCTCAGAAGAATCGGAAGCTGCACACCCAGATTGATGAGATAGTACAGGTGAAAGGCCATGAACGCGGCAAGGGTGAGAGGCAGCAAAGCCATGCCGTAGCGCGAGTAGTTGGCTTGAAACGTGTCTTTGTAAATACGACTTGACCAGAAGGCTGACACTACCATCATGAGGTTCACCAGGGCTACCAAACAGATGAAAAACAGCGTGAACTCAACCACTTCCGGCAACGGCCATGCGGCAGACACCATTTCATAGAACACGCTCTTGCTTGCAAGTTCGCTGAACAAGCCACCTATCAAACCCACCACGAGAAAGGCGGTGCCGGCCTTTCCTTGACGTATTTGGCTGAGTTCCTGGCCCGGTATCCTGACATTGAGGTTAATTGCACCGTGAGGGCAGTTCTTGACGCAGGTGCCGCAAAGCTTGCAGAGACGATTCGTGTCAAGTCTTGGTCCGGATTGGCCGAAAGGACAGCCCTCACGAGTGTCTGTCCCGGCAAAACATAGGTTGCTGGAACACTGTGCCATGCAGACATTTCGGTTGGCTCGCAGCTCGATAAGTGAGGTCTTTGCAAGTACGCCGATCATCCCCCCAAGCCCGCACAGGTATAGACACCAGGACTGACGTTCAAAGACAATTGCCACAAGTACCGCAGAACACAGCATGACGAGGAGCAACACTCCCAGCGCGGCAGGATAGTTTCGCAGCCCTGTGGCGGTTTCGAACCAGATGATGAAGAGAACGGCACCAGCAATGAGGAAATCACTGTGGTTCCGTAGACTTTCAGGAAACGGGCGTTCCAGGGAGATGACCTTCTTGGCGAGCTTGCCAATGGTTCCGATAGGGCAAATGGCACACCAGGCGCGTGCGCAGAAGAACGCCCCCAGAATAAGAATCGGCCAACCCAGGGCCCATCCAAAGAGGGCTGCGGGGTTCCTGAGCGGATCCTGAGGCCCAAGAAAGAGGAAAGCCAATAGTATGAAGAAGAAAGGGGTGGCTGCACTCTGCAGCACCGCGGGATATAAGGGACTGAGAAGCATCTGCTTGACGATTCTCAACCTGAGCAAGTTGAACCTGCCTTGTCCTTCTACCCGTCTCAAGTCAAAATAGATGTCTCTGGGCCTGATTATCGAGTCTTCGGACACCAGTATGGCGCGCTTGAGGGTGGTGGCGAGTTCGAATTCGTTTCCCGGCCACGCATGATTCACGAGTGCTTTCAGTGTCTCATCGGGCAGGTGAAGCGTCTCCCCCCGGAGTTCCTGCGAGTACTTCTTAATATACCGCTCTATGAGGTTAGGTATTTCTTTTCGGCGTGTCCGCAGGGGCGGAATGACTATGGCCTGGTCGAGAAGGGCAAACAGTAACGGGTGTCTCTCCAATGAGATATCGTCAGGATGTAGACGGGTCGTCGCAATGAATCTGACCTTGGCCTTTTGAAGTGTGACCCCGCCTTGACGACGAAAGGTCTCGGTCACGAGGGCCTCCAGGAGTTTCATCTGCATCGTACGGGTGAGGTGTTCGACTCCCCTGACCAGAAGCGTTCCTCCTTCAGTCAATTCGAAGTACCCGGGCTCCTTTCTCAGTGATCCGCCGCGACCCGGTTGCTCGGCGCCGAAAAAGACGCGTTCCTGCCGGGAGGTAAGTTCGCTGTCGGTGCCGGGGAGCTCTGAGCGCACACCCTCAAGATAGCTCTCTTCCAGGAGTTTGCGGATATCGGTCTGCAGGAAGACTTCTTTGCAGTGATGGCTCTTTCGGTATATGGAATGGGCCACCCCCTCTTTCCCGACGCCGCTCTCTCCAATGATGAGCAACGGCGCATCCGACTGGGAAAGCTCTTCCACTCTCGCCGCTATCTTGCGACGATAGAAATCACCCATCATATAATCAGGAAATACGTGTTCCTGCCGGCTGATGAGGTTCTTGAGAGCCCTCTTCTTGAGCACCCCCTTGAACACTGCCCGCTGGAGGCTGATGACGCGGCGGGCGAGCTTTCTGACGAGCGGGACGGTAAATGAGGGATCTTCCTTGAGAAGCTGTTCAAAATACTCCGGAGTTATAATCAGGACGCGGCAGGAACCTTCTGCCACGAGTTCCGAATCTGAAGGCCAAGGACTCCCTGTGAAGAAAGGGATTTCGCCGAAGATGTCCCCGACTCCGAACTGATCCACCGACAGCTTTTCCCCTTCATCGTCTCTCAGTACGAGGCTGAGCTCGCCGGATATGATGAATCGAATGCGTTCATCCCAATTCTCCGGACCGACAACGAGGTCTCCGGTGTTGTATTCTCGGAAGGCCTCCGTGTCTGCCAGGAGCAGTCTGAGACTGTCGGGAAGGAGAGCTATTGGGTCCGGGGATGAGGCCGAAGACAAAGAGCGACTCTGGTTCATGACATGGTACCCCGCGGGCATTCGGCAACTTGAAGAGAAAGGACCCACCCTGGGTCGGTCGTGCTAAAGCGTCAACGCACGTCGTATTCCGCACCTATCAATAGCAAAAAGCGGTTGCGAGCCGCAACCAAATCTCGCGGCTGCCTGGATCGGTTCTCACAAAAGCCGATATCGAGGTGAGTTCGTCTTGCGGGCGCTGAACTCTGTCTTGACTCGCCATTTCGGGGAGATCGACCTTGTTGTCGGGGTTCTCGCGCAGTTCATCCCATGGCAGTGTGTTGACCAAGGGCAGTTCTCAAGAGGAGAGAAGGGGAAGTGAATTAGTATAACTAAACTTTAGAGCACAGGAATTAGTTCAGCTCGTTTTTGAAAGGATAGAATAAGTTTGATTGACAACAACGTCAGTATAACTAAAATCTCTTGTCGGACCTGTCGAGACTGCTTATTTCTTCGTGATGAGCTTCCCCGCTCCGATCCGTGAGACTGGGCTGTCTTGTCGCGGCTCCACCAGCAAAAAGAGGAGAATTGTCATGACCTTCAGTAGACCTAACCGAAGCGATGCGACGAAAACCAGGACACGCGTCCAAGCGGCTCCGATCTCGGGAATCTGTGTGACCTGTCTCGATGGATGCCCTGGCACCTGTGAAATAGGACGATCGGCAATACGGGGTCGCGAAACGATCTATCCACAGCCGTTTGGAAAAGTGACCGCAGGTGCCGACAAGGATTATCCTATCGACTACTCCCATTTCAATATTCAGGGAACCTGTGTGGGAGCCGTAGGCGTCGCACCGGATCCGGATGTGGCCACGTTTCCCGCGGTCGATTGTGCCACGGCTCTGGGTGCTGACGGAAGTATCAAACTCTCGTTTCCCGTGTTCACCGGTGCCGTAGGTTCCACCGATGTTGCCAGGGTGAACTGGGACGAAGTGGCCATTGGAGCGGCCATATCCGGTATCATGGTCATTGCCGGCGAAAACGTCTGCGGAATGGACCCGAATGCGGAATTCCAGAACGGCAGAGTAGTCAAATCCCCGGAAATGGAACGGCGGGTCAGCGCACATCGGCAGTGGTTCGACGGAACCGGAGGGATAGTCATCCAAGCCAACGTGGAAGATACCAAGTTGGAGGTTCCGGAATATGTCATCGAAAAGCTCGGAATAGAGATATTCGAACTCAAATGGGGTCAGGGAGCCAAGGATATCGGTGGCGAAGTCCAACTTGAGACCCTCGATCGTGCCAAACAACTCAGGGAACGCGGGTACATAGTGCTGCCTGATCCACACAACCCCGTGGCCCAAAAATCCTTCGAAATGGGTGCAATAGACAAATTTGAGCGTCATTCCCGTCTCGGTATGGTGGATGAGGAAGCCTTCTACGCGGCTGTGGAACACCTCCGGAGTCTGGGAGCGAAGTACGTCACCCTCAAAACGGGCGCGTATCGGCCGGCAGACCTTGCAAGGGCCCTGAAATTCTCCTCTCGAGCGAAGATAGACCTCCTCACCATCGACGGAGCAGGAGGCGGTACAGGGATGAGCCCTTGGCGGATGATGAACGAGTGGGGGATACCCACCGTGTATCTACAGTGCCTCACCTATCAGATGTGTGAGCGCCTCGCGGCTCAAGGGGAATATGTGCCTCCCATCGCAATGGCAGGGGGCTTTTCTCTCGAGGACCACCTGTTCAAGGCCATAGCTCTGGGCGCTCCCTATGTCAAGGCCGTGTGTCTCGGGAGAGCCATCCTTACCGCGGGAATGGTGGCAAAGAACCAGGGGAAGAAAGCCCTCGAAAACGGAAAGAATCCCGAAGACGCGTATCTTAGCCTCTTTGCGGTCGGTGCGCAATTGAAGGATCGTTTCGGTGGCGATTTCACAAAGATTCCCGCCGGTGCGATAGGCGTCTATTCCTATGTGGATCGGTTGCGTCAAGGGCTGCAACAGTTGATGGCAGGGGCGAGGAAGTTTGCGCTCAACTACGTGGATCGTGGTGACCTTGTGGCTTTGACGCGAGACGCAGCCGAAATTTCAGGCATTCCGTACGTGATGGAATCGGACGCGGACGAAATCGACCGCATACTCGGATCGGATACCAAGGTCCAAGGTATTGGATACCGGAAGCTGAGTAATTAGTATCACTTCATGATAAGCGGTGTTCACTCCATATGGCTCGACTCGTTTCAGAACAACTTTAATTGAAGAGCAGACCTTCTGGTCTGCTCTTCCCCCACTTGCGGCACCACCAATCGCTCTCAGCCAAGAATGTTCCACGTGGACAATATGGCCCCTCCCGACAATGGGATGGTTCTCTCTCATGGGGATGTCACACGTGACCAACCCTCCGCCGTGCGGACTCAGGAACAGCCGTTGTCGGGAGGGAGAGAACGAGGACTTTGGCACCCGTTTCACACGAGCTGTCTCTTCTTGCGGTTCGAATTCACACATGATCAAGAAATCTGATCGGTCATCCGCCTCGTGTTCCTGACCCGGTCGATCTCTTTTGATACGGCAATCCCCCGTGTGCGAAGCGAGAACCAGATAAGGCGTTTCCGGTCCATCACAAAGAAGCGAGTGCCGAATTTTTTCAAGGCTCTCCGATTGATTTCGAATCCCAGACCTGGTTTGTTGGGTGTCTCGAGGGTCCCCTGAGCGTGGAAGAAAGGTGCCTCAAGAATGCCGTCTCGCGCCTCGACCGTCCATCCGGGTGGAGAAAACGGGTATTCCATCTCCTTCTGTGTGGCAAAAGAACTCGCCGCCATAAGTTGCAGATTCACTGCGAACCCGATCCCATTGGTCCAGGTGTGAGGGGTATACAAAAGACCATGCTCCCGGCAAAGCTTGGCAACTTCGAAGGTCTGGGCAATGCCGCCCGCAAAGATCGCGTCTGGCTGAAAAATGCGGTAACAGCGCCTTTGGATCATCATCCTGAGCTCCGCCAGGCCGCCGGTGTGCAGCTCTCCACCCGCGATAGGTACTCTGCTGTACTCAGAGAGAGCCGTCAGATCGTCGTACGCGTCCATTGGGAGTGGCTCCTCCAACCACGCAACCCCCGCATCGGCACATAGATCGGAAAAACGTTTGGCTCGATCCAAAGTCCAGAGGGGCGCATCCGCAATCACAGTAACTCGCCACCCCTGGTTTGCGTCCACCCCTATCTGCATCTTGTGACCGATCGCGGCCGCGACCTCAGTGACCTGACGCGCATCAACTGATTCGTCGAAATCATGGACGCGCAGCTTGATGGCTCTGAATCCATCCTGGAAACGCGCTTCAGCTTCTTCAATGCGAGTCCCGGGGCTTTTCACCTCTCCGCTCGAGCAGTAGAGCTTCACGGGCACCGGCTGTCCACCCAGAAGCTCGCAGACGGGTTTGCCTGCAATCTTTCCCTGAATGTCCCAGAATGCCGGTTCTATCCAGTAGTTTCTCCAGCCGAGATATGAGATTTCTCTGAGCCGTTGCTGAATCAAGGCAATGCTGGTGGCGTCTTCTCCTATCAGATATGGGCCCAGCAGCTCTCCCAGGCCGGCTCTTTCTCTCCCCATGGCGGGACCTGCGCTCCAGCCTTCTATGCCCTGTTCGGTAATCACCTTGATAAGGGTGAATCGGTTTTCGGTTTGGGGAAAACCGGGAATCCAACTGGGATAGAATTTCGCAGGCAAGGGAATGGCCACATGATACAACTCAATGCGGGCGATTCTGTCCATAGGTGTACCTCCGGACAAGCATCTGACAGCAGGTTTCGAGACCGGATATGTGTGATCCGAGATGGCGTGGTACCTTCGCCCCAGACTACGCTTGTGATCCCATGAGGTCAACGGTTTCCAGGGAAAGATCGTCGCGGCACGATCGACGGAGCGCGGAGCAGAGCTCGATTCCTTTTCCAGCCGTCCATACACGGGGAGAGTTGTAGCTTTTGAAGGCAGTTTGGACTATATGGAGACACATCGACTTGAGAGTCGGGTCACGGAGTTCGTAGAAAGCCGAACCTGATTCCCTGAGACGTAACGCACAAAGGAGCCCCGCATGGCAGGAAAGCGTTTTCTCAATCCTCTGATCAAGTCGTCCATTTGCGTCGCGGGAATGGCGATTATGGGCTTATTCTTGTATCCTTCTCTTCAACAGGGCACGGAATGGGACACGATGTTCTATTTGCGAGTCCTCGTTTTTTTGGGCTTCCTCTACCTATTGGTGCAGAGTGTCAGGCAAATACTTGGCCCTTCCGGTAATGGGGATACTCTGTCGGCCGGCAGCCCGAGACCTGGAGAGCCCGGTCATCCGGAAAACAAGTGAGACGAGCGTCCGGACGTTGACTTATGGGCGAAACTGGTCTATGCGTTTAGGGTAGCCGGGCGCGAAACAGCAGTTGCCGATAGCGCGCTCGGAGAACAAGAATTACCCCCAGTCCGATCCCTTTGAAGTAACGCGCTCCGACTGCACACAGGATACACCAACGTCGGGGAGCAGATTGCCTGGCAGTTGCGGATGAAGCCTTATCCCTCCGATACTACTGGCTTTGGTCTCCAAGACTCAATAGGGCTTACCGTGGATTTCCTTGTGGATATCCCTTCCGAACCTGGGGCCCTTGTCTCTTCTCAAGGACTGGTGGTACGAATTAACCGCAGGATGGAGGACCTTCTCGGGGAGGTGACGAATAATCCCTGCCATAAAGTGCTTGCGGGATTGGACGACATCTGCCCTTTTTGTCCGTTTGAGGACCTGTTGTCGGGCATTGCCGGGCCAGTGGTAGATCAGATTCATGTGCGGCACGGAAAGACCTGGATCGTGAACGTACGCCTGATTCCTCCGTCAAAGGGGAACCAAGGACTTCTCCTGGAGACGGTGAGGGAATCTGCGGAAGAAGAGAGATCAATACTGATCCCAATGGTGCAATCCCTCACGAGGATGGCGCAAGAGATCATCTCCCAGAGTGACACTGATACCAAGATCGAACATGTAGCTCGCCACCTCAAAGCAGGTCTTGGGTGGCCCGGCACCACGAAGGTCTGGATCGAGGCAGGGGGCCAGGCCTATGGAGAGGTATGCCCCTCAGGACCCGGCGGGTCTTCCTGGCAGGCCGATCTGGAGTGTGAAGGGCGATCCCTCGGGTCTGTGCATGTCCACCGGACCGGTCACCAGAGCCTCACACAAATAGAGCTTCTGTTCCTGGATGAGGCACGCGCGCTCGTCAGTCGGTTGTTTGAGATCACGGAAGAGATCCAGGCGCTGCACGCATCCCAGGAGAACTACCGGAAGCTAGCTGCGAATCTCGCCAAGGAGATGTGGAGCAGAACAGAAGCCCTCTCCTACGAGACGAGTTACCTGCAAGGCATCCTCAGATGTTCCGAAGATATGATTATTACGACAGATTTGGATTCCTGTATCGTGGAATTCAATCCGGGTTCGGAGAAGATCACCGGGTACACGGCTGAGGAGATGCACGGTAGACACGCAGGAGACATCTGGGAAGACCCTCAAGAACGTGATCGACTTATGGAGCAGGTCAAAGCCACCGGCAGCATCAGCAACTATGAGACGCGTCTAAGAACCAAGTCGGGAGAATCTCGTGAAATATCCCTAACACTGTCCCTCTTGACGGGAGACGATGGGCGTGTGATAGGCACAGTGGGTGTAAGCAAGGATATTACGAAAGAAAAAGCGATAAAACGAGAGCTGGAGCTGCTGAACAGCAACTATCGGGAGACAATCAACTTCATCAGCCATGAGTCCAAGAACTCCTTGATCGTGATCAGCGGATTTGTCCACAGACTCCTCGACTCTGAGACCGATCCAAAGAGGAACCACTCCCTTGAAATAGTCTATCACCACGCCAAGTTCCTGGAGGCAATGAGTCGAGATTTTCTCGTCATGGCCGACCTCGAGAGAGGCGAATTCCAGCTCAGCAGAGACCTCATAGAGAGTTTCCAAGAGGAAGTGATTCTTCCGGCGATGATGGGCTTGAAAGAGCGCTACCCGGATTCCTTCAGCACCTACGATACCAGCATGGGAGGCGTAGGTCCCGTCAGACTCAGGGGCAACGCCGCGCTACTGGAGATAGTATTCAGAAATCTGTTCGGAAATGCTTTGAAATACAGATCCACTGACGGGAAGATCGCCTACGGCGTGGAGGATCTTGGAGACCGATACAAATTCAATGTCTGGAATTCAGGCCCAGGGGTTCCAGCCGCCCAGGTGGAACGCATCTTCGAGAAATTCTATCGAATTCATGACGAGACTACCCGAGGCAAGAAAGGTACGGGTCTGGGGCTTTACAACATCACGCGAATTATCGAAGCGCACGGAGGCAAGATCTGGTGCGAGACCAAACCTGGAGAATGGATCAATTTTCTGTTCACTCTTCCCAAGGAATGATTTGCCAACCCATGTGTCTCAAGTCTCAGCCGGCGGTTCTGGAGCGCCGCTGGGCCGCTTTTGAACTCGGTTTTTCTGTTCGCTTGTCAGCGTCTTTGCTCATCTTGAGAGCACGGCGGTACAGGAGCCGGGTGTCTCCGAAGTGATCGGTGCTCCCCAATACTACTATGAGAAGGTTCTTACCTCCCGGGGAGAAACATGTGGCCAGACAGTGACCAGCCTTCACGGTGAAACCGGTTTTGCCACCGGACAACGGGAAACCTTCTCGCAGGAGCCTGTTGGTATTGGACACACGGTACCCCTGTTTCTTTTTAGCACTTCCCATCGAGAAGTGTCTTTTGAGGCAAATGGAGCGAATCGTGTTGTTGGCGAAGGCTACCTGGGCAATTCGCGCCACTTCCCGCGCAGTCGAAACATTGGATTTGACGGTTTCCTGGTTCTTCCCCTGTTCGGTTCGGACGAGTTTGGCGTCAAGGCCGCTGGGAGTGTAGAACAGCGTGTGACGTGCTCGCAAGGAGCGCGCTTTCTTGTTCATTGCCGTGACAAAAGCCCTGCGTCCTCCGGGAAAGGACCGCGCGAGCGTCTCTGCGCAGTCGTTACCTGATTGCATCAAGAGACCGTGAAGTAAATCATGGACGGAAACCATGTCGCCCGGAATCAACCCTATGACGGACTTGGGCGTTTTCTGGACAATCGTGGGGACGCGAAGTTTTCGATCAAGTGGCATGCTTTCCATAGTCACGAGAGCAGTGATGAGCTTGGTGAGACTTGCTATCGGAAGCGGCTGATCAGCGTTGCGAGAGATCAGCACACGATTGCCGGCAAGGTTGACGCAGCACACCGCCCTGGCCTTTATCGTCTGCTGTTGGTCGCTTGCTGCCTTTTGGAGGGGCTTCTTTGCGATCTTGAGTACAGTCCTTTGCGGAGGCAAATCCCCGCCCTGGGCATACGATGAAGAGGGAGCAGTGACGACAAAAAAAGCAAAGACTGCCGCTAGAACAACAATGAAGCGATACAACCAGTGAGCCTGAAGCACGAATCTCTCCGAAATTAAGCTGTTTAGCATTGATGTGAATATTTTGATCAGTCAAAATCGTTAGTTAACGCTATCTTCTATAGCACACCTCCCGCAGTTTTGGAAGTCTTTTTTGGCAAAGGCTGTTCCGGCCCGGCGGAACATGCCCTACATCCTTCCTCCCAACTCTAACTCTTGAATGTCTGAACCTCCACATATAAAACAGCAGGAGTGCAAAACTCGAGGACCTCTGATGACGCATGGCGAATCGACAAATGCGAGCCGGAGATCTCAATGGGTTGACATGTCACCCTTTCGACGCGCTCTGCTTGCAGAGAAGAGCTTCCCATCCACAGTGCCCCAAAAGGACAACATATGGAAACTTCAGTGATTGCTTGGACAGCATTCAATGCCTTCGTGATTATGATGCTGATAATAGATCTGGGCCTATTCAGTCGCCGCGCCCACGCGTTCACCATGAGAGAAGCCTTGATCTGGAGCGCTGTGTGGGTGACCCTAGCCCTATGCTTCTGCGGAGGGATACTCTATTGGAAAGGAGCCGGCAGTGCGTTGGATTTCCTCACCGGCTACGTGCTGGAGAAATCCCTCAGCATGGACAACATCTTCGTATTCCTCTTAATATTCACCTACTTCGGAGTTCCTGCCAAGTATCAGCATAGAGTGCTCATGTGGGGAATAATCGGCGCGCTGATCATGCGGGCAGCGTTTATTTTTGCAGGAATTGCCCTTATCGAGAAGTTCCACTGGACCTTATATGTGATGGGAGTATTTCTCGTGTACACCGGCATCAAGATGGGGGTGCAGCGTGACGGGGAACTGCAACCTGAGAAGAACCCCTTATTGCGTCTCTGCTATCGAGTACTCCCGATGACGGATCGTCTCGACAAAGGGCGATTCTTCGTGAAGCAGAAGAAGAAGACGTATGCGACCCCCCTCCTGTTGGTGCTGGTGCTTGTTGAGACGAGCGATATCATGTTCGCGTTTGACTCTATCCCCGCGATCCTATCCATCACGCGTGACCCCTTCATAGTGTACACGTCCAATGTCTTTGCCATTCTTGGACTCAGAGCGCTCTACTTCGCACTGGCCCACCTGCACAAGACGTTCAGGTACCTGCACTATGGACTTGCCGTGATACTGGTCTTTGTGGGAGTTAAGATGCTCATAGCCGATTGGTACAAGATTCCCGTGTGGTCAGCCCTTCTCACCGTGGCAGTTATTCTGGTGATCTCGATCATCGCGTCCAAACTCATTCCGTCAGCCAACCACGGAGAGCAGGAAGCAAGTCGAACCACCGGACGCAACTCGTCTTCTACCCCGAAAAAGCTCCCACGCACCAAGGACAAAACGAAATGAGTATCGCCTGCAACCCTTGGAACGGAGCAGCTCGGATCACATCCTTCTGTCCGCCAGGCCGAGTAGAGCGAGCAATTTGCGCGAGACGATGGCGAAACCGACCGCGATTTTGATAAGTGCCATCCCCAGGCTCCGACCGGCTATCAGGTGCGCGTGTAGATGAAAGACGACTTGTCCCCCACCGCGGCCCACATTGACGTAGAATCGATAGCCATCCCGATCTATACCCAAGTCCCGGGCGATGTTCCGAGCGGCCTTTCCCATGTGGGAGAGGATCTTGTCATCCTCCGCCAGATCGTTCATGGTGGGAAAGTGCGTCCGAGGGACTATGAGGACATGAATGGGCCCGACCGGGTTCACGTCATGAAAGGCCACTACAGTCTCGTCTTCGTAGACTCTGCGGGAGGGCAAACTGCCCTGCACTATTTTGCAGAATACGCAATCGTCCATGGTGCTTCGCTTTCGTGAGCCGGTCGATGATCAAGCGGGCCGATCGGGTTGATACGCGATAACGTGTGCGTGAAGATGGAAAACAACCTGTCCACCACCTGCGTTCACATTGATGAAGAACCGGTACCCGGAGTCCCGCACTCCGAAGCGATGCGCGATGACGGTAGCTATCTTGCCAATATGGCTAAGAATAGCACTTCCTTCGCCTACGTCGTTAAGAGTGGGAATGTGCTCTCTGGGGACAATCAGGATGTGAATCGGTCTCACGGGTTTTGCATCCCAGAACGCGACTACCAGATCGTCTTCGTAGACTTTGTCCGCAGGAGTAGTCCCCCGGATTATCTCGCAGAACACACAGTTATCTTTGAAATCGCCCATATCTCCTGTTTCCTACTTGCCCTCGCCCGAAACCGACACGTCGAATTTGAAAGTCTGAGAATCTGCTGGGACTTGTGCAGCTTTGTCTCCAGCCGTGTTCGTTGTTCGGGGGTCTTTGGTCTTCTTAGCGTTTGCGTCTTGAACATTGGCTGGTTTTTTCGGCGGACGTTGCCGGGCGTTCTGCCGCGTACTCGCTCCGGTAAAGAGCTTCCAGTATCCGTTTTCCTTCTTCATCACGACGAACGATCTGGTGCCAAGCGTATGCCCGCTTTTGAGTTGCGCGCTCTTCTCGAAATCCACCCAAGCCCATTGTTTGCTGACCGGATCAAGCTGCACTTGTTTGATCGTGCACGTGATTTCCCGTGTCCCCATGCGGGTTATCTCGTCTGTTTCCTGCTTGAGAAAGGTGTCCACCGTCAAACCGGTCAAGTAATACGCCCTGAGGTTCTTCTCATCGTGCTGAATAATCGCGTACCAGATCTTGTTGAGTGCGCGCTCGATAGCACTGTCCTCGGACAACCACGGCAGCGAAAAACCAAACGCAACTCCGCTTCCCCACAATGTGCACAATGCGCATATGATAAGGGATTTCATAATGCTTCGGACTAATAGGGTTGCATTTCTTCTCTTCCCGAGAAGACTTATCCGGTTCAGCAGCGCCGGGAGATCGAAAAGTGCCCTTCTCAGACTGCTCAGAAGCAACTCGCCCCGCCATCGGTCTCCACGCGTACCGAGAAAGGTGGACGCGAATCTTGGTTGCGGCTCCCAGCCGCTTCTTTGGAAGGTTGATTCCATGATTCCACCTCGAAAGGGATTTCGAGCGACAGGGACGTATCTTTCCTCAAGGGACAGGGCCGAAAAGCGTTCGGCCACACAAGAGCAGACCATTGGCCGTTCTCATGAAGAGGCAGGGTCCGGGGGACAACCCATTTACTAATAACGTTCGATTTCTTCTTTTTTCGAGAAGAAATCTTCAGTTCAGCAGCTCTGGGAGTAAGCAACGTGCCTTTTCTTCGCTTGCGTAGAACCAACTCGCCCCGCCCTGGGTCTTCATGCGGACCGAGAAAGGTGGACGCGAATTTGGTTGCGGCTCCCAGCCGCCTTTTGCAAAAGGGTTTCCCCCGGACCACTTTCACGGGGACTCTTAGAGCATGGCTGCTCCTGCTGGTCGCCGCGAAGGTGTTCCGACGGCGCGCGGAGTGCATTGCCATGGTTCGTTCTTCCCGGTCAGCGAGCACGGTGGCACCCATGCATGCCTGCCGCTCACGGACGCGGGATATCCTCATACCAAGGTGTGGCCTACAAGTCCAGCACTGTTTGCGTGGCGGGCTACACTCGATGCTTCGGGAAGCTGATCGTGTTCGTGTGTGGTAAGCTTCTGCTCGGCAAGGGTCGTGGCGGAGAGACAGGGATTCGAACCCTGGGAACACCTTTTGGGCGTTCACGCGATTTCCAGTCGCGCCCCTTCAGCCGCTCGGGCATCTCTCCTTCTCTCATGCGGATTTTTAGGATAAACCAAACCGACCACACCGGTCAAGGAGAATCAGTATGGAGCCCATCCCAGACGCACATAGCAGCGGCTTTGTCGCTATTGCCGGCCGTCCGAATGTGGGGAAGTCGACATTGGTGAACACCCTCCTCGGAACGGAACTCTCGATCGTGACACCAAAACCACAGACCACGCGGCACCGAATCACTGCGATCTTGTCTCGACCCCGATTTCAGATCGTGCTGGTGGACACGCCGGGTATTCATGAAACCGACGCGCCTCTCAACCGGGCGATGGTCGACGCGGCAACCAGGTCCATGGGAGAATCGGACGGCATACTCATGGTGACCACTCCGGGTGAAGAGATCGATCCCTCGGACCGTATCATTGTGGACCTCATTCGGACTGCCAGGTCCCCTGCGGTGCTGGCGATCAACAAGGTAGACCTGGTGAGGCCCGAAACGTTGCTCCCTGTCATCGACAACTTCTCAAAGCTACACGATTTCCGCGCCATAGTACCGGTGAGCGCGTTGAAAGGCGCCGGTCTGCAAGATCTTCTCGAAACCGTTGCGACAATGCTTCCCCCAGGGCCGCCGCTGTTCCCCGAAGAAGACGTGAGCGACCTTCCGGAACGTTTCTTCGTGTCGGAGATGGTGAGAGAGCAGATAATGCGTCTTACGGGTGAGGAGATCCCCTACAAGAGCGCTGTGGTGGTCGAGAGATTCGACGAGCGCCCCGGACGAGTCCTGATTCAGGCCGACATCCATGTGGAGCGACAGAGCCAGAAGAAGATCGTCGTCGGAAAAGGGGGAGCCATGATCAAACGGATCGGAACGGCCGCGCGCATGAAGATCGAAGCCTTTCTCGGATGTAAGGTGCACTTGGAGCTCTTTGTCAAGGTTTCGCCCCGGTGGACTAAGGATGCGAAAAAATTGAACGAATTCGGATACCGACTGTGAGTTATCTCGGTACGCGGCCAGGTCAAGGTACTCAAGCCAATGGGAGTCTCAGGCGAGTTGCCGCTCGATTTCTTGATGCCCGAGTGATATTATAGGTACATCTCAATGATGTCACATATGCCGCCTGTCGCACCAAAAAGAGTCAAGGCCGACAAGAAGGCGAAGAGCCAGGATTCAGGCATCCGGGCGTTCGCGAAAATGACTTATCGTGGCCCCCTGAATCGGACCGCTCTTCCGGCAACGGCTGGAGAGCAACCAGCATCCTGTCTCACGAGCCGGTACCCGAGGGATAGGGGCCGAGACAGCCACATCGTGCATCAATTCATATCGCGCGAAAAAAGCTTCGGCAACCGTGCCTTCATGAAACCCATCAGGTGGGTAGAGGGGGAGCAGTCATGGATCTGAGCCAACTCCATCAGCTAGTCCTGGACAGCATGAAAGAAGCGGTGTACGTCCGTGACCTTGACAAGAATATCCTCTACATCAATCCCGCATCCGAACGACTCACAGGGTGGTCTCTGAACGAAGCGAAAGGGAAGAAGTGCTTTGACGTCTTCGGGGATGAGCACAAGCGCTGCAGGGATGCGTGTCCCGTCGAAACGGCTATCGCGGAGAAGCGTCATATTCTCCATCAAGAACACTCGCTGAGCAGCCGATCCGGTGAGACCCATGACATGCAGGCGTCCATATCCCCCATTTCTGAAGCAGAGGGAGTCTCCGGCGCGGTAGTAGTGATGGAGGACATCACACTACTGAAGGAGGCCGAAAACACCAGAGCCAAGACCCTGAATGCGTTGCAGAAGGAGATAGAGAGAAGCAACCGGGCAGAGGAGGCCCTCCGCAATTCGGAAATTTGGTTGAGAAGTATCTTCGACTCGTTGGAAGAAGCGGTACTCATCGTCACCCACAAACGGATACTCAAGGACATCAATCGTGCGGCTGAGAAGATATTCGGATACGCCAAGGATGAAGTCATCGGAAGTTCCACCGAAGTATTCCATGTTGATCATGAACACTGCGAGGAGTTCGGGATAAGAATCCGCAACGCGGCTGACAGGGGAGAAGCGGCAGAGTTCGAGTTCGAGGCAAGACGCAAGAACGGAGAAATCTTCCCCACGGAACACTCCGTTTCGCTCCTGAAAAACAAGAACGGGAAGCCCATCGGGATGGTCAGTGTAGTGAGGGATATCAGCGAGCGCAAGCGCGCGGAACAACAAAGAGAAGAGACGCTTTCTGTGCTCAAAGCGACACTTGATTCCACGGCCGACGGTATTCTTGTGGTCGACAGGAGAGGAGAGATCGTCTCCTACAATCGGGTGTTTGCCGAAATGTGGCACATCCCCGATGACATCATGAAGTCCCGGAGCGACGACAAAGCGCTGGAATTTGCGTTGGATCAACTGAATTATCCGGAAGATTTTCTGAGAAAGGTCCGAGAGCTCTACGCGAGTCCCGATGCCGAAAGCTTTGACGTCCTTGAGTTCAAGGATGGAAGGATCTTCGAGCGCTATTCTCGCCCCCAGATGATCGGGGAAAGAACAGTCGGAAGGGTGTGGAGCTTCAGAGACGTCACCGAGCGCAGACGAGGGGAGGACGCGCTGCGACAGAGTGAGGAGAAGTACCGCTCCGTTTTCCACAATGCCGCCCTCGGCATCAACTTGAAGTCGCCGGATGGGACTTTTCTCGAGGTCAACGAGGCTTTGACCAATCTGCTCGGTTACGGTAGCGAGGAATTGCGCAGACTCTCCTACCTCGACATTACTCATCCCGAAGACGTGCCCACGTCAAGGGATCTACACGCTGCTCTGGAAAGAGGAGAGGCCGACACCTACAGATTCGAAAAACGGTTCGTGAGGAAGGACGGGGCTGTCATTTGGGTGGATACCTCGGTCACCGCGCTTCGAGGCTTCGCTGGGGACCTGCATACCACGGTGGGCACAGTAGCGGATATTACTGAAAGGAAACGAGCGGAACAAGCGCTACGAGAGAGCGAAGACCGCTATAGGCGGTTATTCACTGTCTGTCCCGACGGTATCATAGTGCATTCAGAGGGTAAATGTATCCTGGCAAATCACGCCGCGGTCCAAATCCTGGGTGCGCGGGCGGCCTCTGACCTCGTGGGAATGTCCCTCATGAGCTTTGTGCACCCGGACTACCATCAGATTGTGGCTGACCGCGTAGGGAACTTGGTGCGAGGACAAGACATCGTCCCAATGATCGAGGAGAAACTGATCCGACTGGACGGTCAAGTGATCGACGCTGAAGTGACCGCGTCCGCGTTGCCGTTTGCCTCAGGACCCACAGTACAGGTCGTGTTTCGAGACATCACCGAACGCAAGCGGGCCGAGGAAGAACTGCGGAGGCAATATGAGCTTCAACGAGCCTTACTCTCAGGCATCCCCGCCTATGTGTATTTCAAGGACAAAGATTCCGTGTACATAGCGGGCAACCGGCGGTTCAGCGAGCTGAGCGGAATACCGGAAGAGGACATACCGGGAAAAACCGATTACGACTTCTTCTCAAAGGAGGACGCTGATTCGTTTCGTGAAGACGATGCGCAAATGATCGCAACGGGAAGAGCCAAGCTGAATTACGAAGTGAAGGGGACAGACCCGGAAGGCAACACCATATGGTTCTCCACGAGCAAATCCCCATTTTATGGTCCTTCCGGCGAAGTAGCTGGTTTGGTGGGGATATCCATCGATACGACGGAATTGAAACGTACTCAAGAGCTTCTGCTCCAAGCGGAGCGTTTCAGGGCTGTGGCCGACCTGGCCGGGGGTGTGGCCCACAATTTCAACAACCTGCTCCAGATTGTCATCGGTTATTTGGAGTTGGCGCTCACAGACCTCGACTTCGGCAACTACAGCCAGGTCAAAAATGCGCTGGCAAAGGTCTTGGAAAGTGCCAGATCCGGAGCCGAAACGGTTCGCCGACTCCAAAGTTTTGCCGGTATTCGAGACCATAGCCAGGCTCCGGAAAGAGGAGCCTTTGATGTGTCCGCTATAGTCAGGCAGGCCCTGGATATGAGCAAGCTCTGGTGGCAGACCATCCCTGAGAAACAGGGGATACGGGTCGATCTCCACAATGACTTGCAGGACGGGTGTATTGTCCAAGGCGAAAAGAACGAGTTGTTCGAGGTGGCGGTCAACCTCATACGAAACGCCGCGGAAGCGTTACCTCAAGGCGGAACCATCCACGTCAGGACTCATATCGAGGAAGGTCGGGTAGTGCTCGAAGTCCGCGACAACGGTGTCGGAATCGACGAAACGAACCTGAAGAGGCTTTTCAATCCGTTCTTCACCACGAAGGCGAAGCCCGGTGCGGGTTTGGGGTTGGCTTCCAGCCGCAAAATAGTTGAAGACTGTGGAGGACAGATCCATGTGGAAAGCTGCGAGGGAAAGGGGACTTCCTTCACCGTGCACTTGCCTCTCGCGCAACGCCGGTTTGAGCTCCACAAACCGCCAGCCGAAGCCTCAATCCAGGGAATGACGATACTCGTGATCGATGACATGGAAGCTGTCTTGGATGTGCTGAGATCAGGACTCACACGAGCCGGTCACCTGGTTGTCACGGCTTCCTCAGGCCAACAGGGGCTCGACATTTTCAATGAAAATCCTGTCGACCTTGTCATTTGCGACTTGGGGATGCCGGGGATGAACGGTTGGGAGGTAGGAAAGACGATCCGGTCGATATGCAAGCAACGGCAGGTCTCGAAGACCCCCTTCATGCTCCTTACGGGTTGGGGCGGCCAAACAACCCAAGAGGAGAGGATAGCGGAAAGCGGTGTGGACGCGGTGGTCGAGAAGCCGATCGATTTGACGGGCATACAAGAAGTCATACGACAGATTGACAAGAAGAGGCCGCCAAGAAGTTCCTGATGAGACGAGAACCGATGAAATCGACCCCAAGGACCCCTTGATCGCTACCTGATTCCGCCTGCGGGATGAGACGTTGTGAAAAACCGCAAAAAGAGGTATATTGCCAATCGCGCGTAAATCGGACTGATCACGGGAGAAGCTCGGCCGCGTCGAAAGGGAGATTCTGTGGGCAAGAAGAAGATCAACGCCAAAGACTTGGTGAAAGACATACGAGCTGGATTGGATGACGATGATCTCATGCTCCAGTACGATCTCACTCCGCAAGAATTGGAGCGGGTGTTCGGAAAACTCGTGGAAGCCGACTTTATCACCGTAGTGGAGCTCCACGAACGCGCCAAGCTCAGCGACACCCAGGTGACCAAAGCCTTTGTCGAAGCGCAGCGGGCCATCGACGAGTTGGATTGAGTCCCGGGACGTCATTACGCTTTCTTCGACGGGACACCACCTCCCAAGACCGACTGATTCCCCAAATTCACATAGGAGCTCCGATGCCTGAACTGGAGGACGTGTTCTGTGGCCTTCTTGTCGGCACGGCAGTCGGGGACGCGCTTGGACTTCCCGCCGAAGGGCTGAGCCCGCGCCGCATCAAACGCCTGTGGGGCGGTGAGTTGCACCACCGGTTCTTGTGGAAACGGGGCATGGTAAGCGACGATACCGAGCACACGGTGATGGTGTGTGGTGCACTCCTGGCACACCCTGACGATGCTGAAGCATTCGCACAAACACTTGCCCGGAAATTGAAACTTTGGCTCCTGGCAATGCCCGCTGGGGTGGGATGGGCGACGCTCAGGTCAATCCTGAAGCTCTGGTGCGGCGTGTCGCCTCAGAGGAGCGGAGTGGTGTCAGCCGGTAACGGTCCGGCGATGCGATCCGCTGTTTTGGGGGCCTTCTTCGCAGACGATTCCGCCAAGATGGAAGCGTTTGTGCGTGCATCCACGCGTCTGACTCACTCAGACCCTCGTGCACAAACCGGCGCCTTGGCTATTTCCGCGTTAACCGCATGGGCAGTTCGTGATCATACACAAGCTCCCCCTAACTGCGATCAGTTGTCGGATCTGCTTCGTCCCCTGGGCGGTCCCGAAGACAAGGAATGGCAGCGCATCGTGGATACCCTCGTGGATTCCCAAACGAAGACCCTTACGGTGGCCCAGTTCGCAAACCGCCTCGGGCTGAGCCGAACCGGAATAAGCGGCTACATGTACCACACGGTTCCGGCTGCAATCTACGCATGGGTGAGGAATTATGGTGATTTTCGGGCTACCGTCGAGTCGGTGATCGCTTGCGGAGGGGATACAGATACCTCAGGTGCGATTGCCGGTGCCCTGTCAGGAGCAGTGGTGGGGGTCGACGGGATTCCCCGGGAATGGGTCGCAGGGCTTACGGATTGGCCCATATCGATCCGCTTGCTCAAAAGGGCAGCGGAACAGCTTGCGGAGCGAAAAGCCGGCAACAAGGTCTTGGAACCCATTCGCTATTTGCAGCCTCTCCTGATTCCCCGCAACCTGCTTTTCTTGGGTGCCGTGCTTGCTCACGGCTTTCGACGACTACTTCCTCCATACTGACCGCCCGGTTCCCCTGGGATTTCACGAAGGGCTTAGCCCTTGACACGGCGCAGAAACTGAGACTATTCTCTGTGCAAGTAGGGTGGGAATTGTTCGTGGGCCGCGAACAGTGGTTGTCAGTTCCGCCCTGTTGCCGACCGTCAGCCGCGGGATTTACCGCACGATCGTCAGTGCATGATCTGTGCGCAGCACGGTCTTTCCCCGCCGGCGGGCTGCATGGGGGCCGAGGAAGGTCAACGCGAGTATTGATTGCGGCTCCTGGCCGCTCTGTGGAGATGGTTCTATAACCGAAAGGACAGTGGTGCTTTCCTGCACTCATGAATGCTCAGAGAGACGAAGATTTTGAGACGATCCGGAGAGTTCTCGGCGGGGATTACAACGGCTTCGAGATTCTGGTGGAGAAATACCAAGGACGGATTTACCGACATCTGAGAAAGATGGTAAAAGACGATGTGCAGGCGGAAGATCTTCTCCAAGAGACGTTCCTCAACGCCTTCAAGGGGCTAGGAGGGTTCACGGGAGATTCGGCTTTTTCCACTTGGCTGTTCAGGATCGCCACGAACAATGCCCTGATGTTCTTGCGAAAGACAAAAGCAGACAGCGTGGAATACGATGACGAAATCAAGATGCCGGATTCCCATGACATGCCGGTGGTGTCTCCGGTGTTCGTGAGCACCCCCCTGGAGGTTCTCCTGTCCCATGAGGGTCAACGCAAGATAGAGCAGGCAATAGACGGTCTTCCGGTTATCTACCGTTCGGTGGTCATGCTCAGGGATGTCGAGGGCTTTTCTTTGCAGGAGGTCGCCGGCATCATGGATACCACCGTGGCCGCGGTGAAATCGAGGCTTCACAGAGGCCGGAACTGGGTAAGACAGCAGTTGAGTGAATACTATGGAGATTCGGACGCGGCGAGACCACGCCGCACGGTAACAGCAAAATGAACACGTGCAAGTACTTCTGTGATCAACTGTCTGACTATCTGGACGGAGAGATGAGCCAAAACGAGTGCACGCTCATCGAAGAGCACCTTAGCGTCTGTCCGCCGTGTGCCCTCTTCTTCAAAGCCTTGCAGATGTCCGTCCGCGCGTGTAGTCAGGGCGTCGACTGCCGAATCCCTGACGAGGTGCGCACAAGACTGAAGAAGTTCTTGAAAGAACACTGTGCAGAACATCAAAGTTGAATCGAGAGAGGAGTCGAGCAATGGGTGAAAGTCCAAACCTGTTGACTGTCACCGACGCTGATTTTGAGCAGCAGATCCTTGGATCGGACGCGCCGGTCCTGGTCGATTTCTGGGCGGCGTGGTGCGGTCCGTGCAGAGCAGTGGCCCCTGTGGTAGAGGAGCTGGCCGACGAATACGCGGGGAGAGTCAAGATAGCGAAGCTCAATGTGGAGAACAACAAACAAACCCCCACCAAGTACGGGGTGAGAAGCATTCCGACTCTTATGCTGTTCAAGGACGGCCAGGTAGTCGATCGCATTGTCGGAACAGTGCCCAAGGGGAGAATCAAGGAGCTGCTGGACAAGGTGGGCTGACATGGACACCGACCTGATCATTCTCGGGGGAGGACCCGCGGGGCTTGCAGCAGGCATGTACGCGGCTCGGGCGCGAGTGCGCACAATCCTTCTCGAAAAAGGAGCCGCGGGAGGCCAGATGAACTCCACGGAAGTCGTGGAGAACTACCCCGGCTTCGTAGACCCCATTTACGGAGCAGAGCTCTCCCAAAGGATGGAATCTCACGCGAGAAAGTTCAATCTCCAGATCCTGTACGAGGAGGTATCCGGAGTCAGACACGCGGGCCAGGGATTTTCCGTCGAAACAGAGTCCGGAGAGACTCACCGATGCAAGGCTCTGATCCTAGCCACGGGGTGTCAGCCGGCAAGACTAGGAATTCCCGGGGAAATCGAGCTGGCGGGGAAAGGAGTGAGCTATTGCGCGGTATGTGATGGACCATTCTACTCAGATGTCGAAGTCGCGGTCATAGGGGGAGGCGATTCCGCTGTTGAGGAAGCCGTATACCTGACCAGGTTCGCATCGAAAGTGCACATCGTCCACAGAAGAGACGAGTTTCGCGCGGTTAAGGAGATCCAAGAGAAAGCGTTTGCAGAGCCGAAGATTCAGATGCACTTGAGCGAGGTCCCCGTGCAGGTAAAGGGAACTGCAGAAGTGCAGGGTCTTAGGCTCCGCTCGGTCAAAGACGGCTCGGAGTCGGAACTTCCGATCGCGGGTGTGTTCTTTTTTGTGGGACTTCGGCCCAACACGAAGCCGTTCAAAGGCCTCGTGAAGACCGATTCCGCAGGTTTTGTGCTCACGGACGAGAACATGTGCTGCTCGGTCCCCGGGGTGTTTGCCGCAGGGGACGTCCGAGCCAAAACTCTGCGGCAGATAGCCACCGCTGTCGGAGATGGAGCTCTGGCTGCGTACAGCGCTCAGCATTATGTGGAGCGTGACCGGTAGGAATCCAGTCTCCAGAGCAGCTCTCCAAGATGACGCGTTATTGGGGTTTGTCGTACCAGAAGGGTTCTGCCCGGAAGTAGTCCTGGCTGCCAAACACCAGATTGCGCGTGCCGTACTCGGGATCCATGGTGGGACCATATTCCGGCTTCCAGAAGGTGAGAATTTCCAGGGCGCCTGTGGTCATTCGTCGAAACCCGTACACCAGCCCGGGGAAAATTCCGGCGATCAGACCATTTGTCCCGCCGGCGAGATATCCGTGAAATCCGCCGTCGTAGGCTCCCTTGTAGGCGCCTTTGATCGCATTGTTGGTCATATGTGTCAGAAGTTCGTGTGGACCGGAGAGAATGTTGGTCACCCCTCTGCCGAACTTCCAGAAGGGGAGGCCGCGGTCGAACTCCTGGATGTCGTTGAAATCCGTCTCATAGGCGAGACAGCAGGAGCCGGTTCCCAGGACCAGAAAGAGGAGAATAAGAGCAATTGGTGTGGTTTTCATTGCGTCCTCCGAGAAAGAGTCGTCAGAATCAGGTGAACATGGCGAAGCTTGATGCGGCCGCGGAAAAACCCGGGTTGCAGGCCGACAAGGAGCCAACGCTGCGGAGATGTTACCATATGGGAAAGAAAAAGGCAATAGAATGGTGGATGATCCCGGGCTGTTGTGTCGAAAATCTGGAAACCACATGAAAGAGACTGCCACCGAAAACCCTGAAAATGCTTTAACTAATAGGAACAATTGAAGATAATGGAACCTCCTTCATGCCTCTGTGCTCCCGGAGAAACGATGAAGAAATGCATAGCTCTCATGGCAATCTGCCTCCTTATTTCGGGTTGCTCCTGGAATAGCCTTCGAAAGTTCATCGACCAAATGGACTGGGAGAGAGACGACCAGACCATCAGAGCAGTATATCCTGTGCTGAAGTAACAAGGAGACGAAAATGGGCCGCTTCGGAGGGAACAGGGGGTACCGCGTGGACAGAAGCCTTCTCGAGGAGAAGTCCACAAAAGAGATAGTGAGAATACTCGAGGAGGAAAGAGAGGACTATACGCAGGAGGCTATCGAAATCCTTGAAGACATCCTGAGAAGAAGGGGAGTTGCGGTGGATTCTGAGCTGGATGCAGGCCCGGAGGAGACTCCGAGTTCCGACGAAGTGCGCATCATGTCAGCCGGTGACGCAATCACCGTGATGAACGAGGTGCTCAACGGAGTGCTCCAAGGGACCATAGATCCGGAGGTTGGAGAGGCAGCGGCGCACATAGCAATGTGCATTCTGCAAGCTCTCGATCAGAGGATGGTTCAGGGAACGGGAGACCATACATGACTCGTTCGACAGTGACGGCAGATCGACTGGCAGTCGATTTCGCGAAGGGCGGCGGCCTCGTTCCTGCGATCGCTCAAGACGTGGCAACTGGCAAGGTACTGATGCTGGCTTACATGAATAGGGAAGCACTGGAAACCACGCTCAAAGAGGGGAGAGCCTGCTATTGGAGCCGTTCCCGTCAAGAACTGTGGAGGAAAGGGGCCACTTCAGGGGATGTGCAGCTAGTCCGGGAGATCCGCGTCGACTGCGACCAAGATACCATTCTGCTGCTCGTAGACCAACAAGGCGAGGGAGCATGCCACACCAAGAAATGGAGCTGTTTCCATTACCGCATCAACCCAGAAGGAGAGATCGAAGAAATTGTTGACTAAGAATCCGCTCAAGCTTGTCATTCCTAAGGGAAGCCTTGAACAAGCCACCATAGAACTCTTTCGCAGAGCAGGATGGAATATAAATGTTTCCCCCCGAAACTACTTTCCCACCGTGGACGACGAAGAGATCCTCTTGGCGCGTCTGAGGGCACAGGAAATAGCGCGATACGTGGAAGCGGGAACTTTCGACGCGGGGCTCACAGGCAAGGACTGGATCCTCGAGAATGAGTCCGATGTAGTGGTCATCGACGATCTGGTCTATTCGAAAGTGTCGCAGAGTCCCGCGAGATGGGTCTTGGCCGTGGACGCGGAATCCGAATACGAGTGCCCTGAAGATTTACGTGGGAAGCGGATCGCCACCGAACTCGTGGGGGTCACCAAGAGGTTCTTTGCGGAACGAGGCGTGGACGTGAAGGTCGAGTTTTCCTGGGGGAGTACTGAGGCCAAGGTCAAGGAGGCCGTAGTTGACGCGATAGTTGACGTCACGGAAACAGGAAGCACTCTGAGAGCCAATGGCCTGAAGATCATCCATACGCTTCTGACGACCAATACTCAGCTTATCGCCAACAGAGATGCGTACAAGGATCCGGAGAAGAAAGAGAAACTGGACCAGATTCACATGCTTCTCCAAGCAGCGTTGGAAGCCAGGAAGATGGTCGGACTCAAGATGAACGTACCCAAAGAGGGGCTCGAACAGGTCGTGAAGCTCCTGCCATCATTGGATGCTCCCACTGTTGCCGGGTTGTACAAATCCGACTGGTTCGCGGTCGAGTCCGTGGTGTCTGAGGAAGTGGTCCGTTCTCTGATTCCGAAACTGCTGAAAGCCGGGGCCAGAGGCATCATCGAGTACGACCTGAACAAAGTCCTGTAGGGCTTCATCAAGACTTTTCCTGCAGGGAAGCCTATGGAATGGTCGGTATTCATCAAGGGACTCGTGATCGGTGTCGTGATGTGCGCGCCTGTGGGACCGATCGGGCTTTTGTGTCTCAGACGCGCGGTGGTTTACAGCCGAACCGCCGGTTTTGCCTCAGTGTTGGGAGCGTCCACTGCTGACGGCTTGTACTGCGCAATTGCTGGGCTTGGCATCTCCGTGGTCTCCAACTTCCTGGAGAAAGAGGCGGTGGGGATACAGGTCTGCGGGGCTTTTGTGCTGGTGGCTCTGGGGATCGGGATTTATCTGTCCCGCCCCGTCGATCCCGGCGGTCAACAGCGAGTCAAGGGTCCGTTCAGCGCGTATATGTCAGCGTTTCTGCTCATGTTGGCGAATCCGCTGCCAATTTTGGTCTTTACCGCAGCATTTGCCGCGTTGGGGACTCCCGGCTGGAAAGGCTTGGCGGCCACAGCCACCCTTGTGCTGGGGGTCTTCTCGGGATCAGCCCTCTGGGGACCGGCCCTCGTAGGAATCGTGACCCTGTGCAAGCCTCGACTGGACACGAACAGACTGCGACTGGTCAACAAGACCTCGGGCGTGATAGTCACGGGCCTCGGGGTCGCTGCGTGCATCGCCACAGTACTACTCTATTGCCGTTGACCCACTTCGCGGTGCCGATGGAACTCGGAGTTCTGCGGGAAGAGGCGTTTTTCCAAACCGCGGCTGGGAGCCGTAGCCAATGATCGCGTCCACCTTCCTCGGTCCGCATGGAGACCCAGGGCGGGGCGAGTCGGTTCTACGCAACAGAAAACGGGCACGCTGCTTTCTTCCACATCTGCTGAACTGAAGATTTCTTCTCAAGAAAGAAGAAATCGAACGAGATTGGCAGAATGCCATTTCCCGAGGCCCGGGTCCCCTAGCTTCTGGGACTTGGGCGGCTCTCCCTGGTCATCGCCGAGGGGTCGGGCTTGGCTGCCGGATGTCGGCAGGAGTTGCATTTCCCTCTTTCGGGTACCCACGGCGCGGACACAGAAATCCCAGTCATCCCTGTACCAAAGCACGACGGAGTATCCGACCCCTGTACCTGTATCCCGGAAATCTGACAACCGCAGATGCGCCACACTCAATACGTTCCTGCGCAGAGAGCGGTTGATGAAGCTCAGGATCGAACCGAATGCGTTCACCGGGTTCGCCTACGGGTTCCAGACCGGCTCTTTGGACGAGAGAGGCAATCTGAGCGGCCAAAGCCATGACGCTGCGGCCCGAGATCTCTTTGCCAGAGCCCATGAGCCATGCCTGCATCCGCAACTGCGACAGGGGGGCCGCAAGAGCGACGAAAAGATCCTCCGCAATAGCCGCGGTGGAATCGGTACGAGAGGCTTCAATGGCCTCCAGCTTTGACTTCTGCGAGGAGACCAGCACACTGCGTTTATGCAACTCGATCTCGGTTGCAGCGAGACGGCTTCGCATGGACAGGATTTCTCTGATGTTTGCCTGGATTTCTCGGTCGGCTTGACCCGTGAGTCCCTTCCAGGCATGGACAAGACGTTCGGTAATCTTCATGGAGAATCCGAGTGAGCGGGGGTATGTTTCGCCGACTTTACCCCGGATCGGAAGGATTGCCAACAGAGAAATCGTCTTCAGGCAGGCCTTCCGACTATGTAGGCGAGGTCGCACATACGGTTCCGGATCTGCGAAGCTGGTTCCTATGAAAGTCTTCCGGGGGAAACCCTTTCCTAAAACTCTTAGAACATTGGGTGGTTCTGGCCATCCAAAGAGTTCTTGAGTCTTCGGGACGGAACTTTCATCCTTCGTTGTGGCGGTAAGCCATGAACGTTCTTTACGACAAGTTGTAGGGACCAGCGTCACCGTATTGACGCCACAGTGTACTGAGAGAGGCAACACAGTGATTTCATCGTGTCCCAGATTGGTAGTAGCAGGCACCCATAGCGGAGTCGGAAAGACCTCTGTCACTCTTGCTTTGGTGTCGGCTCTCAAGCAGAGGGGCCTCAAGGTGCAATGTTTCAAGGTAGGACCGGACTACTTGGACCCAACTTACCTCAAACTAGCCTCCAATCGTCCCTGCTACAACCTGGACGGTTGGATGATGGGACGTCGGTACGTGCAATCGTTGTTCACGGCCAGGTGCGGCGACGCCGATATTGCGGTGGTCGAAGGGGTGATGGGACTCTATGACGGTGCCTACCCCACTACGCCCGAGGGAAGCACCGCGGAGCTGGCCCGGTGGCTGGAAGCTCCGGTGATTCTCGTGGTGAATGTCCACGGAATGGCAGGAAGTGTCGCCGCGTTGGTAAAGGGCTACGCGGAACTCGACGGAGCTCCGGCGATACGCGGAGTGATTGCCAATCGATGCGGGTCAGATGTCCACAGGGAGTGGATCAGGGAAGCCGTGCGTGCGTTTCACCTGCCGATGGTGGTAGGGACTGTCCCGAGAGGAGCATTTCCGGATCTGCGGAGCAGGCATCTTGGACTGGTGACCGCAGACGGTCGTAACCTCGCAACGGCCACTCTGACAGCCCTCGGAGCTACACTGGAAGCGCATGCGTCAGTGGACGAGATCCTCCGCATTGCCCGAAGCCCAGTCGCGCGGACACGCACTACCACGTCCGGCACAAGCCTGGGTCGGACCGCGGAAGGATTGGCAGGAGGCAAGAGCGGTGCTGAAGAACATGCCGGGCATGTGGAGGTCACAACAACCACCGCTTTTCCGTGTGCGGACCCGTCTCGAGTTCGTCTGGGAGTTGCCTTTGACGAGGCGTTCCACTTCTACTATCAGGACAACCTCGATGCTCTGGAGGCAGGTGGGGCTGAACTCGTAAGATTCTCGCCTGTGCATGACGTTGCGGTGCCCGTTCGGCTGGATGCCTTGTACCTAGGTGGAGGCTATCCCGAGGAACACGCACACGCGCTCTCGAAGAATGAGTCAATGCTCGAATCAGTGAGGGAGTTCGTGAAAGCAGGGAGACCGGTATACGCAGAGTGCGGGGGACTCATGTACCTGTCTCAGGCCATAGAAAGGCTCGACGGCACGCATTACGCGCAGGTGGGACTTCTCCCGTGCCGGACCCGCATGTTGCGGTGCTTGAAGTCGCTGGGCTACGTGGAGGTGACCCTCGCTGCGGATTCGCTTTTCGGACCGGAAGGAAGTCGATTGCGCGGTCACGAGTTCCACTATTCTGAGCTGGTCAATGATCCTTTGGAGACGGACGACTGGCAAGCCGTGTACAGAGCTCAGCGGCGTCGGGGGGGCGATGTCTCGCCGGAAGGGTTCCAACGCGGGAATGTGCTGGCAAGCTATTGTCATCTGCATTTCGCGTCCTGTCCCGGAGCGGTGGAGCACTTTCTGGGAAGATGTCGCGTCTGAGGGTACCGCCTCCAGATCAAGAGCCGAATCGCTCACGGATTACCTTCATCGCTGAGTTCGAGGAGGCGCACATCCTCCAGATCGATCGGGCGGCCGGCGGCTCGTTTTGAAGCGATGAGGTCCCCCCGGGAAACGACTTGGAAAACTTGCCCCTGATATTCCATCGTCTCACGCTTCCCCCACGCGTCAGCGAACTGCAAGCCAGGCGTGGAAGTCTGCACATCAATCCGAACCCGGTCCTTGAAGATCGTGATTTCTTCCGCAAGCAGTTCCTCGGGGGTGATCAGAGCAGCCGTACCGAGTTGAGCTTCTGAAAGCGCATCGAGCAAATGCCGCGCATTGTGGAGGGTGGGCTCGATCAGAACATCCAGATCAAACGTGGCTCGGGGAATACCATATAGGACCGTTGCAATTCCCCCAATGACCAGATACTTGACCTCATGGCGTTGTAAGGATGCGAACACGTCTCGCAAGAGGTTGAGCATGCCTTTTCTCCGCGATTGAGGGGTTCATGGCCAGTGCCATTTCTGTGAAGCAGCACAGCATTTCCATCCGCTGCGAAAGGGGAAGAGAACGAAACCAACGAACCTTGGCTTCCGTCGTCTCTTCCTGCCGATCATGAGAAATGGTCGTTGCAGTCATGGCGGGAATCATCCGGCAACAGTGGGCTACTTGTGCTCGATTCGGCTTCTCCAGTAGTCCGGGTGGCGGCTCATATGCATCACCGCATAGATCGTAACAAGTTCACCCTCAGCGCAGTAGTAGATCCCGAAAGGAAAACGCTTGATCACGCGGCGACGCACGTCATGTTCCACTATCTGCCGCGCTTGAGGATATCTGAGGATTTGTTCGATACCAGATTCCACTGCTCTTATAGACGATCGGGCGAGCGAAGGGTTAACCTCCGCGTAACGGGAAATGGCCCCCATATATTCTTCCAGCGCCTCCGGATGGAAACAGTACTTCACCTGTCGAGCATCGTGCGAGCCATTGCAAGCGCTTTATCGCCGTCGACGGGGCCAATTTCACCACTTCTCATCTCATGTCTTCGCCTCTTCACGATGTCGAGATGAAGACGTTCCAGATCAGGGTTCAGGTGGGTTTCCAAGTATTCAACAATACGTTCGGCCAATATGGCCTTGGATTCATCCGGAAGCCTCAAGGCATCCTCGTAGATCTCGTCAAGACTCGGTGACATCGTATCTCCTGCGGTCCGAAAATGGGCCGCAGCTCATCGATGGGAATCACCATTCCCGTGATTCTGTCGAGGGCTTCTCCGAAAATCTGGAAACCCTCTCCACCGATCTTTGAGTTACCAGGCTGTCTCGACACATTTCAAAACTCATACCCGAGGTGAAGACTTGTATTTCGTCTGCCGCCTGCCAGATATCAAGAAGGTCCTTTCGTATTTCATCGTTCATAGACAACAGTCCTTGTGTTTTCGACGCGATCCCTGAAGATAGGATTCTTGAACGTCTTGTCAACAGTGAGATCGACTTCTCTCTCAAATACTTCTTCAAGGCGTTCCTTCAATTCGAAGTACGCGTCGAACAGGTCCGTATTCCCAGCCGTGTCGAAGACTACCAAAACATCCACGTCACTCATCGGCCCAAAGTTTTCAGTCAATGCTGAGCCGAAAACGCCAAGACGTCTCACCGGCAGGGTTCGGCAGACACGCTCGATTTCCGGTTTGAGTTCGGAAAGACCAATCATAACGTTTAGTTCTACGCCTTGGCGTGACGTGGTTCATGTCCGCTTTCACTTACGACTCGTCAAGCGACACCCGCGCAACCAGCACACCATAGATACATGTTCCACGTGGAACATCCGAGCCGGAACCTACTGGCCTTGACCGGTCCTCATTGGCAAGTGATACACCTCGTACCAAGCTTCTTTGCGGGAACCATCACTCATGGTCACAAGAACCCCGTACCGAAAACGCGGCGGATCGGTCTGCTCCACAGGCAGAAAAGCGATCTCGTGGTTTTGCCACTCCGCACTCGGTTGCCCAACGAGCTTCTGGGACAAGATCACGGAGATCTCGCGGCCTGCCAACACCCCAGGGACCTTCCGAAGGATCACCGGGTCATCTCTCGAGAGCCCGCTGCCCCCTTCGACCACGAGAAGCCCACATGCGACCATTCGATCGACTTCTTCATCGGTGTACCTCGGTCTCTTGTGGGGGCTGGTCCAGTGGCCCGTCGGACCAGGACTCCCCCATGACCCAGGGTTCAGGTACCGCAGCCAACGGAGCAGCTTGATTCCCTTGCTCACGATACGTTCCCCCTGCTATGCCTGCACGAGTCTGGGGCGTGCAAGGCCGGACCCCGGCCACGCTGACAGCTCCTCGTCCAGGTCAAGTTGGAATCTGACTGGGCCCCTTTGGCCATTCGGATACCGCTTGTGGAGCGCGTAGTCCGAACTCGGGTCAGACCACGAAGTGGCTATCGCCGCATGACCCTTGGGAAACTCCGTAAGCTCCACATCGACGAAATCCCGAGGGGCAAGCGCAGCCGGAGGATCAACCAGATCGTCCTTGCCGGCATAACAGATCTGGAATCGAATCCCTTTCTCCCGCAGGTAGTCGAAGTTGAGCCTTCTGCCAAATAACTTGAAAGGGAGATCTCCCGCGGCGGATATGGGAATGGTGTACGAATCGAAGCTCATCTGAGTGATCGCGGGCGGTAGATCGGTGCGGTCGTAGATCAGCCAATAGTTGATCGCCGCGGCGGTCTTGCCGATGCCCTCAATCCCCTTCTCCAGCATGGTCTCGAACATCTCGATGTCCCGATAGTAGGTGAACACAGGAGCTTCCCGCTCAATGCTCTTGAGTTTGTACACCCAGCTCATGACTCTGCCGTCGATGACTTCGTGCCCGGAGGGAAGCGTCTTCCTCGCATACGCCAGGTCGCGAAACCGCGGTGAAATGTGTTCGAGGTAATCCACAAGCCCCTTGCTTCTTGTGCCGTCCATCGGAGCGACACAAGAGATGAGCGCGTCGACAAGCCCGTCCAATTCCCGGCTGAGCACGTCCGCGAGACAGATGAACCCTCCTTGACAGAAGCCGTTGAGAGTAACGGGTTTTCCATGCTTCTCTTTGAGCACTCTGCAGAAATACGCGGTATCCCGCGCGTCATCTTCGCCGGACATGACCTGTACCGCTTCGGCTTCCCAGATGTTCTTGATGATGCGGGCATACGTGGGGATTCCCTCGTTCGCAAACGCGTGCACGTAGCTCTTACGCTCTCCCGGGAGGAATGCGATGATATTCGGTCCCAACACGTAGGGGTGAGCAATGACGATGGGTTTGCAGTCCTCCCGAACCGCGACCCCGGGTTCCGTGGGCAGGACCTGATACAACCACATGCGATCGGTTTCCGCGGCAAGACGGTAGGTACCGTCATCAAAATGGAAACCATATTCGGGTTCTATGGAGCGGATTGCGTCAGGGTAATCAACCACTAGCCGCTGCAAAAGAGCGGCCTTCCTGGCCATGTATTCATCGACCTTTTCACCTGGACCGCCAAGAAACGTGTTGAACAATGACACGATGAATCGCCTCGCCTCCTTTGCGTGGTATTCGGCGGCACGATTCTCGGACTTGAGGGAACCGGTTTCCCCGATCTGCGCGTTGAACCGAAGCAATGCACTGTAGTCTTCGAAATTAGTCTCAGGAGACACGCGATGGACCTTCTTGCGCTCTTCCTCCATGAAAGAACCGCAGGCCACATAGAAAGGCTCAAGAAAATCATTTACGTACCGAGTCAACCCTGTAGAATAGAGCATCGAAACCCTGTACGCATCCAGAAAAGCCGACACCATTCTCGTCGATGTTTCAAGAAAAGGGGCAAAGGGGTACTTTTCGTCGTGTGACATGACTTTTCCTCTCTCGCAGCAAGCCGCTCCTCTTAGGATCATTCTCTGAGAAACGTCCCGATCAGGGTCAGCCGATCTTTGCTCAGCGGAGATTCCCGGCCACAAGATCTCCGACTTCCGTGGTGGAGTACCCCATCTTTCCGGCCTCCAGGCCCTTGAGATGGTGTGACAACACCTGAATGACCGATTGCTCAATCGACGTGGCCGCTTTCTTCTGGCCGATGATGTCCAGCATCAGGGCTCCGGCAAGTATCGCGGCAAGGGGATTGATGGTATTCTTGCCCGTGTGCTTCGGAGCTGACCCTCCGATCGGCTCGAACATGGAAACTCCATGGGGATTGATGTTCCCACCCGCGGCAATGCCCATTCCTCCCTGAATCATTGCTCCCAAGTCGGTGATGATGTCGCCGAACATGTTGTCCGTGGCAATGACATCGAACCACTCGGGATTCTTGATCATCCACATGCAGATGGCATCTACGTGCGCGTAGTCGGTCGAGACGTCCGGATATTCCTTGGCAAGTTCCTCGAAGGTCCGCATCCAGAGGTCCCAAGAATACGTAAGCACATTGGTTTTTCCGCACAAAGTGAGCTTCTTCCTATTTCCTCTTGCACGCGCCGACTCGAAGGAATATCGGAGCAGGCGCTCGACTCCTTTGCGAGTATTGATCGACTCCTGGATCGCGATCTCGTCCGCGGTCCCCTTCTTGAGGAAACCGCCGGAACCCACATAGAAACCTTCCGTATTCTCTCGCACCACCATGAAGTCTATCTGTTCCGGCCCCTTGTCTCGCAAAGGAGTCACCACTCCGGGGTACAGCTTGACCGGCCGGAGGTTCACGTACTGATCGAGCTCAAATCGGAGTCTGAGCAGTATTCCCTTCTCCAGTATTCCGGGCTGAACCTCCGGATGACCAATAGCTCCAAGGTATATGGCGTCGACCTTCTTCAAATCTTCTACTACCGAGTCGGGCAGAATCTCGCCGGTACGGATGTACCGGCGGCCACCCAAGTCGTATTCCACGAAGTTGAGCGAAAAGCCGTCGCGCTGTGAAACCGCTGACAGGACTTTGCGCCCTTCATTGACAACTTCGGGTCCTGTTCCGTCTCCGGGGATCACCGCGATAGTGTACGAATTTGCCATGACCTTTCCTTTGATGAATATACGCAGCAACTCCTGCTTGAGAAATCCAGGGTGCACTGAGGAGACACCGATGTGACGGCCACCATGCGCTTTGTGGCAAGAATACGGTAGCTAATGCGTCACGAGTCCGAACAGGGGAACCCCACATATCTGATAAGAAGTCCTCTCGCCAAGCAGGCCAAGCACGCAAAGGAAAAAAGGAATTCCTTCGCGCCCTTCGCGAGAGTCCGTCCTTTCGTGACCAACTGGGTGGCCGTACTTGCGAATGGCACTCCTAAGATCTCTGCAGAGCCTTGCTTCCCACGTCTTTGCGGTAGTGGACGCCGTCCCAGTGGATTCTGCCGACCGCTTCATAGGCCTTTGCGATAGCGCCTGCCACATCCGGAGCCTTGGCGGTCACTCCAAGGACTCTGCCACCATTGGTAACAAGAGCTCCGCCCGCCCGCGCGGTCCCCGCGTGGAAGACCTTGACCCCTTCCATCGCATCTGCGTCTGCGATCCCGCGAATCTCCTTGCCTTTTTGGTAGTTCCCGGGATATCCCCCTGAAGCCATTACCACACAGACGGAGTGTTCGGGTTCCCAGTCAATGTGGAAGCCGTTGAGGCCTCCTTCCAGAGCAGCCATCATCAGAGGAACCGGATCGGACTTCATCCGAAAGAGTAGCGGCTGAGCCTCCGGATCGCCCATGCGCGCGTTAAACTCCAACACTTTCGGTTCATGATTCTTGATCATGAGACCCGCATACAGGAACCCGACGTACGGGCATCCCTCCCGTTTCATAGCTTCCACGGTGGGAACCATTATCTCCTTCATGACGCGCTCGTGGATCTCAGGCGTGACCACGGGTGCCGGAGAGTACGCGCCCATGCCGCCCGTGTTCGGCCCCTGATCACCGTCGAATACCGGCTTGTGGTCTTGAGAACTTGCCAAGGGGAGTACGGTCTTTCCATCGGTGATCGCGATGAATGAAGCCTCCTCACCCTCCAGGCATTCTTCGACGAGAACCCGGTTGCCCGCGTCACCGAAGGCCTTGTCCTTCATGATGGTGTCCAAAGCGCAGAGTGCTTCCTGTCGGTCCCGACACACCAGCACCCCTTTCCCCGCAGCGAGACCGTCGGCTTTAAGCACTGAAGGTCCCTTGAGTTCTTTCACGAAGGTGCTCGCGGCATGGTAATCGTCAAAGATTTCACACGCGCCCGTCGGGATGCCATACTTCAGAAGCAGCCGCTTGGAAAACACCTTGCTTCCTTCGATCATTGCCGCTTTGGCCGTGGGACCAAACACTTGCAGGCCTGCCTGCTGAAACGCATCCACCAAGCCAGCAACAAGGGGAGCTTCCGGTCCCACAACAGTCAGCGCGACCTTCTCCGTCAGGGCGAGCTTCTTGAGGCCCAGGATATCCTCAGCAGAAACCGCGGCCAGCCTGCATTTGGGTTCAGCGGCGATGCCGACGTTTCCCGGAGCTGCCAGGACTTCGGACACCATGTCCGACTGCGCGAATTTCCATGCGAGAGTGTGTTCACGTCCTCCTGAGCCAACCACCAAAACCTTCATTTCGCCGGGCTCCCTGGGGCCGGAGAGCTCCAAAGGCCCCTCATTTTGCTCTTTGCTTCTTGTTCCAGTTCCAGATAAGGCCGCACGTCGGGGTCCTTCTCGTTCTGGTCGATCTTGGCCAAGCCCTGACGTATCATTCGTGCATTCACGTCCACCGCGGAGAGGTATACGAAGCCTTCTTTCGTGTTCCCCGGCCCATCCCGAAGGAACTTGGCCCGAACCCACTGCTTCTCCACGGTCTCGGTGAGGAAATCCTTTGCCGCCTGCATTTGCGAATCAGGCACCTCCAGTCCGACCAGCTTCATTTCCACACTCTTTCCCGATCCCTTGAGCGCGAGTGTGTGCGCGTCAATAACTTTTTCAACCCGCCAAAGCCTTTCTCCTCCTTCAGTGGGAGGACGGCTCGCGAAATAGAGCCAGACTATGGCAATAACGATGATGGCTGCAACCGGAACCCACAGTTTCCATTCGTCTCTCGAAGCGAGCTTGGCCATAAAGGACTTCCTGCCGTATTCTCAAGGTCTTCCCCTTGGTCTGCTTCGGGGGAACCGGATTATAGCACGGGCCAGGTCAAATCGGAACCGCTTCGCGATCAGGAGATACAACCATGCCTTTGCGGAAAGAGTTCACCACAGAGACCGAGGGGACACGGAGAGATCCGGCAAGATCTCTGTCTTTCTCAGTGTTCTTCACCTCCCCGTAGCAAATTGTCGCGTCTTTCTTGCTTTACTATTCATGCTGCCGTGGTGTCTTGGCGGTGAACTTCCTGGGGATTTCCATATCTTCGCGGCAAATGATCACGTTTCTCGGTGAACGGTTACCCCTTGCGTATGCAACGCTACTGCGTAGCTCCTCCTACCTCGACGAGTAAATCCACAACGGCCGTGTGACCTTGCTGTTTGGCAAGCATCAAAGCTGTTCGGCCGTCATCGAGCCTTGCGTGGACATCGGCACCTCGTTCCAAAAGCAATCTCACCGTATCCACCCGACCTTCCACGGCAGCAGCCATGAGGCTCGTCCCTCCACGTGACTCCATTGCATCAATGTCAGCCCCTTTGTCCAAGATCAGTCTCACCGCGTCCACTCGACCTTTTCGCGAGGCCCACATAAGGGCGGTCGAGCGCCCCTCGTCCCTTGCATGAATGTCGACACCTCTCTGCAGAAGCAATTCCACCGCATCCACCCGCCCGTCGTACGCGGCCCACATAAGCGACGTCCCGCCACGTGAGTCCCTTGCATTGATGTCGGCGCCCTTCTCCAGAAGCAATTTCGTCGCGTCGACTCGGCCCTTCCTGGCAGCCGACATGACGGCGGTCCAGCCTCGGGAGTCCCTTGCGTGAATATCAGCTCCCTTCTCGAGAAGCAGTCCGACGGAATCAGTTCGACCCTCGTGCGCGGCCCACATGAGGGCCGTCCAAGAATTCTTGGTCTTCGCGTTGACGTCGGCGCCGTACTCTAACAACAGTCTCATGGCCTCCAAACTACCCTGGCTGCTTGCCCTGCTGAGGGGCGTTCCTCCGGATTTGTCCTCTGCATTCGGATCAGCCCCTTCGTCCAGAAGGAGTCTCAACACTTCCGGATGATCTTTGCCGGCAGCCCACAGCAGCGGCGTCCAACCTCCCCGGTCTCTTACATCAATTTCAGCCCCCTTGCTTACAAGCAGCTCGGCCACTCCCAGTTTGCCTTGCGCACAGGCGGCCATCAGTGCGGTCATTCCCGACTTGTTTCGCACACTGAGGTCAGCCCCTTTGTCGACGAGCAGACGAACCATTTCTGTTCGCCCTCTGAGTGAGGCCTCCATCAATGGCGTCACGCCGATCTTGTTCGGCGCATTTATGGGAACCCCTTTGTCCAGAAGCCGTTTCGCGAGCGCAAGATCTCCTTTGCCCGCGGCCTGGATGAGCCGGTCCGGAGGACTCCACCTGTCCCTATCTGGCCACGTGCATGATGGTATCGTGAAAGCAACGACCAAAGCCCCCGTGAATACTGCCATCACCAAAACCGAGACACACTTCATCACAGCCTCCGCATGAGAGCACCAGCAAATAACTGCATACGCTGTGCAGACACTGATACCAATGCGCGGTCAAAGGAGTGACATCGGATGGACCGGCAGGGACGCCGGTCCCCACCATCAATAGTGGCGGCGGGCCTCCGTGCCCGCCATTCTTACTTACTTGAGGCTCTTGCAAAAGTCTCCTTTGAGATTCCCGGCGTTATCTTTGGTGTCGCGTCACGGGCGCGGCTGTGATAGTGTGAGTTTGACAAGAACGCACATTTTCACAGGAGAAGCCCGTGAAGCTTG
>JBFMAA010000014.1:0-36516 GCA_040755955.1 Thermodesulfobacteriota bacterium
ACAGCCGCTCAGTACCAGGAACCATCGTTCAGGGCAACTACTTTCCGGCCCCCCCGCCTCAAAGTCAGCCCTTGGTTCTTGGAACATCATACAAGGGGGTCCGGGGGACAACCCTTTTGCAAAAGGGGTTTCCCCCGGAAGACTTTCATGGGAACTCTTGGAGCATGGCGGCTCCCGCTGGTCGCCGCGGAGAAAGCCGGCTCCTGGAGTCACCGGTGGGATAGCATTTTCCTGCTTGGTTGTGACCGCTCCGTGTCATGGCGGTTACTGAAACAGGGTTGTCCCCCCATAGGCGTTAAGATAAGGACCCTTCGCCTTATCAGGCGCTTGACCGTGCTTCCCCGGTGCTGAAGCATCCGGCTACTTTCAGTCGCCCGCGCGGGGCTTGGGAACCGGTCAGTCCCGAAGGGACGACTGAGAATGGCCGGGCCTTTTAAGGCCGGGGCATCGGGCAAGGTCCCTCTTATTTTGACGCCTATGGGTTGTCGCCCGGACCCTCCTCCGAAAACTCTGGCAATACTGGGTGCTTCTGGCTATCCACCGTTCTCCTGTGATGTGGGGCGCAGACTTTCCTGGAGCACTAATCCTGCGAATTTCGGGGCGCGTCACTGCAGTCGGCTCAGTTCCAACGCATCGAGCAAGAGGGGCAAGTCATGCCAGGCCGTGGCGGCGGATTGAGGAACCGGCATCCCATGCGCCCGATGGTGCGAGACGAGCTCTCTGATCCTGGTGCCGGTCTCCTCAGGCATCTTGAGCCACGGACGAGTCGAATACTTGGCGTGCCACGCAATGAGGTGTTTCCAGGCAGTGCCCGTGACCTTTTCATCACAGCCGGCCAGGGCGGTGAGCAAGTCTTCGAGGACGTCCAGGCCACGATACTGGGCAAGCACTCGCAAGGCCGCCAGTTGAGCCTCCGGGCTGCCGTTCGACAGAATCTCGCGTAGTTCAGGCCGACGGTCGTAGTCAAGCACTGCCCCCAAGAGCGACACTGAGGCCCGCCGAACCCGGCTGCTCGGGCTCTTCAAGCCGGCAATGGCATACTCCCGGCTGCGTTCGGACCCGAGTGCGTGCAGGCCGGCGATCGAGATCGCCCTGATTCGGCTGAGCGGGTGTTCCACGAGCCGTTCGATGGTTTCCACATCCGAGGCATCCCCGGTTTCGCAGAGTCCTGCGACGGTGCCGGTTTCCGATGGGGGGGATTCGGCCAGACGAGCCCTGTACACCGATGCGAAATCCTCCACCTCTCCCCGCAGCAGAAAACGGCTCATTTCACGGATCTGGCGGGACTTGTGGAACAGCATCTCGCACACTATGCCATGCAAGGCTTCAGGCACCGAATCGCCCATGCGATCGAGCACGGCAAGTGACACTCGATACGCCTTGTCCTTGAGCAGCGAGACCGTCCTGTGGAGATGCGCCTCGCCCAGGGGCATTGTCCGGGCAATCCACATGCGAATTGGGACATGCGGGTCTGCGATCGCTCGGTCTATCAAATCCGACCCCGCTCTGATCTCGTCCTCGATTCCTTGCCACAGGAACAGGCGCGCCTCGGGGGATGCTTCGCCGAGCAGTCGGAGCAGCTCCGGCCTCAGTGTGGGGTGTCGGAGTCGGCTGAGGATCTGTCCATGTAGGTCCGAGACGTCGACCCGTTCGATCCTGGCGAGCCCGTCCACAAGTGCGCGATACCGGAGCATGTCGCTGACGGTGAGCGTCTCGAGGAGGCAGGGGAGCAATTGCTTTGCCACGTTGCGCACCTGGGCTACCCAATCCGCCAGCCTCAGCATCACGTACGGGATCGTGACCGGATCGCCGAGGTCTCCAAGCAGCCTCAGCGCGGCTTCACGGACAAAACCGTTGCCGTTGAGGGTTGCCACCCCAAGGAGGTGGACTGCAACGGGTGCTTCGAAGCGAGACAGAGCTCGTACCTTCTTCGGGTCCAGGTCAATATGCTGAAAACAGAAGAACCCGTAGAGCCTTCTCCAGTCGTCGTGCGATGCCTTCTCCATGAGGGTTCGGACGGTTTGGGCCGCCTGGTTTGCCACTTCCGGCTCGCGGTGAAACACGAACTCGAACGCAGTGCGGGCTTGCCCGGGGCCTCCCAGACGGGCGATGGTGTGCAGCGCAGAAACCTTCTCCGATGCGGGTCGGCGCCTGAACCAACCGTCCTTCCTCCACAAGACGGAAAGGCTGTCCGATAGCTCCCGGTCCATGTAGTTCTCCCGTGCGTCCCTGTTCCGCGTCTGTGATGCACACAGATGGACGCTCGCTTCGACACGTCAAGTGATTGGAAGGATATGATTTCTCCGTACTACTATACGTCACAATCGTCGCCAACCGCGAAGAGCCCTCGGGTGAACTTCTCGAAAGATGTCCCGGAAGTCAAGGTCCCGATCCGTGTCAGCGATCCCAGCATGTCATCAAGAGAGACCCTATAGTCCCTGGGCATGCACGATCTCCTCGAATATCGGTTTTCTCAGCCTCGGCTCCTGTCCGAACGCTGTGGAGCGCACGGCACGACTCTCTTCTCCTCCGACGCCACATTCAGAAATCTCATAGGATCCTCTAGGTAATGCTTGTAAAGCGAGTAATGGGGTGTCTCTTCGTACGTTGTGGGTCTGATGGGGCCGTTGTCAAAGCTGAGAATCGTACTCCCCGGACACCCGAGCAGAATGGGCGAATGCGTGGCGATGAGGTACTGCCTCGCCCCGCCTGAGACCGCCTCGAGCAGTATCCGGACGAACTCGACCTGGTTCTTGGGGGAGAGCGCTGCCTCGGGTTCGTCCAGCAGGTACAGTCCGTCCAACTGGAAGCTGTATCCCTGAAAGAAGGCAAGGAATGACTCCCCATGCGAAAGCATGTGCAAGGAACCTCCGCCAAAGTACTTGTCCCTGCCCGGATCGTCCAAGAGAATGTCGTCAAGGGACCCGGCAAAGTTGAAGAACGCCTCAGCCCTGAAATGGAAGCCGTACGGGTGCCGCGGACCGAATCCCAACGAAATGTGATTCGCGAGCCTTGTCTCGTGGGGATTCGCATGGTACCGGTGCACCTTGCTCCCGCCCCAGGGCAGGAATCCTGACTTGCGTGCAATCGCGTCGAGGAGGGCTGACTTCCCGGAACCGTTCTCTCCGACGAAGAACGTGACCGGTGTGCACAGATCGATGCGGGCTGTTTGCTGTATCGCCTTGATGTTGAAGGGGAATTTTTCGGTGGTGGGATAGCTTTCGCGGTCGAACCTGATGGATCTGAGGAACATGGGAACCCTTTCAGAAGCGGTGAATATCAGAGCTTGAAGATGCCGGTGTCGAGTAACGCGCTGAACATGTCTTCCGCCTTCGCGAACCCCTTGAACTCCTTCGTGTATTCGTCTTCACTCTTGAAGCCGACTTCCACGAATTTGTTGATGTTGATGAAGAACGCGTACTGGATGGTAGGTGAGCTCTCTCCTGAGGAGTCTCGGTTCTTGTCCACATGGATATTGATGATGTCAATCTGGGGTGGAACCGCAACCTTGTCTCCCTTGTCCTTGAGGGTCAACCGATCGTGGAGGTTCTTGGTTGCAACCCAGTCTTTGGAGAGCACGAGTGCCACGTCGAGGTCGTACTCGAGGTCACCGCCTCCGACGCAGTTGTGCATGGTGGGTCGCGCAAAGAAGGTGCTGGAAAACTCATCGTACGAGGGAGGCTTCTCGTCGAGTTTGCAGCCTTCCTTGTCCATGGAGGAGATCGCGATCACCGGGCATTCGAGTTCCAGACTGAGGTCTGCGAGCTGCGCGGAGGCCTCGTTCACTTGGCTTCGAATGTCCTCGTACTGGCGTTTCAGGGGGATCTTTTGAAGATAGTCAAAGAAGATGGCGATGTCGTTAGAACGAAACTCGTGCATCACGTTGTACGCCTGGGCCTTGATACGGTCGATGGTATCCTCACGTCCTGCTTCGATGATGAAGAGGTGGCTGCTGTACGCGGTGGACCGTTCGATTGCCTTGGAGACCAGGGCATGACGCTGTCTTTCTGACTTGGAGACCTGGGTCAGCAGGGCCACGGGATTGATGTAGCATTCCCGTCCCAGGAGTCTGGATGCGAGGGTGCGTCGTGTCTGCTCCCATGTGTAGAAGAGCACCGGGAAGTGGTTCTGTTCCGCGAGCCTCGATGCCATGTCGAGGGTGAAGGTGGTTTTTCCCCTCCGAGGCGGTCCTGCCACTCCGTAATAGAATCCCTTCCGTATGCCCGAGAGAATCTTTTCCAGCCGGGCGAACGGCCTGATCGAGAACCCGAGCAGACTGTCGTCGCTGACGTGATCTCTGTCGGTGAGTTCGCGGATTTCCTCTATGGTGTGTCGCAGGGGATTGATACGTCTTTTCACCGCGGCTTTCTGCATTTCGACCAAACCCTGGATGATCCGTCCGCTGAAATCCACAAATTCGTCGTCTTTGTGGGCGCCCTTGCGCGCACAGTAATCCGCGATGGTTTCCGACAGCCTCGTGAGTCGCTCGCGAGTGAATCGGTCTTTGAGTATGGCGATGTAGGCCATGAGCTGGTCCGCGTCGGGGATTTCGCAATCCTTGGCCCTTTCGAGCGCCTTTGCGATCTCCGGGGTGAACCAGTCTTTCCCTCGGATCGTGTTCTCGATGGTGATCCAGTCGATCACGAGGTCCGGAGACTGGCTCATTTCGCCGACCGTCTTGAAGATGATCCGGTAATTGGTGTCCTTGAAGTAATCGGGAGTGAACCCGTCACCCGTCACCCTGGTGAGAAGGAAACGGTCTCCCAGCAGGGCGCTTACCACCTTGGTTTCGATATCCTCGGACATAGCTTGACATGTACCTCTGTCGGAGGTTGGAACGTGGCGGAGGACTCCATCGAGTGCCGGTCAGGAGCCCGGATCGGCAGTACGTTGGCTCAGCCGCTACCAAGGGCCCGTTGCCCCGACTCCTTGCCGGGGAAAAGCGAACCCCTTTGGAATCATCCTACCAGAAAAACAGGGCAAAAGGAAGACGACGGTTCCTTCAGGGTCGCTGTGCGGGAACCGTGGAGGAGCGGAAACAGACACTGACACTCAGATTTCTCTCCGAACTGCCCGGGATTGTGGTAAAATGCTCCGCGGCATGCGCGGTGTGCGCACGGGTGGGGCGTTCAAGAAGTTCGTCGCATCCGGGAACACCCATCGGCCACCAGATTGATGTCCACAGCCACCGGGGGCTCGTTCGGCGGTGATCACTGAGGAGCACATCAAGGAACAACTGGGCTTGGCGTACATCCGTGCGGTAGCGGCCAAAGCGGCAGTCGCGGTGGACAAACCCGAGAGTGACTACGGATTTGACGGGGCCTTCCAAGAGATCCGGATCATTCATGGGAGACGAAAGACATCGGGCTATTCGGTGAACTTTCAACTGAAGTCTTCGGTCAATTGGTCCATGGACGAGCAAACAGTGACCTACGATCTGGAAGCCGGCACTTACAATCATCTCGTGGAGGTCAACGGGACTGACGGAACACCTTGCGTACTGATACTGCTGTGCCTGCCCCGCGAGTCAGCCGAGTGGCTGCTTGTCTCTGAAGATGAGTTGCAGCTCAGCAAGTGCTGTTACTGGGCTTTTCTGCAGGGACCGCAAACCCGGAATAGGGGGACAGTGAGGATAAATATTCCGCGCGTCCAGCAATTCACGCCCTACGCCATACATCTCCTCTTTCATTTGGTGAGGCAGGGGAATCTCAATGGATAGGAATTCAGACACGCATCCAGACGTTTCCGGGCTGAAGATCAACGACCTCGTCAGTTATCTTCGTCGCAACCAATGGAGAGCCGTATCGACTCGCAACAAGCGTCTGCTACTCTTTCACGGTCCCGATGACGATGATGGAAATCCGGTGGAATTGGTCCTGACTGCGGATGATCGCTTTCGAGATGCACCTAGGAGTCTCTCTCAAGCAATCGATCTTCTGGCCGCCGTGCAACAACGCTCAAGATCTTCGGTCATTGATTCGATCCTGTTCAGAGACAAGGACGTCGTCAATGCTCGTATTCTCGGAGAATCTGCCGAGTCAGGGTCTATCCCACTGCCTGTGGCCCAGTCCGTGCTTGAACACCTTCGGAGTAATCTTTCGTATGCAGCCAGACTCGAAGAAAGGCCCGACCCGTTCTTTCCCGGAGTGTCCAAACAAGCCAAACAGTTCGTTGGCCGTTGCCGTTTCGGCCAGACCTTTATGGGGAGTTTTGGGTTCCGCATCGAGATTCCACTTCCTGCCCCAATTCCTGTTCGCGAAGCCGATGCAACGGGATTGTCTCAGTTCCCTCTTTTTGAATCGGGAGAGATCGTCCCGGCCGTGCCATTGGAGCGGAAGGTGGCTCTTCGTTTCTTCAGAGGATTGTCGCGTGTGCGAGACAGCGTGGAGAAAGATGACGTGAACATCCTGCTGACGGGATATGGGGACGGATTCAACGGAAATGTGTACGAAAACCTGGAAGGGATACTGCTGGAGTTTCCGTGGATGGAGTTCATGTATTCCATGACTTGGTCCCCCGATTGGCCGGTCCCGTCAGATGTCGATCCGGTCTCGGAGATCCCAATACGTCGAAGCACCTTGCGCTACGTGAAGACTGCGGCCAGAGAATTGCGACGAGTTGTGCAACCTGAGGAGACAGAGATCGGCGGACGCATAGTTCAGCTCAAGGCAGAAACGGTTCCCGAAGACGACGATGACTGGGACCTCGAAACTTCGGAGTGTACGGTGGTCATCCGACGTGATGAACCGGGGGAAAAACCGAGCAGAGTGACGACGCACTTGAGCCCCGATGATTATAAGAAGGCATGTGACGCACACAAGGAGGGTCGCACCGTGAGAGTCAAAGGCAGACTTGATAAGCCCGGAAAATCCTGGATTTTGCAGCAGCCCACCGATTTCATGGTAGAATGAAGGGACTGATCGCACCCGTTCACAGCTCCGCGTATCCGGGGTGACCGGAGTTTTCCGGGGGCGGCGTTTGCGGCCGGGAGTGTCTCACAGGTTCCGGCCTGAAAGGAGAGACCAATGTCAGTTGCCTACTACATAGTCCTGAACAACGAAAACCCCGGCTTCGACACCTTCGTGAACGGCAAAGCTTTGGCCAAGGAAGCGTCGAGGCTTGACCCAATCTGCGATCGACTTGGGCTCCCCCGACTCGACAGTTTCGTGGCCATGTCCGGCGACGACGCGGCGGATCTCCTCGGAGAGGACCTTGGCCTGCCGGAATCGTGGTTCAGTGCGGAAGAAGGCCTGAAGCTCGTCGAATCCCTGTCCGGGCATATCAGGAACCACCCGAAGGATCTCAAGGACCCTCGAGCGGTACTCGACGATCTCGCGGAGTTTGCGGACGTGCTCGGCAAAGCCAAAGAGATCGGAGCCGCCTGGCACCTCAGCATCGACATCTAGGAGTGCGTTTCGCACACGATCATACGTCGAAGAATTCTCCAAAGCGGCGAGGACTGCACGGTCATGAATCTCAAGGCTCAGGGCCTGCCTGAGAACCTCTGCTGGTTCGGGCATTGAACTTCCTTGTCCACAGTTCCCGCGGTCTGATACCAATTCGCAGTCACAGGAACGACATCGGATGGACCGGCAGGGACGCCGGTCCCCACCATCAATAGTGGCGGCGGGCCTCCGTGCCCGCCATTCTTACTTACTTGAAAACGCATTGGTATGAGAACCATCGGCACAGCGGGCAGGCTCTCGGGGTGATGCTTTGCCTGCGCCGCGTCACGGAGCGATTTCCACGTGCTGCGGGGAGTCGTCTCCGGCCGCGTTCGATTCCGTCTTCCCCTCCCGTATTGCGTCCCAATCAATCACCGCGACCCACAGATGCTCTTCATTGGAGTATTGCACCTCGCCTTCGACCTCCAGGTCCTCGCTGGTCAGCGTGACCGGCAGGCCGTCTCGAAGCGTGACTTGAGCCCGTGCGAGATCCTGCACCGTGCCTACGCAGTTCAAACGCACGCGGCCTTCGGGATCGGCATTGTGGAAATCAGCGTAGATTCTCGGTCTTTCCATCGGTTGTGTCCTCCGTCCCCGCGCAGGGGGCTGGATTGGGGATCGTGGGAGTAAAGAGAAAACTTGCCTGCTCGGGAGAAAGGCCCGTCAGGGTTGCATGGTGAGGACTTCTGCCGGACGTGCGGACGACATCACCGCCCATTTTCCGTATATCACCGGCCGTCGTGATCCCCACTTGCCCGTGGGGTATCCGTTTGGCCAGTTCCGCCACAGACAACCATGGAGCACTTTCCACTGAGATCCCAGTGATCCCGCTTGGGTGTGTCGCAGTTCCCCGTGCGAGATCCTCTGGGTGGTTACGTCCGCTTCGGACCACCAGAGCTTCGTCGGGAATGCGATCCCGGTTTCTCGATTCAGGCGGGACCCTGTTTCCGCGCATCAAGGCACACATGAAGCGTGCCCAGTGACGCGAGTGTCCAGGCGTTCGGGCTGCCCCGGAAATGCCCCAAGCTTTTTCAACATGCTCGCTCTCCGTCGTGGGCGCGATTTCACATCACTTCTCGGACCATCTTTGGCGAGTTCAGTCAGGCCCTATTGCGTGTCTGAGTTTCTTGGCCACCGCCTCGACGCCCTCAGTCCATTTCACCGCAACCCGATCAGCCAGGGAGAGTGAACACTTGTAAACATCTTCGCGTGAAACGTCGTGCCACACGGGGAGGATGACATTCTTACATTCTACCAGCTCCCTGGTGAAAACAGAGTCAAATTCCCTTCTTGCCCATCCCTGGTTGGACAAATAGTTGGGGGTAAGAATCAAAATGCATTTTGAGCATTCCCGTAGCCCCTTCTCTATCTGATCCCTGATGCTGCTGCCAACGGGAAGAGAGTATTCGTCGTACCAAACCGGGCACAGAAGCCCCTCAAGCTCCCGGGCAAGAGGACCGGCAATCTCATGCTTGTCTTTCGAGTCGTGCGAGATGAATGCGAACGGTCTTTGACCCTTGTTTCTTTCGTCCGCGTACCGTTGATCCCTGAATTTGACATTGAGTCCCAATTCTGCTGCGAGGCCCATAATGGCTTCTCTGTCATTGGCTTCGATAAGATCTTCGGAGTAGACAAAAACTCTCCCCGTGAACGTCATCTCCCTGTTTGACATTCTGTCTTCACCGCGTCTTCCACATTCCATGCGGGGCGGCTCATTACTCCAAGACAGAGCGCCATCCAACGAGCGCAGCATTTCCAGAACCACCGCCCTGCGCTCCATTTGACCAGAGAGCGGAACGAGAAAAGAAATGTAAAGGGCATTCGGTTCGAAATCAAGATGCAGCCTTGTCGGCACCTCGAGTAAGACGTTTCCCGTCTGGTCTTGCAGTAGCACTGGACGGGTCAGACAGAAAGTCCGCCCTTGGTCCTTCTCGAAATACTCCTTCAGCGTCGCCATGCGCGTTGCCCTTTCCTCTCAGTCCACAGGCTCCATCAGCTTGAGCCGAGAAGGCTCGGAACACAGATTTCAGTGGGCTTCGTCGGGTAAGCAATACCGGCGAGGCCCCCGCGACACGGCCGTTGTTGCCGGCGCCGCCATCTCTCTATTCGCTAATTCCTGACATGTTCCGGTCGCGAACCCACGTCTCCGTAACCCCTATCTCCGTTATTCGCCAGACCCGACGAGGGCACGAAGACAGCTCGCCAAATGGAGAGCATGGGGCACGGCTCACCTACCGGGATGGAGCGCCCCGGAATCGCTCTCAGGCTCAGGCGCTTGTTCGGCTCCGGCCCTTGGTCCTCGGCGGACCAGTCTTGATCCAAGCTGGGACTGCCTCTGTCGCAGGTCTTCGAACATCGTGTGCAGATCGAAGTCGAATTGCCGCGCGAATTCTTCCCGTTCCCGCCTCACTTCTGCTACAATCGGGTCTTCCCACATAGGATTACTCTCCCATCAGTTCTTCCGGCGTGCAGATCAACGGCATCCGGTATCCTCGACGGTTACAAATGGTTCCCACCCTTCGCATTATCTGAGCGTTGGCGAGGTGCTTGCAGTTCCAAGTCAACAGATAGTCCATGCGGTTTGCCGTGGCAATCCCGATGTGCGCAGCGTCCCCCGCGGCATGGAGCGGAATGGCACCGCCCTCAATGATCGCCATGGCAAGAGATTCAGCGTCCGAATCGATCTCAAGCACGGGAATACCCATGATTATCGATATCCGCTTCTTGGCTCCTTCCCGATCTCCGGCAGAGGCTTCGTCGATCACGAGTTGAGAAACGTAACAATCGAAATACCCACGCCGTTCGTCCCACCAGTCCCTGGAAACTTGCTGATGAGCCGCGACAAGGAGATCGCGGCTTGGCCGGGAGACAAGGTAGCTGATGAAGGTTGTCTCGAGATACACCGTTTCCATGCACAGACCTCCCTGCGCGCAGTCTATCACAAACCGGATTGATCTTCATCAGATGCCGAGCAGCGTCTCTCTGCCGGCGGAGTCGACGCGGAGCCCAGCCTGGCGTTCCCCTCAGAGCTCCCTCATGAATCGCACCAGCACGGGCGGGAGCTCGGCTATGGAACGCTCGAACTTCTTGAGAAATCGTCTCCAGCGAAGCTTGGCCACCAGATCCCCGGGAATGGCGAGCGGTCGGTTCCAGGCCATGCGAGGCGATTTCCGAAGAGGGATCGGGGGTGAGCGGAAGTCGTCCGAGATGACCCGGAGGCATGCATGGGGAACGCCCAGGTCGTTGGCCGCGGACGCGATGGCGTAGGTCTCCATCTCGACGGCCGTCGCCTGCGTCGCGTGACGGAGGCGGGCCCGTTCCTCGGGAGAGAACACCGCGTCTCGGACGGTGACCACTCGGCCAACGCAGAAGCCTTGTCCAGGCTGTGTGGGGACGCGGTTCGCTCTGTTGTCATTCAACGGCAGATCCCCCCTGGGCAGACGAGGAACCGACTGGTTACCCGCATCATGAGGTGCAATGCCGCGACCGGTGGCGCATGAAGCCGGGTAGACGATACCCGTCTCCCCATGAACAGTCACGGGGCTGGATAAGTCCTCAGTCTTCAGCGAGGGACTGCGAACCACCCGCTTGTCGGTCAGTTCGTGGTTCGTTGCCCCGAATAGCTGAGGGCTTACGAGGCTTTTCCCTTCCTTGGCACAGGCCAGAGCCAGCAAACCCACCAGCGCGGCGTCCGAGACGAGCGGCCCGCCCGACTCGCAGGTCGAGACGGTCTCCGACGCAATCACCATGTCCCCGACCCGGAGGTCGTCGGTCAACGCACCTGCGGTCCCGACGCTGATCAAGATGTCGGGGCGCTCTCGCAAGTTCTTGATCGAAGCCGCGGCCCTTTCGGGCCCTATCCCGCAACGCACCACCAGAAGGTGGGAACCTTCGAAAAAGACCTCTCTGTACGCGGCCTTGCCGTGGCTCCAGCGTTGCACGGGCTGCACCCTTTCAAGGAACGGACCCATCTCCATTCCCATCGCGAAGACCAGACAAAGGCGAGGTTTTTCTCTGTTCATGGGACCGGAGGCAGTATATAGTAGCCGGACTGCTTTGCCAAAGCCTAATGGTCCGCGGCAAAATAAACTCTGCCACCCACGACGAATGAGAGAACCGGAATGACGCGTCTCGCTTGCAGTAGGTTAACCCCTGCGGCTATTCACTGGCTGCCCTTTCAGGGCAGAACGGGCAGGCCCCCAGGAGGGCGCACTGTGAATAGCCACGGGTTTCAACCCGTGGAAGAAGAGAAAGAGACGTACCAGAGTTGTTTCGCGGCAGGCCCCAAGTACCCGCATGTGCAAGGAAGCCATGGCACAGAGAGAACTCGACAAGACAGACCGAAAGATACTTCTCGCCCTCCAGGGCGACCTCGATTATACCCCGGAACCCTACGGCAGAATCGCGCAACAGGTCGACATCCCTGTGGAGGAAGTCCTGGAACGCATCAGACGCATGCTCGATGAAGGAGTTATCCGGAGACTCGGGGCAATGATTCGCCACATAGAGGCAGGGATAGGCTTCAACGGGATGGTCATCTGGAAGGTTCATCCGGACAGGGTGGAAGAGGTCGGCAACATGCTGGCCGGCTTTCCCGAAGTCACCCACTGCTACGAAAGGCCCCCTTTCGGAGACAACGGCGGCACACTCTTCACAATGGTCCACGCGTCCTCGGAAGAGGGCGCGATGGAGACCGTTCGGAGAATGTCCGAAGAGACCGGTATAAGCGAGTACGAGATACTCTTCAGCGAGCGTGAGCTCAAGAAGATCAGCATGACCTATTTCGATGAACAATGAGCGATCTGCACACTTCAGCCGGCATGAGAGGCACTTTCATGAGCACCAACACCACATCGGAAACCCTTTTTTCACAGGCACAACAAGTGATTCCCGGCGGCGTGAACTCACCGGTTCGCGCATTCAAGTCCGTGGGCCTGCCCCCGAGGTTCGTGCGGTCCGCGAAGGGGAGCAGAATAGTCGACGAAGACGGAAACGAGTTCATAGACTACGTGAGCTCCTGGGGCCCCATGATTCTGGGACACGCCCACCCCGAGGTCCTAGCCGCGGTCTCTGAGGCGATGTCCGCCGGCACGTCCTTCGGAGCGCCGACGCGCCGCGAAGTCGAGATGGCCCGGGCGATCTGCGACATGGTGCCGTCAATCGAGATGGTACGGCTGGTGAACTCAGGCACCGAAGCGGCAATGAGTGCCATCCGTCTGGCCAGGGGCTACACCGGCCGCAGTCGCATCATGAAGTTCGCCGGCTGCTACCATGGCCATTCGGACGCGCTGCTTGCCAAGGCAGGGTCAGGGGCAGCGACCTTCTCCGTGCCGGATTCGCTCGGGGTCCCGTCCGCAGTAGTGGAACAGACCGCGGTCGTCGAATTCAACGACCTCGCGGCTGTGACGACGCAGATCGAGCTCACTCCGGACGCGTTCGCGGCGGTCGTCGTCGAGCCGGTGGCAGGAAACATGGGAGTGGTTCCGCCGGCTCCGGGCTTCCTGCAGGGTCTCCGAGAGCTCTGCTCCAGGACCGGGACGCTGCTGATTTTCGACGAAGTGATCACCGGCTTTCGGGTTGCGCCAGGCGGCGCTCAGGAGCTCTATGGGATCAGCCCCGATCTTACCTGTCTGGGCAAGATCATCGGAGGCGGATTGCCGGTGGGGGCTTTCGGAGGTCCGAGGCCGATCATGGAGCACCTGGCGCCGGTCGGAGGCGTGTACCAGGCCGGGACGCTCTCAGGGAACCCTCTGGCGGTTGCCGCGGGACTGGCCATGCTGCAGGTGCTGCGAAGGGATAACCCGTACCCCGCGCTGGAAGAGAAAGCAGCTCGCCTCGCCTCTGGTATCGCCTCGATTCTCGCGGAAAAAGGAGTCGCCCTCACGATCAACCGAGTCGGGTCCATGCTCTCCCTGTTCTTCAATCCCGGACCGGTGACGTGCTACCCGGAGGTGCTGCAATCGGACAAGGTGGCATTCCAGCGATTCTTCGCCAAGATGCTGGATCAAGGGATCTACCTGGCTCCATCCCCGTTCGAGGCATGGTTCGTCGGCGCATCGCACTCGGACGAGGACCTGGACCGCACCCTGGAGGCGGTGAGGAAGAGCTTCTAATACCAAGTCGCTTCCGAAGACTCTTAGAATACTGGCTGGTTCTGACCATGAAGACGGTTCTTCTGAACTCAGGTGCTGTCGTCTCTCGTCCCCGCGACAACCCATGACCGTCCTTGGTCGAGCCGTTCCGGAACGCCGTTCCATCTGAGAAAGGGGGGTTCCCGACATCCTACTTGACGGTCCGCAGGTTGGTATGGGAATTCACGACAAGGGCACAAAGACACAAAGAAATCATCCCTCTTCGGAGGGGTAACCCAACGGTGCACTCGTCTTTTCGGCTCACGCATAGGGAATCACCCCAGGGATTCCGAGACACGTCATGTGAGAGGTGGGACAGGCTGTCCGCACAACGGGTCTTCACGTCTGTCATCCCAAGCGAAAGGAGCTCCCATGACTGACCCCATATACCTTGACTACAATGCGACCACTCCCCATGATCCGGAAGTGATCGAGGCGATGAGGCCGTTCCTGGAGCGGGAATTCGGCAACCCGTCGAGCTCGCACTGGTACGGCATCGCACCCAAGAGGGCCGTCGAACACGCCCGCGGGCAGGTTGCAGAGTTGCTCGGCTGCAAACCCGAGGAGGTCGTGTTCACGAGCGGCGGCACAGAATCGAACAATTACGCCATCATCGGCACCGCGTGGGCAAGACGGGAGCAGGGGAACCATCTCATCACCTCCCGGATAGAGCACCCCGCGGTCTTACAGGTATGCCGATTCCTCGAGGAGAGCGGGTTTCGAGTCACCTACCTCCCGGTAGACGAGTTCGGTCTCGTGTCGGTCGAGGACGTTGCGGACGCGATCGGCTCGGACACGATCTTGATCACGATCATGCATGCGAACAACGAGGTCGGGACGATCCAGCCGATCGAGGAGATCGCCGAAGTCGCTCGAGCTCGGGGAGTGACGTTTCACACCGATGCCGCACAATCGCTCGGCAAGATACCCTCGGACGTGCGCACGTTGGGAGTGGACCTGCTCAGCGTTGCGGGTCACAAGCTCTACGCTCCCAAAGGAGTCGGAGCGCTCTACGTGCGAGAAGGATTGCCCCTTCGGCCCATCATGTTCGGGGCCGGCCAGGAGCACGGAAGACGTCCCGGTACGGAGAATGTCCTGGAGATCGTGGGGCTGGGGAAGGCGTGCGAGAAAGCGGCCCAAGGCCTTGAACGAAACATGGTCCACATGCAGCAGACCCGAGACCGTTTGTATCAAGGCTTGGTCGACTCGGCGGGAGAGGCAAAGCTGAACGGGCACCCTGCCCTGCGCCTCCCGAATACGTTGAGCGTCTCGTTCAGGAATCTCGAGGCGACGGCGATTCTGGAAGAGATCGGCCTGGATGTAGCCGCGTCTGCGGGTGCGGCCTGCCACGCGGACCGAGTGGAGATCTCCCACGTGCTCCAAGCCATGGAAGTACCGGTGGAATGGGCCAAGGGGACTCTTCGGTTTTCCACGGGCCGCATGACCTCTCTCGACGACATCGAACGGGCTGTAGGGAGCATATCGTCCGCAGTGCAGAGGCTAAGAGCGAGGTAGCCGCGGCTGCTAATTCCCGGACTGGTCTTGGTGTCCGTAATGGTGTATGATCCGACGTATCTAACTGCCCAAAGGAGGAGTGTTCATATGGCGCAATTCCAGGTCTTCGAGCCGAACGTGGAAGTCCTTGGCCAAGCGGTGCTGGCTTTTCTGGCGGCGTTCCCACCGGACATCAAGTTCGCCGGAGAGGAGATTTTGGGTAGACATGGGCTGATCAACGCGAGTCCAGGCGATTACTATCGGGTTCAGACTCTGCTGGACGCGATGAAGGAAGCCTTCGACAGGTTGGGAAACCAGATGATGTTCCGGACGGGTTTCCGCTTTGCAGCCGAGGCCCGCGCCCCTGAACGCTGGAGTTCCCTCGATGACTGCTGGGAGGGTGTCGATCTTGCGCATCAGATGAATCACCGGGGAGGGCATGTGGGCAAGTGGACCTACACTGACGAAGGATCGACCGGCGGGCTGAGAAAGGTGAAGCTGGTCTCCGCCTCGCACTATCCCTGTCACTTCGACCTTGGGCTACTGGAGGGTTTTGCCAAGAAGTTCCGACCCGCGGGCGTGGTGGACGTGCTCATCAGGCACGACGACGCTCAACCCTGCAGGCAGCACGGTGAGTCCTCGTGCACGTACCGGATCACGTGGGGGTGATGAATTCGGGAGGCCATAACACGGGATCATTATCGGCGGGCAGGGCCACCTCATGTCTGGTCCCTTGAATTAAGAGCACAACGCTGCCAACTCCGTTGGCGCTTACGCTGAACAGGACTCGTTCTGCACACTCAGCAGCCGGCAAAAGGCGGTGGAATGTTTGGTTCGTTGCATATTCAAGGATTCCGGTGCTTTGAAGACCTCCAGTTGCATGGCCTTGGTGCCGTGAACCTCGTGGTGGGAAGGAACAACGTAGGAAAGACGTCCCTCCTGGAGGCCATCAAGTTGAGGTGTGCCGGAACGGCAGCCGTTTGGGAACTGCGAGAATTGCTTCAGGCACGCCAGGAGATAGAACGACAGCCCTCAGCGGAAGGCGAACCCTCACCAAGATGGAATCTCAGCCGTGTATTCCATTGCGAAGCAATCGGCAATGAACGGAACACATTGCCATGGCTGGCAATCGGTCCCGTCGGTGCCCCGGAGTCGACTCTGAGACTGGAGCTCGGCCTGGCGAGAGAGATAGAAAACGATACCGGAGAAATCAGCCGGCGCGTTGTTGAGGAAGTGCCCGGGTCGGGAGACGATCAAGATGTCTTTCAGGCCTTGGTAGTGAGCTTTGGGGACACGCATCGCCGATTGTACACACCTAAGAGAATCCTTGGTTTCAGGCCTCTCGCTCGTCTGGGGAAAACTGAGGCGCAAACGGGCAGTGTGAACTGCAATTACCGTCCCGCTCGAGGCTTCACCGAGAAGGAGACGGGTGAGCTATGGGATAGCGTTGTGTTGACGGACTTGGAGTTGGATGTTCTCTGTGCACTGAGGATCATAGAGCCCGGGATAGAGCGTGTTTCTGTGGTGGTACTTGAAGATCCTCGGCAATCGCGGGTGCCGCTGGCACGAAGGTCTGGGAGTCAAGAACCGGAAGCGCTTAGGAGCCTGGGTGACGGAATGAACCGGATCTTTGAGATGGCGCTGGGCCTCGCGAATTCTAAAGGAGGGGTACTGCTGATCGACGAGGTTGAGAACGGAATCCACTACAGTGTCCAACAAGAGCTCTGGTCCTTCATCTTCGAAACTGCATATCGGCTCGGCACCCAGGTGTTCGCAACTACCCACAGTTGGGACTGCATTGAAGCATTCCAGAAGTCCGCATCTGCCCATCCGGCCGTCGGTACTCTGATTCGGCTGTTTCGACACGAAGGCAAGATAAGCGCCGAGCCCTTTGGCAAACGTCAGTTGGAAATTCTCACGAAGGAATCGATCGAGGTGCGGTGATGCCTGAAAAGCCGACTCGGTTGCTGCTTGTTGAGGGTCCGGAAGACAGAGAGGTCGTGTATCAGTTCTGCAACTATCATTCGATCGACAATAGAGCCCTTTTTGAAGTGGTAACCAAGGAGGGCTACGAAAGCCTGCGGGACGATTTGACTGTGCGTCCTCGGACAGGCCCGAAGATCATTGGGGCCATTGTGGATGCCGATGTGGATCCGAAGGCTCGATGGCAGTCACTACGAACGGCGCTTCTCGAATCCGATTACAGGAACTTGCCCCTCACACCCACTGAAGGCGGAACCATCATTCCTGGGCAAGGAGTGCTTCCGTCAATGGGAATATGGCTCATGCCCAACAACAGGCTTGCAGGGATACTGGAGGACTTCCTGACGTTTCTGATAAGCGAGGGTGATGTCTTGTTGGAAAAGGCCGTGTGCTGCGTTGAGCGCATTCCGAAGGAGCATCGCAGGTTCGCGAATGACCATCGATCCAAGGCTCTCTTGCACACATGGCTTGCATGGCAAGAGCAGCCCGGCACTCCGCTGGGATTGGCTCTCACCAGACGTTACCTGAACGCGGATCATGCGCTCGCCATGCAGTTCATGCACTGGTTGACGACACTCTTTCCCGCTCAATCACACGCGCAAGGTGTGGGGACATGAGCGTCTCACACACAACGAAGCTGAATTCAGGCGCGTGCTGAAATCCGTCAGGGCGTACCTGTGCAGTTGAGGCTCTTGGTCTCACGGAGTGCGACTTCCTTGGGAGCGTGCAGTATTCGGCTCTCAAGACAGGCGGTTCCGGGCGTCCGCCGGCTTCCTTCGACCACAGCCCTGAATGGACGTATGCTTTTTCTTCTTGACAAGTACCTATTGTTCGTCTATTAGGAGTGAATGCTCATTCATACATGTGCATGGCTGGTTATGATCGGCAATAAGGCCGCCCCGGGATCGTGGCGGTAGGAGCCGGATCGGCCGCAGCACGAATGAATCCTCTCAATTTCCCGCAGTATTGATCGCCCCCGTCGGAGCGCAGCAGCATGTCCGGGAAGACCAAGGTGTTGGCCGTCGCACGGAAGCTCTTCTGGAAGAAGGGCTACAAATCCACCAGCATGAACGACATCGCTGAGGCCTACGGCTGTAAACCCGGAAATATCTACAACTTCTTCGATAGCAAGGAGGCGATTCTCTTTGAAGTCCTCTTAGAGGAAATGGACCAGATTATTGACCCCATCAAACACCTTGAGCAAGACGAAGACAGCAGTCCCCTCGAACAGTTGCGACTGATCATCTCAAGTCATGTGCAGTTGACACTCAGCTACCGCAGAACATCCAAATCGCTTTTCGACGTTGCGCTGGACAACCTCTCTCCCTCCAAAAGGAAGCAGATCGTCGCGCTTCGCGACACCTACGAGCGAATCCTGCGAAAAGTCATCACGCGTGGCATCCGGGCCAAGTGCTTTCCCGACATTGACCCCCGCCTTGCCGGTATCATGATCGCGTCGATGATCGTGAGGACGAGAGTGTGGTTCCATCCGAAGAAAGGGCTGTCCCCTGACCAAATAGCAGACTTCATCTTCCGCTTTGCGCTGCACGGCTTGGGCGGCAGGGAGCCGTCCGGATGAACAACAGCAGAACCACCATGGCCCCAGGGGGGCCACAACCAAGCATGAAAGTCACCGCCCGACGTTCCGAGAACCCGTTGGATGGTCAAAACCACCCGATGTTTCAGAAGTTTTCGGAAGGGGGTCCGGGAGACAACCCTTTTTCAGAAGGGTTTCCCCCGGAAGATCTGATAAACAGGTAGGGAAGGAGGACCGGGGCAATGAAAGGTTGTAGGCTCACACTGGTTTGTCTGTGTCTCGTGGCGATGGGAGTGTCCGCGTATGCGGCCGATCCCATTAAGATCGGGGTGGTCGGTCCGATGCAATTCACCCAGGGCGAGGGCCACTGGAACGGAGCCACACTCGCGGCAGAGGAAATCAACAAGGAGGGCGGCATATCGGTGAAGGGCACGAAACGGCCCATTGAGCTCGTGAAGGTCGACTCGAACGAGTTTCTGAGTATTCCCGACGCCACCAACGCCATGGAGCTCGCGATCAGCAGGCATCGTGTCGACTTCGTAGTGGGAGGGTTTCGTACCGAGGCTGTCCTGGTGATGCAGGACATCGCGATGGACAACAAGAAGATCTTCATCGGATGCGGTGCCGCTCACCCTGAGCTGTGCGGACGAGTGGCCAAGGAGTACAACCGGTATAAATACTGGTTTCGCGTGACTCCCATCAATTCAACCTACCTTGTCAAAGTGGATTTCATCCTGCTCGCTGCTGCGGCCAAAGCAATGACCACAGAGTTGAACATCCCCAAGATAAAGGTCGCCATTGTCGCGGAAAAAGCCGCGTGGGCGGATCCGATGGTCCGTGTGGCACAAGATACTCTCCCCAAAATGGGCATGGAGGTAGCCGGCGTGTGGAGACCCTCACCCACCGCTACGGATACCACTTCCGAGCTTTCCGCCATTCAGCGCTCCGGGGCCCACATCATTTTCACCTCGTTCTCGTCCTCAGTGGGGATTCCCTTTGCCAAACAGGCGGGCGAGCTCAAAATCCCCGCCCCCCTGGTAGGAATCAATGTGGAAGCGCAAAAGGACGGCTTCTGGGCAGCTACCGGTGGCAAAGGGGATTACAGCGCCACGGTGAATACGTACGCACCGGTGAAGATCACGGACATGACGCTCCCATTTCTCGAAGCCTACAAGCAGCGTTTCAAGGAAACGCCCAACTACACCGCGGGAACTCGCGATGCTATTCAAGTCCTTAGGCGGGCCATAGAGACTGCGGGGACTCTGGACGCGGACAAGCTTGTGCCGGTGCTTGAGAAGACAGATCTGAAGACTGCTGCGGGGAGAATCGTATTCGACAAGAATCACGACGTCACCTGGGGCCCGGGTTACGTGACCGCGGTGGGGACCCAGTGGCAGGACGGGAAGAACGTCTGTATATGGCCCCTTGACTGGCAAGGCGTCACGTACGAGGGAGCGGTCCCCTACAAGCTTGCCCCATGGGTGGTGGAGCACTACAAGAAGAAGTGAGATACCGTACGGAGCGGTCTGATTGCGTGCGAAGCGACTAACCTGAGACGCGGGACAAGCTCGCCCGGAACCGCAATCCCAAGAAGGCAGCATTCCCAATGGGGTGCAGCGCGTCTTGGTTTCAGATAACCCATCGGAATAATCAAGTCCTCTGGGGGCTTGTATCTGTTTCACTGCTTCCGGCGCCCGGCGCGCACTGTCTGCCGCCCCTCCGGGGTTCCGGAGGTCCGCGCTAAGTCCCGTAGGGACGCAAGAAAGAAGCCCGGGACGTAAGTCCCGGGTTGCAGAAGTGCACCGTGACATCATTGATGTACCAAAGTGCGAGGCACCCTTCCGAATCTGCCCGCGGAGTCGACCTATGATCCAGGAGATCATCATTAACGGCCTCATCAACGGCAGCATATACGCATTGCTCGCCGTGAGTTTCTCGCTGATCTTCGGGGTGGCGCGGCTCGTCAACATCACGCATACCGCGTTGTACATGACGGCAGCCTACCTCATCTATCTCGGGCTGAATTCACTGGGCATATCGGCTCTTCTTGCCGTCTTGGTTTCGATCGTGGCGACCGTGACACTGGGTTTGATTTGTTATCGTCTGTTCATCAAACCAATTCGCGAGCATGAAGCCGCGGTCCTCATCGCCACCATAGCCTTGGCAATGGTCATCCAGGAGGTGTTCTTGCTCGCTTTCGGGGGCCACTATTTGGGAGTGCCGCCGTTGGCCTCCGGATACTACGTCGTGGGAGGGATCAAGGTTGCCAAGCAGCATCTGCTGGCTCTGGCCGGTGCGTGCTCGGCATTGTGCGGTGCGTGGGTGCTCTTGTCCAGGACGAGGCTGGGCCTTGGAATCAGATGCACTGCCCAGGACAGGGAGGTTGCCAACCTGATGGGCATAAACGTGAACCGGGAGATTACGATTGCGCTCGGCATTTCGGTGGGAATGGCCGCGGTAGCGGGCGCGATCGTGGCTCCGCTTTCCGTAATAGATCCGCACATGTGGCTGCATCCCCTGATCATGATGCTTGCTATCGTGGTTCTGGGGGGGTTGGGAAGCATCAAAGGCAGCTTTGTTGCCAGCTACATTCTCGGATTCACCGAGGCCGCGGTGGTATTCGCCGTTCCGATGGGGGCTTTTCTCAAAGGCTCCGTGGCGCTTACCATCATGATTCTGGTTCTGTTGATCCGGCCGGAAGGTTTGTTCGGCGTGGCTTTCGAGGAAGAGAGATAGCATGAGACTCCTCGGCTTCTACATCAGGACGGCCCTGACTCTGTTCACACGTGAAATCCTTATCCTTCCCAGCCGAATGGCAGTCCTGGTCTTTGTGGCTGCGCTCCTGCTCATCCCGGTATTCACGCAGGATACCTACCTCCTCAGGATTCTCATCCTGACGGCAATTTTCGCCATATTTGCCGCCAGTTGGGACTTGCTTTCCGGCTTCACGGGCCAGGTCAATTTCGGCCATGCGCTCTTCTTCGGTGTCGCAGCGTACACGAGCGGGCTCATCAATGTGCACGCCAAGATACCCCATTTCTTCAGCATTCCCCTGGGCGCGGTTGCCGCGGTGCTGACGGGACTGATCGTGGGCATTCCGTGCCTCAGGTTGAAGGGCACGTATCTGGCTCTGACGACCCTGGCCTTTCCCATCATACTCATGGGTGTGGTATTTGCCATACCGGACGTGACCGGAGGAGAACTTGGAGTGTCGGGTTTGTCCCGCCTGTCTGCGTCGAGAGTTCACGACTACTACATAACGACAGTCTTGATGCTCGTATTGACCGCGATCATGTGGAAGATTACCGACTCGAAGACCGGGATCATTCTCCACGCGATCCGTGAAGATGAGCTCGCGGTCAAAGCAGCCGGCATCAACACGGTCCGGTACAAGCTCATGGCATTCTGTCTGAGTGGTCTGTTTGCAGGAATCGCGGGAGGATTGTATGCGCACATCATGCGGACCGTCGGACCGTCAACTCTGGAAGTCTCACTGTCGTTCCAAGTGATCATCTGGTCCGTCTTCGGCGGCATCGTCTCCATTTACGGACCTGTGGCCGGTGTGTTCATTCTGTTCCCTCTGGCGGAAATGCTGCGCGTGTTCCCCAAAGTGCGCATGCTCATCTTCGCCATGTTGGTGTTGCTGACGCTTCTCTGGATGCCCGAAGGGCTCATCCCCTGGATTCGTGACAAGATCGAAAAGGAGTGCCCGAGGTGCAAGGTGAGAAGTGTTGCCACTCGAAAGACGTGCAGAGTGTGCACCGCGTCTCTCGACTGAGTAGCCGAAGGCACAACTACTGTTGAGTATCTCCTATGGTATGGGTGGAACGTAAGAGTTCACCGCGGAGATCGCAGAGGACGCGGAGAAGAAGAGGAGCAGCATATGAAAAAGCAATGCTTTTCCGACTGTGGCACGTCTGATGAGATCATCCACTTCTCTGAGAGGTCCTCGGACTGCTCTTCTCATGCTCTGCGCTCTCTGCGGCCTCTGCGGTGAATCTTCTTCCTCCCGGTGAACGCTTACGGTGGAACAGGCGTCTCGACTGTCCTTCACGGAATGACGGGGAAGATGGCCGTCCTACCCGAAGCCCTCCAGCATCGCGGCCAAGGTTGTGACTCATGTCGACGACGAATGCGCTACCGTATTTTCACCATGGCGCCTTGAGGACCCCGTCCGCCCAATAGAAGAAGACCTTTATCGAGGAGTAAGACTGAATGGATGCAAAGCAAGCCTACGTCTCCAAGCCCTGGCTGAGCCACTACCCGAAAGGCGTGCCCGCGGAGGTCGAAATCCCGCGTGGTTCAGTCACCGAGATGCTGGACTCGGCAATAGAGAAGCATTCTTCCCGGCCAGCCCTCATCTTCTACGGCAGGACTGTGACGTACGGAGAGTTGGGAAAGTTGGTGGACCGGTTTGCCACTGCCCTGGCGGACATGGGCGTAGCCAAGGGCGATACCGTGGCATTGCATCTGTTGAACTGCCCTCAGTACGTCATAGCCTATTTCGCCGCGCTCAAACTGGGCGCGATGGTAACCCCGATAAGTCCGGTGTACACGAGCAAGGAAGTCAACCATCAACTGACGGACAGTCGAGCAAATACCGTTGTCTGCCAGGATATTCTGTACGACAACGTGGAGCAGAGCGGTGCGCGAGTGGACAGGGTCATCCTGACCAGCGTCAGCGAGTACTTGCCGTGGCTGAAGAGAGTCCTCGGAAAGAGTGCACTCGGAAAAGTATACAAGGAAATGCAGGTTCCTGTCCCCAAGATCTCAAGCGGTGAAGGGATCTATCAGTTCCGTGACCTGATCAAGAAATATCCTGCGCAGCCTCCCAAGGTCACCATTGAAGCAGACCGCGACGTGGCGGTGCTTCCCTATACCGGTGGGACGACGGGGCTTCCCAAGGCGGCTATTCTGACGCACAGGAACCTGGTCGCATGCCAGGCGCAGGCGCACGCGTTCTGGCAGGATGTCCTGAGCCCCGGTAGCGATGTGATAATCGCTTTTCTGCCGTTTTTTCACATATATGGGCAGGTTATCATCATGCTGTCGACCTTGCTCCAAGGGAGCACTCTCGTGTTGCTGACTACTCCCGATCTGGAGGATATTCTTCATGCGACTGAGCTCCACAAGGCATCGATCTTCTACGGGGTTCCCACCATGTTTGAATACCTCAAGGAGTACGAGAAGACCGACCGGGTGGATTGGAAAAGGATCAAGATGATCGGCTGCGGATCGGACACGCTTCATGAATCGACGGTGAAGGGTTGGGAAAGCAGAACCGGCAGCAAGATCACCGAAGGGTACGGCATGACCGAAACGACCTCACTCAGTCACGGCAATCCCATCCACAGAGTCAAGACGGGCTCTTTCGGGGTCCCGATTCCGAACGTCTGCGCAGCCATTATCGACTACAACGGTCTTGACTTCCTGCCCGTCGGGGAGGTCGGGGAACTCATCGTAAGCGGACCGAACATTATGCAGGGATATTGGAACCGCCCGGAAGAGACGAGCGAGTCCCTGATCGGCATCGAAGGGCAGAAGTGGCTGAGGACCGGAGACCTGGCCAGCATGGATGAAGAAGGGTACTTTCATTTCTTCGACAGAAAACGCGATTTGATCAAGCACAAAGGGTACGCGGTGTTCGCCCGGCATGTGGAGGAGGTTCTGTGCAATCACCCACAGATCAAAGCTGCCGGCGTGGTTGGAGTGCCGGACCCGAAAGTGGGCGCCAACGTGAAGGCCTATGTGGTGTTGCAGTCCGAGGCCAGAGGCAAGATCACCGAAGAAGAGATTATCGCGTACTGCGGAGAACACCTCGCGCATTACAAGATCCCGAAAATTGTCGAATTCAGGGGAGAACTGCCCAAGACGGACGTCGGCAAGGTATCTCGCCGAGAGCTCCGAGAAGAGGCTGAGGAGGGCTGACATGGCCGGAGCGTTGCTGGAAGTCACTCATCTGGTCAAGCACTTCGGTGGGCTGCAGGCCATTAACAATGTATCCTTCCACATAGACCGCCAGGAAATTGTCGGTTTGATCGGCCCCAACGGCGCAGGCAAGTCAACGCTCCTCCGTTTGATTATGGGCATACTCAAGCCCAATGCCGGGAGCATCAGGTTCAAGGACACAGATATCACGGGTCGGAAGACGTGGGATATCGTAAATGCCGGTATCGCTTGCACGTTTCAGACCATGCGGCCTTTTCGCCGCCTGCCGATCATTGCCAACGTGATGGTCTCGTGCTTGAGTCCTCGCTCCATGAAAAGGGGCGAATGGGTGAAGCGCATTGAGGCAAAGGCCATGGACGCTCTGGAATTCGCGGGGATCTCGGACATGGCGCTCGAAAAGGCCTCTACACTCTCTCAAGGAGATCTCAAGCGCTTGGAAGTTGCGCGGGCCATAGCCACCGAGCCTGAACTGCTTCTCCTGGATGAACCGTTCGGAGGCCTGAGCCCGGCAGAAACCGAGCTGATGGCGAAATCGATCAAAAGGCTCCACAAAGGCGGACGTTTCGGCAGACTCCACAGTGAAGGGCCTGCCATGATTATCGTGGAACACAAGCTCCAGCAACTGATGAAGATCGTGGACCGCATCGTGATGCTCAGCTTCGGTACGGTCGTTGCCGACGGGCTGCCGGAAGCGATCGTGCAGAACCGGGAAGTGAGAGAGGCCTATTTCGGGGAAGGAGGCATCTGAATTGCTTCTGACAATCACCAATCTCACCGTGATTTACGATAGAGCAATGATCATCAACGGTCTTTCCATGGAAGTGGCTCAGGGAGAGATGGTGGGACTCGTCGGACCGAACGGCGCGGGGAAATCCACCGTGTTGCGAGCCATAACCGGCCTGGTCGCCTGGGAGAAGGAGACGCTCCGAGGAACCGTGGGGGGAGACATCACCCTGCGAGGGGAAGTGGTCTTCGACGGTGAGCGTATTGATCAAGTGCCCGCTCACGAGATCGTGAGAAGAGGCCTCATCCACTGCCCTGAGCGGAGAAGACCGTTCAGAGAGATGACCGTGCTGGACAACCTTCTCGCGGGAGCCTATCTCGTCAAGGACAAGGCCGAGATCCGGAGCAATCTTGAGAAAGTCTATCAATTGTTTCCGGTTCTGCATCATAGGGCTGGTCAGATATCCGGCACCTTGTCAGGGGGAGAACAGCAGATGCTGGCCATAGGCCGCGCCCTGATGTTCCGGCCCAAGCTCCTCTGCATCGACGAGCCCTCAACCGGCCTGGCTCCCATCATGAGAGCGGAGGTCTTCCGAACGATCAAGGACATCTGCGATCTCGGGATCACCGTGTTGTTGGTGGAGCAGGAAGTGAGCACGGTCTTTCGCTTGGCTTCCCGCAACTATGTGCTGTCTGCTGGAAATATCATCGCGGAGGGGTCTGGAGAGGAATTGCTCGGAGACGAGGTCCTTCGCAAGACCTACTTGGGGCTTTAGGGACCGCGCGTCACCGTGCGCGCGGCGAAATTCGCGGGTCTTGGTCACCAACTGCAGTCAAATGCCGAATCGTTTGCCGACGCCCCCTTCTGTCCTTGCCGGTATCCTTGGCTTCGATTGCAGCGAACGGTGGGCCTATCGGAAGCTGCTGATGGCCTTGGCCGTAGAATTCAGGACCGCAGCGTTGTTGCAGCAGTCCTTGGAACCGGTAGGCACCCCATTGATCGAGATGTCGGGATTTGACCAGTAGAGTACCCGCGGGCATTTGTTTCCGGGGCACGCGTATGACATTATGGTCGACCAGTTCTCATTCGGGCCTCCCGCCTTGTGCCAGAAACCATGCCCGTGGGGAAAGCCAAGCGTGGGAGCAAGGCCCGCCGCTTCCCCCGGAGCCTCCCAGTTGTGTCTCGCACCTTGAAGATGGCCTATCTCATGGGCAAACACGTGCCTCGCCACCATGATCCTGAACATCACGACGCAGAAAGCGGTCTCCGCGTTGGCTCCAATGGATGATGCGAGACCTCCGATGGGGGTCCCGTCACCCGCGTAGGCCTTGCTCACAATCAGCACCCCTACCTGGGCCCGGTGTCGGTCGCGCAGACTGTGAACCTCGTCCATGTAATTGTCGCCCTTATCTCTGAACCGCTTCAAGTCCAGCTCACTGTTGCCGGATTCCTGATAGTTCGTTTCGTACGCATGCGCGAGCTGCATTCTGATGCTGATTCCGCTGTTCTCGTACGACTTGTTCGTCGCATCTACCGCCAACTGGATTTTGCTTTCGATTTGGCCTTTTCCCCCAGCCTCGGTCCGGGCCGCGGGAGTGTATGCCACGATCGGTTTGATGAGGTATTTGCCGTCCGCGGTTCGTTGGCTCTTGTCGATGAGGTTCTCCGACCCCTTGTCCTGATGCTCCTTTTTCAGCTTTTCCTGCAGCTTGAGGACCTTGTTCGGGTGAGGTCCTTCGTCCTGAGGGAGTTTGGCGGGGTCCACCTTCACCACCGCGTGGTTGCCCGAGCCAAGGGGAACGATCTCATACAGGTCAGCGCCCGACTGGATGGTGCCCGTCACCTGACCGTCCTTGGAGACGAGAATCGCTTCCCCTCGTACGCCCAGACCGTCCATCTTCCCGAACCACGTGAAATCGTTGTCTGACCTCTTTTCCACGCGGTCCGTTACTACCGGCAGGGACTTCTCCGTGGTTACGTTCAGGTTCAGGGACTTCTGCCGGAACATGCCGAGATTGATCTCTGCGACCCAGACTCCCACGGTGGAAGGCAAGTCACGGAGAGCAGTCAGTTGCTTCTCCTGCTCCTTGGGCAGAAGCGCGGCTTTCTGCACGGGGACAGGCCTGAACAGGTTGCGAGACTCCTCGTCCTCCGCTCGCACAAAAGACGGATAGACTCCTATTGCACACCATGTCAGGGCCAGCATGCACACTGTCGTCGTCACGACGCGGCCATTCATGGGGTTCTCCTCCAATCTGTCGGGGTGTTCGATCAGACGGATCGACACTGTCGGCTATTTCCTGATGAATCGGGAAGCCGGAGAAAGATCGTCCTGGTCGGTTGAGCTCCACGAGTCACGGTCTGCGACCTCCGCGGATGTGGAACCCCGGTCCCTCACCGGGACAAGAACGAAGAGACCTTCCCTGGTCTTCAATGAAGGTGCACACTTGGAAAACACCAGGCGTCCTCCGCGGGACTCCGACGTCAGATACCGCCCGTTGGAAGTCCGAAACCCTACGCCGTTGAAAGGGTCATAGTGTTCTCCGTACACATCGAAGACGTCAAGACGGTCCCTGCTCCGACTCGAGTCTGCGGGAGCAGCGAGCATCGACCCATCGTGCGCCACGATCTTGAACTGTGCATTCCCCGCGGTCCTCAGCCGAAACATCTCGGTGGGACCTATCTGTCGGGCTGAAAACTCGAACTTTCCCCCCTTTCCGGAGAGGTACAAGCCGTCGTAGGAGACTATGGCAAACGGTGGGCTATCTCGAGGTCTCTGTTGGTCTTCCGCGTCCCTCTGGGCCATATCCGAGGCCGCAACGCGAAGCGCGACCCGGCCGAAACCCCACTCCAGGGGTTCGCCGGGTTCCCTCACTTCCCGGTCGAACGCCCTGACAAGGGCAGTGATGTCACCGGTGAAGGTCATGAGCCGGCCATCGGGCGATGCTTTGAAGTTGCCGGGGTCCAAGGAACGGCAGCGTTCGGTGCTGGCGAACGCGATGAACCTCTCCGTGGGGTGACTCCCGTCACACGTGACATTGATCCCCGTCCCCGGTCCGATGATGCGGATCGGCCGGTCCGGGGCGACTCTGTCCTCCCATCCTGCCTTCGACCCGGGCCACAGGAGGGTGGCCTTGCCCGTGGGGCTCACATGCAGCACAAAAAGGTAGCAATCACGGTTCACCCGGGCGGTGAGGGAAATCACATCGCCTGGCTTGTAATCTTGTTGATCGCCGCTGAGGGTCACTTCGATCTGCGATGACGGGTCCCTGTCCGCGACTATGCCCGACCACCACGAATCCGCATCCTGGGCAGGCAGGTCCGGAGCGTGCACGCACCACAGACATGCGACCAGTAGCCCCAATACTCTTCCAACAATCCCTGGTGTGCCCATCTGTTCCGCCTTTTACCAATAGCGTTCGATATCTCCTCACGAGGAGAAGAACTGTCCAGCCCGGCAGCTCCAGGACGGAGCAAAGCGCCTCTTGGTCTGCGAAGAACCATCTCGTCCCGCCATCGGAAAATGTGCGAGCCGAGGAAGGCTGACGCGATTATGGGCAGCGGCTCCCAGCCGCTTCTTGCAAGAAGTTCCTTCCCCCGGGAAGCGCATTTTCTGATAAACCACCATGACCGCGACCGGCCACAACCACGCATGCAAGTCACCGCTCGACATCCCGAGAAACCGCGGCATGGTCAGAAGCACGCGATGTTTCAAAAGTTTTCGGAAAGGGGTCCGGGGGACAACACTTCTTCAGAACCACCATGGACGCACGCGGCCACAACCACGCATGCAAGTCACCGCTCGACATCCCGAGAAACCGCGGCATGGTCAGAAGCACGCGATGTTTCAAAAGTTTTCGGAAAGGGGTCCGGGGGGCAACACTTTTTCAAAAGGGTTTCCCCCGGAAGATCTTCATGTGAATGTCTGTATCGGAATCGAGGACGAGTTCTTTGCCACGCGTGAGATGCGACCTGCGCACTCTCGTTGCAGGTGTGGCCGGATTGGAGCGCTCACTGCACTGCTCCAAGAGAGGTGCGCACCGGGCCTCGGACCGGGCAAAGCGTGGCCCCGAACCTCCCGAGAAGCGCATCGTTGCGGAGACGGCCGTCTTGTGCGTCATTGTTCCCCCTGGGATGCAGACCGATCATAGTATACACCTTTTTACTAGTAACGTGCGATATCTTCTTCTTTCGAGAAGGAATCTTCAGTTCAGTAGCTCTGGGAGTGGGCAACGTGCCTTTTTTGCTTGCGTAGAACCAACTCGCCCCGCCATCGGAACACATGCAACCGAGGAAGGTGGACGCGAATCTGGTTGCGGCTGCCAGCCGCTTGGTTGCGGCTCCCCGCTGCCTTCTGGAAGACACCGCCATCTTTCTCCGAGCCGCTCTCGGAGTTTCTGTAGTCTCCCACCTGGTCCTCAGTGCTCCAGTTCACAAATACGGTTCCGGATTCCCCGGGGGCTTTGTGCCACAGTTGTGGGGGCCGGCGTCCGTCGGATCGAGTCTGGGGCAGTCTCTGCCGGCCCGCCGCCGACCGGCACGGAGGCCGGTCGCTACAATGGGAGCGTCTGAAAGATGTGTGACGGAACTTACGAACTGGATTACTCAGTTACGCGTCCCGGCCGAGTTTCGCAAAATTTCACTCGCCGGACATCTAGTGGGCGAGTTCTTGACTTTCCGCAACGGTGATCGCCCACCACGGACTCTGGGTGCGCCCGAGGATCGCGCTCCAGAACCAGGATGACACATCCGTCCAATTCCCGCCGTGGGAATCGAAGATCCGTTCCCGAACGATCACGACTTGTCCGTTGCGAGCGGCCCGGAATCGACCCCAGCCCCTCCCTTGAGAGTCCTGTTCCATCGAGAGGGGCTTCACGGCATATCCCTCACCTCGGTAACAGTCCGAAGCAGGATGAAGCTTGCGAGTCGGGACAGTAACCCACCGCACGACCACGCTCCGATCTCCGACCCGGAACTTGCTCACGCTCCCAGGGAAATCCTTTCGAAAGAGCTGCTCCTCTCGAGAAAGGGGGACTTCGCGTGCACCCGACCCGACCGGGTCGAGAGTCGATCCGGGGAACAGTTCCTGGCCGGTAAGACCAAGAAACGCGGCCGGAACCTGCGTCACGGGACTGACTCCGGAGGGACGGGTGTCGGACGAGCCGGGCACGTCAGAACTGCGGCTGCGCTCCTCAGCCGGAGCCTGCAACCCGTCTCCGGGGTAGGGCCCCGTGCGGCCGTCGCCTTGCGGAGGTGATCGCACGAACCAGTCAAGCGCGACGGGAGGGTCGAACCGAAATGGCGCCGACCTGTCCTGCTGCATGGCGCACATCAGCGGCACGAGCGCTGCAACCATGCACGACGTCACGAGGAATCCCGCGTGCCTCATCAAGCCTCCGGCTCGCCGCTCGGCAGATACGGGGTGGCTTGAGGAAAGAACCCGCTCGTCTGAGCACGCCGGGGGCGTGGAAGACACTCGCCCTGCAAGTCTCCGGCAGAGAAGCATGATCAGAACAGCCGCCGCTGCGAACACCACCAGTCCGACGCCCTCATGGGACCACTCGGGAATGCTCACCAATCCGGCATCTGCACGACCATCCTTCAGGTCCTTCGCCTGCCGCGAAGATCTGATGTCGGAATCCGCTTCAGCAACGGGGCGGATGACGGTGCCTCCTCTCTGGCCGTCCGCGGTTTGAACGTGCGTAGAACCAGCTCTGCCCGCCATCGGACTCCACGCTGGCCGAGAAAGGTCGAAGCGATTATTGGTTGGGGCTCCCAGCCGCTCTGTGTGGAACAGCGCCGCAGATCTCACCCCATTGCCCAGTACGACAAGGACCGCCGCACAAACCAAGGCGGCGAGCGTCTTTCCGTTCCTCAACCCGAAGAGGGCCGATCCGACAAGCGCGAGGTAGAGCCCTGCCCAAAGCATCTTGATCCCACTGCACGGCGCGTCGATGGAGATGATCGCACTGTCCCATTTCAGCAATGTCCCCTCCTGGACAACATCGAGGCCTTGGCATCGCAACAGCAGCACGGATACGAAGCCGCTGACCAATCGCAAAGGGTATCCCAAGAAGAACTGAAGCGAAGACACCACGGGCAGAGACAATACCAGCAGCCCCATCAACGGGAAATAGCATCCACTGCCCCATCGAAGCGCGCTCAACATACATCCGAGCGCGCCCATCGCACACGCTGCCAGCAGCAGCCGGGGGCCAAAGGGATACACAACGGCGTACAGCATGACCCACATCGCGGTAAGCAGCAGGGTGCCGGACAATCGTAAGAGTTCACCGCAGAGGCACAGAGGACGCAGAGAAGAAAGAGAAAAAAAGTTGAAAGAATTATGCTTTTCTACAGAGTTGAACGGGAACGGCACACTATTACACGAGAGACTCGCGGATTTCTCTTCGTATTCTCTGTGCTCTCTGCGCCTCTGCGGTGAGTCTTCTTCTTCCGGGTGAACGCTTATCGACAGCACGAGAGCGGTTCCCAGCGCCACCAGTCCCCACGGCTCGTCGGAACCGTCGGCGAGCCGCAGGAAGTACCATTTCCATACGGGCAGGAAGGTCAGCAGCAACAGAGCAATCAGCGCGGGCTCCGTCCGCCGGAGACGAGACGCTTCGCCTTCGAGGTGTTCGAGAGCCGAGGTGAGCCGAGGCCATCCGCTCATGTGTATTCCTTCGTGTTGAACTCGTAACCGATCAGGGGGTATCCGTTGTGTGCCCCGAAGACGAACCACAAAGCACCAAGACACAAAGAAATCAGGGAACAACTCCCACGCTACGATTGATGGGAGAAGTGGTCTCCCGGAAGCCCTCAGCCAAGTATTCTTGTAATATGAGCAGGTTGGCCGTGGTTTGAACCAAACTCTGCATTTTTCTCAACCAACTAATATTCTAAGAGTTTTCGGAAAGCGGCCTGGCATCAGGAACTCTGCCATGTGAGCCGTCTCCTGGCCATCGCGAGCAGGATGAGCACGCACACGATGATGAGTGCCCAGGTTTCCGGCTCGGGAATGGTCGGGACAGTGGGCACCGGCGTCTCGGGGACGGGTGTGAGGCCTTCCGCACGGAACTGATCCTTGGTTTCGAGGCACACCGCGCCGGATACGGGCGTTACCAGGGCATAGTCCGAGGCGATCTTCACCGCGAGTTCCCGATCCGACGGTGCGCCCGAGTGCAAGAGCGTGCGCACCCGGCTGTCAGCCCAGAGTCTCGCGAGGTGGGACGACGTCTCCTTGCCCTGGGAAAGGTCCGGAGCTCTGTCAGGTTCCATCCGTTCCCTGACGACAGAGAGCTCGCGGCGCTCCTTGAACAGTCCCTCGAACAGCCGTTCCAGATCCGCCTGCAGCGATCCGAGTCTCGGCACTGCCTCGCACATCCCCGTCAATTGGTGATCTTCCAGCAACCGATTGCGGCCGGGTTCCACCTCCACGGACAGGATTCGTGAAGCCACGGGTCTTCGCTCACGATATTGCACCAGAAGCTCAGGAGAGCCGATCCGGGCGGGTTGGGGTCCGTGTATCCATACGACTGGAACTGCGTCAAGGTCGGCAGTCCGGTCTACCGCGAGTCGCAAGGCAGGCACGTTGTCGCATCCTCCTGCGAAACCCGCACGGGAAATGCGATTCGCCACGTCGGCCGGGCTTGAGCCGGAGCCGATCTGGCGGAGCTCCTCCACCTTGTCCGAAGCGTGTATCACTCCCAAATCCACCGTGGGCGGGATCGAGTCCACGGCCTTGGCGATCGCCGCTGCGTGCTTCCTCATCGACTCCGACCCGTCTATGACCAGAACGGCCTTTGCGGAAGGAACCGTCTGCTGCTCCCGGACTCGTTGGATGATGATCGCCTCGGGCTTGCCCACCTTGTCCCTTGTCCATGCGAACCGGACTCCCGCCGAGCGTTTCACCGTGAGCACATGGGTGGGACTGAGAAGCCTGCTTTCAGAGATTTCCCCGCGCAGGGCCCGTATGCCGGCCGACGTTTGCTCCGTCTTGAGGCCGCTCCCGTCGTGTGCCGCCAGGTCGCCTTTCGATTCGATCCAGACCGCATGGGTCTTGTGGGACGCGAAGTTCCGCTCCTTGAAGTGGGGGAGCCGAAGCGCGGCCGTTCCCTGATTGAGCAACACAAGCGGCACGGTGATACCCACCCGAATCTTCATGGATCCGCCGTTTGGAGGGACCGGGAAGCACTGAACCAGCACCGCGTCAGGTCCCGCGGTGGTGATGAGCAGCGGATCACGCCGTGTGAGCACGACCTTCTGGTATGCCTGCCGCACTCTTGCCCTTTCTGCGAAGGCTGCTTCCTGCTCTCGGCCGTTGACCCAGAGAGTGGCCCTGGAGACGACTCCTCCGGGCGGCAGCCCCACGAGCGCTCTTGCTTCCTGCCGGCCGGGAGATCCGTTCGTGAAGACCATGGTCCATTCGAGGTACCCGAGCGCTGCATCGCAATCAACCGAGCCGTCGATCCGTGAGCCGTCCAGTGCGAGCCGATCGACCTTGCCTGCCACCTGCTCTCCGCCGACGTCCCGGTCCCAGCGGACTCTTGGACCGAATACGGATGAGCCTCCGCGTATCGAAGGCATGGGTTCGGCAGTGAACGGCCGGCCGGTGACCCGATAGTAGATGTCCCGCGCCTGTTCGGGTCGGACCGGGTCCTTGATGCCAAGCATGGCGCCGACGAAGTCAGAGCTTCGTCTAGTCGAGGTGTAGCAGGCCCGGAGCATCAGGCCTTCTTTGCCGAAGAGGCGCAAGAGTCTGACTCCGCGTTCCACCGTGGTCGGGGAATTCGAGGCAGCCATGTCCATCCCCATATGGGTGACAACGACGGCGATCTCCACGATCAGCAACGCCGCGGCACACACGGCAAATCCCCATGCGAGGCGGTAGCGTGTCGGAGCGCCTTCATGCTTCGCGTGATTGCGGAGATGCCGCCTGAACAGGATCGCCGCAATCAGTGACCCGAACGGTGCCATGGGGAGCAGTCCCATCCCGGCCCAGATGATGGCAATGGCAGCGAGCGGCATGATGGGCAGGAAGAGGAGGCTGAAGTACGCGGCAATCCCGATGGCCGCACCATTGAGCACCTGGAGCAGCGGCAATCCGGTGCGAATGTGGTGCCTGCATCGTAACCAGACGAGCAGGTTCGCTGTGGGCACGAATGCCACGAAGAGCGCATGCCCAAGGGTCGGCATGGGGTCGAAGAACGTGTCAGCGCACATCCTGGTGCTGAGTTCGATGACCAGCACCGCTGCCGGGTAGATGACCCCCAGGACGAGTAAGGACCATCCGGGTTCCGAGCGGGACGGCAGCGCTGGAGCTTGTTCGGGGCTATTTGAGGGAGCGGTCATGTGAGACTCCTGCGGGACTTGCGTATTAAGGCATATTTCGGCAGCCTTTGTCCAAACCGATCCGCACACGAGATGATTGTGCGACACTCCGGTGAAGCGGATATGGAGGAGACGAGAAGAATCGAAGGAGATTCTGTGCAGAACTTGTGCAAACGAGGCACGGGTTGATGGGCGCGGCTGGTAGGTCGGGCTGTCCGTGGTTGTTGCGTATGCTCTCAGCCGACCGCGGCGAACAACCGGAGTAACCGTTCACCCGGAAGCAGAAGACTCACCGCAGGCGCAGAGAGCACAGGGAATAGGAAGAGAAGTCCGCGACTCAGGCGGGCAAGAATCAATTCATCAGGTGCGCACCTTGTAGAAAAGCACGTTTCTTTCATGTCCTTCTCTCTTTCTTCTCAGCGTCCTCTGTGTCTCCGCGGTGAACTCATACCAATTGGAGATCAGTAATGATATCAGTCAACTCAGAGTTCGGTTCCCAGAATAGCTGAGGACATACGCTGTCGCGGCGGAACGGGTTGCGAGTATGGCGTTGGACTGTTACAATGACTGCACCGATTTCGCGGAGAAGGGGGACGTGCCATGGGCGAGTCTTCGGAACAAGAGACGAGCAGAGATCCTGAAGGACCCGCAAGCTCGAAGTCGGGGGCTCCGACGATCGTGGGCGGGCGTCCCGGCGAGGAGAGCAGGGGTTCCGGCGGCATTCCTGTGGGAATCCAGGTGCTCGTGAAGAAGGCTGCGGTGGATGAGGACTTCCGAGCTGCCTTGCTGGAAACCCGAGCCCAGGCTGCTTCCCGGATCGGCCTGGAGCTCACCCCCGCGGAGGTTGCCACGCTTGGGAGCGTCCCGAGGGAGCAGCTCGAAAAGATCATCGAGCACACCAAGGTCCCGAACGAGCAACGACGGGTCTTTCTCGGCCAACTGGGAGCTGCGATGGCGGCCTTGCTTGTGTCGCCGGTGAAGGCCTTGGCTGAGTACAGGTCTCCGGAACCGATTACGGGTGAGCGGCCCGACCGACCCGGCGTACGGGGGGTGAGACCGGATCTGCCGCCAGGTCGTCCCCGGCCCGAGGAGCGCGACCCCCGGACGGAGTCCGAGAACCCGCCAGCAGTGCGCACGGAGACCGGACGAGAACACCTGCGCTGCCGAGTGCTCCGCCAACATGCGGACTCTGTGAAACTCTCCGTAAGCTACCACTGTCCCTACGAAAGCGCAGACCTGACCGCCCTGTTCCTGCCGGCTCCCGGGGAAGACGAGGAGGAGTTCCGGTGGTACCGGGCCGCGTCAACGGTCCTGCTCTCGAAAGGGAGCGGAAACGTCGAGATCGAGGTGAGGGCCCGCGGCGGCAAGACCGAATGGCTTGTGATCATCATGTCGGACATGTCCGGGATGTGCGTGAGGTCTCCTGCGTGGTGGAACGAGTTCAGGGATTCGGAACCCGGTGAGTATACGGTGATGGGGTGTGCGGTCTGGCGGACCATCAAGTATCCCAAACAGTGGTCGGCTCGGGAGCGACAGTCATTGCCATGAAAGCGGCCGGCCGGGACGGGCCCGCGGCAAAATAGACCCTGCAACCACGATGCTGAGAGAACCAAAGTGAGTCGTCTCGCGTACCGTAGGTTGAAACCTACGGCTATTCACGGGTTGCCCTTTCAGGGCAGAAGAGGCCCGCGCCCTGCCGGGCGCACTGTGAATAGCCATGGGTTTTAACCCATGGAAGGGGAGCACGCGAGATGACAGGGTCATTTCGCGGCAAGCCCCAAGGGTGATGCGGGCCGCCTCACTCTTCACGCTCCCGCTGTGACCAACGGGAGCCGCGCAGTACCAGAAGTTCTTGAAGATGGGGGCCCGGGGGGAGGGCACTATTTAAATAAATAACAAACCCCCCCAATACCCAAAAAAAAA
>JBFMAA010000014.1:36526-71220 GCA_040755955.1 Thermodesulfobacteriota bacterium
GGACTTCTTTCAAGAAGTCCCTTCCCCCGGCTCTCCCATTTCCACAGGAGTAGCTCACATGGGTGCGGATATTACGCTGGTCAATCTGAACATGCTGTTGATACGATACGGCGAAGAGATGGAACGGGAACGGCATGTGCCGCTCGGGTGCCTGTACCTGACCAAGGCCCTTGAGGACGCGGGGGTCTCGGTCGATTTCCGGGACTACCAATTGTGCGACTCGGATGATCCGTTCCGTATGGAGAGCTTCCTGGCCTTTCTCGAAGACCCGGCTCCCGTGGTGGGGCTTTCATGCATGGCGAATCTGCTTCCGTTCACGATTCTCGCAGCCGAGGCCGTGAAAGAGCGGTATCCCGACAGGACCGTCGTGCTCGGCGGAGTCGGCCCAAAAGCCGTGGAAGACGCGGTGCTCAGGCGATTCCCGTGGATTGACGTGATCTGCCGCGGAGAAGGGGAGCTGACCGGACCCGAACTGCTCCGCACGCTCACACGGAAGGGGGACCTCTCGCGGGTTGCCGGAGTGTCTTACCGCAGCAACGGGGAGGTCCGGCACAATCCGGAGAGACCGCGCGTCTCCGACCTCAACGGCATCCCGTTCCCCGCGTTCGACCGGGTGGATCTGGCTCGGTACGAGGGGTACGGCATGATGACCAGTCGAGGCTGCCCGTACAAGTGCACGTTCTGTTCGGTCGCGCCGGTCTGGAACCACGAGAGCTACTCCCGAAACCCCAGTAACATCGTCGAAGAGATGAAGGTGCTCCACCGCGAGGCCGGGGTGAACCTTTTCCTGTTCCAAGACGAGTTCTTCGTATCCGGCAAGAAGCAGGTGATCGAGTTCTGCAAAGAGCTTTCCGGGTCAGGGCTCGACGTGAACTGGAAGGCCTTCGGGCGCGTGAACCTCACGGACGTTGACATGATGCACGCAATGGCAGACTGCGGCTGCCTGGAACTCCGCTTCGGGATCGAGTCGGGTTCGGACCCGATCCTGCGTCGCATCAAGAAAGGCTTCACCGCGACGGAATCACTGGAGCTTATCCCCCAGGCCATAGAGATTTTCCCGAGGGTAGACACCTTCTACGTATGGGGGTTCCCCTTCGAGACCATGGATGATTTCAACCAGAGCCTGTTCCAGATGGTCTCGTTCCGGATGATGGGCGCGCGCATTCTGCCGAGTCTGCTCTCGTTGCTCCCGCAGACCGAGATCTACCGGGAACTTCCGGCCGCCGTCAAGCTGGAATTCTGCCCGTACCTTCTCCCCGAGTTCATCTTCACTGGGCACGAAGTGCTCCGCGGCGGCACCGTGGAGCTCATCGAAGAGCACCGGCGATACTTCGACCTCGTGGTGGCGAATCCGGACGTGTTTCCCGGCTTCTTTCACGCGGGCACGGAAAGTAACGTGTTGCCCAAGCTGAGCTTGCTGCGAGAGTTCGGCTTCTACCCCGCTCAGGACGAGGCCGATTTGCAAGAGCCCGATCCCGAAAGCTGTGGCGCACATTCACCACGGATCGCTCCCCAGGAATTGGCAACGCGGGCGTAGACGGATCGGAGGCACGCGTACGAGTGAGCGAAGTTCCTCGCAGCGACCGGTGACGACAGGGTGCGACCGCGACGCTCTTCGAAATCTGCCGAGTCCTCCAAGTAGATCTGGACCTCCTCAGCCTTGCCTCGCCCGCGAGGTCGGAGGGTTTGCAGTTCCCCTCCCTTGACGGGAGTTGCAAGCGGAGGGTGACACCTGCCGCAGGTCTCGAGGCGAGATGCAATATTTGAGGTGTAAGAGTTCACCGCGGAGATCGCAGAGGACGCGGAGAAGAAGAGGAGCAGAACATGAGAAAGGTATGCTTCTCCGCCTGTGGCACGTCTGATGAGATCATCCTGTAGTTTGAGAGGTCCGAGGACTGCTCTTCTCATGCTCTGTGCTCTCTGCGGCCTCTGCGGCGAATCTTCTTCCTCCCGGTGAACGTCTGCCTTGAGGTATCAACCGCGATGCATTCGGGAAAACTGATACTGATCGTGGATGACGACTCCCACATCCGTGAAGTGGTGCGCTTTGCGCTCGAGAAGGCGGGATTTGTGACCGCGGAAGCTTCCGACGGGATGACCGCTCTGGGGAAGTTTCAGGAACTCGGCCCTGACCTCATCGTCCTGGACATACTCATGCCGGAGATGGACGGCACCGAGGTCTGTCGCCGTATCCGAGCCGGCTCTCCCGTGCCCATCGTGTTCCTGTCGTCCAAAGATGAGGAGGTGGACCGCATTGTGGGGCTTGAGCTCGGGGGTGATGACTACGTTGCCAAGCCGTTCAGCCCCAGGGAGCTCGTTGCTAGGGTGAGGGCCGTGTTGCGACGATCCGACAGGACTGACCCACCCCAAGCCGGAAAGATCATCAGACACGGGCAGCTCTCGCTGGACGGCGAGACGTTCCGAGCCTACTGGGGCGACCGGGAAGTGGTGCTCACCGTAACCGAATTCGGGATAGTCCGCGCGCTCATGGGGCACCCGGGAAAGGTCTATTCCAGGGAAGAGCTCATGGACCGAGCGTACGCCACAGAGAATATCGTTACCGACCGAACCATCGACAGCCACGTCAGACGAGTCAGGAAAAAATTTGCAGACATGGGGGGAGACCCCGTCGAAACCGTCCACGGCTTGGGATACCGCCTCGGACCGTGTGCGGAGAGCAACACACAGTGAGGGACCCTGAAAAGTGGGGCGGGGAAGGCTTTCCCGCCTCAGTGATTGTCCGGAAATAAGTGGTGCACCCAAAATCCCCCCTAACCCCCCTTTAGAAAAAGGGGGGAAAGAGGATCTTCCTAATCCCCTCCTTTTCTGAAGGAGGGGCAGGGGGAGGATTTTCCAAGGGCGACGGGCCGCCTGCGTTGATACGGTTGTTTCGGGACAGACGCTTAGTGCCTGCCGCGAAACAACGTGGTCATCTCCCGTGGTCCTGTTCAATGGGGTGATTTCGTGGGGCAGGCTTGCCGATCTGCCGTCTTGCCGGGACTCTCTTTCACTTCTGGGGAAAAGGACTCCTCAGCTATCTTCGGAGGAACCATCCGATTATCTGGACGATCAGCGTCAGGACAATGCTGACCACGATACAGGTCACCAGAGGAAAACGAAAAGAAAACCCCGGCCTGTCGATGCGAATGTCACCGGGACGGCTCCCGAACGGAACCTCGGACTTACCGGCCAGCCACAAGATCACCCCGAGGGCCGTGACTCCCAGGCCTATGGCCACAATCCATTTGCCCAATGCCGAAAGATCCATTACTCCAAGGCCTCGTCCACTCGATTTATCGGGCCCGCTTCTCCGGGAGACACGCGGCTGACTGCCGTTCCACGCTTCAGAGTTCGATGGCTTTCATACGGCGAGGTATTCGTGGTCGCCATCCGTCGCGGCCCTTGCCGGCCATTCCCCATGGTTTGGGGTGAGAGGGGCATTTCGCCCTTCATGGCTTGACAGGCAGGCGAGACGCCGGTGCCGTCCATGATGTCGGGGATACGCGACGGCAATTCTGCCACTGCTTAGTAGGCGGTGGATGGTCGCGCCGAAGAAGCCGGCACGCCATCGATTGCCCGACGCACCGCGGCGACCAGTTCGCGCACGGTGAAGGGTTTGCTCACGACCCCTCGGGCTTTGGAGTCCAAGAACTCCTTCGTGTCTCCTTTCAGGGCAAATCCGCTTGCGATGAGGGCCTTGACCTGGGGGTCAATCGTGAGGAGTTGATCGAGGCACTGCCGGCCGCCCATTTCCGGCATGACGAGGTCCAGGACAACCAGCGAAATCGCCGAGCTGTGCCGAGCGTAGGTCTCTATTGCCTCTTTGCCGCTGTCGGCCGTCAAGACCGAATAGCCGGCTTTCTGCAGAACCCGCTTTGCCAATTCCCTGATCAGCGGCTCATCATCCACCACGAGAACCGTCTCAGGCCCCAGTGCCCCCGGCGACCCTTGTCCCTTGTGCATCGGCGGTTCAGCGCTTTCGGCAACGGGGAAATAGATCGTGAAAGACGTCCCCTTCCCGACCTCGCTCTGACAGATGATGTGCCCCTCGTGCATCTTCACGATGCCAAACACCGTTGCCAGCCCAAGTCCTGTTGCATCGGCTCGTCCTTTGGTAGTGAAGAAGGGGTCAAAGACATGCGGCAACGCATCCTTCCCGATTCCGCGCCCGGTATCCGACACCCGGAGGACTACATAGCTGCCGGGGGACAGTTCCGCGTGATTTCGGCAGTGGTCCTCGTCAAGCACGACATTGTGCGTCTCGATGCGTAGGTTACCGCCTTCCGGCATCGCATCGGTCGCGTTGACGGCGAGGTTGGCGAGCAGTTGTTCGATCTGTGCAGCGTCTGCCTGAACAGGTGCAAGCGCTTCTTCCAGATGCAGGTCGATCTGGATCAACTTGGGGATTGTCGGAGACAGGAGCGCTCTTACACTTCTCACCCGATCGTTGAGGTTGATCGATGTCGGTCGTGGCTGAATTCTTCTGCTGAATGTGAGAATCTGTTTGACCAGGTCTGCGCCTCGTTGAGCTGCGCGACGAATCGCGGTGGTCTCGTCGAAGGTCATGTCTCGGTCGGCAAGCTCCAGTTCGAGGAGTTCCGCGTGACCGCCTATGATGTGGAGTAGGTTGTTGAAATCGTGCGCAATTCCTCCGGCAAGGATGCCGACCGCTTCCATCTTCTGGGAGTGACGGAGTTGCTGTTCCAGGATTCTGCGTTCCGTCACATCGGCTACGCTCGCGATGATTGCCGGTCGTCCTTGATAGTCCATGCGATGCGACAGGATTTCAGTCCACACCGCGTGGCCGTCCTTGTGGAGCAAACGAGGTTCGCAATGTCTCGGCACGCGAAAACCGGCCATGCCGCCTTCGGCAATCTCGGTGACGAGATTGCAGTCATCCGGATGTATGCGCTCCAGCAACGACATGCTCAGCATCTCATCCTGAGAATAACCGAGCATCTCCGAGAGGCGTCTGTTCGCGAAGACGGCTCTGTCATCCTGGAATACGAGGATGCCCGTCAACGAGTTCTCCGTGATCTGTCGGTATCTTTCCTCGCTCTCCTTGAGCGCGGCCTCCGTGTTCTTGCGGTCGGTGATGTCCACATACATCCCGCGTGTGCCGATCACCTTCCCGGAAGAATCCGATTCGGTTGCGGTGTGCACCAGTGTCGGAACGAGCCGGCCGTCGCGTGTGAGAAGCCGGCGTTCGCCGATAAGGAACTCTCCGCTCAAAGCCCGAGCGTAACCGCCACCTTCGAGAAGCTGGGTCCTTGATTCGGGCGCGTAGAAATCCGTCAGAGGTCGCCCCAGAACCTCTTCCCGCGACCACCCGACTGAACGCAGAAACAGCTCGTTGCAGTCGCTGACAAACGGAACCCCCTGCACGTTGCGTGTGATGACGTACATGATGGGAGCTTCCTCGAACAGGCGTCGGTATCGTTGCTCTGCCCGGCGAAGCAGTTCATCTGCCTTCTTTCGCTCGGTGATGTCGGTGTGCGTGCCCACGAGTCGAGTGGGGTTGCCGTAAGGGTCACGAGCGACTATTTTACCGCGAGAGAGAATCCAAACCCACTCCTCGGACTTGTGCGCCAGACGGAATGCGACCTCGTACGTATCGCTCTTTCCGGCAAGATGGTCCTCCAGCGAGGCCAGAATCCCCGGACGATCGTCGGGATGTATGGCACTTGTGAATCCGGAAAGTCCGGCGGGGAATTCCTCTTTTCGGTATCCCAACATGGAGAAGAACCCCGGGCTACGATAGATGTCGCCGGTAGCCACATTCCAGTCCCAAACCCCGTCGGTCGTCACCTCCATGGCGAGGCGAAAACGCTCCTCGCTATTCCTCAGTCCCTCTTCCGACTTCCGGTGCTCGCACACCTCCCGCTGCAACTGCTCGTTCGCGCTGCTCAGCAGTGCGGTTCGTTCCTCTATCCGGTGTTCAAGTTCGGCTCGGAGTTTTTCGAGTCCCAGTTCCGCCAGACGCCGGTCGTGTATGTCGACCACTACGCCGGTCATGCGGCAGGGCTTGCCATGCTGATCTCGTTCAACGACAGCTCCGCGGGATTGCACCCACCTCCAGTCTCCGGATTTCGTGCGCACCCTATACTCGGCCACGTACAAGGGTGTGCGGCTTTCGATGTGAGCGTCGCGTTCTCCAGTCAAAACGGCTCGGTCGTCCGGATGAAGCCGATCTGTCCACGCAGCGGCGGTGTCGTCCAAGTCAGCAGGTTCCAACCCGAGAATTTGGGCGCAATGTGGGCTGCGAACTATCCGATCTGTCACGATGTCCCAATCCCACAACCCCAGCTTGGCTCCCTGGAGCGCAAGTTCAAGCCTCTCTTGGCTTTCTCGCAACTCGTGCTCAGTCTGTGCAAGTCTCCGGATTCCTGTCTCGAGCTGCTCGTTTGAGCGGGTGAGTTTTCCGGTGCGTTCCGTGACTCGGCGTTCAAGCTCGTCCTTCGCTTGCCGAAGTGCCTCCTCCGCGAGTGTCCGCGCGGTGATGTCCTGCAGAATGCAATGCGTTCTCACGAATCGGCCATTGGCATCGTGCTGCACTCTCCCCGCAAGCAAGACGGTGACCACTGAGCCATCCTTGCGAACGAGTTGGACTTCAGCTTTGACTGAGCCGCTGCCTTTGAAACCGTCGAATCTCGTCCTGAAAAGGTGCTTCCTCGCAGGGGTCCAGAATTCGTCGAACGACTTTCCCAGGATTTCGTCTTTGGGGCATCCGAGTAGTCGACACAACTCGTCGTTGCAGTCCTCGTAGCAGCCGAATTCGTTGAGGGACTGGTAGGCCAGGGGCGATTCTTCGAACAAAGACCGGAACCTGGCTTCGCTTTCGCGCAAGGCCTGCTCCGTGGCCGCAAGACGATTCCGGATGTCGTCGAGCTCTGCCGTTCTCCGGCGCAGGTTCTCGACCTCGTCAACCAGATCCCCTCGACTCATCTCAGTCTCCTCCGAACACGAGGCTTTCCCTCGCGCCTCTACCCTCGATGACCTATCGCGCGACTCGACAAGACACAATCGACACTCGCCCATCCCCTCAAACTCTTGAGATTGGGCGGATCCCTCCGGTCTCCGGCGCAGGGTCCGGTGAATGCCCCAGGTGCCGCCGGGGGGGGCGTCACATCCCCACGGTTCGTGTTGGCCGACCCTCGACGTGACTCCGAGAAGGTTCGGTTGGGGAGCATAGGCGCTAACTTGGCGACAGCCCATTTCGACATTTCAGGCAGTTATCCCCTCTCCCTACCCCCTCCCACGAGGGGAGGGGAATCCGGAAACCCTCTCCCCTGGCGGGAGAGGGAAGGGTGAGGGGGATGATGCTGAGGCAACGCGTGCCCTGAAGTTAGCGCCTATGCGGTTGGGGAGGACCTCTTGCCCGTCATTCATTGGTGGACCGGCGAGACGCGTGTCCCCTCACGATGTGGGACATAACAACGGTATTCGTGCGGCCGGCCCACAGCATACAGAAAACGTAAGAGTTCACCGAAGAGTCGGAGAGAGGGTTGTGCCCTCGGTGACTTTGTCGAGAATGTTCTGTTTTCGCCGAAACGGTTACACTTATCCAGACCCCGAATGACCTTGATCCAGGTACATGAGCGCCCAGGTCTGCTTGGGGGCCTTGATTGACAGCACATCTTGGGAGTGCGATAATATCACTGTGTCTCGCGTTGACAATTACGGCGGCCTTCACTTCCCCTTGACCCTCCCATCGAGGGCGAGGAATACCAAAGCCACTCCCTTGGCGGGAGAGGGAAGGGCGAGGGGGATTTGCCTACTTCCACAGATCCGGCGAATTTCAAGGCACGTGACTGCAGCAATGGTTCAGGGGGAATATCTCTCCCTGATCGACACAAAGCACAAAGGCACCAGAAAGTCAACGGGCAACTCGGTCGACTCGTAGGTCCTCCGTCATTTAGGGGGCCGAATCTCCGTGGTATTGATATCACTGCTCATTGCTGCCGGCATGCCGCGCTCGACCGAAGGCATACGTCGGCTCTGTGTGGTTCGGCCTCTGTACTACTATCGTTCAAAGTCCTGGCCCGCCGAGAAGCTTGGTTGTCAGAATCCGCTTCAGCAAGGGGGTAAATGGCTGTGCCTCCCAGGAGGCCGTGCGCGGTTTGAACGTGCGTGGAACCAACCATCCCCGCCATCGGACAGCGTGCGAGCCGAGGAAGGTCGACGCGATTATTGGTTGCGGCTCCCAGCCGCTCTGTGGTGTGTGTCTCAGCGAAACGCAAGGGTGGACCTGCCACCACCCGTGGAGTCCCCATGCGGACATGTGTGTTGACGTAGCCTTCATCTTGATGTAAAATAATCCAATGCTTACGTTCCATTGGGCATCCAGTGTAGTGAGAGCCGCAAGCTCCATCGTCAACGCAAAGGCTTTACAGCTTTTTGTGGTGCTTGTCGCGAGCGCGGCGATCCTTCCGGTCGCATATGCCGATGCCGAGCCCGCCAAGCTGAGTACCCCCGAAGTCCATGAGCGCCTCCTTCTGGAAAGCAAGAAACTCCTCGACGCGGGAAGATTTGCACGGGCTGCCAAGACGCTGGGTCCCGTGTGCGACGATGAGTTGTGGGGGGATGTGGCGCGCATTCTTGTTGCGCGCTGTTATGTCAAGCTCAAGCAGCCGGAAAAGGCGCAAGCCATCGTCGAGGAATTTGCGGCAAAGCATCGTGAAAGCGCGTTCGCACCAATGGCACAAGAAATACTGGTGCACAGCCTCTGCGACCAGGGTTCGCTCAAGGCACGAGAACCGCTGCTCAAAATGATCGCCAAAGCTCCGCCAAAGGATAGGCCCGTCCTCATAGAGAAGGCAGCCCGCCTCGAGGAACGGCTGGGGGATTTCACCCGGGCTGCTTCTCATTATCGCAGGCTCTTCGTCCGCTACCCGGCTTCCGTTGAGGGCCTTGCTGCAGAAAAGGGCCTGGCAGACCTCGTCCGCGGGAAGAAAGTCCCCGCGGTTACGTATGCCCAGTCAGAATTGCTCGAAAGAGCCTCCCGTCTCTCTCAGAAGGGCCGTGCGGATTTGGCGGCGAAGGTCTATTCCGAGGTGCTGAGCAAGAGCCCTCATGATGTCAAGCTGAATCTGAAATTGGCCCAATGTCGGTTCAAGGCAAGAGAAAACACGACGGCCATTGAGTTGCTGAAGAAACTTCTCGAACAGAAGCTCGGAGACGACGAGCGGGCCGAAGCGCTCTATCTTCTCAGCCGGCTTTATTGGCGAGTCGACGGGGAAAAGGAATTCCTCGACGCGTGTCACAAGATCGTGGAGACAGGCCCCGCGGATTTCCGCAAGAAGGCCCTGTTCAGTCTCGGAGCCCAGAGGATGGAACAAGGCGCCTTGGAACAAGCCCAGGAGTATCTGGAGCGTCTGCTCAAGCTGGAACCGAGTCGTTCGACCACGGTCGATGTGCTGTGGAAACTCGCGTGGGTCAAGTATTTTCGCAAGGAATACGCCCAGGCAGCGGAAACGTTCGGCAAAGCTAGATCGAAGGCGGGCGGCGGGCAGATCACGATCCCGTCTCAGTACTGGCAAGCCGCGTCTCTGATACGTGCCAACAAGCCGAAAGACGCGGAACTTCTGCTCAAGAGCGTCGTCAAGGCCGCTCCGTTCGACTACTACGGCCTACTGGCCGCGCGTCTGATGCAGTCCAACGGGTGGTCCGGCTCTGACGAGAATATTTCGTCACGTACGTTCCCGGACCTGGCTCTTTCCCAGGCCCAGAAGCAGAATCGTCATATCGCTGCCGCGCTGAGGCTCATGGACAAGGGGCTTTACGAATTCGCACAGGCTCACATGGACGCGCTCCCGTCAACCCTGAAATCAGCGGCCCCTGTTGCCTACCTCGCGGCTCGAGCAGCGTACGGCGCCGGAGATCACAGCTTGGCGTACAAGACTCTTGTGAGGCGCTTCCCGAACCTCGTCAGCAACCTGCCTCCCGACGCGCCGGATGAATTCCGGGACATGGCCTTTCCTCGGGTGCATGCGGGCCAGACGGTCCGAGAGGCCAAGAAGCGCCGTGTGGACCCGAATCTCGTGTGGGCAGTGATTCGTCAAGAGAGCTGCTACGACCCCTCCGCGGTATCCCCTGCGGGCGCTTTGGGGCTTATGCAGGTCACGCCCGAGGCTTCGGGTCTCTCCTCGGGAAAGGAAAGACCTGCCCCAAAGGTCATTGAAAGACTTCTCACCCCGAAAGACAACCTCGACTGCGGCATCAGGATACTCGCCGCGAATCTCCGTGAGTTCAAGGGCAAGTTGGCTCCTGCCATCGCGTCGTACAATGCGGACATACGCAAGGTTCAGCAGTGGCAGAAGCAGAGGGGCCACCTCGATCAGGCCGAGTTCATAGAAACGATCCCCTACCTGGAGACTCGCATGTACGTGAAGAAGGTCCTCGCCGGGTACGATGCGTACAGTCGGATACACTCGAAGAAGAGTCTCGCGAACCTCTGGTAGGGGTCGCATTCATTGCCAGGTTAAGGGGAGGGAAACATGAGATCGGAATCGGGAAGAAGTCGGAAAGTCATTCTCGGGTTCTGTCTGGCGCTCGCCGTCCTGGCCGTGGCGGTGGCCTTTGTGAGGAGCACGCTGAGTGCCATCGAGTGCAAGGAATGCGACAGCACGGCTTCGGGGGATATCTCGAGGCTCGGCGCATGCATCGAGCGGTGCGAGAACGAACTGAAGGACCTCGGAATGCCTGATAGGAAGCTGAAAGCGCAGCATTTGCAGTATCTCGTGGGTCCCTATTACGGATGGGGCGGCTGCAACCGCAAGTGCGAAGTCAGAGTAAGGGTTGTGAACGATGAAGTGTGGGGCTGCGCACTGAAGGGCAGTGCTATCGAAGGAGGTTCGTCCCGCTACATCTACCGGACCACGCTGTCCGGTGGGCGTGACCTTCCTGCCACCGTGGGGCCTTGTCTTGGAAAGAGGTACGGAGGACGGGGAGAGACGTGCTTCACGGAGAGTCTTGTCGAACCGGGCGGGAATCTCACCGGCGAGGCCAAGTCTTCCGCTCCCGAACCGTTGATGTCCCGACCCGAATGTGAGGCCGGCGCACCGGAGATAGAGGCGAGGTCCTCCGATCACAAACGCTTGGCGGAGAACGCGGTCAACGGTTTCGCGGCCGTTCTCTACAAGCAACTGGAACGAGGGGACAAGAACCTCGTGTTCTCTCCGTATACCGCGTTTGAGAATCAGGCCATGCTTTTTGCCGGCGCTGGAGGTGCGACAGCGCGTCAGGTCTCTGCCGTCCTTCAAGCGACCAAAGCCGGAGTGCCTTTGCATGAGACAATGGGATCGCTCACGAGAAAGCTTGTGTGCGAGAGCCACAAGAGCGGCGGTACCGTCTGTGTGGCGAATGCGATCTGGGTCGACGAAAAGGAGCAAATAGGCCAACCCTATGAGGGAGCGATCACCACAAACTACGGACCGAGGATCAATAGGGTGAATTTCCTGGGAGATCCCAATGCATCCGCCAAAGTAGTGGGGAAGTGGATCGAGCGTGAAACGCAAGGATTCATCAAGGGAGACATCGTATTTCCCGATCCGCCTTCCCGGGAAGCAGCTCCTCTGCTGGTGACCTCCGCGGTGTACTTCAAACAGGACTGGTACGTGAAGTTTGACAAGGAACTCACGAAGGACGGGCCCTTCACGCTGCTTGACGGCGAGACCGTCACGGTTCCCATGATGCACATCTATTCCGGGTTTCGGTACTACGAAGACCCCGAATGCCAGGTGCTCGAACTCCCCTATCGATTCAGTAGGTACTCGATAGTAATCATACTCCCGAAGGCCCGTGACGGCCTGCCTCGAGTGGAGCAGTCGCTCACTCCCGCGCGCTTGTCGTCCCTGCTGGAGTCGGGTCCCGTGAAAACAATGAAAGTATGGGTTCCTTCCTTCAAGTTTCGCTCATCGGTAGCCCTGGACAAGCCCCTGATGGATTTGGGGATGAAAGACGCGTTCTCCATGGCAAAATCGGACTTCAGCGGAATCATCCCGGACCGGAGAAGACGCGCATTTCTCTTCGCCTCGCAGCAGCTCGGTTACCTGGACGTGAACGAGGAAGGAACCGAGGCGGCCGTCGCCGGCATCGACTGCACCGCGATCACCAACGAAGGCTCGGGCTATGTCCCGCCGCCCACGGAGTTCCGGGCGGATCATCCGTTTCTCTTTGTGATCCGGCACAACGAGTCGAACGCGATACTCCTCATGGGCCGGCTCACGGACCCGCGGTGAGTCGCAGGGGAGTGGAGCCTTGACATGTGTGGGACTTCTCACCCTCCCCTTGCCCCTCCCATCGAGGGAGGGGAAATGCGGGCCTTTTCCCGTCGAGGGAGGCGAATTGCAGACCCTGCCTCCAGGAGAAGCGAAAGTGGGGACGAATTGCCCATGCCACAACCCCGAGACCATCAAGGCCCGTGACCGAAGCGTGACGAACTCAGTACCGCAGCAATTGATCCGGTGCTTGTCTCCGGTGAGCTTGGGGAGGTATGATTGTTATGGGTCCCTTTTCGGTCCGATACCAATGGGACTTCAAACAGGTGAGGCTAACCACAGGGCGACAGGCAACATGCCTGTCCCACCCGGGGCCTGAAGTCACGGCTTAGAACGCGCATTGGTATGAGACGTTCTCCCACTGGGATCGAATTGACCTGGGACGCGGCCGGCACGCATAGTACGGAGGTTCTCCGAAAGCAAGAGTGAAGCGACAAATCTATATGGACAATGCGGCCACTTCGTTCCCCAAGCCTCCACGGGTGACGGAAGCGATGATGCACTTCATGCAAGATGTGGGCGCAAACCCCGGGCGGTCAAGGCACGACAGATCCATGGAAGCCCGGCAGATAGTCTCCGGGTGCAGGGAAGGCCTGGCCGAGCTGTTCCACATCCCCGAGCCCAGGCGCATCGTCTTCACGCTCAATGCCACCGAGGCGCTGAACACCGTGATCTACGGGTTCCTCAATCCCGGTGATCATGTGATCATGACGCAGCTCGAGCACAACTCGGTGATTCGGCCGCTGCGACACCTGGAGAGCGTCGGAGCGGTCACCGTGTCCGTTACTCCCTGTGACAGGATGGGATTTCTGAATATCCCGGCCCTCCGGGGCATGGTTCGGCCGGAGACGAAGCTGGTGGTGCTCAACCATGCGTCGAACGTGTGCGGCACCATCCAGGACGTGGAAGCTGTCCGTGAGGCGATCGGCGATGTGCCGCTCATGCTCGACGCGGCTCAGAGCGCGGGAGTGCTCCCTATCGACGTGCAGGCCATGGGCATCGACTTCCTCGCGTTTACCGGCCACAAGGGGTTGTTCGGACCTCAAGGCACTGGCGGGTTGTACATCCGGGAAGGGCTTGCCGTGAGACCGCTCAAGCGAGGCGGCACAGGGAGCGTTTCCGAACTTGAACATCAACCGGACTTCTTCCCCGACGCCATGGAGGCGGGCACGCAAAACAACGTGGGTATTGCCGGTCTTGCGGAAGGCGTGGGGTTCGTCCTCGATACAGGAATAGAGGAGATCAGACGTCATGAGAAGGCGCTCCTCGATGCGCTGGTCTCCGGTCTCGAAGACGCCATGGGACTCACCCTCTACGGACCGCTCAATTCGGAGCACCAGCTTGCCATTCTGTCGATGACCTTTGATCAGGCGTTGCCGGACGGCTTGCGAACGTCCTTTGGCGGGTGCGGAGGACGGGCGATCCCCTCGACCTTCGAGAGCGTCCATCCCCAGGAAGCGGGAAGCATGCTCAAGGAGCAGTACGAGATATCCGTGCGGGTGGGACTGCACTGCGCTCCCTTGGCACATCGGGCGCTGGGGACGTTCCCTGACGGGACCGTGCGGCTCAGTCTCGGGTATTTCAACACCCTCGAGGAGGTGGAGATCGCGGTCCATGCGATCAAGCGGATAGCATCGAGAGAGGGGACGGGGTGAAGTGCCGTGGGCGCTGATCTAACGACAGGGGAATGCGACATTTCAGGCAGTTAGCCCCCTCCCCCTTCCCCCTCCCACGAGGGGAGGGGGATCCGGAAACCGTCTCCCCTGGAGAGCGATGGCAGGGTGTGGGGAGGATGTGGAGGCAACGCGTGCTCTCAAGTGATCGCGTGTGTCATAAGGGCGACCCTCATTTCCTCAGGCTGTTCGAGGCCGGTACCCCGCACGGGGACGCAACGAAGGATGGAAGTCAGCGCCCAACATCGCAAGGACTGGTGGGAGGGTGAGAACCACCCAATATTTCAAAAGTTTTCGGAAGGGGGTCCGGGGGACAACCCTTTTTCAGAAGGGTTTCCCCCGGAAGGCTTTCTGAAATAACTTATGGCGCCGCGGCGGGTGAGAGCGGTTTTCTTCAACTGCCTTAAGGATTTCTTGTTCCGTGTTTCTGGTCATCTGTTCGAGGGAATGGTGCTCCAGTATCCTCTCTCTGGCTCTTTCGCCCATGGATATCCTCTTCTCCGAGTCCAGGAGCAGATCAGCCAATGCCTCGGCGAGGGCTTCGGGGTTTCGGCTCTCGAAGAGCCGGCCGGTGATCCCATCCTGCACGAGCTCCGGCAAACCGCCTACTCTGCTCGCAACCACCGGCATACCGCACGCCATGGCTTCGAGCGCGGCATTGGGACAGGCTTCCCGAACGGAGGACATGACAAAAACCCAGGATCTGCGCAAGATCGGCCTCACCTCCGTCACTCCGGGAAGCACCCGAATCTTCGATCCAAGCCGGTGGTCGCGTACGAATCGTTCCACTTCGGGTTTCACGTAGCCGTTTCCCGCGACCACGAACCTGGCCTCCGGAACCTTCAGCAAGGCAAGGCGGAAACCCTCCAGAAGGGTAAGGGGGTCCTTGTCGTCCACAAGCCGCCCCACGTACGCGGCCGAAGGGTAGGGAGTCTTCTCTTCCGGGGCAGGTGAAAAGAAGTCCGGATCTACCCCGTTGGGAATCACCGCGATGCGGGATGGGGGCACCGCGTGCCGGGCAATGATGATCTCCTTGAGCACGTGCGCATTGCAGATCAGTCGGGCCGTATGGGGCCCCAGAACGATCTCGAACTGTTTGGGATACATGCCCCGCCAGGTGGATATGATCACCGGAACCCGCACGATGCTCCCGAACAGTCTTCCCCAAATGTTGGGCACCACTGTCATGGTGTAGAGGATGAACGGCGGTTGCGTCGCCAAGTAATACGCGAGCCGACTGATTGCTCTGGGGCCCACCCAGGAGTTCCTGGACAGCCACAGAGGTTCCACGCCGGCCATGCGTGCCAGATGTTCCATGTCCGCGCCTCCCCTGAGGACCCAGAGGCGGGGAGAGAAGAGGGACCTGTCCAGGTGCTTCAAGAGGTGCATTGCGTAACGCTGGGTTCCGCCGAACTCGAGATCCTCCAGCAAGAGCACCATGTCGATGGGAAATTCGATCCTTCGCTCAGACGCGGGAACGCCTATTGCCGGCATTGTGCGGCCTCTGGACAATGCCGATTGATTGTGCAAGATACCCGTTTCATGGGACAGTGCTCTCGGTCCTCCTCTTCATCGCTTCCTCCGACGTACGTGCTTCCACGTGACGAAGATCTCCGGGGAGCATAGCACTGATCAGGGGCGGCATCCAGTGTTACGATGCCGATGGTTGGCGGCTATCTCTCTTTCCATACCAAGTGCCTCATCAATCCATGAAATGTAAGTGAATTGCTAGGGGGAACCCCCTCGCATCAGAGAAGAGGCTCGCACTTGTTCTTGTCTCCCTGCGGAGTTGGACCAAGAAGTGACTCTGGATGCCATGAATAGAGGCAGCAGTGATCTTCTCTTCCGGCCAACTCGACGACTTGGGGCCTGACGCGAAACAACCCCGTCATCTCGCGTGCTCCCCTCCCATGGGTTGAAACCCATGGTTATTCACAGTGCGCCTCGCAGGGCGCGAGCCTCTTCTGGGCTGAAAGGGCAGCCCGTCAATAGCCGTAGGTTTCAACGTACGGTAGTGAAGCGAGTGAGTACTGTTCTCTAAGTCGCCGTCGTTGCAAGGTCTATTTTGCCGAGGGCACTTGGTGCAGGCTTCTCAGCTTGTGAATCGGTCGGAATTGGCTCGGGCAATCATCAGAGGGATCTTGAGGAAGGGCCTCAAACACTCCCCATTGCCGTTCGGCTCATCTTCGATTCCCTATAGATTTGATGACAGAAAGTTCTTGACAGAAAACATAATCCTATTTTACAGTGATCTTGACTGTGAGAACCCCCTACCATGAACCGCATCGGATTATCCGCTGCGGCCCTACGAGGATCTTTGTGCTGAGCTGGTAACGCGCTCGCGTGAGGGGAGAGGTGTGCCCGGGAATAGGCGAGCATTTGCTTGGGACCGTTGCGGTAACGCATGGAGGTCTCAACGGGAATTCAGGGCCAATTCCTCCCTCATTAGCCTTTGTCGGACGCGGCAACGAGAACGGAGCACCTGGAGATTCGGGGATTCATGCCAAGGGGTACTGAACGCTTAATCGGAGGCCAGTTATGGAACACAGTGTGAGTCGCGCGTTATGGATACTGCAAGAACCTGTCCAATACGTGTGCCTTGGATGGATGGCGACCCTGTACGCCATAAAGATTTCCCAACTGCTCAAGAAGCCTTTCCCACCGGAAAAGGCGGAGCACAAGGGAGATCGCGTGGCAGGGGCGCTCTATTCGCTCACCAACGTACTTCGCCCATGGGATATGGAAAGCACCAGCAAGAACCTTTTCTTTTATGCAGAGTTCATGGTCTTCCACATCGCGGTGGCGTTGACGATCGGATCCACCTTCTTCATTCCCCTTCTGCCCTGGGTCATGACTCCCCTCGTCACTAAGGTGATTATGGTCTTCATGGGGCTTGCGTTTCTCATCGGCATCAGACGAATCATCAGGAGGCTTACCGCCCCTGAGATCAAGATCATTACCACGTTCGACGACATGTTCGCGATCATTCTGATGACGACGTTCTTCGCAGTCGGCTTCATCACGATGAACCAGTGGCTGGCCGCAGGGGCGAAACCCATCGACACCACGATGATGTGGATCTTCTTCCTGATGACCACGTTCTTCCTTCTGTATGTTCCTTTCAGCAAGATTTCCCACTATGTGCTCTACCCCTTCGGCCGCATCAATTTCGGAATGGTCTTCGGTGGTCGAGGAGTGCTCAACAGGAACGTGAAGAACCCCACTTGGCTCCCGAAATAACACGTAATCTCTACCGATACACACCTACTGGAGGGCAATCGATGTCCGATTCGCAAGAAATGGCCGTGGAGAAGGCGACTTCAGAGGCCCCGGAGAAACTGGGGTCCCAGCAAGAAAGACAGTGGCCGATAAAGCCCGAGTTCACGCCCGAGATGCTCGCGGAAATGGAGAAACTCCTCGCTTCCAAGCTCAACCGAGTGGTGGCCGCGTCGCTGTCGGGCTGTATCCACTGCGGCATGTGCAGCGATGCCTGCCATTACAGCGTCTCCATCCCCGAGGACAAGACGCTCCTGCCCGCGTACAAAGCTGACCGCTTCAGGAAATGGTACAAGTACCGTTACGACTGGGCAGCGAAGGTATGGCCGGGCTTTGTGGGTGCACAGCCTCTGACCAAAGAGCTCGCGGAAGAGATGTACGACAAGCTCTTCGGCGGATGCACCATGTGCCGGCGCTGCACCTTCAACTGCCCCATGGGCGTTGACTACGGCTTGCTGGTCCGTGCCGCGAGGGGGATCATGATGCAAGTCGGCCGAGTTCCCGCAAACCTGCAGGAGACTGTGGACACCCACTTCAACCACGGAAACAATATGGCCGTCCCCCAGGACGAGTTCATTGAGACCATCCAGTGGATCGAAGAAGAATTGCAGGACGAGGAAGGATGCTCGGATTTCACCATACCCATCGACAAGCAAGGGGCCCAATATTTCCTCACCCTCAATCCGCGTGAACCCAAGTACTACCCGCTCACCATCCAAGCGACCGCGAAGGTGCTCAATGCCGCAGGCGTGAGCTTCACGATCTCTTCCCGCTACTGGGACCTCACCAACTACGCGATGTTCAACGGCAACGACCCGGATGCGAAGCAGTTTGCCACCTGGCAGGTGGAAGACGTGAAACGACTCGGCTGCGAATACCTACTGTCGGGGGAGTGCGGCCACGGCTACCGAGCCCTTCGCTGGGAAACCCCGAACTGGGTCGGTGGAGTGCCCTTCAAGGTGACGAGCGTCATGGAACTCATGGCGACGCTCATCCAGGAGGGAAGGATCAAGTTAGACAAGTCCGTGCATGCGGGGAAACGCTTCACGTACCACGACTCCTGCAACATTGCCCGCTCAGGCGGGGTCACCGAAGAACCCCGAGTCATCATCAATGCATGCGTCGACGATTTCGTGGAGCTGGAGCACAACAGGCACCAGAGCTACTGCTGTGGTGGCGGAGGGGGAGCGCTGGCCATGCCCGAGTTTTCCAAGCGGCGTATCGCTGCAGGGAAGATCAAGGGGGACGAGATTCGCGCCACCGGAGCCAATGTGGTGCTGCAATCGTGCCACAACTGCACGGACCAGTTGAAGGAAATCTGCGAACACTACAAGATCCCTGCGAAAGTCATGAATCTTGCTGAGCTCGCGGCACCTGCTCTGGTCCTTTGACGGAACAGGGGCCACAACCCCATAGCGTCAGAATAACCGCATACGTTGCATCGGGAATTCTGCCCTTTCCATTCCCGGTGCTGAAGCATCCGGCTACTTTCAGTCGCCCCTTGCGGGGCTTAGGAGCACGGGAGTCCCCGAGGGACGATTGACAATAGCCGGGCCTTTCAAGGCCGGGAATCAGGCAAGCTGCCTCTATTTTGACGTCTATGGGCAGCGGCCCCGTTCCAGAACCCGCCGTGCACACGACCACTGGAGGAGGGCGATCATGGCCAAGAAGATCCTGGTCGTCGACGATGAGCCGGACATGCAGGCGTTTCTCGCTGCGGTCCTCGAGGACAATGGATACGAGACCATGACCGCCTCCGACGGCGACGAGGCGCTCGAGAAGATCAAGAACTGCCGACCTGATCTGGTCAGCCTTGATCTGCTCATGCCCAACAAGACGGGCATCAAGCTGTTCAGGGAGCTGAGAAAGGATCCGGTGACCGCAGATATCCCGGTAGTGATGGTCACGGGCCTCACTGCAGAGGACATTCCCCAGATGGACTTCAAGAAGTTCATTCAGGAACGCTCCCTCAGACCCCCGGAGGCCTATATTGAGAAGCCGGTGGACACGAAGCTGCTGCTGGATGCCATGAAGGAGGCAATCGGGGGCGATTGAACCCCCCAAACGGCTCAGGCGGATACTCTCGCGTACGTGAAGTGAGTCTTGAACAATGGGTCGAATCCTATTCCGAGCATTGCGCAAATTTTCTCGAAGCCTCAGTTTCAAACTCAGCTTCTTCGCGGGGTTGGTCGTGTTTCTGGTGCTCATGATCTTCACGTTCCACGCAGTGAAGAGCCAGGAGCAGAACCTCACGGACAAGGTGGTGCAGGGAGCGATCAAGGATTCCCGAATCGTCAAGGCGGCAATCTGGAACGGGATGATGAACAACCAACGGGAGGTGATACGGGAAATCATCCTGGCTGTGGGCCAGTTGGACAGATTCCTGGAGATCAGACTCCTCGACGACGAAGGCGTGGTGCAGTACGCAAGCTCCCCCAAACCCGGAACCCAGACCTCCAAGAAGCGGATCGATCTCTCTCTCAAGGAGTTCGAGAAGGACCCCAAGGAGCGTCACTGGGTATCCTCCAGCGGGGACTCCCTGCACCTGGTCGATCCTATCATGAATTCGAGGAACTGTTCCACGGCCGCATGTCATGCCCACCCTGAGGAGAAGAAGGTCCTCGGGGCTCTAGCCATGACGGTTTCTTTCGGGAGCGCGAGAGAAGATTTCCGGAACTATGCCAACAAGACCCGAATCTTTGCGGTGGTGCTGTTTGTGGTGGTTTCGAGCGCGATAGGACTGGCGATCGTGTTCCTTGTCAACCCGGGTCTGAAAAAACTCCAGGAGAGCGCTGCCCTCATGGCTGTGGGGGGATACCTGCCCCGCTCGGAGACGTACCTGTTCGACGAGATCGAGGAAGTAGGCCGAGTCTTTGACGATGCGAGCCGCCGGATCAGCGAACGGACTACACGCCTTTCAGAGAGCCGGAAGCTCTACAGATCGCTTTTCGAGCTGGTTCCTTGCTATCTCACCGTGGTGGACAGGGACTACAAGATCGTGCGAGCAAATAGGGCATTCGAGGTGCAGTTCGGCAACGTGGTGGGAATGGATTGCTTCGCGGGGTACAAGGGGCGTCGTTCTCGATGTCCCGAATGCCTGGTGGAGCGGACGTTCGCAGACGGCCAGCCCCATGAATCGGAGGAAATCTGGAAGGTCGACGGCGAGACCGCCCACGTAATCGTGAAGACCGCGCCGATGGTCAACGACAAAGGTGACATCACGCAGGTGCTGGAGATGGGGCTCAACGTCACCGAGTTGGTGCGGCTGCAAAAGGAAGTTGAGAAGAAGCAAAAGGAATACAAGGAGTTGTTCGACAGGGTGCCGTGTTACCTTACCGTCGTCAGTAAGGATTTCAGAGTGATCCAGTCCAACAGCCTCTTCAAGAAGGATTTCGGGTCCGTTACGGACGACCACTGCTTCAAGATCTACAAGGGGCTTGACGAGAAGTGCTCGAACTGCCCCGTGGAGCAGACCTTCCAGGACGGGAAGTCGCACACCTCGGAGGAGGTCTGGCTCCGCGAAGGCGAAGAGACCAATATCGTCGTGCACACGGCAGCACTCAAGGACGACAGGGGACGGATCGCTTCAGTCCTGGAGATGAGCACGAACATCACGGAGGTCAAACGACTCGAGAGCGAGCTGGCTCTCCTTGGCGAGACGATTGCCGGTATGTCTCATACCATCAAGAACATCCTGGGAGGACTTCAGGGAGGCGTGTACCTTCTCGATTCCGGCCTGGAACGGGGACGTGAAGACCGGATCGGCCACGGCTGGATGATGGTGAAGAAGAACGTGGAACTGATATCCGATCTCGTGAAGGGGATACTCTTCGCGGCAAAGAGGAGGGAACCGGAATTCACCGTACAGGACCCGGGACAACTGCTCAAAGACGTCTGCGATCTTTTCGAGTCCAAGGCAGCCGGCGGGAATGTCCAGCTCGTGAGGGACTTCGAGGAGCACATGGACCCGGGACTCATAGATGGCGCCGGGATTCACAGTGCGCTGTCGAATCTCATTTCCAACGCGATCGACGCGTGTCGCGAAGTGGAAGAGAGGCCCCGTGTGGTGACGGTGTCCGGCCGACGCCACGACGGCAGGTTGTGGGTCGAGGTGTCGGACAACGGGCCGGGAATTCCTCATGAAGTCAGGGACAGGCTTTTCAACAAGTTCTTCAGTACCAAGGGCCACAAGGGAACTGGCTTGGGACTCTTATTGACGAGGAAGGTGATCAAGGAGCACAGGGGCTCCATACGGGTCGAATCTGCCCTTGGGCGAGGGACCGCGTTCGTCATAGAGATCCCTTGCGAGAGGGTTCAGGATGATCGATCTGACAGACAAGCTGTCTGAAGCTTGGCAGGACAGCAATACGCTTTGAATCGGAGGCAACTATGAAAGGAGTAGGACTTTGCGCAATCTTTTCCCAGCAAGGTGACTGGGCCTTTGATTATGCGCTTAGCTTGGCCAGACGACACAAGACGAAGCTCAACATCTTCCAGTTTCTCGAGTCGCCCTACGCGCTCAGACGGGACGTGGTCTTCGTGGATGCGGAGAAGAAAGAGACCGCGGTGGTAAGCCCTGCGCTCATCGCGGAAAAGGACAAGGAGCTTCGGCAGACATACGACGACCGCCTCGAAGACTACACGGACGTGGGGTTCCGCCTCTGTGAAGGCAGCAACGAATGGGAACTCAAGAAATGCTTCAAGCGAGGCGAATACGATGTGCTCGTGGTGGGGTACCACGGGAAAGGCGCGGACTTCGGCGGCACCGCCACGATCGAAGAGTTTGCCAAGAGGTTCCACGGGCCCTTGGTACTGGTGGGCCCGGACCATCCTGACCAGTTCGTGCTCAACGAAAAGGCCAAGGAGATCCTGGACCAGCTCGAACTTCCGGACGGGAAGTGGCAACTTCTTGCCGCCTGATCCCAATGAGCGTTCTGAGGAGTGACTTCAGTCTCCGGGTGGGACGGGTATCTTGCCTGGCTTCCTGTGGGCAACCTCACCTGCTTGAAGCAGCATCGTATGACAGCTCCGAATGACGCTGATCTTTCGGCTCTTCACGGGTGACCGTTCAGGGTGTATCCGCTGTGGGCCCGGAAGGCAAACCGCAAAGGCACCAAGACACAAAGAAATCAAAGAACAAGTCTCGGGCTGCCGTGCTCAGGAACAGGCTTTCTTGGTGTCTTGGTGGTTCATTCTCTTTTCTCCCCGGCTGAACGTTACCTACACTGCCTCATGCGGGGGTCGTGCAGGGAGAACGTGCTGCACCGTGATGCCGCCGCGGGAGTCTCTATCCCGGGGCGCGAGGTAATGGCTTGCGCGAATTCCAGGAATGATGAGTTACCACTATGCTCGTGACGGCTGCAGCCAGGTATGCGATTCGGGCGGTATTCGATCTTGCCTTCTACGGTGATGGGAAGCCCGTCAAGATCAGGGATATCTCCCTGAGGCAAGGTATATCCGAGCGCTACTTGGAACAGATATTCTACAAACTGCTCAAGGCGGGTTTGATCAAGGGCAAGCGTGGCCCTCGGGGCGGGTACGTCCTTGATCGAGACCCGTCCGACATAACCGTCTCCGACTTGATCAATGCCATCGAGGGGAAACCTCTGGTGCCGGTCCCCGTGAAATGCCTCTCAGACGACAATCATGACGGGGAAACCTGCAGAATATTTGATCGCTGCATCACCAGGCATGTGTGGAAAAGAACTCATCTGCTCCTGGAAGCATACTACACGTCCGTATCAGTTGCGGACCTCTGCTCGCTGGCAAGGGTCGAACGCATCTCCAGCGAAGCTGAAGACGTGCCGCTCGTGTTCCCATGATCGTACCCCTTACCGAGCGAAGTAAGCAGAACATCCTGAAGGCCAAGGGCCTGTTTTTTCATGGACATCGAGAAAGCCCCGCAGAAGACCGGCTTAGGCCTCAGCCCCTCAAGTTCATCGGTCAGCCTTGTCCGGCGTGGCGGTGTGGAGTTGAACAACCTCCTTTCCCCCGTATTCCTTCTTGAACGCCTCCGCTCGCTCTCTGGACGTGAACGGTACCAGGGCATATCCCATGAAACCGCGGATCGACGTGCCCAGCACCAGGAACGCCTGGTTCGCGTCGATGAACTTCTTCGTCTCAAAGTCAACCACGAAGCTGCGAGCAATTTTCGTCACATCAATACCGAACCTCTTTGGGATAGTGTTATACACAAAGAGGCAGTGGGCGCCGTCGAATCCTACTACCTTTCCGTCCTGAAACACCGCGACGGCTGCTCCGGCAAAGGCAGTCAACCGACCTTCCTGATAACCAAAGATAGCCGGGGATTCGAGTTCACCGCCGACCTTCATGCCGCAGACCGGGCAGGTCTTCCCGAGCTGCAGCTTCGATCCGTTCGGCAGGTCCAGGGATTCCGATGCCCATATCTTTTCTTCGGTCGTCAGCGCGGTCAGCGCAACGAACAGCACAAGAGCCACGGGTAAGACTTTGATTGAAGATGCCATTGGTGAACTCCCGGCACTGGCGGATAGGTTCGCCCCCCTGCCGTCATTATAGCAGGTCCTGGTTCCGCGTTCACGTCTTCGATTTGGCCGTGTTGTACTACTCCGTCCGTCGTGGAAGGGAAAATGTAGGGGGTTAACTAATAGGTGTTTGTGAGAGTATCGAGGAGCATTCATCACACCGCGGGGAGTCACGTCGCGACGATCCTCCATTTGGAGTCAGGGATCATCAGAAGGTCGAGCCATTCCTCGGCGAGTCGGTTGATGTGGAAGGAATCAGGCGCGTCAGGGCCCACAAGCACCACCGGAGATCGAAAAGAGCTTGCGAATTCCTCGATGGTGTGGTCCTCTCCAAAGGGTCCGCCGACCTTCTCGTACGGCATGACGAGTATGTCGTATTCGCCGCGTCGAAGGCATTTTCTCAGCTCCCATTCCTGGGTCCCTTCGCAGAGCCGGAACCCCACATCAACATAGTCCCCGAGCCGCTCGTCGTAGAGCTGTCGAAATTCTCGCTCTTTTTCTGCAAGGAGGGCAGGGGTAGCCCGCGCTGTCTTGGTGTGTTCCGCGTCCACGAAGACCACGTCGCGTCGCAGCTTGTACGGCGAGTCGAGCACGTGAAAGATGTTCAGCCGGATGCTATGGGCCCTCGCCAGAGCGAGCGCGTAATCAAAGGCCCAGTCCCCCTGCGGGCAGAACATGGCGCACAAACCTATCCCCTTGAGGGGTTTTCCGCTCTTTCGCCTTCTGAATCGGGCGAGACTGATGATTCTTGATTCGACTTCGTCTGCGGGCACACACAACCTCTTGGCCCGATGATCGCGGCAGGGCCTGCAATGGGGCGATCTCGTCGATCCACCGTCCGCGCGATCATATACCGTCCGGGGGCGGAGAGTCAATGCCCCAGTACCGGCCCCAGCCCCGGAATCACTTGATGATGGCCGCCTCGTCCAGTTCCAGGCTCTTCTCGAAGTCTTCCCAGAATTCCTCTTCGGACTTGCGCCACTGGGACCCAAACTTCTTGTTGAACAGGGTTCCCACGCTGTCCAGAGCCTTCTTCCATAGCGACTGGTAGTTGAGTCTGAGCACATCCTCCAAGAAGGGAAGCAGAGAACCGAGGTGTTCTTTCGGAAGAAACGCCCGAGCCCCCAACTCAATCGACTTCTTCAGGGCCTCCGGATTGAACGCGTGAGCGGTGAGCATCACGGAGGGGAAGCCCGCATGTTTCGCAATCTCCAGCAGCTCGAATCCGCGCACTCCCATAATATCCAGGACGACCAGGTCGTAGGTGTACGAGACCAGGTGTTGCCTCGCAAGATCAAAAGTGGTAACCGCATGGATCGTCAAGTCTGCGACTTCGCAGAGTTCGTCTTTGATGGTGGCCAGGACGTCTTCCTCGTCGTCAACCACCAGGATCAGTTTGTTCTCAAGGGTTTCTGACTGGGCCATCGTGTATCCCTCTCTGTTGAAGCCAGGGCAACGCCTGGGCTATTGGGTACCGCTTCGTCGAGGCCGGCACTGGCGGCCGAATTCCGGCACCGGTTTTCCGAGTGGGACAGGCATCCAGCCTGTCGCTTCTTGACATCAGATCGGCCCGGAAACACGTCGGACGGGAAATTCTGCCGAGCAGTACCAGGTTTGTCCAAAGCGGTACCGCAGTTGCATCCCCGCGGAGTAATCCTAGCGGATGACCGTGCCGGCTTTCATGATCGTTTCGGGAAACTGCAGTCCCAGGCTCCTCATCATCGGTTCATTGATGGTGAGCTTGGGGGCGGGGTCCATTTTGACCGGAACCTTGGAAACTGGCTTCCCTTTGATTACCACGTCGACTACCGAATGGGCAAGCATCGCGCCCAGCTTTTCATCATCAGCGGCAATTCCTGCGACCGCGCCGGTCTTCACGGGCTTTTCCGCGAACGAGAACACTGGTGTTTTCGTCGGGTTGGTGATGGGGAGCAGGTTTGTCACATTGTCCATCACGAGACGGGTGTTCGTCACTATGACCAGGTCCACTTTGCCGAGCTCCCGAGTCCCTTTCACCAGTTGATCCAGGGTTGCGGCCACGACCTCACGATAGACCAGTCCGCGACGGTCACACTCTTGTTTGGCCGCACCTCGCTCGATTCGACCGCTGGGATGGCCCTCTTCCACAAGGAGCGCGACCGTCTTGATGCGAGGGAATAGCGACATGATGATGTCAAAACGTTTGCTGTATGGTATGAAATACGTGACTCCGGTGATCATTCCCTCCGGCTCGTCAAGGTTCCGGATCACTCCCAGCTCCTGGGGATTGTTGCACGCTCCCACAAAACACGGGACCTTAGGCTTGATCTTGCCCAGAAACTCAGCTCCGGACGAGCGCAGAAACACGATGCCGTCGACTCGGGATTCGCAGTCACGGTAGACCTTCTCCGCTTCTTCCATGTTCTTGAGCTTGCCGTGGACGGTGATTCTGAGATCAGGGGCCAGCGCTCCGATTTCAGCAAGGAATCCAGTCACCAAGTTCTTTACCATGAGGGATTTGGTGTCCCAGATCACCGCGACTTCCTTTGCCTGAGCGTGCGAAGGGATGCACATTCCACACATGCTCAGGAGGAGTCCCGCACCAACACACAGAACGAACAGCCTTTTCATGGTTCCCTCCATTGATGGAAAGAGATCCCGGCCCACTTCACCCACCACGCGAGACGCTAATTGGAGAATCGTATCCCGCCGGTCAATGATTGCGGATCATGCGTAGCTCCGGTATTCGGGGACATACGTGATGGATGAGATGTACGAGGACAGATCTTCAGGTTCGGGGCTGCGGGCCAGCCCTTGATCGTAGGCCAACCGAGCCACCTTTACCGCAATATCGTGGGAGACCGCTCTGATGCGGGGGAGTGGCGGGTATACGCGTCCTTCCCTGAGATCGGCCTCGGATACGTGCTGTGCAAGGGTTCGAGCGGCCAAGAGGAACAGCTCATCAGTGACGCGGCTCGCGGCGCAGGCGAGGACGCCCATCCCCACCCCGGGAAAGATGTACACGTTGTTGCCTTGTGCCGGCACGAACGTCTTGCCATGGACCGTAACCGGATCAAAGGGACTGCCGCTCGCGAAAATTGCCCTTCCTTCCGTCCAGGTGTATGCCTCCTGAGCGGTGCATTCCGTCTTCGACGTAGGGTTCGACAGGGAAAAGACGATCGGTCTTTCGTTTATGCGGGCCATAGCCTCCAGCACGGTCCGGGAAAACATCCTCGGCTTTCCCGAGACGCCGATGATCGCGGTCGGTTTGAGGGCCTCGACTATCGAGATGAAATCCGGCAGGAACGGATGATCGTGCGCATAGGGTCGCTTACGTGCATTCAGATCATCCCGGTCCTTCACCACAAGGCCTTTGGAATCGACGAACCAGCAACGTCCGCGCGCCTCCTTCTCAGAGAGTCCTTCGTCCTTCATGGCCGCGACCATGAGGTCTCCTGTCCCCAAGCCTGCTTCTCCGGCCCCCAGAAAGAGGAATCTCTGGTCCTTGAGCCCCTTGCCCACCACGCGCAGGGCCGAGTAGATCCCGGACAGCGTCACGGAAGCAGTCCCCTGGATGTCGTCGTTGAAACAGCAGACCTTTTGTCGGTACCTCTGAAGTAGCTGAAACGCGTTGCGATTGGCGAAATCCTCGAACTGTATCAGGGCTCTCGGAAACACCTCTTGTACGGCAGTGACGAACTCGTCAAGGAGCTCGTCGTAGGGTTCTCCTCGGAGACGCGGCTGCTTGAGGCCTATGTACAGCGGATCATCGCGAAGTGCCTCGTTTTCCGTACCCACGTCGATGGCTACGGGCAAGCACATCTGCGGCGGTATCCCTGCGCACGCGGTGTACAGTGCGAGCTTTCCATGAGGAATACCCATGCCGTCGGCTCCGATGTCTCCGAGTCCCAGAATGCGTTCGCCGTCCGTGACCACGATGACGCGAATGTCCGGATGGGGCGCGTTCTTCAGGAGGTCAGCGATCCCGCCTCTGTCTTCCGCGGTGATGAAGATCCCTCGGGGTCTTCGGAAGATGCTGCTGAACTCCAGGCACGCCTGGCCGACCGTGGGCGTGTACACGATGGGCATGAGTTCTTCGATGTGTTCCAGGAGCACCCTGTAGAACAGCGTCGTGTTGCGGTCCTGGAGGCTTGACAGGAAGATGTACTTCCCAAGGTCGGTCGGCTTCCTCCGGATATTCCCGAGGACCCGCTTGATCTGGTCTTCCATCGTGTGGACACGAGGAGGAAGCAGGCCCTTGAGGCCGAGCGCAACCCGTTCTTCTGCCGTGAATGCGGTTCCTTTGTTCAGGGCCGGATCGCGGAGCACCGCAATGCCCTGAGGAAGCCCTGATGCGGTCTCCCGGCCGGTTCCCGGGCCCGCCTGCGGGAACGTGCCTTCCCGTCGACCCATCGCCTCCGGGTCTGCCGGACCGAGGCCGCCGGAGTCTTCGCAGCTTCCGGCCACGTATGGAGAACCTGCCGGAGGTTCCCCCGTTTGGTTTGGCATGTTGGACATCGAATTCACCTCAGAGCGCGCTTCCGTAAGTGCGGTGACGTATTCGCAGGATGCAGGTGAGCGAAGCGCATCAATTACGCCAAAGCGGCGGATGGAGGCTCAAGCAGCCTCGTGACGGTAGCTGCCTCAAATCCCCCCTAATCCCCCTTTACAAAAGGAAGGAACAGGGTGGCCTCTCTTCACCCCCCTTTTCTAAAGGGGGGCAGGGGGGATTTCTAGACGGGAACCTACCGGTCGGCGCTTCCTGATTGAACAACATGGGGTTCTCAGCCCGGATCACGGCGAAGAAGTCCATCCTTGAGTCACACGCAGTGGAGGTTCGTCCCCTTCCGCGTTTCACGCGGGTCCGGGCTACACCTAAACCCCCAGAAATGCCCGTTTCACCTCTTCGTCTTCCAAGAGATCCTTGCCTTTGCCTTCGAGGACGATCCTGCCGTTTTCCAGGACGTACGCTCGATCGCAGATGGCGAGGGACTGCTTGACGTTCTGTTCCACCATGAGCAGGGTCATGCCTTCACCGTGGATCTTCTTCGCGAGTTGGAACACCTCCTGGGTGAGAAGAGGAGCAAGCCCAAGAGAAGGTTCGTCAAAGAGCATCATTGCGGGCAAGGACATGAGACCCCTGCCGATAGCGAGCATCTGTTGTTCGCCTCCGGACATGGTCCCCGCGAGTTGTTTCTCCCGTTGCAGCAGCCTGGGAAATAGACTGAAAACCCATTCCATGGTCTGTTTCCGTTTGGTTTTCGCACGGCTGTTCAGGGAGCCCAACTCAAGGTTCTCCCTGACGGTCATTTCCGGAAAGAGCTGTCTTCCCTCGGGCACGTGTGCGATGCCAATTTCGCTCATCCCATAAGGAGGTACGCTGCACAGATCGTGACCCATGAAGTCAATCCGGCCCTGGGTTGGACGGATGAGGCTGGAAATAGTCTTCATCACCGTGCTCTTCCCCGCGCCGTTCGCACCGACGAGCACCACGAACTCCTTCGCCGCCACGTGGAATGACACGTCCCACAGCACCTGAATGTCTCCATAACCGGCACCGACGCTCTCGACTTGCAGCATCTCCCTATTCCTTTCCGAGGTACGCCTCGATGACGTCCTGATTGTTGGCCACTTCCGACGGGGTCCCCATGGCCAGTTCAAGGCCGTAACTCAAGCAAAGAATGCGGTCACAGAGGCTCATGATCACTTGCATGATGTGCTCGACGATGATGATCGTCATCCCGGTGTCACGAATCTGCCGGATGAGTCCGACTCCTTCGGCCTGTTCTTGAGGCGTGAGCCCTGCCATGGTCTCGTCGAGCAGCAACAGACGGGGGCCGGTTGCCAAAGCCCGGGCGATCTCGAGCCGTTTCCTGTCTCCCAGGGTGATTCCCTTCGCGGGATAGTCCTTCTTCTTCTCTAATCCGCAAAACTCGAGGACCTCCATAGACTTGGCTTCGGCCTCCCGCAGCGAAGGGACCAGGCTGAACGCCGAGGTCATGACGTTTTCCAGGACGGTCATGCGGCGCAAGGGTTTGACAACCTGGAACGTTCTCCCTATACCGGCTTTGGAGATTCTCCACGTGGGAAGCCCGGTGATCTGTTGGTCTTCGAACACGATCGTTCCTTCGGAAACCGGGTAATATCCGTTGATCAAGTTGAACACCGTGGTCTTGCCGGAGCCGTTGGGACCTATCAGGCCGAAGATCTCTCCCTGCTGAACCTGGAAGCTGAGCCCTCCGACCGCGGTCAAACCACCGAATCGTTTGGTAAGCTCGTTCACTGCAAAAAACACCATTGTGCGCACCTTTCTCGATTTCGTTGCTCTGCAGCCTGGCCGCGCTCGGAACGTGGTCACTGTGGAGGTTCCGGCGGAGTGCCGAAACCGGCCCAGCGCAAAGTCTTCACCGATGACGTGAACGAAAAGCGGGAATTGGCGGCGAAAGCTCACACGGCTTCGCACTTGTTCGTCTTATCTTCCCATGCCGATGCCAACGCCGCCTGTGGAGTGACCGTTTCGCATTGCCGAAACTGATGACGAGCGCCTAGGCCTTGCCGCGAAATAACCCTGTCATCTCGCGTGCTCTCCTTCCATGGGTTGAAACCCATGGCTATTCACAGTGCGCCCAGAGCAGGGCGCGGGCCTCTTCTGCCCTGAAAGGGCAGCCCGTTAATAGCCGTAGGTTTCAACCTACGGTGGTGAAGCCAGTGAATACTGTTCTCTAATTCACCGTGGTTGCAAGGCTTGTTTTGCCGCGGGCCCCTAGGCTTGCGCTTTCGCGCCCTGGCCGGCAGCGGAAGGGGAAGACCACAGCCGCCGAATCTTCACCCAGTCGCCGACCACGCCGTTTGCCAGGAAACGGATCACGAAAATTACCAACAGACCAAAGGCCAGCACGTGCGCCTCGCTCACCCATTTGGGCAGGAATCCGAAGAAGGAACTCCGAAACGTCTCCTGGAGCATGACCATGATGAACGCACCCACTGCGGGACCGGACAGTGTCCCCACGCCCCCGAGGATGCCCACGAGAATCGCCATGATCGAAATGTGGTGAAGCGAAAAAACCACCTCAGGATCAATGAAGCACATGTAGTTCATGTAAAACGCGCCTGCCAGACCGGTGAACACCGCACTGATGAACAGCGAGAGGCTCTTGTAACGCCATCCGCTCACACCGAGGGCTTCGGCCGCGTCTTCATCTTCCCTGATGGCCACAAAATAGAAGCCGCTCTTGGAGTGCATCACCCGGTAGATCGAGTACATGCAGGCCACGGCCAGGAACAATGCGAGGTAGTAGTACGGAACCTTGCTCTGGAATGTCTGAATCGCGAGGATGCCCTGCATCCCTTCGGTCAGATCGACCCACGTGATGGCCACCAGGCGAAAGATTTCCCCTACCGCGATGGTGGCAAGCGCGAAATAGGGCCCTCTCAGTCGAAAGCAGATCCAGCCGATGACCAACGCGATGAGCCCCGCGACCGGCCCTCCAAAGAGCATCCCCCACCAGGCGGAGGCGTACCAGGCGGAGGGGTCGAGCTTCGTGACAAACAGACCGGCCGTGTACGCTCCGATACCGAAGAAGATGGCGTGGCCGAACGAGACTTGACCCGTGAATCCGGCGAGTAGATTCCAAGACGAGCCGATCACCACCCACATGAAGGCCATGATGAATATGTGGATGAAGTAGTCCGATTGCACCACCAGCGGAAGAGCAGCGAAAGCGATTGCAAGTGCGATGAGTAAGATCCGAGGTAAGGACTTCATGGCATGACTCCTTGCTAAACCTTGGTGAGCGCTTTCAGGCCGCCCGGCAGGAAGATAAGGACCAGGAGAAAGATCACCATTCCCACGGCATCCTTCAAAGCCATAGAGATGTACGTGGCTCCCAGGGACTCGGCGATGCCCAGCACCACGCCTCCGACGATCGCGCCCACCGTGCTCCCCATACCGCCGAGTATGGTGATGACAAAGGCCTTGAGCGTGAACGGCCCTCCCACGTCCGGAAACAGGTAGTAGATCGGCAGAAGCAACGCTCCCGCCGCGGCAGCAAGAGCAGAACCCAACCCGAAGGTCAGCATGGTGATGCGCTCTGCGTTGATCCCCATCAGCAGCGCGGCATCGGTGTTCTGCGCAGTGGCTCGCACGGATTTCCCCACATCGGTCTTCAAGAGAAAGAAGAAAAGGCCGCCGGTCAGCAGTAGTGCAATCACGAACGCAATGACCATGGGGACATTGAATGCAATGCCCCCAAGATAGAGCGCGGAGGCGCTGTAGGACGTCTTGACGGCCTTGTAGTCGGAGTGAAACACGAACCGCATGATTTCGGTCAACACCATGCCCACTCCCACGGTCATCAACACTTGATTCTCCGGGAGGATCGAGTCAACCTTGAGCAGCGGATTCAACAGATACTTCTGTATGAATACCCCCAGCAGAAAGAGCGCGGGCATCACCACACACAGCGAAAAGTACGGATCAAGTCCCAGGTAGATGAACAGCGCGAACGTGATGTACATCGCGATCATCATGAGTTGACCGTGGGCCAGGTTGATGATGCGCCCCACTCCCATGATCAAGGTCATTCCTAGGCCGATCAGCGCGTAGATGCCACCGATCAGGACTCCTGCCACGAAGGTCTGGATGAAGACTTCCATGGGAACGGACCTCCTTTCATCATTTCCAGACGTCGTCCCACTTGATCGGATAGACGTACGGCTTCGATGCGATCTCCTTCGGCCACACGAGCTCCAGTTTGCCGTCTATCCATTGCACGAGATATGTGGGGAGCTTGTTCTGGTTCTTCATCTTCTCATAGGCCACGAACTTCACCGGGCCGAATACGGTCTTCACGTCGGTCGCTGCGAGGGACGCCTTGATGTCCGCGGCGCTGGTGGACTTGGTGCGTTTGAGCACGTCCGCAACTACGTACGCAGCCGCGTACGCTTCTGCTCCGTGGTATTCGGTTTCTTTCCCGTATTTGGCTTTGAAGTCATCGTAGTACTTCTTGGCTCCAGGGTAGGGGAGAGTCTGATACCAAAGCGTAGCGGAAAAGACGCTTTCGGACGCCTTTCCGCAGTTGGCCTGGAATTCCGGCAGAGTGAACCCTGCAGCGCCGCCGACAAAGAGGGCGGGTTTGATTCTGAGTTCCATGGACTGTTTCATCAGCAGGGATGCGTCCATGAGATAGGAGATCATGTACACGAGATCAGGCTTCGCCTCTTTGACCTTCACCAGAATCGGCTTGAAATCGACTCCTCCGTGCTGGTATCCCTCAGATATCACGACCTTGATGTTGAGACGTTTGCAGGTTTCCTGGAACTCCTTCGACCCCGCGGAACCAAAGTTCGTGTTCTCATAGAGGATCGCGGCGGTCTTGGGCTTGACCACTTCGGTAAGGAATGACTCGAGGCCCTTGGCATAGTCGCCGACCGGAGGGTTCAGCCGGTAGATGTAGTCCCACCCTTTTTCAGTGATCTTGTTGTCCGAGCCGGTGCAGACGAGGAACGGCATGCGTTTCTGCTGTGCGACTCCGGCAATGGCGAAGGTCTCTGAGCTGCCGTAACCGCCTGTCAACATGATCACCTGATCCCTTGATATGAGCTTCTCCGCGGCGGCTCTGGCCACATCCGGACGGCCCGTGTCGTCTTCGAAGGCGAATTCGATCTTCTTGCCGCCCACTCCGCCGGCTTTGTTGATTTCCTCCAGGGCCATCTCGAAAGATTTCTTCTCGATCTCACCGAACTTGGCCTTTTCGCCGGTGAGCGGGAGTATGACCCCCACTTTCAGGGTTTGGGCCCACCCGGTGGTCGCCATCAAGGCTGCCACAAGGCAAATAGCCGACAACATGATGACCGTTCTTCTCATCTATGTTCCCCTTTACGCAGTTCTCCCGGATGTATCCAGGGTCGCTGGTGAGCACAGCAAGAGTGGTGCCAGTGGAGACCGACGAAGCGCAATTACCGGTTCGGAGCAGTGAGAGTCCACCACATGCGGCATTGCGGAGTCTCCGTAAGTCTCCGGGCCAGTGGACGGGTGGTTGAAGCTGCCAAGGGGCTTGGGGCGGCCACCAAGCTGCTTGTGAGTCGGGGTGTGCCAGGTCGCAAGAGCCCAATGCTTCGTCCGTGGATTCGGCGGGAATTGGCCAGCAAGTGGCGAAAAACCGCCATGTGCCGACTGCTCGCCGGCTCCCGACAGCCGAAAGCCGCGGGCTAGAAGCAAGAGACTGTGTTCTGTGCCGCGTTGAAGATTGCGGCATGGACTGGCTCGCCCGTGCCCATCCCATCATGGGAAGGGAATATACCGGTTCTCGAAAGTAACTTCCGATTCGTGTCGGATCAGGGCTTGTGGGGCGGGCTTTCCAGCCCGCCAATCGGTGGAAACTAACGAGAACCGCTATAGTAATGGCTTTGCCCTCCAATTGAGAGAGAACGGAATAGCAAACCGCTTGGCGGGCGGGGGAAGGGGCATAGGCGCTAACTTCGGCCTTGTACATGCGATGGGGCTCCCTGTTCTTGCCCGGCGCTGAAGCCTCCGGCTATGTTCAGTCGCCCCTGCGGGGCTTGGGAACGCCGACGTCCCGGAGGGACGTTTGACAATAGCCGGGCCTTTCAAGGCCGGGGGAGCAGGCAGAGCACCTCAAGTTAGGGCCTATAGCGGCAGGGGGAACGGACGGGGCAATGCATTAGGCTCAACCTTGTGTTCGTTTCTTCCGTAGGTTCAAACCTGCGGCTGTTCACGGTGCGTCTCTCCGGGACGCAAGCTCTGAGGCCGCGAAGGGGCCGCCGGTGAATAGCTCCGAGTTTCAGAAACCGTCTCAGCCGAAAGTGCACCGCAGATGGTGTCACATGAGGGTTGGCTCGCCTTTTGCTTTCCTTGATGATAGGTACTGCGCAGTAAGACTCCGGGCTGCCTGTGTTGCACCGATGAGAGAATAGCTGGTGGCGGAAAACCGCCACCAGCTCGAAGGCATGGTCCCAATGAGAAC
>JBFMAA010000015.1:0-35885 GCA_040755955.1 Thermodesulfobacteriota bacterium
TCACATTTCTTGACATTACATGGCTACCCCTGAGCCCGTTTTCGGCAGTCTTGTGTTGGTATAATCACGGAAATATGGTGGGTTGTAAAGGTTGCCGCAACCAGTTTCGAGAAAAACTTCCGGCTAGAGAGCCAGGTACTTCTTCACGATCCCTTCGTTGCCGAGAATGCCTTCCATGGTATCGGAGTGCACGACGTGGCCCTTTTCCAGGATGTACCCGCGGTGGGAAACCTGCCGGCAGAATCGAAGGTTCTGATCAGCGAGCAGCACGGTGACGTGACTCTCACGAATCGCCGCGATCGCCTCAATGAGGGAGCGTACGATCAGTGGAGCGAGGCCTTCCGACGGCTCGTCCAGGAGCACCAAGTCCGGATTTGCCATGAGAGCGCGCCCCAAGCTGAGCATCTTCTTTTCACCCCCGGACATGTTGAGGCCTTTCTGCTTGCGACGCACCCGAAGAATAGGAAACAGCTCCTGCACCCGGGCCAAATTCCACATGCCGCTGCGCCGAGTCACCCTCGCTGCGATCTCCAGATTCTCTTCGCAGGTGAGGTCCGGGAAGATGCGGAGGTCATCCGGCATATAGGCCATGCCCTGCGCGGCCATGGTGTACGCAGGGCGCCCGCACACCTCCTTCCCCTTGAAGAGGATCGAGCCGCTTCTCGGAATGGTGAGCCCTATGATGGAGCGCAGCGTGGTGGTCTTGCCCACTCCGTTGCGACCAAGCAGCGCGACCACTTCCCCGGAGCCTACCTCTATGTTGACGTCCTGCAAGACATGGGATGTGCCGTAGAATGTGTTCACGTCTTTGACGCTGAGGATCACTCGCACACCTCCTCGCCCAGGTAGCATTCCCGCACGTTCTCGTCGCACTTCACACGGTCCGGGTTGCCGTCACAGACGATCTCGCCCCTGTGCAGGACCATGACGCGGTCGGAAAGCGAGAACACGATGTCCATATCATGCTCCACAATCACGAAGGTGGTTCGCCCGCTCGCAGAGAGGCGTCTGATGTTCCCGAGGATCTCAATTCTCTCGACGGGATTCATTCCTGCGGTAGGCTCGTCGAGGAATAGGAGCAGCGGCTGCACCGCAAGAGCGACCGCCACTTCCAGCAGGCGCTGGTCTCCGTGGGAAAGCGCTCCCGCAGGTGTGTAAGCCTGTTTCACGAGGTTCACCCGCTGCAGTTCCTCCATCACGCGTTCCCTTGCCCCGACCTCTCCGCTCAGGCTGCGGAAGAAATGATGGGCCTTGCCGGCTTTGCTCAACACGGGAATCTGGATGTTCTCGAACACCGTAAGTGCGGGAAATACGTTGACTACCTGAAAGGATCGGCACAGACCTAGTTTCACCCTTCGATGGGTGGGCAGGTGGGTGATCTCTTTGCCCCTCAAGAGAACCCGTCCCTCATCGACCGGGACGGAGCCGGACAGCATGTTGATGAGCGTCGATTTGCCCGCGCCGTTGGGGCCGATAATCGACGTGATCTCTCCCGCGTGGAGATCGAAGCTCAGATTGTGGGCGGTTACCACTTTGCCGAAGGCTTTGCTCAGGTGTTCCACTTGCAGAAGAGGGGCGCTCATGGACTCCCCTCCTCACCCCGCGCTGCTGCTTTGCCGGCAAGGAACGACTCTATGCGGCCCATCGCGCCGCCGCGGAATCCCATGATGATCACCAGGAGGAGTATACCGAACCACAACATCCAGTTTCTGGCGAAGCGTTCAATGATCTCCCGCAGCACCACGAAGATGAGACTACCCACGATGGGTCCGCTGAATGTCTGGAGTCCTCCGATTAGACTTACCAATACCGGCTCCGCGGAATGGGTCCAGTGCGCGGAAAACGGGTTGGTGGTGCTTTCCAGCATAGCAGCGAGAGAGCCGGCCAAACCGGCAAAAGCCCCGGAGATCACGAACGCGGCCAGACGATAGCGCTTCACGTGTACGCCGGCAAAGGAGGCACGCTGAGGATTCTCCCTGATTCCCGACAAGACGAGACCAAACGCGGAAGATCGTATGCGGTGGATCACCCACACCGTCACCGCAAAGAAACCGCACACCAGGAAATAGAACTGGGAGTCCTTGGCTATAGAAAAACCAAGCACAGCCGATCTGCCGATTCCCACCAGGCCGTCGTCTCCACCGGTGATGCTCCGCAGGTTCCAGACGAGGGAGAAGACCATCATCCCGAAGGCCAGCGTCAGCATGGCGAAATAGATCTCCGTGTGGCGCACGCAGAAGAAACCTATGATCACCGCGGCAATCACCGCCAGGCAAACTCCCGCGAAAATCCCCACCAAAGGGTGGGGAGTCACATGCAGAAAGCACAGCGACATGCCGTACGAACCGCAGGCAAAGAATGCCGCGTGCCCGAACGACAGCAGTCCCGTTCGACCCAGCAACAGATTGTACCCGAGCGCAAAGATAGAAAGCAGCATGACCCGCATGGAAAGGTACAAGACGAAGCGACCGCCGAACAGCCCAATGCCCAGAAGGAGCAGGCCCATCAAACCGAAAAGAAGATACGGGAGATAACGACCCATCTTATCAAGCCTCTCCGAAGAAGCCTTCAGGCCGCCACACCAGCACGACGGCCATCAGAATAAAGGTCAGGAACATGTCGAAGGTGGGGATGAACCTCGTCCCGAACGACGAAAGCAGGCCAAGGACCAAAGACCCCAGAAATGCCCCTTTCAAGCTCCCCAGACCTCCAATAACGACCACTACGAATGCCTCGATGATGATGCTCTCGCCCATGCCGGGAGTGAGGAGTCCCACGTACGGGACCGCGAGTCCCCCACCGAGTGCCCCCAACCACGTGCCGAATACGAACACCGCCGTGTACAAGGCCGGTACCCGCACCCCTATCGCCGAGGCCATCTCCCGATCCGAAGAAGCGGCCCTAATGATCCGACCGGCCCAGGTCTTTTCGAGCATGAGCCAGAGAGCCAATGCAACGAGAGGGCCCGCAGCCATGATGAACAGGCTGTACGTGGGGAAATTCCGTCCCAGAATCGACATTGATCCGGAAAGACCGGGAACCTTGGGAGATCCGAGAGACCCCGCGCCCCAAAGCAGCTTGACCAAGTCGTCGAAGATGAGCACGAACGCAAACGTGAGCAGCAACTGGTAAGGAAGATCCAGATGGTAGACGTAGCGCAGGAAGAACCGCTCCATCAGGAAGCCGATTGCACAGACGCACAGGGGTCCGACAATCAGCCCAAGCCAGAAGTTGTCTCCGAGCCGGGCCAAAATCGTGAAGCACGCATAAGCCCCGAGCATGTAGAAACTCCCGTGCGCGAAGTTCAAGACCCGCAGTACCCCGAAAATGAGCGTCAGCCCGCTCGCAACAAGCCACACGAACATCCCTTGGGCCAGTCCCGCGAGACATACATGAACCAGGGATTCGAGCATGGATATTGACCTCCCGTTGCTCTCAGGGTAAGAGTTCACCGCAGAGGGTGCGCTGAAGAATTCCCAGGATACGGCTTCCGGGGGAAACCCTTTTGAAAAAGGGTTGTCCCCCGGGCCCCCATAGGCGCTAACTTGGCGACAGCCCATTTCGACATTTCAGGCAGTTATCCCCTCCCCCTACCCCCTCCCACGAGGGGAGGGGAATCCGGAAACCCTCTCCCCTGGCGGGAGAGGGAAGGGTGAGGGGGATGATGCTGAGGCAACGCGTGCTCCGAAGTTAGCGCCTATGCCCCGGGCCCCCTTCCGAAAACTTTTGAAACATCGGGTGGCTCTGACCATCCAACGAGTTCTCGGGAGCTGACTTTCATGCTTGGTTGTGACCACTCGCCACAATGGTTCTCCACAAAGGAAGAAGAAATCGAGCGTTATTAGCAAGAAGTTCCTTCCCCCGGAAACTGCATTTCCCTTCACGCCTTGAACGGCGGCATGCAGCCTTCGCCCTCAAACGGGGGCCGGTTGAAACATTGATCCGGCGGGATGATCACCGTCTTACCCATGACCTTGAACGGGTATTTTGGGTTTGTCGCGGTAAGGCCCCACGGCACCGCATACAGCGCCTGGTGATCTTCCTTGCGAAAGACTCGCTTTCCCGCAGGACTGTCGAGTTCCATCCCTTCCAAGGCTTGAATCACGGCCTTGCTTTCCTTCGATCCCGCGGCTTCTACTGCCTTCTTGAACGCGAACATAGCCGAATACCCGGTCTCCGACACATACGCGGGATAATGCTTCCATCGCGCGTGAAACGCTTTGACCCACTCGTTATTCTTGGGAGAATCGGGATACATGAAGAAGTACCGGCCCGAGATCCAGAGGCCATCAGGCATTGCCGGGCCCAGGCCCTCGAGCACATCCATGGCCGCGCCGACCGGGAGCATCACGTGTTTGATCTTCTGGAAGAGGCCTGCCTCGGAAGCCTGCTTGATCATGGTGATCAGCTCGCCGGCCCACTCGACCGAGTACAGCCCGTCCGGGTTGGCATCCAGAATCGTGTTGATGTGCGGACGGAAGTCGGTCGTGCCGAACGGGGCCCACGACTCGGCCACGAACTGGGTGTCGGGTTTGAGCTTGCCCAGAATACCCTTGAACATGTTCCAGCACGTGTACCCGTATTCGTACTTGGGGCTTATGGTGGCCCATTTCTTGGCCGGAAGGTCTTTGGCGACGAGTGCCGCGGCATTTCCGTCCTGGTACGTGGGGGTGCAGATGCGGAACACCTGTTTAATACCGTTCTTGAATACTTCGACCTCGGTGAGTTTTTCCGTTGCCCCGTGGGTGACCATGAGCGGCTTGTCCAACTGGGCCATCACCGGAGCCAGCGCGAGCGCTTGCCCCGAAGAGTCCACCCCTGCGAGAAAGTCCGCACCCCACGAGTCCACGAAGTACCTCGCGTTCTTGATGGCTTCAGGCGCCTTGAGGGTCGAGTCGCGGAATTCCACTTCCATCTTGACCCCTGCGATCCCGCCCGCTGCGTTGATCTCATCCACGGCCATCTGAACGCCCATGCGGTGGAATTCACCATATCCGGCGAGAGTGCCGCTCATGATGGCCTGATACCCGACCTTGACCGGACCTTTGATCTTGGGTTCTGCTGCCCAAAGGCCGGTGGGCTTGAGCACTCCCGTGCCGAGACCGGCAGCCGCAGCGGTAAGAAGCCCCGCTTTCACAAAGTCCCTTCTCGTGATTTGCTTCTTTGCCATGCAGACACTCCCTTCTTTCTGGGTGGATCGGACGCGCTCGGACGATCCACGGTAATCATTCATCGGGAATGCGGGATCCATCTCCCGCGGCACCCCAGGAATTCTTGAAGGGTTCTCCCTTGCAGTGCTGAGAATACGGTGACTGAAGGAGCAATATGCTCCGTCAGGCCTGCTTTCGCCGAGGAGGGTCACCCTCCGGGACCATCGTGCGAAGAAGCGTCTTCACCACCTTACCGCCGGGATTTCGGGGCAGCTCTTCGAGCATCGTGATCCCCGCAGGCACCTTGTAGTCCGCGATGAGTCGTTCGCAGTGGGCAATGAGCGCTTCCTGCGCGGGATGTGCTCCGGGAGCAGGCACCACGAACGCGTGGACCACCTCTCCGAAGATCGAGTGAGGACGAGGCACCACTGCCGCCTCGAGCACGTCCGGGTGGTCCAACAACGCGGACTCCACTTCGATGCAATAGATGTTTTCTCCCCCGCGGTTGATCATGTCCTTCATGCGGTCCACCACGTACACGAAGCCTTCCTCGTCGATGCGGGCGAAATCGCCGGTCCTCAGCCAGCCGCTGCCGAGATTCTTCTCCGTGGCATCGGGTTTCTTCCAGTAGCTCGTGATCACATTGGGCCCTTTGACCCAAAGCTCACCGACCGTGCCGGCAGGAAGGTCCTTGCCGTCCGTATCCACCACCCGGACCTGCACCCCGGTAACCGGCAGACCCACGGAAGCCCCTTTGCGGAGAGTGTCGCAAGGGGGCATCGTCGTAGTGAGAGAGCTGGTTTCGGTGAGACCGTAAGCATTGAAAAGGTCTACGTGCAGTCTTTGATGAAGGGCCTTGATGGTGTCGAGCGCCATGGGTGCCCCACCGTACGAGAGCGCACGCAACGAGGACAGGTCAGCGTTCTCAAGCGCTGGGTTCACCAGCATGAGCGTGTACATGGTAGGCACGGTAATCATGGTGGTGACTTTGTGCGCGGCCAGCAGCTCTATCATCCGGGTGGTGCTATATGAGCGCATAATCACACAGGTTCCGCCGGTATAACAGAACGCGACAAGCTGAGTGTTCAGGCCGGTCACGTGGAAGAGCGGCACCACGATAAGGGTAACGTCGTCTTCCCGATAGCCCATGTGCACGCCCGCGTTTCGGGCATTGCAGAAGATGTTGCGGTGGCTCATCACCGCGCCTTTGGGTAGCCCGGTCGTACCCGAGGTGTACATGATGCACGCGGGGTCATCGAAAGAGAGTCTGGGAGCAGACGGCACATCGGACCGAGGAATCACCAGATCGCCGAAGAACGCCGCGGCTTCCTTGCGTTCCTCTCCTGCGTAGATCAGGTCCGGGGGCTCCTCCAACGAGTCCTTGAACGCCTGGTAGGTTTCCCAGTACTGATACCCCAGCACGAGCATGCGGGGCCGAGAATCGTTGACGATATACGAGAATTCCTTCGCGGCAAGTCGGTTGTTCAGAGGCACCACTATCGCGCCCAATCTCAGCACGGCAAAGTATGCGATACAGAACTCGATGCAGTTGGGGAGCAGAAGCGCCACACGGTCGCCGACAGTCACGCCCCGAGAAGCCAGGTACGCGGACAGGGCCTCGGCCTGAGCAAGCGTGTCGCCGTAGGTGAGTCCGGTCTCATCTTCGATCAGGGCGATCTTGTGGGGGAGTCTTCCCGCAGTGTATTCAAGAATCTCGTGGAGCAGCATATGTGGCTCCTCTACCAGGCCGTCCAACCGCCGTCTATGTAGATGGTCTGGCCGGTGATGAAGTCGGACGCAGGTGCGGCCAGAAAGATCACCAGCCCCTCCAATTCCGGGGGATACCCCCAGCGGCCCATCGGAGTGCGCTCGTTGATGAAGTTGAAGCGCTCAGGATCGTTGCGGAGCTGAGCGACAAGCTCAGTCTCGAAGTAGGTGGGTCCGATGCAGTTGACCCGCACCCCTTTCTTGGCCCATTCCAAAGCCATGACCTTGGTGAGCTGATCCACCCCTCCCTTTGAGGACGCATAGGCCGCCTGCAAGGGCAGCCCGACGGTCCCGAGAATGGAGCCCATGTTGATGACCTTGCCGTAGCCTCTCTCGAGCATCTGAGGAACCACTGTCTGCGCGACGAGGAAGTAGCCCTTGAGGTTTGTGCTCAGTATCCGGTCCCATTGGTCTTCGGGGAATTCGAGCACAGGCACCCGGTGATTCACCCCCGCGTTGTTGACCAGTATGTCAATCTCCCCGAAATAACGGAGGATGTCCGCGAATCCGTCTTCTATGCTCTGCTTGGAAGTCACGTCAATCGTGAAACCTACGGATCGCCTGCCCAGGTCCCGGATCGCCTGAGAGACCCGTTCGAGATCTCCGGCACTTCGGCCGCACACGGCCACGTCCGCGCCTGCTTTCGCCAGAGCCAGTGCCGAGACCTCTCCGAGCCCCCTGGTGCTGCCCGTCACCATGGCTGTCTTTCCGTTGAGATCAAACAATGCCAAGGACATGGTTGCTCCGTTGCACGGGTTACAGGATACTGAACCAGGACGAATTCTCTGCAGGACGGCAAGAGTTCATCACGAAGACACCAAGGCGCAAAGACGTCACCCCTGCCTGAAGAGGCATTCCATGGAGCGGCTGGGCGCCGTAACCCCGAATCGCGTCTACCTTCCTCGGTCCGTATGGAGACTCTTGGCGCTTGACACTTTACAAAATACTGAACCTCTGTCAAGACTTTTTTTCCAAAGCTGTTCATCCGGCCTACGATCACTCCGGCCGCATTTCCCGCCTTCAGAGCCGCGAAAGTCCCTCGAACCCCTGCGGGTCGTCAACTTCGAGGGCGTTGTACAGGGTGCTCGCGTTCTTGGAGTTGACTTCCGCAGACGACCATACTATGGTGATTGTCAGTATACTGAAATTTCTCCGGATGCAACAGTCATGGATACCCTGGGAAACCGTCTGCGGAGGCAGCGTAAGGCCCGCGAGCTCTCACTCAAACAGCTCGCAGCGCTCGTAGGATGTACGCCGTCATATCTGTCGATGGTGGAAAACGACAAGCTTGATCCGTCGGTCTCGAGACTGAAAAAGATCGCCGACGCGTTGGGCGCTACCATTGTGAAGCTCTTCTCCGAGGGTTCCGGTGAAGAGGGAGTGGTCCTGAGGCGGGAAGAGCGGCAACGAGTTTCGGTCCACGGCTCAAAGCTCTTGATAGAGATACTGATCCGCCAGGGTTCCGAAAAGAAGATGGACGCACGGTTGGCGATCGTGGCTCCGGGCGGGGGCTCGGTTGGTGAGTATACGCACACCGGCGAAGAATTCGGATACCTCATCAGGGGCACGCTCGAACTGAGCGTGAACGGCACTACCTACGTCTTGCGGGAAGGTGACACCTTCTATTTCAATTCCACCAGCCCTCACAGCTTTCGCAACGTGAGCGAAGAGGAAGCTGAAGTGCTGTGGGTGAACCACCCGCCGAGCTGGTGATTTGGGGTTGCGGTTATCAGAGGCCTTGCATTCTCATGTCGCTTTGTGCCCGCAGCGCGGGCACGGCTCTTCTCATGATTTGAGGCACTGACTTTCGGGCTTGGTGGTGGCCGTATGCGGTCATGGTGGTTTTGAGGACTGCGGAAGCTGCAGGCTCTTCGTGCTGCTCCAATCAAGAGAGGGGCATCGCAAACCCGCTTCCTCAGCAGTCGCAGACGTACAGGGAGCAGGCAACGTCCAGATCGTGTGGCCAATGAGGGCTTCGGTGAGATTCTGCGGTGGGTGCAATCCCGCGTATGACAGGGTTGCGTACTGGGAGCGCATCCGGCAGGCAAGCGAAGGCCGGATCGAATGGGGCCTGAATGATGCCGGGGAAGGCTGTGCGCTCCTTCTGATATGCGGCTGCGAAACGGCCTGCCCAACTCACGAGCCGGCCGGGGAGACGCGCCTGGTCCTGGTCACCGACGATGCGCGTCCTCCGAGCGAAGTTGTAGCGCAGATCGCGGTCTGCCGCGGCCACGAGCGGGAGCCGCATGTTCCAGAGGGTGCCGCGCACTCTGAAATCTTAATGATGTCACGGTGCATTTCTGCAACCCGGGACTGACGTCCCGGGCTACTTTCTTACGTCCCTGCGGGACTGAAGTTGCGCCTTTGGAGCCCCAGAGGGGCGGCAGACAGTAGCCCGGTGCGTAAGCGCCGGGAGCTCCAAGCAGTGAAACGGGTACAAGCCCGCCCAGGGCCTCATTATTCCGCTGGGTTATCCGAAACCAAGACGCGCTGCACCCTGTTCCAGAAGTCCCGTGAAAGTCTTCCGGGGGAAACCCTTTATCAGAAAATGCGCTTCCCGGGGGAAGGAACTTCTTGCAAGAAGTTCCTTCCCCCGGGAACTACATTTCCATAGGAAAGGAGTGATCGAACCATGGGAATCACGACCGCGGAAGACTATGTGCAGAGTCTCCGTGAACAGCCGCGAGTGATCTACTACAATGGGAAGAGAGTACCGGACATCACCACTCATCCTGCCTTCATCCCTCACATCAACGCGGCCGCGAAAACTTACGACATGGCCATGCGACCCGAATACGAGGAGATCGCCGCTGCCGTGAGCCATTTGACCGGCGAAAAGATCAACCGCTTCACGCACATCCACCAGTCAGTGGAGGATCTCATCAAGAAGGTGCAGCTCCTGAGAGCCGTTGCCCATGAGACGGGAAGCTGCTTCCAACGCTGCGTGGGCTGGGATGCGCTCAATGCGACCTACATGACCACATTCGATGTTGACCGCACGCATGGCACGCACTATCACGAGCGTTTTGTCGAATACCTGAAGTACGTGCAGCAAAGCAACAGAATGATCGTCGGGGGCATGACCGACACGAAAGGCGATCGTTCGAAGGCTCCGCACCAGCAGGCCGATCCGGACCTGTTCACCCGCGTCACGTCGCGTCGTGAAGACGGTATTGTCATCCGGGGGGCCAAGGCCCATCAAACGGGCGGAGCGAACAGCCACGAGATCCTCATCATGCCCACCCAGATGATGCGGGAACAAGACGTCGACTACGCCATCGTCTGCGCAGTGCCTCTTGACGCGGCCGGAGTGATCCAGATCTTCGGCCGGCAGACGAACGACGAGCGTAAATTCGGAGGCCCCATCGATGCAGGGAATCCGCAATTCGGCCTGGTGGGCGGAGAAACCCTCATCGTGTTCGAGGACGTGTTCGTGCCCTGGGAGAGGGTCTTCATGTGCGGAGAGGTCGATTTCACGGGACTTCTCGTGGAACGTTTCGCCACGCTCCACCGACAGAACTACGGCGGCTGCAAAGGCGGAGTCTCTGACATCATCCTCGGCGCATGCGCGCTCGCAACCGAGATGCAGGGAACGGACAAGGCCTCCCACGTGAAAGAGAAACTCGCGGAAATGATGCACCTCACCGAGACGGTCTATTCCGGTTCGATCGCGTGTTCGGCCATGGGCCGCAAGACACCCAGCGGAGCCTACTATCCTGATCCGTTGCTCGCGAACTGCACGAAACATAACATCACACGGCACATATACGAGATCGCGCGGCTGGCCCACGATGTGGCAGGCGGAATCCTCGCGACCATGCCGTTCGAAAACGATCTCAAGAGCGATGAGATAGGCGGATACGTGAAGAAATACCTTGCCGGAGTAACCGGCGTTTCAACCGAAAACCGACTTCGCGTCCTTCGGCTCATCGAGAACATGACCGGGGGCACGGCACTGGTCGAGTCCATGCACGGGGCCGGTTCCCCTCAGACACAGAAGGTGATGTACGCTCGGCTCGGGAAACTGGACATGAAGAAGAGGGCTGCCGCCAAGCTGGCAGGCATACTTGAGAAGTGACGCTCCACCGGGATCGTCTCTCCGACCCGGAGAACGAACCACAAGGGCACCAAGACACAAAGAAATCAACAAATCGGTTTCATGCCGCTATTGTCGGCAATCAACCCCCTTGGTGCCTTCTTGTCTTCTGGTTCGATTTCGTCTCGGCAGGCTGAACGCTTAGGACCCGCGGCAAGACAAAGCTTGCAACTACGATCAATTAGGGGACTGCATGGACTTGCCTCGCTTCCCGTAGGTTGAAACCTACGGCTAGTCACAGTCTGCCCTTTCGGGGCAGGAAAGCCCCGCGCCCATTGGGCGCACGTTGAATAGCCATGGGTTTCAACCCATGGAAACGGAGTACGAGAGACGACAGAGTTATTTCGCGGCAAGCCCTTAGCGTGGTTTGCGGCCTTCACGAGAGTCCATTCCTTCCGATCCAAATGCATGACCGTAATTGGAAGGTTACTGCCCGGCTCTTGGATTATGACGGTGTCGTCCCGTTCCGGTTCTGCGATCTTCGCGTGCATTGCGAGAGTCGATTCTTTCATTGCTCAACGTCACCGATGGTGAACCTCCACTGGCAGAATCGCTCCGGCGGATGTGGATCGAGCGGCGCGTGCACGCATTCGATCCTTATCGCGGGGTCGATCTCATGAGCGAAGCTGGTGAATTCCCTCATGTGCATCTCCTTGCACGCGTACTCGCCCAGTCCCCGGTTGATTCGAGCCCGTTGAGTCGGACATTCCGGGACGTTGATGATGACTTCGGCAGGCTTTTCGACTATCTCGTATCCCACGAGGATGTGCCACGGGAAATACCGCTGAGCGCGTGCGAATCCCGCGAGCCCTTTTTCCCGGATGTTGAATCGCTTCACGATGCTCCTTGCCCCCAACTGCGCCACACGCTGCCAGACACGCTCATTGAAGTGATTCGCGGCGTTCGTACCCTGTTCCTCTTCCAGGAAGAGGTACCAGAACGCGTCCACCACCCGATAGTGCCAAAGAAGGAAATCAACGTAAGCCCTGAGATCTCCCTTTTCCATATCGTCCAGGTTCATCTGATCCATCCCTCGCGTGGTTTGGAACAAGCCCGCCCGAAGCGCTTCGACCTCATTCGGGGGGCGTTCCCGCGGACGCAGGATAGCACCTTTCCGACACGCGTTCAAAAGGCAAGATCCGCGGGAAATAGTGTGTGTCTGTCCCGGAACAACTCTGACAATCCCATGTCCTTGTCACCCCGGCATCGCGGCTTGCGACACCTATTCTGACACGATCACTTGCTCTCGCATGAGGACATCCCACTCGCATCCTGATATAATGCGGACGCTACTCCGCGCGCTGAGATTTCGACGGCGACGGACTCATGTGGGCGTTCCGGTTGTTTCCCACACGCAGGTCCTCGCCGGCCGAGAGGAGAGGAATAGATTCATGCCGGATCGCGACGCAAACACGCGAAGGCACGATGCGGGATTGCCGACGCGGTCGTCCGTTCGCACTGAAGTGGAACGCACCGGGGCTTTCGACACGGAGACGCTTGCGGAATTCAACGAATCCCTCTGCGACTGGGAGCACACCTTCAACGCCCTGCCTGACCCGATCATGGTGATGGACCGGCGCCATCGCATCGTGTACATGAACAGGGCCATGGCCAGCGCCCTGGATGCCACTCCGACGGACACGGTGGGCAAGACGTGCTACGAAATCGTCCACTGCAGCACGGCACCTGTCGTCTGTTGTCCCCATTCCCAATTGCTGCTGGACGGCCAGGAACACTTCGCGGAGGTGTGCGACCTGCGGTTGGGAGGCACGTTCCGGGTAAGTGTGTCGCCGATTCGGGACAGGCGAGGCGTCGTGATCGGCAGTGTGCACGTCGCGCGGGACATCACTCCCTTGAAGAAAGCCGAAGAAGAGCTGCGCATGTCAGGAAAGGAACTGGAACTCCGCGTGGAACAGCGGACTGAGGAACTCCGCACGGCAAACGATAAGCTCGTTCGGGAGATCCGAGAGCGGGAAGAGGCCCAGGAGGCACTCCGCCTCAGCGAAGAGCGATTTCGGGCCATATGCCAAAGCGCCCGGGACATCATCTTCATCAAGGACCCACAACTCCGGTACACACACGTGAACCCGGCCATGGAGCGGCTCTTCTCTCGGCGCGGCGCGACCATTCTCGGCCTCAAGGACGAGGAGTTGTACGGTGAGCGCGCGTCCAAGCATCTCAGGGAGGTCGACCTCCGGGTGCTGGCCGGAGAATCCGTCGAGGAAGAACACTCCAGGCCCGTGAACGGAGTCCCACTCGCATTCCACGACATCAGAGTTCCGCTGAGAGAATCTACCGGCGCCATAGTGGGGATCTGCGGCATGTCACGCGACATCACCGGTCGCAAGCATGTGGTCGAGACGGCCCCTCCGTCCTATCCCAACTACTCAGCGGACTCCATGCGCAAGACTCTCGAAGCTGCCCAACTGGCCGCGACCACCGACAGTCTGGTGCTCCTCACCGGCGAAAGTGGCACCGGGAAAGACTATCTGGCACGGTACATCCATGACCATTCGGAACGCGCGTCCGGCCCGTTCTTCTCGCTCAATTGCGCGGGCGTGCCACTGGACTTGGCCGAATCGGAGCTCTTCGGGCACGAACCGGGCGCGTTCACCGGGGCAAGCGTGCGTGCGAGAGGTCTGGTGGAATTGGCCGAAGGAGGGACGCTGCTGCTCAACGAAATCGGGGAGCTCTCCCTGCATCTTCAAGCGAAATTGCTGACGTTCCTCGAGACCAAGACATTTACCCGTCTTGGCGGCCGCAAACCGATCAAGGTCAACGCGAGGATCATTGCCGCGACCAACAGAGACTTGCAGACGGAAGTATCTGAAGGCCGATTTCGCCTCGATCTGTTTCACCGGCTGAACGTGGTCTGGGTGAAGGTTCCACCGCTCCGTGAGCGCACCGAAGACATCCCGCTGCTGGTAACGCAGATCTTGGCGTTGCTCAAGGTGGAGATGCAGCTTCAAAGCAAGCCGGAGTTCGACGGGCAGACCCTACAGCGACTGTGCGCGTATGCGTGGCCCGGAAACGTGCGGGAATTAAGGAATTTTCTCGAGCGCTCCATCATCATGTCCCGGGGGAAACGGATAGACAGCGCGTACCTGGACCCCGGCGAGACGTGCCCGACCGATCGCTGCTGGACGCTGCAATTCCCTCCGGTACCGTCGCTGGAAGAAGTGGTCCGCAATTTGAGGGAAGAGATGGTGCTCGAGAGCCTTCGCCAGAGCGGCGGAAACAAGCAGGCTGCGTCGCGACTGCTGGGGATTTCCCGGTATACGCTGAGGCGCTTGCTGGAGGGCTTTGCGGATTCCGGGCGACATCGCACATGAGTGTGTTCCCAAACGTGCGATATCGCCCAGTTGCCTGCCTCCCGAATCTGCTGGAACCCCCGTCTTTTCACACCCCTCTTGCGCGAGTGTTGCAGAATCGCACATTCACCCCTTCTCCGCAGCCTCTTCTTCACTCACCGCCGATACCCTCCCGCTCACATACCTTCTTGTTTTTACTCACATAATAGGTCATGCCGCGCATCCCTCGCGGATGGCACACCCTTTGCAACGCTGAGCCCAGAGTCGCAAGCTGCAAGGAATGACCGATTGAGGTACGGTCTGGAAAAACTGACACGTGTCCGCAGTGTACTCCCTTGGGGCATTCTTGCGGCCGAAGCCTCTCGACAAGTGTCCGGAGTGCGGGCCGCCAGGCGATGGACCTCACACCCGGTTGCTTAAGGAAAGCCGGTACCCCGGCAAGAAACCCGTATGCAGAAGGGGTGTTCCCCCGGACCTTTCGTCCGAACGATCTCTGCGCAACGCGCGAGCCTCAGATCCCCGCGTGATCTTGCATCACCAGGGGACAGGATCTCGCAGGCTTGGTCTTCTGAGTCTGCCCACCGGTCGGCGTCGTCGACAAGCGGTTGGGGCTGGGTTCGGGATCTTGCACGAAGAGTATTCGGGAGAGAGGTCTGGGGAACACACCTTTCTGCGGAAAGGGGATTCCCCGGGGAGTGCTTCTCCGATAGCAACTCCGTGTGAACGGTTCGCGCGCTGTGGCAGCGGTTGCATGGAGCAGTTTCCGATGCGGGTGGAGCCTGGTCTTGAACCGGGCTTGCCGGTAGGAACCGCGGGCAACCGGAATGTGCGGCCATGCTCGGCAAGAAACGATCTTTCACACCAGACAGGGGGTTGACGCGTTATGGACGTCATCACACTTTCTCGTCTTCAGTTCGCGGTCGCGACATACTTCCACTTTCTGTTCGTGCCGCTTACCCTCGGCCTATCGGTTCTCGTGGCCATCATGGAGACCCGATATGTCATGACCGGCAATGAAGAGTTCAAGAGAATGGTCAAGTTCTGGGGCAAGCTGTTCGTCATCAATTTTGCCCTGGGGGTGGTGACCGGGATCACTCTGGAGTTCCAGTTCGGCACAAACTGGTCCCGGTATTCCAAGTACGTGGGCGATGTCTTCGGTTCTCTCCTCGCGATCGAGGCCACGGTCGCGTTCTTTCTCGAATCCACGTTCATCGGCATATGGATATTCGGATGGAAGAAGCTCTCTCCCAAGGCGCATGCCGTGTGTATCTGGCTTGTTGCGGGAGCTTCGAACATCTCCGCGTACTGGATTCTCGTCGCGAACTCGTGGATGCAGCACCCCGTGGGGTACGTGATTCGGAACGGCCGGGCGGAGCTGACCGATTTCTGGGCGGTCGTGACGCAGTCGTATGCGGTGTTTATGTTCCTGCACGTGATCGCGGCCGCGTATATACTGGCGAGTTTCTTCGTCATGGGAGTCAGCGCGTACCATCTGCTCAGGAAACATGAGGTTTCTCTGTTCAAGAGGTCGTTCGCGATGGCGGCCACATTTGCGATGATCTTTTCCGTCGGCGAGATCTTCATCGGGCACTTTCACGGCCAGGAGATGATGAAGGCCCAGCCCACCAAAGCAGCAGCAGCCGAAGCGGTGTGGGAGACCAGGCAGGGAGCTCCCATGTACCTGCTGTCCATCCCTGACGAAGCCCACGAGCGCAACAGCGTCGAGATCCTCGGGATTCCCAAGCTACTGAGCTGGGTTGCGCTGGGGGACTCCAACGGCGTGTACAAGGGACTCAAGGAATGGCCCAAGGAAGAGAGACCTCCGGTGGCAGCGACGTTCTGGTCGTTCCGGCTGATGGTGGCTTTGGGACTCTTTTTCGCGGTGGTCAGCGTCATTGCTTGGATCCGGCGAAATGATCCGGAGGCCAGTCCAGGACTGCTGCGGTTGCTGATGTACTGCATCCCCTTGCCGTATGTGGCTGCGAGCCTGGGATGGACCGTCACCGAAATCGGCCGCCAGCCCTGGATCGTCTATGGGATGATGAAGACCACGGATGCCGCTTCCACGGTGATTTCCGGAACTCAGGTCGGGCTGTCGCTCGTCGGGTTCATAGTCCTGTATTCCGTCCTGGGAGTCGTCTGCTTCTACCTGATTGTGAAACACTCGCGCTCGGGGCCTGAGCCGATCACCGCGATAGCGAAGTAGGAAAGGGGTGCGAAGATCATGTTGGAAACAATCTGGTTTGTGCTTTGGGGCGTGCTTTGGGCGGTGTACTTCATGCTCGACGGGTTTGACCTCGGGGCAGGAATTCTCGCTCCTTTCCTGGCGGGCAACGAGACCGAACGGCGACTCATGTTGAACTCGATGGGGCCCTTCTGGGACGGCAACGAGGTCTGGTTGCTCACCGCGGGCGGTGTGACGTTTGCGGCCTTCCCGTCCACGTATGCGGTCATGTTCAGCGCCTTGTACACGCCGCTGTTGTTACTTCTGTTTGCGCTTATTCTGCGGGCGATCGCCTTGGAATACCGAGGCAAAGCAGGCGGCGAGTCATGGCGCAAGCTCTGGGATCTCTGCCACTTTCTGGGGAGTTTCGTGCCCGCACTCTTGCTGGGAGTGGCCTTTGCCAATATCTTTCAAGGCGTTCCCATAGATGGTGAGGGAGCATTCCACGGGACGCTGCTGACCCTTCTTAATCCGTACGGTCTTCTCGGGGGCGTGCTGTTTGTGCTCCTCTTCGTGGTGCACGGGGCGCTCTGGTTGGCGATCAAGTGCCAGGGCCCCATCGAGGAGAGAGCGGCCAAGACGGCTGCACAGATATGGTGGCTCCTGCTGGTCGTTGCGGTGGTCTTCCTTGCGGCCACCTGGTTTGCGACTCAGCTCTACAATAACTACCTCAAATTGCCGATGCTGTGGCTGATTCCTCTTCTTACCGTGCTCGGACTCGTGGGCACGCGGTTCTTTATTGCCTCGAGGTCCTGGTGGAAAGCCTGGTTCGCCTCGAGCTTGACGATCGTGGGAGCCACTTTGTTCGGGGTGACGGGACTCTACCCGAATCTGCTTCCGTCCAGCCTGGATCCGAAGTTCAGCATGACGGTGTGGAACTCCGCGTCCAGTCCCCTCACCCTCAAGATCATGCTGGGAGTCGCATTGACCTTCGTCCCCATAGTCATTGCCTACCAGATCTGGACGTACTACGTCTTTCGAGACAAGGTGACCGAGGACGACCTGACATCCGAGGAAGCCTACTAACAGGTCAAGCCGCAAGGGGAGTCTTTCCCGAGGTCCGGAGCGGCCCGGAAGCAGCAAAGGAGACGTAAGCCTTCACCGGAGAGATCGCAGAGGCGCGGAGAAGACATAGATTCACCGCAGTGTCGCAGAACATAAGGAGCAGATGAAGAAACGCCGTTTGTTCTCTTGTTACTCTCTGCGTTCTCCGCGCCCTCTGCGGTGAGTCTTTCTTCTTCCCGGCGAACGGTGACGAGGAGACTCCCCGATTCTTTCTCAACCGAAGTTGAGCCCATCTTACGACAACACACATCCCCAAGAACCGACCGGGGGAAACCGATGGCAAAGTTCTTTCAGTGGGATAACCGATACACCGTGTACGTGCCCGAGATCGACGCGCAGCACAAACAGCTCCTCCGACAGTTCGATGCGTTTGTCGAGAAGACTTTGCTGGGCGCGGGCAAACAAGAAATCTTGGGCTTGATGGGATTTCTTTCCTGGTACTGCGCCTTCCATTTTGAAACGGAAGAGCTCTACATGCACCAATTCGAATACCCGGGAGTGACCGAGCACAAGAAGGCCCATTCGGACTTGACTCGACGAGTACTCGAAGTCGGCACAAGGCTGAAGCAGCAAGACCTCGGATCAGGGCATGTCGCGGACCTTGTGGAACAGGTGGGCAAGTGGGTCCTCCACCATGTCTTTCGGGTCGACTTGGCCATGGGACAACATTTCGGGGCTCTGCACGCACGGGGGATTGCCCTGCGGATCGAAAGAGCGTCCGGATGTGGGACCATGGCGGCCGGGTTTGGTGGAGGCTCACCGTGGGGGGTCCCGTGCCCGTGCGTGGGAGTGTGCGAGAGCATGTTTCGGGAGTTCCGAGACCCGGAATCCACGAATTTCTGGAGAAAACGTTACTGCCTCACCGTTGAGTATCTGTCCTGTCGACGCAAAGAGCTGCTGGACAGGGGCACTCGTGGTTCGGACTTGCCGGCCGGGCTTCTCCCCAATGGTGAGCGTCTGTTCGGGTAGTCTTGGGTGTAGCCAACTCTACTCGACAACCTGCACCACCAGTCCCGAAGAAGACCATTCCCCGGGACTGAGTTCATCGAGTCTCTTGCGCAGGGCTTTGAGCGCTGCGACAGGATTTGTTAGCTCGCCGAACGAGCCGCGTGGTTCGATGAACCCGGAAAGCGCGGGAAGCAATGGCGCGGCCGTGGCAATGGCTTTCACATAGGTCTCTCCGGCAGGAGGATACGCCCTGAGCACTGCTCCCGATTCTCTGGGGGGGACTCGCACGGTCTGTCCCTTGCCGACCGGAGCAGACTCTCCCCGGATGGTGGGGTACAGGACCGTCGCAGCCCCGTCTCTGTCCACTGCGACCACGAACACATGGCAGTCGTGCTCCACGTTGACATGCAACGCAATTTCGGCCCCGATCTTGAAGCGATGATCGGGGCTTTCCGTTCTGATTTCAATGGAGTGACGTGCGGCCGGATTGGCAATGAGTTCCGCAAGATTTCTGCCGGTCTCTTCCCGGGACCGGTTCAATTCGACAACAGGAGGGGATGCTCGCTCTTCCTCGGGAGTCAAGGTGAGCGTGCGAGATTCGTGTCCCTCCTTCTCAAGGGTGATTTCCACGGGGACTCCTCGATCGAGGTCCGTTACGGCAAGCTCGCCGTGGGCATCGGTAACTCCTCTGTGCGTCCCTGCCGCCGACACGGACACGCTCGATGGGACGGTTCTCACCACCAATGTGACCTTGTCCCTGTCGAGCTCTATGGAAAGGGGCCGACCCGCCACGGGTTTGTGGGTCACTTGCTTGGTGCGGAAGCCCTTCTTCCGGAACACAAGCAGTGTCTCGGCATCCGGCAGACCCAGGGTCAACCGTCCTGATTCGTCGGACACGCCGGCGGGTTCCGGGCTCTCGCCGACCAGGATCGCGACATGGGCCGGAGCGGTCTGAATGGTCACTTCCACGGCTTTGGGAGCTACTTTCGCCAAGCGGATGGGATCGGGCAGGGTAAAGACCTTCCCCTGGTATTCGGTAGGCACGACAAGCTCAATCGACGTGGTTTCGTACCCATCCTTGCTGAACTGCACGGGATGAGGTCTGTATACCGCGATCTTCTCGAGTTCCACTGCGCCGTCACTTCCGGAACGTTGAGGTTCTGCGTTGTCCGGTTTCACATCGACCTCGCCCGGTTCGGTGACAAGCCTCACCTTCGCGGTGGCCGGCACCATGGACGCGGCGAGGATCGGTCTTGTGCTGCGGTCCCTCGGCACCACTACAGGGGCAAGAACCGATTCTTCCCAGCCTCGCTTCACCACTTTGATCCTGACTTCCGTTTCCACCGGGACTTCCGTCAGGATGAGCTCTCCGTTCTTGTCCGTCTTCCCTCGAAGCCGGAACTCGCCGTCACCTGTGTCAAGAAGGACTTCCGCATCAGGTTCGGTCGCCTTGAGCACGATTTCCCCAGGCACCGGGGTCAAGCGTATCTTGTCGAGGGTCACCCGTTCCAGCGAGGGGATGGTGATCTCGCGGGTGGTCTCGATGAACCCCTCTTTTCTGCACGCAATCCGGACCGTCTTCGGCACGTCGATGCGGGTGAGGAGGAGATTTCCTTCGGTGTCGGTCTCTCCTGCGGGTGCGTCGTTGATGAATACCGCGATACGACCGGGATCCGTGCGAATAAGGACCTCGGCCTTGGTGCAATCGAGTCTCGTCTTGATGATCCTCGAAGGCCCGGCAGGGTCAAAGGTCAGGATGCGGCTTTCGAAGCGGTCCTTGGAGAGAGTGAGTCTCACCTTCTTGCCGGTTCTGAGACGCATTTCGAGCCGTCCCTCGGCATTGGTGAGGCCCCGGGGTTCCTTTTCGTGGTCCACCAGAACCGACACTCCGGGCGGATCGGTGATGACCGTGATCGTCGCCTCGGTGTCACCCGGCACACGTGAGCTCGTGACGGACACCCACACCACCGCGCCCACGAGCGCGAGCAATGCGCATGCGGAAGCCACGGTTCTTCGCGACACCAGGGGTTTGAGTGCAAGAAGCACGGCCCCGGATGCTGGGGGAAAGGTGTAACGGAGCGCCTCTGACCTGTAGAAGCGCTTTCTGACTACTATTTCTCCCTGATCCCATGGCACGTTCAGTCCGTCGGGCGGAGTGATGCCCACTTCCTGGCCCTGGACCAGTACCGAAGCCCCCGGCGGAATCGTGCGAATCGTGAGTCCCGAACCGCGGGAGTCCGACGGCTTCAGGGAAGACGCTTCTTCGTGGGCCGGTGGGTGTGGTAAAGTCATGAGTGCATGTGTCCGGTGCGGTGCCGTTTGCGCAACCGTAAGCGTTCACAGCGGAGACGCAGGGAGCGCGGAGAAACAGCCGGCAGAGTCCGCGCACCTCTTGGATTTCCCTCCGCTATTGTCACCGCGAAAGAGCATTACAACCCCATATCTCTTCTTCGTGATCACCTCTCCCTGGGTCGAACCGGCATCACAAGTCGAAATGAGCGGGGTGGGGCTGTCCGGCTCAGTGCAGGCCGGGGCCTGATCACTGGAGCAGTATCTCTCGCTGGATCGTGGGTAGCCACTTCAGCTCGAACGAATAGTTGTCCTTGTCCACCCAGCCTCTGGGATGTGCCACACCCGCTGTGGTTCTGCCCTTGAGCGTCAGGCTGATCTCGCGGGAAGGGTCGCACATGAGATTCACCAGGTCGACGAGTCGCTGCTGTGTTGCTTGATCCGCGGCAGGGCCCATGTCCACATTGACTTCATGGTCCTTGATGCAAGGGGTCTGCGGATCCTTCGCACTCTCGATCTCGAGGTTCTCGATCTTGGCGTCACCCAGGATCAGCGTGGGTTTCTTGCTCTTTTCATTCTTCTTGTCGTCAATGATGACCTTGAGATCCGCATTCTTGAGGCGCAGTTTGTGTTCCGAGTTGCTCTTCAGCACCACGGTCACTTGAGCTACCAGGTTCTCCTTCTTCAGCACTCGAACGCTCTTGATGGCCACCATGTCCAGCTTGGACAGGTCCACCTGTTGCGCGAAGCAGGTTCCGCCCGACAGCGACACTGCCACGAAGACTCCCATTGCGACGAGAAGTCCTTTCATACCGATACGCTCCTTTCCAAATGCTGTTTCGCAAGCCGGTGCCGGCCGAAAAAGAAGACTCCCCCCTGAAAGGGGCTTCTCGTTCTCCGGTCAGCCCGGACCGAGTCGCCACTTGAGGACGAGGTACGCTGCCACGAGAGAAAGAAATGCCAGCAGCACCATGTGCACCATCCCACGCACCATGGGATTTGTGTGAGTGCGCGAAAAGAACAGGTCAGCCAAGGGCTTATCGACCACCCGCAGAATCTTCAGATCTGCGCCTCGATCCCATCCAAGGTTCTGGAGGTCACCCGGTTGCTGCACTAAGACTCCGGACCCCGCGTATGCGTCCGTGGCCAAGCAGGCCTCGAACGCCCAGCGCTGGGTCATCAGAGCGCTGAGCAGTCGCGACACGTACGCACCTTGCTCCATCGACGCGGGTCCACGGAGCAGTCCGCCCAGTATGAGTTGCGGGACGAGGAGCACCGGCACTGCCGTCAAGGCCACGCGGGTGGTCAAGGACGCACTCGACACCAGAAGACCGAGACACGCAGATCCGAGGGCAGCCAACCACAGAATCAGCGCAATCAGCGCGAGTCCGGAAAGAGGTACGCCAAGAAGCGTGGGAGCCACCATCAACGACAATCCCGCGGTCTGGATGCCAAGAAGCACGCTCAGCACCGCAAGCTTCGACACCAGGTAGGGCAGCAGTCTGAGACAGGATCGCGTTTCCCGGCGCAGGATGTGGAATTCCCCGACGATCTCCCGGCAGGCCGCGATCATGCCGAACCAGACCGATGCGGCAGCCATGAGGAACAATACCGCTGCTCTGTGGCGGGCGGTGGGTTCGCTGATGCGAGAAGTGTCGGTCTCGGAGCTCACGGCCGCCTGACGCAGAAGCTTGTCCACAGGAACCGCTTCCCCCCGGGCCAGGCGTGCATCGGCCATCTGATTGAACTGGTGTATGGTTCGGGCGAAGACGTCGATTCTTCTGTAGTCGTGTTCAAGTCCATGGTACGCGCAGATGATGAGCAGCCCAATTATGGGGACCTGCGCGCCCATGAGCACGAGATTGGCCTTGTCTCGCAGGGCAATCAAGAACCCCCTTCTTGACAGGGTAATCGTCTGCAGGAGAAAGGTCGCAAACCGGCCGGGCCCGGAAACGTCCACCGACGGCCTGGGGGAAGATGCCTGCTTGTGCGTGGCACCATGGACCAAATCCTTCGCCGGCTGCGAAGACGTGTTGTCGAAGTCCGCTTCAGCAGTGGAGTCTGTGGCGGTTCCTCCGTGGGCGAAGTCCGCGGGTTCCATGTGCGTTGAATCGACTCGCCCTTCCATCGGGCTGCATGGGGGCCGACCAAGGGCGAGCCGATTACCGGTTGCGGCTCCCAGCCGCTCTGTGTGAAGAGGAGAGGGGAGCACGCTTCCCGCGGAGGGCACTCGATCGTGGTACGCGCGTATGACCCGTTCCATGGTTTCTCGGTGGTCGAGGAAATCGAGTATGTAAGCGGCCGGATTGAGATCTCCACAAGAAGTGCCGGTCAGCGCTTCGAAGTAGTCCACCGCGTGGTCTGCCGGTCCATAGTAGGCGATTCTGCCGCCAAGACCCAAGAGCATCACGTCATCGAATTGCTCGAATGACCTCCGGCTGGGCTGGTGAATCGTAGCCACCACCGTCAAGCCGCCGTTGTCGGCCAGATCCCTCAGCAGAGCCACAATGCGCTCCGCTTCGATGGATGACAGGCCCGAGGTAGGTTCGTCCAAAAACAGAATCGCCGGCTTGGCAACGAGTTCCAGACCAATATTTGCCCTCTTGCGTTCGCCGCCGCTCAACCCCCTGTATCCGGAACCGGAGGCTCCGATCGTGGAATTGAGGAACCTTTCCTTGCGAGTGATCTCGTCAAACCCGAGACGGGCGCACGTCTTCTCGATATAGCGGGCCCGCAACGACTTCTCGAGGTCGGGGAATCTCAGTCGCAAACGCGTGTCGAGCGATTCCCTCACGGTCAATTCGGGGATCATCACGTCTTCTTGGGGAACGTAGCCAATCAGGTCACGGACGACCTCACGATCGCGGTGAGCGTCATACAAACCCGTCTGATCCGGAGGCCACACTCCTGCTTGCGGCCCCACAAGAACCCGGCCTTGGGAGGGTCTGGTCTCTCCTGCAAGAAGCGCGAGGAGCACGCTCTTTCCCGATCCGCTCGGCCCCATGACGGCAGTGAAGCTTCCCGGCAGCGCGGTGAGGAACACCCCGTCCGTCAGAACCGTGAACCTTGGGCGATCTGCTATCCCAGTCCGGTACAAGAGGGGTGAGGTGAAAAGCCCGATCACGTTCTTCTGCTGAAAGAGATCCGGGGGTATGGGAACCACCGCACCACCGACGGTTACCTCATCTTGGCTCGTGATCTCTTTCCAGACTCCGGGCCGAACCGCACTCCCGTTGACTGCGGTTTCCCCGCCCGATCCCCAATCCTTGAGAAACACCCGATTGCCTCGGCGCCACACCACCGCCTGTTTGGAAGCGACTCCGGGGGCGTCAAGACGAATCCTACACTCAGGCGCGCTCCCGATGAACAGGGAAATGTCTGACGTCAGCGAAACACTCTCCCCGGTGCTGCAGGAGGGGTTGGGTTCCGTCTCCTCATGCCGGCTTCCGTCGGGGGCTCGTACAAGGTCATCCACCCGTCACCTCCCCTCCATGATCCGGTGGTCTTCCCCATCGAACAGTGAACTGAGTCTGCTACGCTGGTACCATACCACTCGGATACTGTCAATACGGAGTAACCGTGTTCTCAGGAGAGGCGACTCACCCCGCCGGCGGAACGCGTGCGAGCCGAAGAAGGTCGACGCGATTGCCGGCCGCGGCTCCCAGCCGCTTGGCTGCGGTTCCGAGCCGCTTTGCGGGGAATGGTTGATTCCGGTGTTTTCGTTGGTATAATAGATAGATCGGGGAGTCGACCGCGCTTCTCAGTTCCGCAGGACATCCCGACGATCACCCAACCGAGAGTTTACCATGATTGAGCAAAGTCGAGAAAAGAGGGTCGTCCGTATACTCGTCTGCGAAGACGAGACCGTAATCGCCCGAGATGTGGTCCGAACTCTCACGAGTCTCGGCTATGCCATCGCGGGAACGGTCTCCACGGGACGAGAAGCCCTCCGGATCGTCGAGGAGAGCACCCCTGATCTCATCCTGATGGACATCCGCCTGGAAGGCCAGATCGACGGGATCGAGACGGCCGAGCTGATTCGCACTCGGTTCGATCTCCCTGTGATCTTCCTGACAGGATACGCGGAAGCTCATGTCCTCGACCGGGCCAAGAAGACCGAGCCGTACGGGTATCTCGCCAAGCCGGTGGGGCTGCTTGAATTGCGAAGCACTGTGGAGACTGCTCTGTCCCGACATGAAGCCGACAAGATACTCCGGCAAACCAACGAGAAGCTCGAACGCATGGTGGCAGAGAGAACCGCGGAACTCACGAAAAGCAAGACCATCGTCGAGGCACTGATTCACGCGGTGCGAGAGTCGATGTTCATCCTCGACAACGAAGCGAAGTTTCTGGCCCTGAACCGGACCACCGCGGAGAGGCTTGGAAAAGATCCCTCCGAGCTCCTGGGCAAACCGATTGGTGATTTCCTTCCGCCCGACGTCTATGAGAAGAGGAAGGCTCTCCACGACAAGACCATTGCGTCCGGAACGCCGATCCAGTTCGATGACGAGAGGGGGGGGCGGCATTTTCATAACTCGTACTACCCGATTTCCGGCTCGGGAAACAAGGTGGAGATGGTTGCGTTCTGTTCCACCGACATCACGGAAAGGGTGAGAATCGAGGAAGCATTAAGGCAGACGCTCGCGGAGATCGAATGTCGCGTCGAGGAACGGACCACAGCGCTGAAAGACGCCAATGAGCGACTCAAGAGAGAAATCCTGGAACGCACGCAAGCCCAGGAGATGCTGGCCAGGAGTCAGGAGCAACTTCAGGCCGTGTTCGACGCGTCACCGGCAGCGATCTTCCTCGTCAGTCCTGAGGGACGCATCACGCTCGCAAACCGAAGTATGAGCCGTCTCTTCTCCCGACAGCACCATGAACTGCCCGGCACCCCTTATGTCGAGTTGGTTCACCCGGACGACCGGTCAGTCGGGTTTGCCACCATGAAGTCCTTGATGGGCGGAGAGATTGACCACGTGAGCCTTGAACGCCGATACCTCACTGCGGACGGAACGGAGTTTGTGGGACACCTCTCGGGTCGACGGCTTCTCGGGCCTGACGGTGGCTTCGAGGGACTGGTCGGCATCATTGCGGACATCACCGATCGCAAGCGGGCCGAGGAGGCGCTTCGAGAGAGTGGGGCCCTGATCCGTTCCATCAGCAACAATCTGCCCGGCGGCATGATCTACCAGGTCGTGCGCAACAACGACGGGACTCGGAAATTCACGTACCTGAGCGAGGCCGTGAACACCTTGTATGGCTGCTCGCCGGAAGACGCGATGAACGATGCCGGCTTGATCTATGGGCGCGTGCATGAGGACGACCGGCATCGGGTGTTTGTCGAGGAGGAAGAAGCATACCGTTGCAATGTCGATTTCAGCACCGAAGTCCGGATGATGAATCCTTCGGGTGATATGCGGTGGTCCTACTTCGCTTCGAGCCCCAGAAGGCGGGAAGACGGATCGACCTGCTGGAGCGGGTTTGAAATAGACATCACAGAGCGGAAGATGACAGAGTCCGCGCTGAGAGAGAGCGCGGCAAGACAGGCCAAGGGAGAGGAGCTCGCACATATCGGAAGTTGGGAATGGAACGTCGAGACGGGCAGCATCGTATGGTCACGCGGGTCGTTTCGCGCGTTCGGTTACGATCCCCCGGACACGGATCGGCTCAGGGCCGACGCCGGCAGTACAGAGCTGCCTCTCGATTTCTTTGTCAACGCGTTACATCCCGACGACAGAGAGAGGGTTCGTCTCGCGGCAGCCGAGGCTCTGGCCGGCGGACAACCGTACGACATCGAGTTCCGGATTGTCAGGCCCGACGGAGAGATACGGGTCCTGCACAGCAAAGCGGATGTGCTCAGGAACGACACGGGCCGTCCACTGAAGATGATCGGTATGGCCGTGGACGTGACCGAACGAAGGATCGCGGAGAATCTGCTCATCGCCCAGAGAGATCTCAGCCTGGCACTGAGCGGCATCTCTACCCTCGATGAAGCGTTTGACCTGTGCATGGATGGTGCCATGAAGGTGTCCGGTATGGAAGCGGCAGCCGTCTACCTGGTCAACCCGGATTCCAGTCTGGATCTCGTGGCCCACCAAGGGGTGTCGGAACGATTCGCAAAGAAGGTGTCGCATTTCTCCGGCGCGTCGCTCGATGCCCTGATGGTTTCTGCGGGATCAATGGTGTATGGTCGCTGCGACGACCCGAACCTCCCCGAGTTGGCGAAGCAGGCTCTGAAAGAGGAGGGGTTCCGATGCTGGGCGGTGATACCGATAGTCGACCGTGGCCGCGTCACGTGCAGTATTCACCTCGCTTCCGGCAGGTACGGGGAGATTCCCGTTCAAGTGCGCGATGCCCTTCTCAGTATCGCGTCGGGCCTGGGGGCCGCAGTCACGAGAATCACCGCGGAAGAGTCATTGCGAGAGAGCGAAGAACTGTACAGGGTGTTGGTGGAAACGACCAACACGGGATACGTGGTAGTGGCCGGCGACGGCCGAGTCCTGGCTGCGAACCCCGAATATGTGCGACTGACCGGACATGACACAGTGGAGGAGATTCTCGGTCGATCAGTGGTCGAGTGGACTGCCGAGCATGATCGGGAAAGAAACGCCGCGGAAGTCGAAAAATGTTTCAGAGAGGGCTTTGTCCGGAACCTCGAAATCGACTATGTGGACGCAAGGGGGAGTCTGGTCCCGATAGAGATCAATGCCACCGTGGTCGCGGACAGAGCAGGCCGCCGCATTATGACGCTGTGCCGGGAGATCTCCGACCGCAAGAGGTCCGCTCAGTTGATCAACGTTCAGCGTGATCTCGGCGTCGCGCTTAGCGGTGTGTCGGACCTTCACACCGCCCTTGAACTGTGTATCGACGCGGCAGCGAAGATTTCGGGTATGGAGGCCGGAGGAGTATACGTGGTCCAAAGGGACGCCGGTATCCGTCTCGCAGTGCACCAAGGGTTCTCAGAGGAATTCGTAAGGAAAGTCGAGTATTTTGCGCAGGACACCCCGGAGACCGACATCGTGAAGAGGGGTGTGCCTGGATACTTCTGTGGGACCATACCCGGAGTCTCGTCTTCCGTGGCCGAGGCACTGGAAGCTGAAGGCCTCCGCGCTTCGACAATGACCCCCATTCTTCACCAAGGACAGGTTATCTGCAGTCTCCACCTTGCTTCGCGCGAATTCGAGGACGTCCCTCTTCACACTCGGACCGCGATCGAGGCGATGTCATCACAAATCGGAGCGGCTCTATCGAGAATAAGGGCGGAAGAGAACGAGCGGAGTCTCAGGGAGCAGCTTCAGGAATCGGAACAGAGATACCGTCAAGTGGTTGATCTTGCCAACGAAGGCATCATGGTGTCCCAGGGCGGAAGACTTGTGCTTGTCAACCGCAAGACCGTGGAAATGAGCGGCTATTCAGAGGAAGACCTTCTGGCGCTGCCTATCCCGGACCTTGTCCATCCTGATGACAAGGAAATGGTCCTCGAGCATCATCGAATGAGGATGCAGGGTTTCGACGGCCCCGCGGAATACGTCTTCCGGATTAGGGACAGAAACGGCCGCCTGAAATGGCTTCACATGCGCAGCTCGCTTGTTTCATGGTGCGGAAAACATGCGACCCTCGGCCTGGTGAGCGACATTACGGAAAGCAAGAGACTGGAAGAAGAACTCAGGCATTCTCTGGAGAACGCTTCCCGTTTGCGAGTGGAGGCCGAAGCCGCGAGCACGGCCAAGAGTGAGTTCCTCGCCACCATGAGTCATGAGCTGCGCACCCCACTCAACGCGATCATCGGCTTTTCGGAGCTCCTTGAAGCCCAGTCCTACGGCGACTTGAACGCCAAGCAGATGGATTGCATCCGAGAAGTGCTGGTCGCGGGCCACCGACTTCTCGACCAGATCAACGATGTGCTGGATCTGGCCAAAGTCGAGTCGGGAAAGATGGAGTTGCTGGTCAGTGAGGCGAACATGGGCGCGTTGCTTCGGGACTGCCTGAGCCTCATCGCGGCAGAGTCCGTCAGAAAGGGAATCGTGCTCGATCTCAGACTCGACGGGGCTCTTGAGGATACCCACGTCAGGATTGACGGAGGAAAAGTGAGGCTGGTGGTATGCAATCTTCTTTCCAATGCGGTGAAGTTCACGCCAAAAGGTGGAAGAATCGGTGTGCAGGCAGTTAAGGACGGTGATGATCTCGTGGTGAGTGTATCCGACACGGGAATCGGGATCAGCCCGGAGAACCGTCAGCGAGTATTCGAGAGGTTCGTACAACTCGATGCCAGGCTGTCTCGGAAATACAAAGGGACCGGTCTTGGGCTCGCGCTCTCAAAGACCTTCGTAGAATTGCAGGGAGGGAGGATCTGGTGTGAGAGTGAAGGCCCGGGTATGGGGAGCACCTTTCGCTTCAGGATTCCTGTGGGTCGGTATGGGCCGGGCGAGCATCACGGGAAGGTCGACAGGGGAAACTCGGCGTTGTGCGACGAGCTTCACCCCGCGATTCGGTCCACAGGCGCCGGGCCGGGGGCGCTTAGGAGCATACTTCTGGTCGAGGACGACCCGGGAACCATGAGACTCATCGCCGCGATTCTTGAAATGGACGGCCACAAAGTGCTGCGCGCCACCAATGCCGAGGACGGTATTCGCCTGGCGGAATCCCAGTGCCCGTCCTTGATCCTCACGAACATCACGCTCCCCGGAATGGATGGGATTGCCGCCAGGAGGTTGCTCAAGCGGAACATCCGTACTCGTCACATTCCCGTCATTGCGGTTACCGCACACGCGATGGAGGGGGACAAAGAAAGACTGCTGTCAGAAGGCTTCGACGGCTATGTACCCAAGCCCGTTGCTCGGGCGGCCTTGCTGGAGATCGTGCGCAAGCACCGACTTGAGTGAACGATGAGGTCTCGGGCCGGTTCTTAGGGCTTGCCGCGAAATAGCCCTGTCATCTCGCGTGCTCCCCGTCCATGCGTTGGAACCCATGGCCATTCACAGTGCGCCCGGTAGGGCGCGGGCCTCTTCTGCCCTGAAAGGGCAGCCCGTGAATAGCCGTAAGTTTCACCCTACGGTGGTGAAGCGAGTGAATACTGTTCTCTAGTTCACCGTGGTGGTTGCAAGGCTTGTTTTTCCGCGGGCCCCTACTGCCGTGCTAGACTCTGAACCGCAGCACCATCCGGCTGCCGCTTCCTTGTTCGTCGAATTCCACCACACCCCGGAGTTGCTGGGCCAGCCTTTGCGTGAGTTGCCATGCTACCGACTGCGGATTGTCAAGAGGGACGTCGTCCGTTTCCCGCGGTCCTTGGGACGTGGCGAGCAACTCGATTTCTCCCGCCGGCGAACACGTCACGGAGAAGAACACTTCGCTGTTCGAGCTGCCGGGGCATTCGCGGTTGGCGGTGTGGGCGAGGAATTCAGCAACGACCATCCCCAGGGTCAATGCAGTGTCCGCGGTGATGGAGAAGTCTTCCACGACGTGGAGTCTCGCGCGAATGCCTTTCCGGACTGCACCGTAGCACTCCTCCAACCGGTCGAACAGCTCCGAGAGATACATGCGGACATCCAGTTTCGACGAGGATTCCGATTTGTAGAGGGTCTCGTGAACCAGCGATGTGCATCGCAACCGAACCTCGGTCTCGGAGAGCAAGGACTTCCACGATTCGTTCTCAAGACGCTGGGCTTGAACCTTGAGGAGACTGATCAGCAGCGTCAGGTGGTTGAGCACACGGTGATGCATTTCGAACGTAATCCGGGCTCGCTCTCTCAGAGTGGCCTTCAGTCTGTCTCGGGCCTTCTTCAAGCCGAGAAGTGAGGCCAACCGCGCCTTGAGCTCCAATCTGTCAATGGGTTTGCTGATGAAGTCGTTCGCTCCGGCCTCCAGAGCACGCAGCCGGTCCTCCCTCTCTTTCAGGACGGTGACCATGATGATGGGAGTGTCGCCGTACGCTTCATTGCGTCGGATCTGCGCCGCGACCTGGAATCCGTCCATCCCCGGCATCAATGCGTCCAAGAGGATCAGGTCAACAGAGGGATCGAGCTTCTCCATCGCTTCGTAGCCGCTGCAGGCACTCACGACGTCGTAATCGAGAGCCGACAGAATGCCGTGCAGCAGGCGCACGTTCGCAGGTTCGTCATCCACTATCAGTAATCGACACCGATGGTCCAAGGCATCCCCCCGGGGATCCGGCTCTCGACCGGGACCACTCCACTGGTGATCAGGTGAGGGGGCCGCGGTCTTTCTGAGCGCGTCTATTCTCGCGGGATTGGCGACACACGCGGCTCGGGCCCCACGCATGAACCTCGGAGGTGCTCTTACCACCATCCGGGAGTGTTTTCAAGGCACTTAGTGCCCTTTTGTCGCAAATACGGTTCCGGATTGCCCCGGGGCGTAGTGACACACTTGTAGAGGCAGTTATCCCCCTCCCCCCCAATGCCGGTGACTTAAGGACCTATTTCTTGGGCGTGCCCCGGTCTCTGGATCCGATGCCGTTGAATCAGGGGGCACCAGACGTTTGGTCCCTGTTTCAAAATCCCCCCTGCCTCCCTTTAGAAAAGGGGGGTGAAGAGAGGACACCGCTATTCCCCCCTTTTGAAAAGCGGGGTTAGGGGGGATTTTAGGCAGCGACTGTCACGAGTCCGCTTAAGTCACAAGCATTGCCCCCTACCCCCTCCCACGAGGGGAGGGGAATCCGGAAACCCGCTCCCCTGGAGGGAGAGGGAAGGGTGAGGGGAAGGATGCTAAGGCAACGCGTGCTCTGGGAGTTAGCAACGTGCCTTTCTTCGCTTGCCAGGAACCAACCGGCCCCGCCCTAGGAACACGTGCGAGCCGAGGAAGGCTGACGCGATTATTGGCAGCGGCTCCCAGCCGCCAAGAATTTGAGCGAGAGTAGTGCAGGACCCGTATGCCGGGGCGAGCCGGTATTGCCACAATCTCTCGAATCAGGAGCATCTCTCATCGAATTGACCGGATCGCCCGCGCGATCCGTTCGGCGCTTTGCCGCAATGCTTCCCGGTCCAGTCGGCCTTGCCGATCGGCTTTGAGGAGGGAATACATCACGTCATAGTACAGGTCGCAATCCCAACTGACCAGGATCAGATCGACTCCGGCATTGAGCGAGTCTACACCCCCAGCGATCCCGGAACTGCTGCGATACACCGCACGCATACTGAAGTCGTCGGTGATAATGACGCCGTCGTATTTCCATTGGCCTCGCAGGAGTCCCGAGATCACAGGGGGTGAGAGTGAGGCCGGCCGCTCCGTATCGAGCGCGGTCAATCGCACGTGACCGAGCATGAGGAATGCCCGACTTCTGCGCATCAGCGCCCGGAACGGGACCCAGTCCGTGCGAGCCAGTTCCTCCAAGGGCGCGGACAGGTCCGCAGGGCGCAGGTGCGTGTCGTCTTTGACTCTGCCCAGGCCTGGAAAGTGTTTGAGAGTGCACTGCACACCGGCCTTTTCGAGCGCATGACAGTACCACCCGGCCACCTGAGTGACCACGGAAGGATCGCTAGAAATGGCTCTCAGATAGACGCGCGTGAAACGATCGTGGGGATTGATGATCTGGTGGTTGACGTCGACCACGGGGGCCAGATTCAGGTTCACGCCTACTCGCGCGAGCTCGGTCCCTTGCCTTGCTGCGAACTCCCGGACGGGGCCCTCGAGTGGTGCCGTATCCGCGGCGCGTGCCACGATCTCCGAGAGGGCCGGCATCTGAGTCAGCGGCGGAGAGAGCCTCGATACGACACCGCCTTCCTGGTCGGTGGTGATCCACAGAGGGGGCAGGCCACGGTCTTGGCGCTCATACTGCAGTGACCTGATCTCTTGCCGAAGCTCCTCGACGGTCTTTCCGCGGGCATTGCGGCCTGAAAGGAACACCCCTCCGATGGCTTGAATTCTCGCCAGATCCCGCACATCCTCGATGGCACGGCATCCCACGATGAGATGCCGTCCCAGTCTTTCCAGGGCCGTGGGGTCTGCGTGGAGGACCTGGTATCGCATCCAGTGAAAGCGGGCCTCGATAACCACGGTCGCGGTCAGGGCCAGGCCGGCTGCGACGAGTCCCAAGATATTGACGATCCGAACCACTCTCGGCACCGGGCGACGACCCCGCAGCGCGAGGATTTCCGCAAGGATCAGACAGAGAGAAACGCTGACCAGCCCCACCAGAGCCCAGTCCCGGACCACGAAAAGAAAAGGCGACCGCCAATCCAGTGCAAGGGGCACGAGAGCCAAGGCTGCCACGAGTTTCAGGACGGCAAACAGAAGTCTCATCGGATGCTCACTCGAGAGAGGGAAGGCAACAACCTAGAGCAACTGAACCGATAATGCAATCTCGTTTCGGCCCGCGTGGCGAGCCCTCACTCGGGAAGTCCCGGAGTATTGAACTTTGTGTCGTAATATGATATAGATAACAGGTCATTTCTTGGAGTCGTTCGGGATTTGCGTGTAAGGGTCATGTCCTTCAGGTTATCTGCTTTCATGGGTGCGGTGGCGTTTTGCCTGGTGCTGCAGTGGTCGGCATGGGGTGCGGAGTCGTCGAAACCCGGCCGGACCTCCGGTCGCACGGACAGGTCGTCGGAGTTGGTGCGGGATGATCTCTCCACCGGTGTGGCAGCCAACCGGGCACCGGAAATGATGCTTGCCGCGCACCGGCATCGAGACGGCCGGCGCACCAAGCGCGTATCCAAACGCCGGCCACGGGCGAAAGCCGCACCTCCTGCGGAAGAACCGCGTCCCCACGACGGGGAACCCCGTCAAGAACAGACCCAACCCGGCAGCTCTCTCCCGGAACCCGTGCTCCAGCCAAAGCCTCGTATGGAACCGCGGTCAGAGAAGCGTGCACTGCATCCGGAGACGAAACCGGAACCCGTGCCCCAGCCAAAGCCTCGTGTGGAACCGCGGTCAGAGAAGCGTGCACTGCATTCGGAGACGAAACCGGAACCCGCCACAGTGGCGATGCGCGTTCCCAACCGCGTGCCGGAATCGCCCCCCGCTGCGGTCACGCCGCGAGCACCCAAGATCGAGATCGTGGTGAGTCACTCCCGCCATGTCTTGCTGGTCATGAAGACAGAGGCTGACGGCACTCCGAAGTCCCTCTTTCAGTGCGGAGTGGGGCTGGGAGGCAGTGGCTTTCCCACTCCCAAGGGAACCTACTACGTGAGCCACATCTACGATAACGACCCCTGGTGGATACCGCCGACGAACCGGGCGTGGGCAGCAGGGCAATCACCGAGCAAGAAGATCTACGGCGGCACCATGGCGCCACTGCTGAAGAAGAAAGTCCTCAGCCCGCGCAAGAAGCAGCCGTCACGGTCCGGGGACATGATCGAGGAGCAGGTCAAGCTCGATGATCCCGGATACCGCTTCCACGGCACAAACTCTCCCCGAAGCATAGGCCATAACGAGTCTCACGGGTGCGTGCGTATGGTTCCCAAGGACGCCAAACAGGTGGCCTCGCTGATTAAGGATGAGGTCGGTTGGGTCCAACGCCGTGAATCGGAAAACGGCTCGTACGTCGTCTTGAAAACGCCGGTGACCCTCACCATCGTCGACTGAACCCCTCCCGTGCAGATCGACCGCTTTTCCAACGAACGTTTGACGCGTCCGGGCATCCGCAGTATCGTGGAAATGAAGAGACACGCCCGATCCGCCGGGGATGAACTCTTTCGTCCGCCTGAGACTTCTTCCCTCATTTCTTCGAGCTGTTGACCTTCGGTGCATCAAAGATTATGATTCCGGGAATCGGGGCGAACTATCACGTGCCATCGCCGGAAGCCCCTTTCTTCATTGCGGAGCGCAGTATGACGGCAAGATCGGTAAGGCTCACGAGCCTCTCCAAAACATCCGGTTGAGCAGCGAAGATGGGTCCGGGGGACCTGGACCAGGCGCTGTGCGGAATGGATATTCCTGCTGATCCGAACGTGCTGGCCGGCATCAGAGGTTCGGAGGACGCGGGTGTGTACAGGCTCGATGACGAGACTGCGCTCGTGCAGACCATCGACTTCTTCACGCCCATTGTGGACGATCACCGGGTGTACGGTCGAGCCGCGGCCGCGAACGCATTGAGTGACGTGTACGCAATGGGCGGTCGTCCGATCACGGCGATGAACGTGGTCTGCTGGCCCACCAAGAAGCTCGGAACCGCGGCGCTTCGCGAAGTATTGGCCGGCGGTCTGGAAGCACTTCAGGAAGCCGGCGTCGCGCTGCTCGGCGGCCACAGCGTGGAAGACGACGAACCCAAATACGGCCTGTCCGTCACAGGGCTGGTCCACCCGGACCGGATCATGACGAACTCGGGGCTCAAACCGGGTGACAGCCTGATCTTGACCAAACCTGTGGGCACCGGGATCATCGCCACCGCGCTCAAAGCCGACCTGGCTGATCCAGAGTCCGCCCGTGCCATGATGCGCTCGATCTGCGAGCTCAACCGACAGGCCTCGGAAACGGCGGTCCGCATGGGAGTTCGCGCGGCAACCGACGTGACCGGGTTCGGACTTGCGGGACATCTCGTCGAAATGGCCCGCGCGTCGGGTTGCCTCATCAGGTTGCTCGCAGGATCGGTGCCGGTGCTGCCGGGGGCTCTGGACGCTGCACGCATGGGACTGGTTCCGGCAGGCGCGTACAGCAACCGGAACTTCTTCAGCTCGTGGGTCAGAATCTATCCTGAGTTGCGTACCGAACTCTCCGACCTCATCTTCGATCCCCAGACTTCCGGAGGTCTCATCCTGGCAATCGCGTCAGACAAGGCCGTGGAACTCCTCGACCGACTCCGCCAGGCAGGCGTGCAGTCCGCGGCCGAGATCGGCCACGTGCTCGAGGCCCTCCCACAAGGACTGGTCGAGGTCTCGTAACCGTTTTGTCAGAAAGTCTTCCGGGGGAAACCCGTTTGAAAGAGGGTTGTCCCCCGGACCTCCATAGGCGCTAAATTCAGAGCACGCGTTGCCTCGGCATCGTCCCCCCCACCCTTCCCTCTCCCTCCAGGGGAGCGGGTTTCGGGATTCCCCTCCCCTCGTGGGAGGGGGTAGGGGGAGGGGGATAACTCGGGGCCGGAC
>JBFMAA010000015.1:35895-67672 GCA_040755955.1 Thermodesulfobacteriota bacterium
GGGTGGGGTTTTGGGTCGCCCCGGCCGGGGGGGGGGGGGGGGGGGGGGGGCCCCATAACTCGGGGCCGGACCTGCCCGCAGGCTTGACATCGGCCTGGGAATACATATCTTCAAAGGGCAACGCGTCCCGGTTTCCGCGACGCGATAATGTCATGTGACCGTAGTACTTGGACTCAGCGGAGGGCCGGAAATGCCCGGAAAAGACTACTACTCGGTCCTTGGGGTCAAGAGAGACGCGACGACCGATGAGATAAAGAAGGCTTACCGTAAACTCGCCCGGAAGTATCACCCGGATGTCAACCCGAACGATAAGGCGGCGGAAGACAGATTCAAGGAGATTACTCAGGCCCATGACGTGCTCGCTGACGAGGAAAAACGGAGGGTCTACGACGAGTTCGGTGAAGAAGGTACGAGAGCAGGCTTTGACCCCGAGCAAGCGAGACGCTACGGCCAGTGGCAGCGTTCAGGTGGCTTCGGGAGAAGAGGCGGGGGAGGGAATTTCTACACGGATATCTTCTTCGGCCAGGATCCGGCTCAAGGCGCGTCCTTTGAAGACTTCTTCTCCCAGATCTTTCGAGGAGGCGACCGTGCCGCTTCAAGCGGCCCGATGAAGGGCCGAGACGTGGAATCGGCCCTGGAAGTCGATTTCCTCACCGCGGTAAAAGGCGGAACAAGACGGGTGACCCTGCAGACCTTGTCCGCGGGGGGGCGATCAGAAGGCACCGAAACCATCGACGTCAAGATCCCTTCGGGAGTGGATGACGGTTCCCGTATTCGGCTTGTCGGCAAAGGGGAACCGGGAATCAACGGAGGCCCCCACGGAGACCTCTACGTGACCATTCAAGTGCTCCCTCACGAGTTCTTCGAACGGGACGGCGATGCGATCCGACTTGAACTCCCCGTCACGATCCGTGAAGCCATGCAGGGCGCGGTGATCTCCGTACCCACCCCGGACGGGCCGGTGCAACTGAAGATTCCCCCAGGGACCAAGGCGGGGCAGGTGCTCAGGCTCAAAGGCAAGGGAGTATGCAACCTGAAGACCAAGGTCTGTGGTGACATGTTCGTGAAGATCGTGGTGCAGCTCCCCGGCACCTCAGACCCGGAAGCGCTCAAGGCTGCGGAAATCCTCGAGACCTACTATCGGGAAGATGTGAGAAGGAGCATTCGACTTTAACCTGCGCACCATGAGCCCACCCCATCAGCCTGCCACCAATGGTACGTACGTTTCCGGCAACCGCTTCGGCGTCAGTGCCGTGTTCTGTACTAGCTCCCCCCGCCTTGAAAGGCCCGGCTACTATCAAACGTCCCTACGGGGCGTGAGCGGTTGCAAGCCCCGCAAGGGGCGACTGAAAATAGCCGGACGCTTTGGCGCCGGGCAAGAAGATGGAGCTCCTATCGCATGTACAAGGCCGAAGTTAGCGCCTATGCCCCTCCATCGGAATGCATGCCGGCCGCAGAAGGTCCACGCGACAATTGGTTGCAGCCTCATGCCCCTTTGGGCCGCGGTGCTGGTCGGACTGTGGTGGTGTGGCACGTCGTGTGCGTCCGGAGATGCCGCTCAGCTTCTGAAGGAGGCCCGCGGGGAGAAGGACCCCGGCAAGAAAGTGGAGCTTCTCGATCGAGCCCTGGCGGACCCGGCTCCCACGGGGAGAGTCCTTGCCGGCATCTACTGGGAACGAGGTATGGCTCATAAGGAGCTGAAGCACTGCGCCGAAGCGATCTGCGACTTCGACGGAGCCATGGGTCTGCTTGGCACCAAGAACTCCATCCTCATCGAGAAGGCCGACTGTCTGATCGCACTGGACCAGTTGGACCAGGCCGCGAACACCGTGGAAACCATATTGCTGCGCCAGCCGGGAAAGGCACGCCCCTACGTGCTCAAGGGCATGATCCACGAAAAACAGGGGGTCCTGAAGAAGGCCGAGGACGAGTACACCCGTGCACTCCACTACGAACCTGATTCCACGTTGGCCCTCGAACACAGAGCCAAAGTCCTCATCAAAGCAGGCAAGCTCAGGGAGGCGCTTGAGGACGTGACCGCGTTGGGCGGACAGACGCCGGACGACCCGGAGATTCTGACCATGAGGGCCAGAGTGTACGTCAGGCTCAAGGAGTTCGACAAGGCGCTCAAGGACTACGAAGTGGTGCGATCCCAACGACCTGAAGACACGAGCATCCTCATGGAGAAGGTGCAGGTCTTCTTCGATATGGGTCGGCCTCGCGAGGCAGCGGAGGTGCTCATTCCCTACTCGGCCGCACATCCGGATGACGTCCAGGGCCTCATCTTTCAAGCAAGAGCTCACATCGATCTGGGAGAAGTCGACCAGGCACAACGGACAGTCACCCGCGTGCTCAAGAAGGCTCCCCTGGATGCGACCGCTCACATGTACAGCGGCGTGATCCGCTTGACCCGGCATGAATACGACGGGGGGTTGGAGGACCTCAATCGCGCACTCAAGCTAGACCCCTCACTGGTGCAGGCCTACAAACACCGGGCTCGCACACTCATGGACCTTGGCGATCCTGTGCGAGCAACCGTGGACCTGACCAAGGCCGCGGGATTGGACCCCGCGGACGGAGAGATCTTGGCCATGAGGGGACTCGCGATGATGAAGAGGAGTCTTTACCACGCTGCCATTGCCGATTTCGGCAGGTCGTTGGACCGCGTCCCCGGTGATCCGAGGGTCCTGTACGATCGCGCGGTGTCATATGCGCTCCTGGATGATCCGGCACACACGATCGAAGATCTCGACGCGCTTCTGGCCGCGAACCCGGATTGTGCCAGAGCATTCAGCCTCAGGGGAATCGCGCACTTTCGTCAAGGCGAAGAGGAGAGGGCTCGGGCTGATTTCGACCGATCGCTGGAATTGGACCCCCGCGACCCGATGCTCTGGAACAACCGCGGCTTCTTCCGAGTCAAGATCGGCGAGAAAGATGCCGCGGCAGAGGATTTCAAGCAGGCGCTACGGATCGATCCCGAATACCGAAAAGCCAAGGAGAATGTGCACATGCAGGTCGCGTTCCATGAGGCCGAAGTGGAGTCTTCCGGTCGGCCCGTGTCAGGTGGGAACCCTTGACCCCGCACGAGCGCGCGCTCCCGAGATACCGTGCGGTCCTGGCGGATATGGACGGTACCATGTTCAGGGGAGACGAGCTCATCCCCGGAGCGCGGGAAGCGTACACGGAACTCTCGGCCCGCGGAGTGTGTTGGTTGTTCCTGTCGAACAATGCTACGGGACCCGCTTCGGAGCTCGCCGCGAAGCTCAACCGCCTGGGAGTCCCGGTGACGACGGGACAAGTAGTCAATTCCGCGTCCGCTCTGGTGAGGGCCTTGCAGGGGAACCACAAGGGGATTCGCTTGCTGGTGGTGGGCGAGACGGGGCTCAGACGTGCCGTCTCGGAGGCGGGCGCGATACTCGACGACGACCCGCTCTCGGCCGAACTCGTGGTGGTGGCGTTGGACCGCGAGTTCTCTTACGAGAAGCTCAGTCGAGCAGGTCGTTGCATTCGAGGAGGGGCCAGGTTCTGGGCGACCAATCGCGATCCCGGCTATCCTGTTGGTGGGGACGTGCTGCCGGGTGCGGGGAGTCTCGTCGCCGCCGTGTCTGTTGCGTCGGGTCGGGACCCTGACCGGGTCTTCGGTAAGCCTGAGCCTGACATGGCACTGCTGTCGCTTGAGACCCTCCAGGTACGTGCAGACCAGTGTCTGGTGGTCGGAGACCGCATGGAGACGGATATCCTTTTCGCCAGGAACGCGGGAATGGCATCCGCCCTTGTGTTCACGGGAGTTACCGCGCGAGAGGACCTGCCCCGTTTCGGGTATGCGCCGGATCACATGCTTGACAGTATCGCGGACATCGGCACCCTCTTTCCGCGAGACAGCAGTCACGCACCTTGAAATTCGCGGGGGACATTGAAGGATCGTGACCGGCCCAAGAACGAATGTTGACGCCGGCAATTCAGAAAGGAGCGCATCATGGACAAATGCGTGAAGCTCTACTCCCTGAGCACGTGCAGCCATTGCAGGTGCACCAAGGAGTTCTTGAACAACTGTGGGATCAAGTTTGAGTGCTGTGACGTGGACACACTTCCCAAGGAGGAGGTCTCCGCGATATTGGAAGAGGTGAAGAAGCTCAACTCGAGGTGTTCGTTCCCTACCATCGTGATCGGAGACAAGGTAATAGTCGGCTACAAGGAAGCGGAGATCCGGGAGGCCTTGGGGTTATGAGTGAAGTTGAAAACATTAGGGAAATGTTGCGAAAAGTCCAGGAGGCCAAGGGGTATTACTTCAGTATCGACGACAAAAGGGTAAACGAACTCATCGAAGGCCTCCTTATCAACAAGCGACGTTACGGCTATATGGCCTGTCCGTGCAGACTGGCCAGCGGAGTGCGGGAAAGAGACAAGGATATCATCTGCCCTTGCGAATACCGCGCACCTGATGTGGAAGAGTTCGGGAGCTGTTACTGCAACCTGTACGTGTCCAAGGCCTGGAACGATGGCACCATTCCTCGGGAATACGTCCCCGAGAGGCGCCCCGTGGAAAAGATGTTCCCATGAAGTTTTCCGGGGGAACCCTTTATCAGAAAATGCGCTTCCCGGGGGAAGGAACTTCCTGCAAGAAGTTCCTTCCCCCGGACCCCCATCCTCAAGAACTCTTGGAGCATGGCGGCTCCTGGAGACACCGGTGGGATAGCATTTTCATGCTTGGTTGTGGCCGGTCGCGGCCATGGTGGTTTTGAACAAGGGTTGTCCCCCGGACCACGATCCGGGGTTCGCCGGGGGGACGAGCGGGTCGGATTGGCACAGCTATTTCGGGCCAGACCCTCAGAACGCGCATTGGTAGTGCACGTCTTCTCCGAGAGAACGACTACCAGCAGGGGTATACCACTCGGACGCGTCGTGGCGGGTACTTGACTCGCACGCGGTAGACTCTGTAGCACGGCTCGTACACGCGGACGTACGTGACTACCGGCGGACAAGGGAGCGGACAGGGAAGGGGAGGAGGACAGTACACACGGTGTCTGGTTTGCCACCCGTGAGCATGCGCGGGTGTGGTCGCCAACGCGCTGAGACCGACGATACACGCTCCAAGAAACACTATCACTTTCAGAATGCCCAGAGGTTTCATCCCGGCTATCTCCTTCCGTTCGGTTCGGGGTTCGTATACCACAATATCCGTAAAAGGATTGCCGATATGACAACCTCCACGGGTGACTCGTCACGATTTTCTTCGTTTCTTGACCTCACGCGGGGGGATGCCGAAGCGTTTGCGGAAGGCCTCGGAGAAGTGGCCGAAGCACGTGTATCCCATGGCCGAGGCCACCTCGCCGACGTTGAGCTCCCCGGTTTCGAGCATCACCCTCGCCTGATCCATGCGCAGCATCCTCACGTACCCGAAGACAGTGGTCCGATACAGCTCTCGGAACCCGCTCTTGAGTTTGAACTCATTCAACCCCACTCGACGGGCCAGCGCGAGCAGCGAAGGAGGATCAGCGAACTCCTGCTCGATTATCCGCCGCGCGTGTTCCAGGCGATGGACATCATCGGGGGTGCGAAGCGCAGGGTCCCGGCGATTCGTCGACGAGAGCGCCCCCAACTGGAGGGCGAGGATCTCCAGGGCTTTGCTTTCCATGAAGAGCCGCCTTGCAGGGCCCTGCAGCCGGCAATTCAAGACTTGCGACGCAATGACTCCCAGTTCGGGTGTGAGATGCTCTTGCATCATTCGGTGGGCGGTCGTGGGTTGGGACAGTATTGGGTGCAGTATTCCGTCGGTGGCTTCGCGGTATTCCGACACCAACTGAGAGGCCCTGCCCGGAGTGATGTGAAGCTCGACGAGACGGTAAGAATCGCGTGCAGAGACCTTCCAGTGCCAAGTGCCCGGTTGGAACACCCCCACCACGTTCCGGCCTGCGACGAATTCCCATGGGTCACCCGGATTCGACGCGCTGCCCACCGTGCAGCCCGACCTGCCGTCGAGGACCAGAGACACCAGAACTCCGGCATTGACCGGCTCAATAGCGAGTTCCGCATCCTGTTTCACCTCAATGTCCACTGCGAAAAGCCGCAGGCCGGACCGTACGGGGTACAACTCCATCCTGCCGCGCAACAGGGGCCCGTCAGCGACCAGAGAAGCTTCGCCCACGTCCCTGGGAATCGGTGCGAACAAGGTACCGAACTGAGTCTTGAGCTCTTCCTCGTTTTGCGGCGAGAGAAGTATCTCGGACGTTCCTTGCGTCATGGGACCTCCGCTGCGGCTGTGCCGGGAAGTGACGGACTGCAACACCCACCGATGCTCGCGCAATAGGCAGACCTGGAGCTTCTCCCAGGCAAGATTACCACAAGTGCCTTCTTATGGCACGAAAACGTATGAAATGGCGGTCGCAAAATGCCCGGTCAGGGTCCCGCAAGCGCTCATACCAATCGGCGTACCGTCACGTAAGATTTCGGGGCGCCCCCTTGTCGAAAGAGGGGCCCTCCAGCAAGAACGTGAAATATTGGTGAGTTGTCTGTCGCTGGGTTGGCGTTATGTCTTTGGATAACCAACCAATGTTCTAAGAGTTTTCGGAAAGGGGTCCGGGGGACAACCCTTTTGCAAAACCACCATGACCGCCCGCGGTCACAACCAAGCATGAAAGTCACCGCCTCGCATCCCGAGAACGTCCTGGATGGTCAGAACCAACCAATATCTCAAAAGTTTTCGGAAAGGGGTCCGGGGGACAACCCTTTTGCAAAAGGGTTTCCCCCGGTCAACGGTTGCTTCTGAACTCGCAAGAATCCCTCCAACCGAAAAAGGAATCCCTCCCGGAGCTGAATTGTGTTGCTGATGCCGTCATACTGGATGCAAGGGCTCCGACCCGGAGCAAGGTGACGGTCACGGGCAGCGCAGTGTGCCCGGCTCCGGGTCGGCGTCCCATACTCGCATGGAGGAACATCCAATGAACACTGAAGCGTGGAAGATGGTACAGCAGCATTTCGGCTACACGGATGACGAAATGGAACTCTTCAAGGCAGATCCGAAGAACGCACACATTCTCATGAAGTCCCCTGAGTTCATGAGCCGGACCATCGTCGCGGAAGTGAAGGCTTCGCACGGATGCAACAGCCAACACAAAGTCGGGGACAAGATTTACCTCGATTCTGCGGGGAATCTGATATCGAGCCTCTGCCCCAAGAGGATGTGCGTGTACGCGGTAAGCGCTCTGCAGCCCGCGGTCTTTGCAGTGGGCGAGCTGATTCTCGCGGGAGTTGACCCGACAGAAATGAGATTTAATAGAACCGGATGCTTCGATGTTGGAGTACAATGCGGCGGATGGGGTCGAGTCGTGATGGAGGTTCGCGTCGAGCAACGCAAGAGCTGAGCCCGATCACATGACCATGAACGTCAAGGAGAAACGAATGACCAAAGAAGTGTACCACGGACTGCGTGCGCAGTTGGACCAGTATGGAGTCGGCTTCCCTTCCACCGCGTCCGGAGTGGAGCTCCGGATACTCGAAAAGCTCTTCTCGGAAGAGGAAGCCCGGATGTATCTCAGTCTCAGCATGATGCTCGAAACCGTCGATTCAGTGGCTCAACGAGTAGGCCGTGGGCCGGGAGAGGTCACTGAGTTGCTCGAGCGCATGGTCGACAAGGGACTCATCTTCAGGATGAGGAAGGGTGAGGTCTCGAAATACGGCGTAGTCCCATTTGTGGTGGGTTCGTACGAGTACCAGCTCAAGGACATGGACAGAGAATTCGCCCAGCTTTTCGACCGGTATCTGCTCGAGGCTTTCGGCAAGCAGGGGATTGCCCAATACGCTCCTCTGAGGACCATACCCGTGAACAAGTCCATCGACCATTCCTGGCCTGTCGCTCCGTATGAGGATGTGAGGGAGATCATCAAATCCAAGCAGCAGATTGCCGTGGCAAAATGCATATGCAGGGTGCAGCAATCTCTTATCGACAAGGGATGCGCACAGCCCATCGAGGTCTGTTTTCAGTTCGGGAGCCACGCGCAGTTCTACGTGGACAAGCAGATGGGGCGATTCGTCACTCAGGAGGAGGCTCTTGGGATTATCGATGCGTGTGAGCAGGCCGGGCTGGTGCCTCAGCCGTTCGTGTCCCAGGACGCAGGTGGCATGTGCAACTGCTGTGGCGACTGCTGTGGGATTCTCCGGTCTATCAAGTTGCATCCGAAGCCGGCAGAGAAGGTCATCTCGAACTACTACGCGGAGGTCGATGCCGATGCGTGCAGCGCGTGCGGCACGTGCACGGATCGATGCCAGATGGAAGCCGTCAAGCTCGATGGTGAGGACATCGCCCGGGTTGATCGTGACCGGTGTATTGGGTGCGGTCTCTGCGTCACGACGTGTCCGAGCGAGGCCATGTCGTTGCGACGGAAATCCGAATCGGAGGCGCGTACGCCTCCCGCGACGGGCAGGGACTACATGATGCATATCGCATCGCTGCGGGGCACATCCCTGGTTCCTCTCGCGATGAGGGAGAAACCGTGACGTTCAGACTCTCGGCACTTGGAAAATCCTCCCCCTGCCCCTCCTTTAGAAAAGGAGGGGAGTAGATCCTCGCTCTCTTCCCCCCTTTTCTAACAGGGGGTTAGGGGGGATTTTCGGTGCACCACCTATTTCCGGACGTAAGCGTTCAGCCAGGGAGAAAAGAAATTGAACCACTAAGCCACCAAGAAGAGCCGTTCACAAGAAAAGGAAGCCGCTCTTCGTTCTTTGATTTCTTTGTGTCTTGGTGCCTTTGTGGTTTATCTTCGGAGCCCACAACGGGAACCCCCCTGAACGGATACCTTTGGAAAAGGAGGGGAGTAGATCCTCGCTCTCTTCCCCCCTTTTCTAAAGGGGGTTAGGGGGGATTTTCGGTGCACCACCTATTTCCCGACACCCGCTTAGCAGCCTTCCGGGTTCCTTGAAGCAGGCATGGACTCCCTCCCCCATTTCCCTATCGTGCCACGGGCTTCATTCATGTCGCACGGCCGTTTCTGGCCGTGGGACGAGAATGGGGGTCACGCGTCCGGCGTTTTTCCACGCGTGGGACGAGAAGAGGTATCCTCAAGAACGCTCCCCGAATCCCCTTCGTCCGGTCTCATGTCTTTGACGGGCGGGGGCGAGAGACCCGGCAGTGCACAGCGCGGTTTGTGGTCGGTTTCCTGCTTCTGGCGGTCTTTTCCCCTGAATCCGGGCACGTACTGGATGATGCAGGCATGCACGATATCAAATAGCACGGACGCGAATGTGGTGTTCAGATCTGCAATGTGCGCGTACTGTTTGTCGCGTCCGAAACCAAGCCTGCGCCAAAGGACGCGAAAGGCCCCACGGGTGGTCATCTTCGCGTCCTTGGCAAACGAGAAGGCAGGGACCTCCTCGGTCTCCGTGCCTCGGGCCACGTAAAGGACCTTCACTGCGACGTTACCGATGTCGTCGTAATTTTCCGTCCTTGATTCCAAGCCGGCGTGGTCCTGTCCTCCGACGAGGTCGAAGAACGACTCCGTCATGAGGATGTACTCGCGAGACGGCACGGAATTCTTGAGCAGCCGATGCAGAATGATGACGTTTTCCCCGGCAAGTTCCTCAAATTGACGTAATCGTTTGACCGCAACTTCCCCTTGATGGAGAAAGACCTTGAGTCTCAGATTCTGTATGCCTTTGCAGGCCTCGCATTCACATACCGACATCTCGCCTGAGAGCTTGTGAGCGGTCCTCCGGAACGCGTCAAAGAACGCTTTGGTCTGGCCGTACACGTCCCGGACCGCAGCGGCTATGTCACCAGCCGAATCCGCGAAGAAGAATGCGGCATCCCCCTCGAGCTTGTTGAGTTTCAATGGGTGCTCTGATGCGTCTATCACGGATTCCATCAGCTCGGAGATAATTTCCTCCGCGTGGATAAGACTGAGTGAATGCAGCGTGACAAAGCGCGTGTAGCCGCTGATATCGGCCAGCACGAGAACGACTTGTTTGATTTGCATGCCGCCTCCCCAAGGCCTTCCGTGAAATTACCCTGCCGCGCAGAGAGCACAGAGAATGGGAAGAGAAGTCAGCGACTCAAGCGCGCTGGAATCAATTCATCAGGCGGCACAGGTAGAAAAGCATAATTCTTTCATGTTCGTCTCTCTTTCTTCTCTGCGTCCTCTGTGTCTCCGCGGTGAACTCTTACGCCCCGGCAGCGTCTCCGGGCTGTTCCGGAGGCCATCACGGCGAGCCTACACCCGCTGCGCTATTTCTTTCTGGGATCGTCCGCCGGGTTGAGATACGTAATGCCCCAGGGCCCCACCCCGTGTACCTGGATGATTGCTTCGTCGGTAGTCCAGCCGTACATGGGAGATCCTACGGGCATAATTGCGACGCTGCCCGGAGGGAGCGGTTTCGCTTTCTTCTCATCGAATTTGTCGCCGCCCGCGAAGTGGAGCGTGCCTGAAAGCACGGTTACATGCTCGATTGCCGGATGGGTGTGCACGGGAATCTTGTATCCGGCAGGGACTTTCAGTCGAAATGTGAACGGCACCGCCTCATTCAGCGGCCCTTGGATCACGGCGATCTTCGCTCCCGGCGGCAATGAGGGGACATCAGTCCATTTCAGATCGTTCGGTACTGCCATCACATGCCCCCCGGTCATGGGATGACTATCCGCCCATGCTCCAGGGGGTACAAGTATGCAGAATGCAGACGCTATTGCGACAAGCACAATGTGCTGGCTGGTCATCGTTCTTTCCTCCCATGGGTGAGAGTCGAAGTTCCTCCCGGCTCCCCAGCGGGGAGCACAAAGAATATGGGGTCGCAATATTGCTCTGTCCAGGGGGTGCCGGCTTGAGGCCGGGAGCGGAGCATGGCACATTCACGCGGGGAGGGGCCTCCGAAGTCACCCTCTCCGAAGATCCGGCTCGGTGCGCAAGTCCTTCTCCGTGAAACGACATTTCGCGAGCCGCCGACTCGCCCCTCACGGGGGCCGGCGCTTGGAAACACCGTACGCCTGCCGCTGATCCTCTTGACTGAGCAGCGGGGGAGTGGTGATCATCATGCCTTTGAGACCGCCGCCCAAGGTGAACTCCACCTGCCATTCTATCTCTGCGGGGAATTCGTAGAAGAGCAAGATCTCCATGTCATCTACGTCTCGCCAGTAGGGTGCGCCGAAGAATTTAACGAAATCGCCCTCCTGTGTTCCGCTGTTCAGAACGATCGGCCTGCCTCGGAAGCGACATTCCCCCGGAAAAGGTTCAAAGTGGGAGGTACTGACCTCATCGATCCATCGGACCACAAGATCTTTGACTATCCCGTCATCCGCCCATATCTCGAGACCCCGAGAGGGATATGTGTACCCGCCGTCCTTGAGTGCTTTGCGATCCTGAGGCGGGCCCAGGAAGGCAAGCCACTCGACGGGGTCACCGATTCGCACGTCACACAGTGCGTGGCGTTCGAGGTCGAGGACGAGCGCCACGCCCGGCGACGGTTTCCAACTGTCGCTCGGATGCGGAGCGCCAAAAATCCTGTCGAAGATACCCATCTCTACACTCCTTGTGTGCGGTGCCTTGCCTTGCGTTGACGCATGGGTCGAGATCGCATGTCCACAGTCCTGTGCGCCGATTGTTGCAGCGCGTGATCATAGAGATCGGCATGACCGCCTGACGCGGTCACCACGAACAGGTCGAGCGAGCATTTCCTGCCCTGAAAGGGTAGACTGTGAATCGCAGTAGGCTTCAATCTACGGGAAGAGAAGCGAAGCGAAGCGACCCCACAACTGTCGTAATTGCGAGGGCTATTTCGCAGTGAGGACTACGCGTGGTCAGGGTCCATTCCTCGGCACAGGGCCAGAGCGTTCGCTCCCAGCACGTCTACGTTATAGCCTCCCTCCAGGACCGCGTAGTACCTGCCGTTGCAAAGTGCCCCTGCGTACTCTCGCACCGCCCTGCCGATGGTAAAATAGTCTTCGGTGAGCAGCGTCCCGCCCCAGTCCTCTTTATGTCGGTCGAAGCCGGCACTAATTGCCACGATGTCGTACTGGTTCTTCGAAAGGGCCCGATCCACTTCTTCCAGAAATCGTGTGCGGTGGTTCTCTTGGATATTCGCCACCGTGACCGCGCCCCGGGAAGAGAAGAAATTGTCCGTGCCATCGCCGAAGTGGAGGTCGATGTCGAGCACCAGCGCGGTGCGGATTCTCTCTGTGATCAGGAGTCTCTGGAGGGATATGGCCACGTTGTTGAAGAAACAGAATCCCCAGTGACTCGCCGGGCTGGCGTGATGTCCGGGCGGACGCACCGCAGCAAAAGTGGGATGCGCATTCATGGCCATCTCCGCGGCGAGAAGAGCGCCTCCCGCCGCCATTGCCGCGGACTCCCAGGTTCCCGCGTCGCGCTGCACTTCCTTGAGAATCGCCCTGGTGTGGACACCGAGAATCTCTGCTTCCGATGCCGGTCTGGGTGAGATCAGTGTATAGTGCCCTTTAAGGGTCGACACAATCGCAGAGACCCGCTCGGGTATTTCGCAGGAAGCAGTAGGGTAATCGTTCAGGTAGCAGTCGTCATAAATCACCTTGAAGCGTGTGTCGGCCATGGCAATTCCCTCCGAGTTGGTGACCATCTTCAGAATGGGTGTCCCAATCTGCAACATGATACCGCAACTTCCCGCGGCTGGAAACCGCAACCGCGTCACCGCCGGAGAGAACAAAGCGGCGGGGAGCCGCGGCCAATAGTCGCGTCAATCTTAAGTCACGAGCATTCACCTCTGCGCGCGGTGTCGTGTTGACGGTTTTGTGGTATTGTGATGTCACTATGAGCATGCCTGAACCGTGTGTTCACGCTGTGCTGTAGGAACACGTGCACAAATTGGAAGCCTGAACTCGTGGAAAAGGCTCCATTGGGCTCGTCGCCCCACAGCCGAGGACGCCAACCGAGAGGAAGCAGAAATGCCATTGCGCCTCACGAAAGACAAGAACAAAGCCCTCCTGGATGCCGCTCAAAAAGGTCAAGTGGCGGAGGTGAAACAATTCATCGAGAAAGGAGCGGATCCGAATTTCCGAGATGAAAACGGGTCCACAGCTCTGATGAAGGCATCCTTAGCCGGACAGGCGGGTGCGGTCAGACTCCTTCTGGCCGCCCGGGCAGACCCGAACATGAAGGACGAAAGAGGGTATTCGAGCCTCATGTTGGCCGCGTGCGCCGGTCATGCCAAGATAGTGAATCTGCTCATCAAAGGCCGGGCTGATCTTGAATCTCAGGATCTTCTCGGTAACACCGTCCTGATGGGGGCTTCTTATTATGGTCGGCGGGAAGTGGTCGATGTCCTCCTGGACGCGGGAGCTGATCCCAATGCCAGAGCCAAAGACAGCAAGACCGCAACCATGGTCGCTGCAGGAGCGAACCACTTCGTGCTGGTGAGCAGACTCCTCGATCGCGGAGCCGATGTCGACGCTCAAGACGGCGAAGGCGCCACTCTCCTCATGAAAGCGGTGATCGACGGCCATCTCGGTCTGATGAACGCGATGCTCAAGAGAGAGGCGAACGTCAACCTGCCCGACAAGAACGGCAGAACCGCCCTCATGAAAGCCGTGCACAAGGGCAATCAACAGGCGATCGAAGTGCTGCTGCAGCAGGGTGCAAATGTGAACGCGCAGGACCAGGCCGGTTGGACCTCCCTCATGGTTGCCGCGGAGAGGGGCCGATTCGCGATCACCAAGCTGCTCCTCGATAACGAAGCGCTCACCGGCACCCAGGACAATGCCGGACGCACCGCGCTCATGTGGGCCGCCAGAGCCGGGCGAACCGCGGTAGTCAACCTGCTGCTCGAGGCCGGAGCCAAAGTGGATGTGCACGACAAGGCGGGGATCACCGCCTTGGTGTGGGCCTCCCAGGAAGGCCACGAAGAGGTAGTGGAAATGCTTCTCGAACGGGGAGCCAACCTCACCGCGGAGGCTGAGAAAACCATATCGGTCATGATCGAGGCAACGGGAGACGGTCGCACAGAGACGATCGAACTGACCCTCGATCGAGGAGTGCTCGTCGAGGCTCCCGATGATTCTGACGACAAGACCCTGGTTGACGCGGCAGCCACAGGCCGCATAGAGGCAGCCCGACTGGTGCTCGAAACGGGTGCCAATGTCAATGCCGTGAACAAGTACGGCCTCACCCCACTGATGAGAGCGTCCTACAAGGGCGATCTGAACATGGTGAAGATGCTCATCAAACACGGAGCGGACGTCAACCAGCAAGACAAGGACGGGAAGACCGCGCTGATGAAGGCCTGTTCGAGCGGACATGTGAAGATTGTTCATACGCTGTTGGCAGCGGGAGCAGACGTGAATGGGCAGAACGAATCCGGACTTACGGCTCTCATGAGGGCGTCCTACAAGGGACACAAGGACGTGGTCGCGTTGCTGCTCAAGGCTGGGGCCAGGTCGGACATCAAAGACAAGAGGGGCTACTCCGCAAGCGCCTGGGCAGCGACCAAAGGACGTGGCGACATCCAGGCACTCGTTGCCCAAGCCGAGGTCGCTGCCGCACCAAGAGAGACCGTTCCGGTGCGCAATCCCCTGAAGGTACCCACCGAAGTGCTTTCCGCACCCGGCAAGAGGACCCAGACAATCGAGGAATTCCACTCAGCCGTAGAGAGCAGTGTCGAGGACCTGATCGCGGCAATCGTTTCAGGGGACGTCGCGGCCATTCGGAGCTGCCTCGAATCCGGAATCGACTTTAACAGGGGGGATCGGACCGGCCGCACCGCACTCATGTGGGCCTGCTACAAGAACAACGGAGAGATCGCGAGGGAATTCCTGGACCTCGGAGCCGACCCGAACCTCCAGGACGTGAACGGCCGCACCGCACTCATGTGGGCCGCGGTGTACGGGGACGACGATTTGATCGAGATTCTACTGGCCAATGGGGCCTCGGTCGATATTGCAGATCAGAACGGCAGGACATCGCTCATGTGGGGATGCTTGAACGGAAATTCCGGAATTGCCCGTCTCATGCTCGCGACCCGACCCCGGATCGACGCGGTTGACAAGGATGGGCGCAATGCCCTCATGTGGGCGTGCGACAAAGGTCACGCGGAAGTGGTGAAGAAGCTGATCCTCTGGGGTGCTGATCCGAGGGCCCGGGATCGGGCAGGCCGAACCGCCATCGAGTATGCCGCACGACGGGGATTTGCTCAGGTGGTGGAGGTGCTCAAGAAGTATCTCATGAAATAGGATTGTCCCCGTCGGAGTTGCGTTGCTCGAAATACCTTGCGATCTCGCCGATCTCCTTCACCATCGCCGGTCTGTCTTTGTTGGTGTAGGAAGAGCACAGCTCGTTGGCAGTCGCGCGAAAGGCCTCGACCACGCGGGACACGTGGGTGTTGTGGAGCGCGAGCTCTGCATAGAGCTCGGGGGACTGGCCCAGATGGTGTTTGAGCATGCCGACCAATTGGCATGACCACGGGCCGGACAATGGGAGTTCGGTGTTCAGATCGAACTCGAGCCGTGTCAGGCTCCCCCCCAGAGAGAACAGCACCAGATGGCGCAGCACCTGTGCCACAGCCATGATCCGGTCGTGCCTGTCCGGTTCGATATCGACCACCGTTGCGCCCTGGGCCTCGAGGAACGACCGATACCAGCTTATCCACTTCGATGACCGGCCAGGACAGATGAAGACGAGTTGCCCCTCGATCGTTTCGATCCTCGGACCGAAAAGAGGGTGGCTCCCGATCACCTCTCCCCTGCAATGGCTCAGCATAAATCGCACCGGCCCTTCCTTGACCGACGCGATGTCGATGGTAGCTCCGTCCGGGTTGGTCCACGGACCAAGCGTCTGCGTGATGTGCTCCATCGATGATATGGGCACCGCAAGGACCACGAGGTCGTGTTGGGCGAGCGATTGCAGACGCGCCTGGTCCGCGGATCTGTCACCGACCTCGACGGGGTAGCCGGCCTCTCGGAACAGCTTCACGAACAGCCGGCCCATGCGTCCGTTACCGCCTATGACTGCGATGCTTCGTGGTTCCATTGAGAACTCTCGGAAGGGGTATCCGGCACGCTGCGTGCCCGAACGCGAACAGGTACTCATACTCTCTTTCGCGAGTTGGGTCACGCGATTTGTCGAGCCCCGGGCATGCACTCAGTCATTCTGGGAACAGGATGCTTCGTACGTTGATATCATTGCCGATGTGAGACGGTGTGCCGAGAGTAACCAACCCCTTGCTGAACGCTTAGCGCCCGCAGCAAAACAAACCTTGCAACCACGGCGAATTAGAGAGCAGTATTCACTCGCTTCACTACCGTAGGTTGAAACCTACGGCTATTCAGGGGCTGACCTTTCAGGGCAGAAGAGTCCCGCGCCCTTCTGGGCGCACTGTGATTAGCCCTGGGTTTTAACCCATGGAAGGGGGGCACACGAGATGACGAGGCTATTTCGCGGCAGGCCATTACCGTCGTTGTCGACAGTTCGTCACCGACCCGAGTCGACCGCGACCAACTCCGGACGTTCCTCGTCCGCCGACGACGCGCGCTCTTTCCGATTCGGGTGGGCCATAGGGTAGCTCCCGAGGACTTTGAGCCGAGTGGTGCATCTCGCCAGTGAATCCAGGGCCTTGCGTACGGAGATGTCCTGCTTGTGCCCTTCGATATCGACGAAGAACACGTATTCCCAGGGGGCCTGCTTTGACGGTCTGGACTCTATCCTGGTCATGTTGATCTCCTGCTCGGAAAACGGACCCAGGGCGTCTTTGAGCGCGCCGGGTCTGTGACCGGTGGCGAACAGCACGGAGGTCTTGTCCTGACCCGTAGCGGACGCTTCTTCCGTCCCGAGCACCAGAAAACGGGTGAGATTCACTGCGAGGTCCTGGATTTCGTCAGCGACAATCGCAAGTCCGTGGATTTCTGCAAGCACGGGACTTCCCACCGCGGCGGCTCGTGGTTCCTTGGCTACGAGAGCGGCAGCCGAGGCCGTGCTCGACGTGGGGACCAATGTCCTCCCGGGGAGATTCGTCCTCAACCAGCCTTGGCATTGTGCCAGAGCTTGCGGATGCGAATAGACCTTCTCAATCCGGGCAAGATCCTCTTCCTGAGACATCACCGCATGGGAGATCCGAAGGACCGCTTCGCCGGTGATCTTGAGTTCGGAACAGACCAGCTCGTCGAGCGTAGTGCCTACTGCCCCTTCCGTCGAGTTCTCGATGGGGACGACTCCGAAATGGGCTTTGCCTCGTTCCACCTGTCTGAAGACGTCCGGGATGGACTCACACGCCAGGAATCGGCACGATCGTCCAAAGTAGGCCAGAGACGCTTGATGACAGAACGTGGCTTCCGGTCCCAAGTAGGCGATCTTCAGGGGCTCTTGGAGTTCACGACAGGCCGAGATCAGTTCGGTGAACACGTGCCTGAGCGCGCAATCGGGAAGGGGACCCGGGTTCTGTTTCAGCAGATCCGCGATGACTTCCTGTTCCCGGGCGGGATCGAAGACCGCACGACCGCAGGCTTTCTTCAATCGACCTACTTCCCTGGCGTGGGAGGCTCTCATGCTGATGAGCAGGAGGATCTCCCGATCTATGCGGTCGATGTCTTCTCTCAGATTCTTAATGGTCTTTGGTTCCATAGAAAGGTCCCCGCACTACCAAGTGCTTTATCGAGATAGATTCGGCAGTTCTCTCGGCCGCGCGACCAGAAGCTTGAACAAGCTCATGTCCACAAGTCCCGGACCATGACTTATGGCGCGACGTCGTCCTCGAACCGACCGATCCGCCTGTTTGGAAGCCGAGGCCGGAGCGTGTCACGTAATGGTCGGTTTCCCCAGTTCGGCCGCAGATTCCGACTGCACACGTGTGCCATGCCATGGTAAGGAATCGTCACGCCGCTCGGGTGGGACGGGCATCCTGCCCGTCATTTCCTTGTAGGCGGGCGATACGCCTGTCGGCCAGATCCTGTGAAATGTTCGCCACTGAATTTCCGCAAAGGCCTGCTCAACGATGCCGCACATGTCAGGTGCCGTCTCATTTGATGACCCGGCCCAGGAGGGTCCCCATGGCGCGCAGGTCTTTCATGAGCTCGTTGAACGCCGAAGGGGTCAGGGACTGGGCGCCATCGCACAAGGCCGTTTCCGGAGTGATATGGACCTCGACCATGATACCGTCGGCTCCCACTGCCAGAGCGGCCTTGGCCATGGGGCTCACGAAACGTGAGTGGCCGACCGCATGGCTCGGGTCCACGATCACGGGAAGATGGGTCTTTTCCTTGAGCACCGGGATTGCGCTGAGGTCCAGGGTGTTTCTCGTGGCAGTCTCGAAGGTACGGATACCACGTTCGCAGAGAATCACCTGCGGGTTTCCCGCCGCGAGGATGTACTCCGCGGACATGAGGAACTCCTCGATGGTGGTCATGAGGCCTCTCTTGAGCAGCACCGGTTTGCCGATATTCCCGAGTTTGCGAAGCAGGGAGAAGTTCTGGCTGTTTCTCGTTCCCACCTGGACCACATCCGCATAGGATGCCACGAGAGGGATATCGCTCGAATCCATGACCTCGGTCACTACCGGGAGGCCGGTGCACCGACGGGCAACATCGAGGAGCTTCAACCCCTCCTCCGCCAGCCCCTGGAAGCTGTACGGTGAGGTTCTCGGTTTGAAGGCTCCGCCACGAAGCAGGGTGGCACCCGCATCCTTGACCGCTCCCGCGGTGGCCACCATCTGCACCTCGTCCTCGACCGAGCACGGTCCTGCAATGACTGCGAACCCGTTGCCGCCGATCACCGCGTTTCCGACCCGGATGACCGTAAGGGTGGGTTTGAACTCGAGGCTCGCAAGTCGGTAAGGCGGCAGTTTGCGCTCTTGCCGGGCCTCGACGATGATCGGCGGGATCGGAAGGGTGTCGGCAATCGGTTCACAATGTGCGGCGATCATGATTTCCTCCTTGGAGCGGTTGTCCGGATCGGTTTCCTACTCCCAAGTGGGCCACTGCTGTGGGGCGGGCTCTTCAACCCGCCAATCGGTAGGCATGTCCGGCGACCGGTGGAACACGAAAGAAAAAAGGCCATGGTGACCGCTGCCATGACCTCTTGTTTCGAAACAAAAAGGCCATGGACTTTGTGTCTGCCCATGGCCCGGTTTGCTTTCTTGAGTGCTACTGGAGAATCAGCCTCCGTGGGTCCACGAGCAGACACAGCCAAAGTAAAAATAAAAATAGCTAAAAAATCGGCAGAACATGTCTGTGTGGTCCTTTGAAGACATTACTTCATTCCTGACTTGGAAACCATCTTACCCGGCGGTCTGTGCCCTGTCAAGAAAAAATCTTGACCGACGGGTGTGCTCTCGGTTACGAGCGGCATGCCGGTAGAAATGAGCAGTAATATCAATACGACGGAGATTCAGCCCCCTAAATGACTGAGGACTTAAACCCACGGCAACTCCTCGGTGTTTTGGGGGAGCGCCTGTCACCGCTCAGGCCGCCCAGACGGGTGCAGCGCGCCCTGGTTTCGGATAGCCCATCGGAATAATTAAGTCCTCGGAGAGTTTGTATCCGTTTCACTGCTTCCGCCCCCGGCGCTCACGCACCGGGCTACTATCTGCCGCCCCTTCGGGGCTCCAGAGGCCCACGCTCAGTCCCGCCGGGACGTAAGTCCCGGGTTGGAGAAATGCGCCGTGACATCAGCAAGGTACCGAAGTGCGCGCCACCCGGCCCAGACCCCCAGAGAAGATCAGCATGGCACTCTGCCCTGTGCTACTGTCCTTCAGAATCGTTGTCGGCTCCGGAGATTTCCCGTCGGAATCCGCTTCAGCAACGGGGTACATGGCTGTGCTTCGCCCGTGGCAGTGCGCGGTTTGAACTTGCGTAGAACCACCGCACCCCGCCATCGGGCTCCACCCGGGCCGAGAAAGGTTGACGCGATTATTGGTTGCGGCTCCCAGCCGCTCCGTGGGGTTCCCGCTTCTCGACAGATGAAGGCCTCGATCCATACCGCAATGCTTGACAACGCACGTGGGAAATAATAAGAAGAGAATGACCTTTCGCTCAGTCTTCGTGCGAGAAGATGTCTTCCCCCTCCTCTGTGACCGAAAAATCTTACGTTAGTTTGTGGCTCCAGGGCTCATTACTGGATTGCGGCGTGATGCGACCGGATTCAGAGAGCGGCTGGGAGCCGAGGCCAATAGTCGCGTCGGCTTTCCTGGGCCCGCATGCAGTCCGATGGCGGGGTGAGGTGCATAGTCGCTAACTTTGGCCCTGTACATGCGATCGGGGCTCCATCTTCTTGCCCCGAGCTGAAGCGTCCGGCTATTTTCAGTCGGCCCTGCGGGGCTTACGAGCTCCGACGTCCCGGAGGGACGTTTGATGATAGCCGGGCCTTTCAAGGCCGGGGAATTGAGGAAGGTCCTCCGAGTTAGCGCCTATGGGGGTGAGGTGGTTCTACTCAGCTCCGAAATATCCGCCATCCTCTTCGCGGTATTCCCGCAAGGCCCTGCAATGCAGCGGGTTCCCGCGACACATCTTCGCGGCGCGACAAGAACTCGAAGGTCAGGATCTGTCCCGAATTTTCCGTGCCAATCCGACGGACTCGTCACCCCGGCGAACCCCGGATCGTGGTCCGGGGTAGCCACCGGGGTCCAGTCCTGTGAAGAAGACTAGATTCCGGCTTCCGCCGGAATGACGGAAGGAACCCGCGGCAGTCCCGGACTGAGATACTTATTTTGAGACTGCCGCTTGTAGTACAGAGAAGTCGCTGAGCATTTGTCGGCTTCCTCGTCACTCACATATGGAGTTTTGTGCATGGCAGACAAGTTCTGGTATTTTGTGATGGTGCCGATGGTGTACCTTTCGGCCGCGTGGTGCGTGGTCTGGCTCGCGGTGAAAGTCACGGCGATCCTGCACGCTCCGAAGCTTCCTCACACGGTCAGGATATTCCCGGAGGACAAAGGACCTGACGACCCCGCGGCAGCACCGCTGGTCGGGGCGATTATCGACTCATTCACGATGCCTTCGGTCAAGCGGTACCAACCTTGTTTCTGGTGGTTCCTGATACTCTTTCATGGAGCCTTGCTGTTGTTACTCGTCTCTCACCTGGATGTTCTCCCTCAAATCAACCTCATGTCTTCGGATTCGCCTCACATGATCGGCAACGGCGCGGTCGGGGTGCTGGTGACTGTTGCGTTGCTCTACTTCCTGTTCAGACGCTTCCGGACTCCGGTACGCGAAGTGTCGGTCCCCGGCGACTACCTTATGGTGTTGCTGCTCTTGTGCATTGCCGTAAGCGGCGACATGATAAGCTGGGGTAACTCATGGGCAGAGGGCGGGTTCGGGATGACGAAGCAGGATTTCGGGACCTACATGGAGAGCCTGATCCGGTTCACCTTCTCAGAGCCGCAGCAGGTTTTGCATGGTGGCCATTTGCCCGTGATCGGCACCCATGTGCTCCTCGTCAATCTGTTCTTGTTGCTGCTCCCGTTCAGCAAGCTCGTGCATTTCCTGTTTGCAGTGCCGCTGAACAAACTCAGGAGAGGATAATCATGGAGGATAGCGATAGACAGGAGCTTCTTCGCACCCTGGCCGAGAAGCTGACACAGGCCGTTGAGATGTATGTGGACAACTGCTCGCGTTGCGGGGTGTGCATAGAGGCTTGTCACGCGTACGCTTCCACCGGAGAGGTGCGCTACTCAGCAGTGGCCCGTGCGCAGAACATCCGACGACTGGTAGACAACTACCACCGCATCACGGGCAAGGTCGCTCCATGGTTCAACGAGGCGGTGGAACTGGACGATTTGTGGTTGCAGAAGGTCTACGACACTGCGTTCACCTGCACGGGATGCCGTCGGTGCATGGTGTATTGTCCTTTCGGGATAGACACCCAGCAGATTCAAATGATCGCCAAGGCGCTGCTGATCGTTGCGGGTGAAGAGCCGAAGCCCCTCACCATGCGAGCCAAGGCGTCCATTGCCAAAGGCGAGGATCTGGCCAAGACCAAAGAGAAGTTCCTCAAGGAAGTGGACAAAGCCAAAGCAGAAGCGCTCGAACTCTGGCCCGCTCTCGAGGAGAAGAAAGACCCCATCCCAATTGACGTGGAAGGAGCCAACGTGCTGTTCGTCTCCTTCGGCGAAGCTCCGTCAATAGTGCCGGCTGTGGGGATATTCAATGCCGCGGGCGAAAGCTGGACGCTGAGCTACTTCGAAGCCGTCAATTTCGGGGCGTTTCTGGGCAGCCCGGAGATGAGCCGCAAGATCTATGAGCGCATACTCGACGAAGCGGCACGACTCAAGGTGAAAACGCTCGTCCTTACCGAGTGCGGAACCGCCTACCGAATCATGAAACACCAGATCGGGAAACGCTCCTTCGATGTGGTCAACTACATGGAGATCATGGATCGCTATCTCTCGCAGGGCCGCATCAAGCTCGACAAAGGGCGGGCCGAAGGGAAGATCACCTATCACGACCCCTGTCAGATCGCACGAAACGGCGGTGTGTACGAGGCGCCGAGGCGAGTGTTGCGCTCGCTCACCAACGACTATGTGGACCTTTCCCCCAACAGGAAGGAGAACTGGTGCTGCGGAGGCGGAGGCGGCTTGGTGCTTGCTGCGGAACCGGAGTTTCGAGTGCAGACATCCAAGGTCAAGGCTGACCAACTCCGAGCGTCCGGCGCTGAAGTGGTCGCGACCGCGTGCGAGATGTGCCTCGCCCAACTCAAGGACGTGAACGACGAATACGAACTGGACATGAGGGTCTCCCTCGTATCGGAGCTCGTCGCGGAAGCCCTTGTACTCTAATACCAAGTCGCTTTCCGAAAGGTAAGATTCCGGGGGAAACCCTTTTGCAAAAGGGTTGTCCCCCGGACCCCCTTCCGAAAACTCTTAGAATATTGGCTGGTTCTGAACATGCACATGGTTCTGGTGAACTACTGGGTGCTCTCTTTCCCCTCGTTCCGGCGGAAGAGCATGACCGGCCTCGGTCGAACCGTTTGGAACCCCTCTTCCATCCAAGAAGGGGGGGTACCAAATACTATTTGACGGTCCGCAGGTTGCCATTAGTACACCGTTTCATAAATGCGGCCAAGGATTCGGCCCTGAAAAAAGACGTTCTCTCGCGAAGCATGCAAAGAACGCCAAGGTGTTCTCTCTTCCTTTGCGTGCCTTGCGGACTTGGCGAGAGAATATCCTTCGAGATATTCAGCGCTTCAACGTTGGTTTGCTGAAGAATGTGCGACCCGATTTCTGAATAAGGAGCACTACGAAAAGTGAGCACACATTGACCGATAAGACGATACCGCAAGAGCAGATAGCTTCCATCATTGACCTCAGCGGCGGCAAGGATCTCGATGAGTGCCTTACATGCGACCGCTGTGTACAGTCCTGTTTGCTCACAGATGTCTACCCTTCGGTGACTCCGCGTGAGTTCACCAGAAAGGTGCTGGCCGGGCGCATAGAAGAGCTGGCCGATGCCGAGTACCTTTGGGCCTGCACGCTCTGCGCGAAGTGCATGGTCGAATGTCCTAAGAATCTGCAGTTGGATCGTACGGTAAGGCTTCTCCGGGGCGTGTGTCGCCAGCGGGGCAGGGGACCTGGACGACTCGAAGAAGGCCTGCAGAAGATTAAGGAGGTCGGCAACAGCGTCGGTGTCGATGCCGAGGAATTCGCGGACACCGTCCAGTGGCTTTCCGAGGAGGCTGCGGAGGAGATCGAGGGCCTGGACGAGGACTTCCATGCGCCCATGGACAAACAAGAGGCGGAATTCCTGTTCATCCCCAACCCAAGGGAGTTCACTTCCGCGCCGCACATGTTTTCGGTGTATCTGAAATTCTTTCTCGCGATCGGCGCGGAGTGGACCTACGCGTCCAACCTTTGCGACATCTCCAACTGGGCCTACTACATGGGCGACGATGCAACCAGCGAGGTGCTTGTCCGCAGGGCTGTGGACACTGCACGAAGCCTCGGGGTGAAGACCCTTGTCGCATCGGAGTGCGGTCACGGATTCAAGATTCTCCGCAAGGATGCCCCGGGGATAGTGGGCGAGCCCCTTGGATTCGACGTGGTATCCATCGTGGAGCTGGCTCACGACTGTCTTCAAGACGGCCGACTGAAGCTCAGGCCGGCCGCTGTCGGCAAGACGGTCACGTACCACGATCCCTGCAACACGGGCAGAAAGGCCGGACTGTACGAGGCCCCCCGTGCGCTCCTTCGCCACGTGAGTCGCGAGTTTGTGGAAATGGAGCCTCACAGTCTGCATGCCCTGTGCTGCGGGGGCGGAGGAAGCGTGGCGCAAAACTCCGAAATGACCGAGAAGAGGATGCGGTTCGGCAAGGCAAAGCGTGATCAGATCGTGAACACCGGTGCCGACGTCGTTACCACAACCTGCCAGACGTGTCTCGCCCAGTTGACTGACCTTCGGGACTTCTACGAAGTACCTGTCGAGGTCAAATCCGTGATGGAACTGGTGGTCGAGGCTATCGTGCCTTGACGTCCGCGTACTACTGGATCGCTTCATGAGCAGCTTTACGCATCGGACCGGACACAGCCGCGCTGTCCGCGCCGATTTGGAGAGTTCCTGAACGTGTGGTGGCATACGAAACGCACTTCTGGTTTGCCCGGTAGGTCGGGCTAGCCACGGTGCCGCATGGCGCCTTCAAGGGAGTGAAGATCCGGTCTCAGACTCAGGGAGCAGACGAGCCGTGAGAAAACGTCCAGCCGACCACCCCAGTCTTAAGGAAACCGCTTCGGGATGCGGTTACATGCTGCGCGGAGTCATAGAGGGGGCCTTCTTTGGTGCTCTCGTAGGAGCGTATTGCGGAGCCGTTGCGCTTGGGCCGTTCGTTCTCGCAGGAGCCGCTGTAGGAGCGTTGGTCGGGGGATGGATAGGGGGAATGATTGCCAAAGCCAAGAGCGAACCCCCGAATAATTCATGAAGTCTGAGAGACGGGATCAGAAGCAGTTCTTTCGTTGGCATTTGCCGTGTCTTCGAAGTGAGATGTCCCGGTGCCGCCCGCCCGCGCAGAGACGAGCCGTCTGCTCAAGTCGTTGTCCATGGCCGCGCTCCGTTGGATACCTTCACTGTTCGCGCGATTCTAAGTGCGGCCGACATCACCGCGCAGCAGGTCCCACGACGGCTTCGCTCATCGAGGAGGGCTCTGCAAATAAGGCTTGATCCGGTGCACCAAGGTGAGCTATGGTGCTAGTCTGGCTGGTGGGGTCCGAATCCCCCGGCCGATTCGAGTCGATTTCCCACGGTCCGGTCACACTGTGCAGGGGGCTCTGCCCCGGGAGTGTGGGCGTGAAGCGCCATGTCCCCTTCCCACGTCAGACCGTTTCAGGACCAGGGCCGGAGCGCTCACTCGCCGGAGTCAGGCTATGTTCGTATTCGCAAACTTCAAGGCATGCTGGGTCGCGTCCATCGTAACCATTATTCTCTTTGGGTGCGGACCGCAAAGATCTAGCTTCGTGGCTCCGCCTCCCCCTGACGTAACGGTCAGCGCCCCCCTCAAGCAGGAAGTCACCGATTACCTCGAATTCACCGGCAATACCAAGGCCATAGAGGAAGTCGAGATCAGGGCCCGAGTCCAAGGATTCCTGGATAGCATGAACTTCCAGCCTGGCCAGAAGGTCAAGGCAGGAGACGTGCTGTTCGTCATCGACCCAAAGCCCTTTCAGACTAGGGTGCACCAGCAGGCAGCCACTCTCAAGGCCAAAGAGGCGGCACACGCGCTCGCAAAGGTCAAGGCCGACAAGTCCGAGCAGCTCTTCAAGACCCAATCGGTGTCGGAGCTGTCCATGTTGGAAGAGATCGCGCACCGGGACGTCGCTCTAGCCCAGGTAGGGGTGGCCAACGCAGACCTCGAAGAAGCGCAGCTTCAGCTCGACTACACGCAGGTGAAGTCCCCGATCACCGGGAATGTGAGCCGAAACCTCGTGGACCTCGGCAGCTTGGTCGGGGCCCAGGAAAAGACCCTGCTCACCACCGTGGTCAACGATTCGTCGATCTACGCGTACTTCAATCTCAGCGAAAACGACCTCCTGAGAATCTCCCGAACATTCGGCGTCGAAAAGGACAAGCCCCACAGACCGGATGTACCTTGCTTCCTAGCCCGAGCCGATGATACGGATTTCCCACACAAAGGGCAACTCGACTTCGTAGACACTCAGGTCGACCCGAACACGGGCACTCTGCAATTGCGTGCGGTGTTCCCCAACGACAAGAACATGCTGTTTGCCGGCCTGTTCGTCCGAGTGCGAGTTCCGCTGGCAAAGCGCGAGGCGCTTCTTGTCCCGAATCTCGCCGTGGGACTTGATCAAGGTGGCCGATACGTGCTGGTGGTCAAGAAGGATAATCTGGTGGAACAGCGCCCCGTGGAGATCGGTCAGCAGGTCGATAGGCTGAGGGTGATCGAAAAGGGTATTTCCGCTGAGGATCTCGTGATCATCAACGGTATGCAGCGAGCTCGGCCCGGAGCCAAGGTCAACCCCAGCACCGCATCGGCATCCGCCACTCCAGGACAGAAATCCCCCGCGGCGAAGTAGCGGAGGCCCTGCCATGCTCAGCCGATTCTTCATTCACCGTCCCATCTTCGCCTCAGTGATCTCGATACTGATCGTGATCGCGGGAGGCGTATGCATCTTCACGCTGCCGATCGCCCAGTATCCGGACATCACCCCTCCCGTCGTGCAAGTGAAGGCCTACTACCCCGGCGCTGACCCGAAGATCATAGCCGATACCGTCGCATCCCCGATTGAACAGGAAGTCAACGGGGTGGAACGAATGCTGTACATGTCCAGCACAAGCGCGTCGGACGGATCGTATACGCTCAATGTCACCTTCGACCTCGGCACCGATATCGACATGGCCACCGTGCTCACCCAGAACCGAGTCGCCACGGCGATTCCGAGGCTGCCTCAGGAAGTGCAACGTCAGGGAGTCACGACCAAGAAGGTCTCGTCTGCACTGGTGACGGTGCTGTCGGTGTTCTCCCCGGACGGACGCTACGATGATCTCTATCTCACCAACTACGTGTTTCTCCGGGTGAAAGACGAGCTCTCCCGCATCCGAGGGGTCGGCGACGTGGTGGTGTACCCAGCCAAAGACTATGGCATGCGTCTGTGGCTCGATCCGAACAAGATGGAGACCCGCGCGATCACTACCAACGACGTCGTGGACGCGCTCAAGCAGCAGAACGTGCAGGTTGCAGCGGGGATGATCGGGCAACAGCCCGCGCCAAAAGGCCAGGATTTCCAGTATACGATCAACACGCTGGGAAGGCTCACCGACGAAGCGGAGTTCGGGAACATCATCGTCAAGACCGATTCCCGCGGTAGGGTGACCAAAGTCAAGGACATCGCCCGCGTCGAGCTGGGAGGGAAGTCGTACGACACGTTTTCCATCTACGACGGCAAGCCCGCGGCAATTCTGGTGATCTACCAGTCACCCGGGTCCAATGCCATCGAAGTCGCGGACAACGTGAACAAGACCATGGCGCGGCTCAAGAAGGATTTCCCGGAAGGACTGGAATACAAGGCGATTTACGAAATTGCCGACTTCATTCGCGCGTCGATCCACGAAGTAGTGAAGACACTCTTCGAGGCATTTGTTCTCGTTTTCATTGTGGTGTTTATCTTTCTGCAGGACTGGCGAGCCACGCTTATCCCCGCGATCACCATTCCCGTGTCGCTCATCGGCACCTTCGCAGTGATGGCCCTGCTGGGGTTCTCCATCAACATGGTGACCTTGTTCGGGATGGTGCTTGCCATTGGAATTGTGGTTGACGATGCGATTGTGGTGGTCGAAAACGTGGAACGGAACATGACGCAGTTCGGTCTGGGGCCGAAGGAGGCGTCCATCCGTGCCATGGAAGAGGTCACCGGCGCGATCGTAGGCATCACGTTGGTGCTGATGTCGGTCTTTGTGCCGCCTGCCTTTCTCGGCGGCATTACCGGCGAGCTTTACCGTCAGTTCTCACTGACGATTGCGATCACGACCCTATTCTCCGCGGTAAACGCCCTGACTCTGAGCCCCGCCTTGTGTGCTCTGCTTCTCAGAGCGAGCCACGGTCCCAAGAACGCATTGTTTCGGGCCTTCAACTCGGTGTTTGGCCGAGTCACCGGCGCGTACACGGGCCTCGTGGCAGTGGCGCTGCGGAAGCTTGCCCTCGTGATGCTGCTGTTTGTGGGTCTGGTGGCGCTGACGGCCCTCGGATTCGTGAGCCTGCCGACCGGGTTCGTGCCGCTCGAAGACGACGGGCTGGTGATGCTCAACGTTCAACTCCCCGACGGCGCGAGTCTGGAAAGGACCCAAGCGACCGCGCTGAAGGTAGGCGAAATCCTCTCTAAGACCGAGGGAGTTGCCGGGTACGGCGTGCTTGGAGGCTATTCGATGATCGACGGAGCGGCTCCCAACCTTGCCGGGTTCTTCGCTCCGTTGACTCCATGGGAAGAACGTCTCGCACACGGCCGGAGCCGGGATGTGATCATGGCGGAACTGTCGGAGAAGTTCAGACACATTCAGGAAGCTATCGTGTTTGCTTATACCTTGCCTCCCATATTCGGGCTTGGGACGGGCGGCGGGTTCGAGATGCAGCTTCAGGACAAGGTCGGCTTGGGGTTGACGGCTCTGCAGAACGCGGGAACCGAGGTCGCCGCGGGGGCGAACGGGCAGCCGGTGCTTCGGAACGTGTTTTCGACATTTCGCGCGACCGTACCGGGAGTGTTCGTGGACGTTGACAGAGAGAAGGTGTTCAACCTGGGGGTCCCGCTTCAGACCGTATTTGACGCGATGGGCTCGTACCTCGGGTCCACGTACGTAAACGATTTCAACAAGTTCGGGAGGACCTGGCAGGTCAAGGTGCAGGCCGACAGCATGTATCGCGGCAAACCCGAGGACATTGCACGCTTGCGCATAAGAAACAAGGACGGAAAGATGGTGCCGCTCGGGGCCATGGCCACGGTGGACTACTCCTTGGGTCCCTTGAAGGTGGACCGGTACAACCTGTATCCCACGGCAAAGGTGATGGGGAGCCCAGCTCCGGGGTTCAGCAGCGGTCAGGCTCTCGAGGCGATGGACAGGCTCGCACACACGACCCTTCCGGTGGGAATCGGCTATGAATGGACCGCAATGGCATACCAGGAGAAACGGGCCGGTGGAGAGGCGGTATTGGTATTCAGCCTGGCGATCCTCGTGGTGCTGCTGATTCTTGCCGCGCAGTACGAAAGCTGGGCTGATCCGTTCGCGGTGGTACTTGTGGTGCCGATGGCGGTACTGGGTGCGGTGGTCGGGCTCATGATCCGGACCATGGACAACAACATCTACGCTCAGGTTGGATTGGTCTTGCTCGTAGGCCTCTCCGCGAAGAACGCGATCCTTATCGTGGAGTTCGCGAGGGAGCTGCGTGCAAAGGGCAAAGAAGTGGTCGACGCGACCGTCGAAGCGTCGAAGCTGCGGTTCCGGCCTATCTTGATGACCTCTTTTGCGTTCATACTCGGGGTTTCTCCTTTGGTTGTGGCCACGGGCGCGGGTGCGGTCAGCCGCCAGTCGTTGGGAACCGCCGTGTTCGCGGGTATGCTCGGGGTGACGATACTTGGGGTCGTGTTCACACCCGTGCTCTACCTGTTCATGCAAAGGATCAGGGCGTGGAAAACGGTCTCGAGTGGAGCCAGGAATGGATCAAGTCGGTGAGAGGGAATCCCGCATAGGCGTCAGCATATGGGACGGCATTCTGTGATCATAGACACTTATCACCCTCCCCCTTCCCCCTCCCACCAAGGGAGTGGGGTTCGAAAACCGTCTCCCTCGGCGGGCGAGGGCAGGGCGAGGCGGAATCCTTGATGTCACGGCCAAGCTCCTTCTTGACGAATGTGGGGGAATCTCTGAGCATGCCTTCGGGCAATCCCGGCATGAGTCGGTTCCGGTGGGGCGTCGCGGTGGTGTTGTGTTACGCCGCGGTCCTCGTGTTCTACAGCGGGCTCATGACAGGATTCACCTTTGTCTTTTCCGAATGCGAGATGTGGCCCAACTATGACCAGCTCGCCAAGGCCTTCGCGAAGGGCCGACTCGACTTGGACGTGGCTCCTACAGAAGACCACAGCGTGGTAAACGGCCGGGTCTACCTATACTCAGGTCCGGTCCCGGCGCTCCTTCGGTTGCCGGTGGTGCTTCTGTTGGGCCGGGGGATTCCCACCGGTTTCATGATCGCGATGTTCTGTGCGGGGGTGAGCGTCCTCTCCTGCTTGGCACTGAACAGACTCGACACCGGGGATTCGAGAACCGGCGAATCGAGCTTCAAGTTGATGGTCGGGCTGGTGATAGTCTTGAACGGGTACACTCTCTTTCTGGTGACGATCCCTTCCTTCCACCATGAGGCCATTGCCGCTGCCATGTTCTTCCTGATCGCCGCAATTTCACTCGTCCTGCGAATCAGAGACCAGGCCCATCAGCGGAACGTGAAGCTCTTCATCGCTTTGGGGGTGATGTGTGCCCTGTGTCTCGGAAGCCGTCTCAACTATGGGCTGTCAATAGTGTTCCTCGGAGTGCTCGCAGGCATCTGCGCGGTGAAGGGTGCGGCAGACCGCGACAAGGTACGAGTATGCAGCAGCATCGCGGTTATGTGCGCGATCACTCTGCTTGGAGTGATGCTGCTCGGGCTGTACAACTATGAGCGTTACGGGACTTTCATGGATACCGGCATGCAGTATCAGGTATCCAAGGTGTTCGGAAAGTATTTTCGAGAGGGGAACTACTTCCGGTATGACCACGTACCCTTGAATCTCTGGTCATACTTCTGCCGAATCCCTGACTGTTTCGCGCATTTTCCGTACATCGGCCTTCCCGTGTTCACCGCGACCATGCAGTCGGTCCAATTCATGCCGTACTCCCTCGTGTACCACAATGAGCTTGCCGTCTCCGTATTCTGTATGGTGCCGCTCGGTGTGCTCTTGGCGGTCCCGGTCGCATGCGGTCTGGCTGGTCGCCGCGATCCGCTGGATGTGGTGCCGTGGGTGGCGTGTGCGGTGGTGTTCCTCCAGGTGCTTCCCCTGTCGTTGACCGTGGCCACCGCGGCGCGGTACTATGTTGATTTCGTGCCGATCGTACTGATGGCGACCTATCCGGCTGCGGTACGGATGTTCCGGTGGCGAGCCCAAACCCGTTGGGTGGTGGGAGTGCTTGCGTTGGTCTCGCTGATGGTGGGGTTGACCCTGCCGGTGCATGGGGTGCTTTTCTACGATGATGCCATGCATTACCGTTCACCGTGGGCGCCCTTGATCTTCTCGTTTCTCAAGTGAACGTGAGCGGAACGTGTCGGTCGTTGTGGTGGAGTCTTGGAAACTTGGTGCCGGCCGAATTCGACATTTCAGACAGTTATCCCCCCTCCCCCTACCCCCTCCCACGAGGGGAGGGGAATCCGGAAACCCTCTCCCCTGGAGGGAGCGAGAAGGGTGAGGAGGAGGGGGAGGATGCCAAGCGATTGTCCGGAAATAGGTGGTGCACCCAAAATCCCCCCTAACCCCCTTTAGAAAAGGGGGGACAAGAGGATCTTCCTACTCCCCTCCTTTTCTAAAGGAGGGGTAGGGGGAGGATGTTCCAAGGGCGACGGGCCGCCTGCATTGATACGGTTATTTCGGGACAGACCCAAAGGCAACGCGTGCTCTTAAGTTAGGGCTTATGTCCCGGACCAGAAAACTCTGAGAATATTGGCTTGTTATCACCATCCAACGTAGCTTCTCAATAAGTGTGGACGCGAACACAGTGAATTCCAATGTTCGTCATCCCGACGAAAGTCGGGATCCAGTCTGGATGCCTTGCTTCCCGATTTCCTGGATACCGGCTTGCGCCGGCATGACGAAAGTCGCCCGGGGTTATTGA
>JBFMAA010000016.1:0-67363 GCA_040755955.1 Thermodesulfobacteriota bacterium
CAGTGGCTCAGCCGCCTCGTAGACGCCCTTGGAATCGAGCAGATACGCCAGGTTGTTCAGGGATGTTGCGGTGGAAGGGTGCTCTTGCCCGAGGACCTTCTCCCGGATTGCCAGAGCCCTGCGGTACAGCGGCTCTGCCGCGTCGTAGTGGCCCTTGGAATCGAGCAGCCCCGCCAGGTTATTCAGGGATGTTGCTGTGTCAGGGTGCTCCGGCCCGAGGACCTTCTCCCGGATTGCCAGGGCCCTGCGGTACAGGGGCTCTGCCGCTTCGTAGTCGCCCTTGGAATCGAGCAGGTACGCCAGGTTGTTCAGGGATGTTGCGGTGTTACGGTGCTCGGGCCCGAAGGCCTTTTCCCGGATTTCCAGAGCCCGGCGGAGCAGGGGCTCTGCCGCGTCGTAGTCCCCCTTGGCATGGAGCACTTCCGCCAGGTTGTTCAGGGATACTGCGGTGTCAGGGTCCTCGGACCCGAAGGCCGTCTCCCGGATTTCCAGTGCCCTGCGATAGAGTGGCTCGGCGGTCAGGTACGCGGCTGTCAACTGAAGAAAATTGGCCACCAAGCCTAACAGGCGAGATATGTCCTCATCACCGGGCTTGGTCTGCTCGAAATGCCGCACCATCTCAGCGTACGCTTCCCCCGCGTCCTGGCCGCCGAGGTACCTGAGCTTGTTCCAGTAATCGAGCAGCTCATAGTTCCGGTCCTCCTCTGCAAGTTGCCGGAAGACCTTGACGATGCACACGCAGCGCTTCAACTCCTCCCACGCCGCGGCCTGGCACAACTGCCAGGGGAGCTCGTCCACCTTGCGCTCGAACCGGCCGTCCAACGTCTCGAAGTACTTGGCAAGCTCCGTGTGTATCGGCCTGCGTGCCTCTTCGTCCGGGAGATATTTTTCCTGCACAGCGGCCTTTACATACTCGTGGGCAAAGGTCATGAGGTCGGTCGATTCGTTCAGGGAGTCTTGGAGGGCAAGGTACAGGGCGCGCCACTTCTCCTGCGGCAGGGGATCACCGTCATACCCGAGTATCCCGAGCAGTTCCTCCTCGCTGAGCCCCCTTCTTGCGGCCCAGATCAGGGAGAGGCAATCCTGCACCAGGCACGGTCTGTCCTTGTCAAAGGCCTGCTCCCAGCGGGTCAGGACCCGATCGTACAGCTCCTTGACCTTTGCCGCCGAGTCGTACGGCCCCTTGTCCGCAGGTGCGTCGAGGTAATATCTGATCCGTTCGTTCAGCTCCTCGTACCGGCCGAAGACTCGCAGCTCCTCCAGGAGCACCAGGAGATAGAGCGGAAGCTCGGTCGGCTGCGCGGTCAGGATCGGTTCCATCTGCCCGGACTCCAGGGCCTTCCAGTACCCGCCGAGCACCTTGGTGATCAAGGCCTCCTTTTCCGCTAGGTCAAGGCCGCGGATGCGGTACTGGGGCCATTGCCGACGTTCCAGGGCTTCGAGGCTTTTCCCGGGCAACGTCGAGAGCACCACCCGGACATTCGGAAAGAAGTACCCGGGCAGCCAGCCCAGGTCCCGGGCCCCCTCGTCGAGCTGGTTCAGCGCATCGAGCACCAGCAGCGTGCGGCCCTTTGCCGAAGCCTTTGCCAGCCACACGGGAAGCGCCTTCTCGATCTCGTCGGCCTTCGCGGGGATCTCCTCCGGGTCGTTGAGATGCTCCTTCAGCGCGGCGATGATCCGTCGCATGATGCCGACATGGTCCGCGCTGCCGGGAGAGCTCCCGATATAGTGCACCACCACCCAGTGATGGGGATTGGCCTGCTTGTACCGCTGGAGCCAGTTGGCCAGGAGCGCGGATTTACCCACACCCGATTCGCCGGTCAGCACCAGGGGCGGGCCGTCTCCCACGGCATGCTGGTCAAGCTTCCTGAAATGGTCTTCACGGGGGATGTACACCGCGGTGCGATACTCGGCCCAGGCCTGTTGCTGCGCGGTCTCAACATCACGGGCTTCCTCCTTGGGAGGCGGCAGGTCCTTCTCGATGACCGGCCAGATGTCCTCAAGGATGAACCGCTCCAGCGCGTCCGCGTCGGCATAGTTCTCCCGCACGGGCAGGCCGCTTGCCCTTATCCGGGCCTTGAGGTCGCTGAGCCGCTGCTTTTCGGCCGCGGCCGACGTGTACGCAGCCCGCTTCGCTAAGGGGAGCCCCTGCATGAACTTGGGATCACGGAAATAGAAGAACGCTCCCGAAGCTGCGGCCGGGTCGTTGAGCGCGCCGTGGAGGATCTCCAGCTCGGTGACGCTCTTGCCCCGGTGCCCTGCCAGCCAGGGGTATTGCTCGATCAGGGACGCGTCCAGGGAATCGGGGACCCACCCATACCGCTCACCCAAGATGCCCAGGAAATACGGCCTGCAGTCGTCCACCGCGGACAAGCAGACCGGGATCACCTTCCCCTGCTGAAACTGCTCCTGCGTGAGGCCCCAGCGCAGGTCCACCTCCATGAACCGGACCCGCCGCCGCCGACACCTGAGCCGCAGTTCCGGGAAGACGCGCTTTACGAGCACCTCAAACTCGTCGAACATGTCCCCGAACGTGGACGATACGAACAACCGCACTACCGGCCACTGAGACCCGCCCTCAACCGACTCCCGCGTTGCCATACCCGACCTCCACCCCACGCAAAGCTCCAGGAAATACGACAACCATTACCGTATGAGTGTCATCGCGGCAAGCGTTTGTTCCGGGCACCATTCCGGACAAGCGTTCACCGCAGAGACGCAGAGGACGCAGAGAATAAAGGGAAAAGAACATGAAAGGTAAGCGTTCACCGGGAGGAAAAGGAGAAGAGAAGACTGCTGGGCGTCCGTGGGGTGCTCTGCGAGAGTGAGCGTTCACAGGGAACGGCCCAATGTCCCCTTCTCCCCCGTTCACCGGTGCTGCTCAGGCGCTCGTACAATCATCGTGGCGAATTGTAGGGGCGGACCTGCGTGTCCGCCCCCTGTATGGCGAGCCCTCCGAGACAGGGCGAGACTGGGTCCACCCCTACGGAGTCGGTTCCTGCGGCGCACCCGCGGAACGGGCACTTACTCTACATGTCGTCCTCGTCCACATCGTCGGGCCATTCCACAAACGGCTTCTCCTGTTCGACCATTGCGTTGACCATGAGTTCCACCATACCGGTGTACCATATGCCGGTCTTTTCGAAGACTTCGTACCGCCCGAGCATATCCCTGATCATGCCTTTGCAGTTGGAGCAAGGAGCACAGACCATCTTCCGCACCGAGGGATCCATCTCGCCCTGGAAAGCCCCCAGCATCTGGGCAAGCTTCTTGCGTCCGGAGACGAGCATCTTCCAATCGGGGAAATTCCCGGAACCCATGATCGCAAAGCCGGATCCACCGCCACAGCAGTAGTTGTTGACTCCGAAGGGGGTCATCTCCCGGAACCGGCCCGGAGGGAAGATTGCGTTCAGGACTTCCCGCTGGGGCTTTACGATGCCCATCAGGCGCACGACGTTACAAGGGTCGTGAAGGGTCACGGGAAAGTCGTTCTTCGATGGGTCGAACTTGATCTTGCCGCTCTTCACTATGTCCCACAGGAGCGTGTAGCTGCTCTCCCGCGGAATGAGCATGTCGCTGGGGACGAGACGGTCCGCAATGACCGACACCGCCTTGTGCGCGTGCCCGCATTCGCCGATGACCATCTTCTTGACGCCCAGTTTTTTCGCGATCTCCAAGTGTTTGACCGCAACCCTCGCGTACATCACGTCATCGTACCACAGACCGTAGTTTACCGCGTCATAGCCGATCGATTCGGTGGAAAGGGTATAATTGATCCCCGCGGCATCGAAGAGAATGGCAAATGCCATGGGGTTTTCCGGCCATGCCATGAACTCGCCTGCATTGTGGATGAGCAGGATGTCCGCACCCTTCTTGTTGAGCGGGAGTTTGATGGTCTTTCCGGTCTTCTCTTCGATATCGTCTTCCAGGTACGAGATGATGTCTTCCGCCGCGGCCGTGGTCATGCCCGTCGAGGACCCGAACTTGAGCTGCTTGACCGCGCCCTTGGCATGCACCTCCTCAGCCGCGATGCCCATCTCCATGCTGAAGATCTTTCTGATTTCACGGGTGATTAGGCCGTTGTCGACTCCGATTGGGCACACCTGGGCGCATCGACGACACAGGGTGCAGCGCCACGCGAGTTCTGCCATGCGCGCGACGGTTTCCCAATTCAGGTCGATGTCATGCCCGCGAAATCCCGCGAGTATCTTGCCACCGGGTTTGATGTATTTCTTGGCTATTTTTCGCAGCACGTCCGCCCTGAATGTCGGACGGTATATCGGCTTCCTGCCGCTCATCTCGTACGCGGGACACGCGTCCGCGCAGGTTTGACAGCGCGCGCAGTATTCCATGGAGAGCATGAACGGTTGCAGAAAGGTCCAGTTGTTCTCTCTGGAGAAGAGTTTTCTGAGCCCGTTGAGAAAGGCCTGAACCAGCTTTTCCTCTTCTGCGGTGCTCTTTGGTTTGGGAAGGTTGAGAGCGCTGACCCCGTCCAGAGAGTATTCCCACCGAGTCTTCTGGTCATCGGTGAGTTCTGCCATGGGACTATCTTCGAATGTGTCGTACGGTGGCGGAAGGGGGGCGAGATCCTTTACGTCTATCTTTACCAACCGCTCGTTTTTGCGAGAGATTTCTTCCGGCCTCATATGATTTCTCCCTCAGTCATAATCACTTGGGTTCCTGAGCAAACGGGTTGGAAGTGGCCACCTCGACCCACTTCTTCTTTCCTCCCTCAGCGCCGATGTGCTCAGCAGACCATGTTATGGGGTATCCCAGGTATTCCTTTACTTTAGCGTCCATGCCCGCGTCTCCGAGATTGGGGCTGTCGTCCCATTTCACCTTGTCCCACATGAAGTATTTGGAGACCATGTGGGTCATATGAGTAAACGGGAAATAAGCCCAGAAGAACGCGAACAGCAGCAGATTCACCACATGGATCGAGGGGAGAGGTTCTCCGTATGCCTTGAAGGTAAGCAGGCTGATCAGGTATTTTCGGGATATGGCGAATCCCGGGTCTGTCAACCATACCAGCAGTCCCGTTACGAAGATGCCTCCCAACCACAGGAGATTGAAGAAGTCTATCGGCGCTGTCTGATCCTTCAGCACCGGATCTCCCATCCTTTTGAAAATGAGGCCGATCGCTCCGATCGCTCCCATTACAAACCCCACGACCGCAAGGAGACTGGTCAATCCAAAGACGATGTTTACCACACTCGACGATTGAGGCCCCATTCCGGCCATCTGGAGAATCGCGCCCACCACCAGGAGAGCTAATCCACCTATGCTGAGGTAGAGACCAAAGTGAAAAGGAAAAGACCAATACCACAACGCCCGGTTGTCATGATACAGGGCCCTGATAAAGAGTATTTCCGGTACCATGAAGACGTACTGGGCTACGTGGTCCTTATGACGCTCCTTCTTCCAGTGATCCAGTTCTTCGAAGAACGATCCTCCATACACTTTCCCCTCGTGAGGGATCGGGTAGAGCTCCCACCGTATGTGCATGGGCATACTGAAATACTTGATGATCTTCAAGGCAAAGCCTACCGCGAAAACCAGACCGCTTGCGTACGTCAGCACCTCAAGCCAGCCCATCTTGACCTCCTTCCCAATTCTTCTGGTTATGTCTCTCTTGTCCCGGCGCGAACCATTTTCCGGCAGTCCACATTCTTTACCACAATACAGGGTTTCTTTGTAGCGTTTTCTGCGAGCGGCTTATGGTTTTTTTCTCAAGCCGGGAAACCGTTGTCGCGACTTGTCCTCGGCCTTTCGCGTGAGGTGCTTAATTACGCCGGGTCCCGGACCCGCTCCTGCTCAGGGAGAATGCGTCGGCCCACGGATTTCCGGCCCTATCGTCCGATAAGTACTCCCCTCGCAGGCCCTTTTCGATTGGCATTCACCTCCTATTACCCCAAATTCATGCCGTACACTGACAGCCGAAACCCGCGATATTACGCCTGTCCTCCAACAGGAGATTTCCCCGTCTCTCGTCCTGTCGGAGGCCAGCAGAAATCGTCACGGGAACGCCGATGACGCGGGGGGCTATCTGGGAGCCTGGCGCATAACGACAGTTCCCCGGCCAACCCTGACCCGATCCTTTCCCGGTCTTGCGCACCGGGGCTGCTATCGAATGCCCCTTCAGGGCTTTGGGACCGCACATCCTCAGCGGATTCCCGATAGAGGCCGGCAATTCGCTCTCGGGCAAGGCCAGGTCGTTATACGATTTCTTGGCCTCAATGAATTGCACAAACCTTATGGGACCGGTTGTAGATGGCGGTAGCAGTCGATGTTCCGCGGTGTGTCCCAACTCCGGGCAGCGCAGAGCCGAACCCTTTGTCAGAAGTTCCTTCCCCCGGACCCCCATCCTCAAGAACAGTCATGGCATGACGCCACAACGAAACATGAAAGTCACCTCCCGACATCCCGGGAACTCGTTGGATGGCCAGAACCACCGATGTTTCAAAAGTTTTCGGAAAGGGGTCCGGGGGACAACCCTTTTTCAAAAGGGTTTCCCCCGGGAGACTTTCATGGGAACTCTTGGACCATGGCGGCTCCCGCTGGTCGCCGCGGAGAAGGCCGGCTCGTCGAGACGCCGGTGGGGTAGCATTTTCATGCTTGGTTGTGGCCCCCTGGGGCCATGGTCGTCTTGAGTGAGAGTTGGTCTGTACGGAGTCGGCTATAGATCAGAAGTGAGGGGTTCGGTCACCCCGGCTTCCAGAAAACCCTTCCGACGCAACACGCATGAATCGCATGTTCCGCAGGGTCTGCCGTCCGCATCGGGGTCATAGCAGGAGTGTGTGAGGGAGTAGTCGACCCCGAGGCCCAGTCCCAACCGGATGATCTCTCCCTTGGTGAGCGCGATCAATGGGGTCTGAATGTGGAAACGCCGGCCTTCCACGCCGGCTCTTGTGCCGAGATTCGCCATTGTCTCGAAGGCCTGGATGAACTCCGGACGGCAGTCGGGGTAACCAGAGTAGTCCAGGGAATTGACACCGATGAAGATGTCGTAGGCCTCCAAAGCCTCCGCCCATGAGAGCGCGAGCGAGAGAAACACCGTATTGCGCGCGGGGACGTAGGTAACCGGAATATCATGCGAGATTTCGTCCAAGGACCGCCCTTTGGGGACCTCGATCGTGGCGGTCAACGCAGAAGCCCCAATAGTTCGCATGTCCACTTCCATGATCATGTGCTCGGACGCGCCCAATGCCGCAGCCACACGTTGTGCGCACCGGAGCTCAACGAGATGCCGCTGTCCATAGTTGAAGCTGATCGCGTACGCGGCAAACCCCTGAGACCGAGCCACTGCCAAAGTGGTGGCGGAATCAATACCACCGCTGAGAAGAACCACGCACTTCTTCATTCCCGACTCTCACTCCGGCCCGGAAGCCCGTTCATCTTATTCCTGGGCTGCGACGGTTCCCGGAGGCCAAATATACTTGTGTAACTGCAATTGGAGCCGAGCCCAGGACCCGTCTTCCAGTAGCCACTCGACCAGCCTGCGCGGGGACAACTCCCCAAAGACCGGGGAGTACAGTATGGTCTGTTTACCCGCCTCGAACCTCTCGCGCACGATGCCCCTGGCCCACTCGTAATCCATACGGTTGGAAATCACGAACTTGATCTCGTCGTGCGGTCTGAGTTTCCAGACATTGTCCCAGAGAAAGGAGTTCTTTTCCCCGCTGGATGGGCATTTGATGTCCACGATCGCCACGGCCTCCTTAGGGAGGACCGAAATATCGAACGAACCGTTGGTCTCAACGAGCACCTTGAGCCCTTTCTTCAGTAGAGCGGCAACGAGTTCCGGCGTTTCGGGTTGAAACAGGGGTTCCCCGCCGGTCACCTCCACCAGTTTGAGCCCGTACTCACCGACTTTTTTCAGTATTACGTCAATCGAGATCTCCTCGCCCCCTTGTTGAGCGCTCGTGGTGTCACAGTACCGGCACCTCAGATTGCATCCGGCCAGCCTTATGAACGCACAGGGGTACCCCGCAAAGGTGGACTCACCCTGGACGCTTCTGAACAATTTGGAAAGTTTCATGGGAAGAGCCTCCCGGATCATAGTATCATCACTTGTTGCAAATGTCCCGCTTGGTGCTATCATACAATTTTTTTTCCGGAGTGGCCAGAAGAGCTCAACAGGCTTGGGCGCCAGTGGAGGAGAGACAAGTGGGTAAAGCCGCCGTACGCTTTCTGCCTGACGATGTGACCGTGGAGGCCCCTCACGGCGAACTGCTTCTTGACGTGGCCTTGGCCGCAGGGATCTTCATACGAGCCGGATGTGGCGGATCAGGAGCCTGTGGACAGTGCAAGGTTCGGGTGACGAGTGGCAGCGTGGACACACTCAACCTCGAGAAACTCGACGCGGGGGAACGGGAAAAGGGATACGTGCTCGCCTGCCAAACAAGGCTGGTCGGTGACCTGACGATCGAGGTTCCTACCGCCCGGGTGGGTCGCAAGGTCCTGCCCAGGGACGAAGCCCTCCGCACCGGCAGAACCGCTACCCCGATGGAATCGCCGATTGTCCCCGAGTTCAACCCCATGGCCACGCGGGTCTTCATCGAAGCCCCGGAGCCGGACGCGTTGGACAACATGGCCGATTTCGAACGGATTGTGCGCACTCTCAAGACGGAACACGACATCTATCCGGTGAGCGCGAGCCTCGAGGTGTTCAGAGAGCTCCCTGTCGAGGCAAGAAAAGACAAATGGAGGATGACCGCATGCCTGCAGGTGATGGACGCCAATGAGGCGGTCCCCGGAGCGTACCGACTGCGCAGAGTGATCGCGGGGCATCACGGCGAGGCTCCTACCGCGATGGCCGTCGACATCGGGACTACCTCGCTGTGGGGAGAGCTGATCGATCTGGAGAGCGGCGCGGTGTTGGCACGAGCCTCTCGATACAACCCCCAGATTGCCATGGGCGACGACGTGATAAGCCGCATCGTATTCGCTCTCAAGAGGGACGGGTTGCAGAAGCTTCAGAGCCAGGCGGCCAAGGGGATCAACGAGATCATCGACGAAACCCTCGAAAAGAGCGGACGGTCCCGCGAGTCAGTGGCCTACGTGGTGGCGGCCGGGAATACGGTGATGACCCATCTCTTTCTGGCTCTGTACCCGAAATATCTGAGAGAAGCACCGTACGTGCCGGTGGCTCAAAGCATTGATCCTGTGCGGGCCTCGGTGCTCGGGCTTCATCTCCCCCCTCATGTCCTGGTATGGATGTTTCCTTCAGTGGCGTCGTACGTGGGGGGTGATATCGTCAGCGGAGTGTTGGCCAACGGCATGTGGCAATCCGATGAGATGACCCTGTTCATCGACATAGGAACCAACGGCGAGATCGTGGCGGGAAACAAGGACCTGCTCATGACCGCGTCATGTTCCGCGGGCCCGGCCTTCGAGGGCGGCGGATTGGAACACGGGATGCGAGCTGCTCCCGGGGCCATCGAGGGAGTGCTCATCGACCCCGACACCTACGAGCCGATGATCAGAACCATCGATTCCAAACCAGCCATGGGGATTTGCGGTTCGGGAATCATCAACATTATCTCGCAGATGCTTCGACTGGGCGTGTTGAACCAGAACGGGACTTACGCGCTCGACCTCAACACGGACAGGATACGGGAAGGGAGAAGCGGATACGAATATGTGATCTGCAAGAATGATGACTCGGGCGTCGAGGGCTCGATAGTCCTGACCGAGGTGGACCTGGACAACATCACGAGAGCCAAAGGAGCCATGTTTGCCGGGTACACGTGTCTGCTCGACAAGATCGGCCTTACGGTGGATGCTCTGGATCGGGTCATCATCGCCGGAGCGTTCGGGAGTTTCATAAACCTCGACCACGCGGTCACGATAGGTCTTCTGCCGGATATTCCTCGCGAGAAGTTCAAGTTCATCGGAAACAGTTCGCTCAAGGGGGCGAGGCTGGCAGCGATCGACAGGACTCTCATGGAACGCGCCCGGCATATCGCGAAGTCCATGATGAACGTGGAACTCTCCGAAGACCCGTCGTACATGGACAACTTCATGGCTGCGCTGTTCTTCCCACATACTCGGCAGGAACTCTTCCCTTCCGTGCGCTTGCAGACGGGCAACTCGACAAACCAGTAATGAAAGGGGCTTTTCTTACCGCGAGAGATCGTCTATAGTGGCTGTGTGTGCGGCAGACATCAGTACCGGAGATTGACTCATGAACGCCAATGCGGAAGTGGTAATTGAGACGCGAGAGCTGGGAAAAGACTATTACGACGGGGACAATGTGGTCCCTGCGCTGAGCGGAGTGAACATCAAGGTCCGCAAAGGGGAGATGGTGGGCATCATGGGTCCTTCAGGGTCCGGGAAATCCACGCTCCTGTATGTGCTTGGGTTGCTCCATCCGCCGACCGCCGGCGAGTACTATTTCAACGGCAGCAACATCCTCGACTACACCAGCGACGAACAAGCCGATTTCCGCAACCGCGAGCTTGGTTTTGTGTTCCAGAGCTGCGACCTTCTTGCGAACTCGACGGTATACGAAAACCTCGAACTGCCGCTCATCTATGCGGAATCGGATAGAGGGGAGAGAAGAAGGAAGATCCTCGAGGCGCTGGACCGTGTCGGGCTTTCGCACCGTGTGGACCATTGGGCCAATCGGCTATCCGGCGGCGAGCGCCAGAGGGCCTCAATAGCGCGGGCTCTCGTGAACAACCCCACCCTCGTGCTCGGAGATGAACCCACTGGTCAGCTTGACCAGAAGAACACCAACATCGTCATCACTCAGCTAAAGGACATTTCCCGTCAGGGATTTACCGTGGTGCTGGTCACCCACGAGGAAGAGATCGGTGACGCCTGCGATCGGATTATCCGTATCCGGGATGGTCGGGTGGAATCTGATGGTCTTCCGCCCCACTTGAGTTCCGTGCAAGGCCCGCGAGTCCAGGAAGCGCCCCAGGGGTAACCCGCGCTGCCGAATCCGTGACTGGATTTGTGAAACGGTGTACCTAGTCGGACTTTGTTTTCCTGCCTCGGGAATCGAGCAGGTTATACTTCACGATGCACCAAAGAGCCCGAAAGCCGTCTTTCCATGAGATCTTCTTCCCCTCCTGATACGTTCTTCCCGAGTAAGAGATTCCGACCTCATAGATTCGACATTGAAGCCTTGCTATTTTCGCGGTGATTTCGGGTTCGAATCCGAAGTGGTTCTCCTGGATTTCCACCTTCTGCAGCACGTCCCGTCTGAACACCTTGTAGCAGGTTTCCATGTCGGTGAGGTTGAGATTGGTGAACATGTTGGAGATCAGCGTGAGGAAGCGGTTCCCCACCATATGCCAGAAATAGAGCACACGGTGTGGCTCGCCTCCCAGGAATCTCGATCCGAACACTACCTCCGCCTTATCTTCAAGGATCGGCTTGAGGAGTCGCGGGTATTCTGACGGATCGTATTCAAGATCCGCGTCCTGTATGATCACCACGTCCCCGGTGGCATGGGCGAATCCCGTCCTGAGAGCCGCTCCTTTCCCCTGGTTTGTCTCGTGGTACACTACCTTTCCCACCATTCTTTCGACGGTGGACTTGAGCACTTCCCGAGTCCCGTCAGTGGAACAGTCGTCGACGACTATGATCTCCTTGCCTTCCGGCGGCGCGGCTCGAACAGCCTGCACAATCGCTTCTATGGTGGTGCGTTCGTTGTAGCACGGAATGACTACCGAGACGCGCATCGGTTTCACCGTCCTTTCAGTGACCTCGGCAGGACGATTCCATGCGGTCGGGGTTCAGGGGGTAAGTGAGCGCTAGGCCGTTTCCCGAGCGAACCACGAGACCGGCCTTTTCGATCTTTTCCATTACTGCCGAGCACTCTTCCGGACTCATATTCAGGTACACGGGGAGAAGGCTCTGGTATTCGTCGAGCCTGCGATCTGCATCGAGGCCGTACAGGGTCAGCACTACCTGCCTGTGAACCATGTCCAGGATCGGATTGGCCAACAGCCGCTGTATCTCTTCGTGTTCAAAGATCAGGCCGGCCACGCTTGCGGTACACATGCAGTCCTCCTTATCGGAACGGGTGTCGCCAAGAGCGGCTGGGAGCCGCAATCAAAATTCGCGTCGACCTTTCTCGGTCCGCATGAAGACCGATGGCGGGGCACGTTGGTGCTACGCACGCGAAGAAAGGCACGTTGCGTTCTCCCAGAGCTGCTGAAATGAAGATTTCTTCTCGCAAACAGAAGAAACCGAACGTGTGAGCGAAAGGAATTTGCTCGAAGCAATGCCCAAGGCGTGTTCCCTCACGGGGAACTTTGCGGCGTTCAGGTCTCGCCCGGGGCGGTGGACGCGCATCCGCACGCGAGGGCAGCCTCGGTCTGAACGGCTTGCGCCTGCGCAGCAGGTCTCCTCCAGGTCAGGGCCTTCTTGAGCATCACCCGTGCGATCAGGAGACCAACGAGCACGGCACTTGCCGTCTCGAGCCATCCAGGGATAAGCTCCGTGGTCGTGCGGCTCGCAACCGCGTTCACAGAGAGCCCCAACGAACCGTAGAGCAGATCCGCCACATACGCCAATCCGAGCGTACACAAGACTATCGAGCCGATATATATTCCGAGCGTCCGCCTGCCGAGCATGCCACCGACCATGGTGATGGTCGCCGCGTTCGTCGCCGGCCCGGCCATGAGGAACACGAGAGCAGCTCCAGGGCTCATGCCTTTTGCCACCAGCGCTGCGGCGATCGGAGTCGATGCGCTTGCACAGACGTACATGGGGAGGCTCACCGCCAAGACCCCAAGGTACGACACCAGGCCCGAACCCAAGTACCCGCTGATCAACGATTCCGGCACGATCACGGTGATCACTCCGGCCAGGAGGAAACCCAGAAGCAACCAGTGCGCCAGGTCTCCCATCAGGTCGTTGACCGCGAAGAGGACCGCGCCGCGGAGCTTCGCAGTGGGGGACACGCTTCGCTGCGTGTTTTCGATCTGAGAGTTCTCGCCACTTTCGCAACACGAGCCGCTTCCGCACACCGGGGCGGGCTCTCCCGGCGGCATGCCTGCGCTATCTTGGTTCGCATCCTTCCCCAGCCGCAAAGACTTGTCGCCACAACTGGGGTCAGGGCCGGAGCCTGTGTCTGTTCCCGCGCAACAGGCATTGGCGGTCCGGATGTGCGCGAAATCGTCGTTCCCCGCGATCGACCTGCGTGCGGACCGAGCAAGGCCGAGGTGATCATCGGTTGCGGTTCCCGGCCGTCCGCTGAAGTTGTCGACTGTCCCCGCGACCATGGCGGTGACGAACGCGCCGATCGGCCTGAAGACCGTCATGATAGGGTCCAGCAAGGAATAGGTGAGCGCAAGCGAATCCACGCCGGTTTCAGGAGTCGATATGAGCAGGGACAGACACGCGCCGTTGCTCGCTCCCTGTTTCTTGAACCCTGCAACTGCAGGGACAATCCCGCAGGATCAGAGAGGCAGCGGAATCCCGATCAATGACGCATTCAGCACGGACTTGAACCGACCCCGTCGGAAGTACTTCGCCACCGACTCAGCGCTGATCCACTCTCGCAGTAGCCCGGCTACAAGGAACCCGAAAAGCACGTACACCGCGGCTTCACGAAGGACGTTCCAGGAGGTCTCAAGGATGAGTAATAGAGTTTCCATCGCAGTATGATATCCCGCATTGACGCTTTCGGCAAGTCTCCCCCGCCCCTTACCCCAATGTTGTTGATTTAAGAACGAACGCGTCGCCGCTGATCGTCACCCCGGCGAAAGCCGGGGTCCAGGAAACCCGCAGAAAACCTAGATTCCTGCTTTCGCAGGAATGACCGGAAGAGCGCCCGGTGCATTCAGGGAGAGCTTAAGCCAACAGCATTGTCCCCTTACCCCTCCCATCAAGGGAGCGGAACAGCACACCCTCTCCGGCCAGGGGAGACGGTTTCCGAATCTCCCTCCCCTCGTGGGACGAGGTAGGGGGATAACTGCCTGAAATATCGAACCCCCCTGGCGTCAAGTGAGCGCCAATGGGGGTGAGGGGGATTGGTCCACTTCAGCAATCGCGCAAATTTCAGGGCACGGGACAATAACGTACAGAACCGCCCCGCATTGTCATCCGCCCGACCGCCGTGCTCGTGCGGCAACCACTTGTCCCACCGCGATTCCCCCATCGTTTGGCGGGATCGATTCGTGGAGCAGTGTACGCAACCCCACCTTATCGAGGCAGCTCACGGCCTTTTCCGTGAGCAGCCTGTTCTGGAAGCATCCCCCGGTAAGTCCCACCGTGTGCAGACCGGTGGAATCCGCAAGCCTTCGGCAAATGACAGAAATCGCCCTGGCCAGTGTGTTGTGGAACCGTGCTGCGCACACCTCCTCAGGGGTGCCTCCGAGCACGTCCTTGACCAACTCGCCTATGACCGTGGCAGAGTCCAAGACCAGCGGGTCTCCCTCGTGGACGAGGAACGGGTATTCGCCTTCTTCCTCCGGATCCGCAACGGCCTCGAGCCACATGGCAGCCTCTCCCTCGAAGGTCACGGGCCTTCTGAACCCTGCTGCTGCCGCGGCCGCGTCGAAGAGCCTCCCGGCAGAGGTAGTCCAGGGGGCATTGATCCCCTTCTTCACCGCTTCCAACCAAATGGCGGGCCCAACACCCCGGTCTCCGAGAACGGGCTCCATGTCCGGGGGAATCTCCCCTCCGCCGGCCTGGGCAAGCAGACCGGCCAGTATGCGAACCGGTTCACGTATGGCCGCTTCTCCGCCGGGGAGGGGAAAGGCCCCAAGGTGCCCGCGTCTCGAGAACTGTGCGGGATCCGCGACGAGAAATTCGCCCCCCCATATGGTGCCGTCGAGCCCGTAGCCCGTACCGTCAAAGACCGCGAAGAGTGCGGGTCCGGTGATTCCGTGCTCGAACAGCAGGCTCACTGCATGAGCGTGATGATGAAAGACCTCCTCAACTGCCAGGTTCAGTTCATGGCCCATGTGGTTGCTGAAATACTCCGGGTGGGGGTCCAATGCCACGACATTCGGCTGGGTCTCGAGGTACCCGGTCAGCACCGACACGGACTGCCTGAAATACTCCTGACCGACCGGCGAAGCCAGATCACCCACATGCGGCCCGGGAACCACCTGCTTCCCCGCGGCAATGGCCAGGCAGTTCTTGAGGTCACCCCCTGCGCCGAGAATCACGGGGGAATGTTCGGGTACATCCTCCGGGACGGGAAACCCGCTCGGAACCAGTCCACGCGATCGCCGAAAGACCGTCCTTCGACCGGCAATCACTCTGCAAATGGAGTCGTCCGCGCGCAGGACTATCTCACGGTCATGGACCAGGAACGCGTCCGCAAGATCGTGAAGGCGCGCGAAGGCTTCCCGGTTGTCTCGTGCGATGGGCTCCTCCGACCGGTTTCCTGATGTCATGACGAGGACTTCAGCGGGTACGGTCGGGACTTCAGGGTGGCGCAACAGGAGATGGTGAAGCGGACTGTAAGGGAGCACGACCCCCAGCGTACCCACGAATGGAGCCACGTTCTCCGCCACAGATCGGCCTTGCACCTCTAGCAGCACTATGGGAGCGACCGGCGAAACGAGGAGGTCGTGCTCTGCGGTATTGACTCGGCAGAATCTGCCAACCGTCTCCAGGTCCGGCATCATGACTGCGAAGGGCTTTTCGAGGCGGCCTTTTCGCTCCCGCAGCCGGCCTACCGCGTCCCGGTCGAGCGCGTTGCATGCAAGGTGGAAGCCACCTATCCCCTTAATCGCCAGGATGTTACCTTCCCGCAGCAGCCCGATGGAGGTCGTGACCGGATCTCCCCGGAGTGGGTTCCCGTGCCTGTCAACGAGACTCAACCTGGGGCCACATTCCGGACACGAGTTGGTCTGGGAATGGAATCGGCGATCACCGGGGTCATGGTATTCTTCCAGGCATTGGGGGCACATCCGGAAGTCGGCCATACTAGTGCGTTCCCGGTCGTACGGAAAGGAACGAACCACCGTGAATCTCGGTCCGCACAGGGTGCATGTGGTAAACGGGTAGAGGTACCTGCGGTGTGAGGGATCGAGCAGCTCTTCCACGCATTCAGGGCACACGGCCACGTCCGGAGGGATGGGGGTCACGGAGCGTTCGGCTTTCCGGCTGGATTCGATGCGGAACGAGGTTTCTCCCTGCGCAGGGATTTCCCGGACGGTAGTGGTGAGAATCGTGCCGGGGAACGGGATCTCCGCGGGAAGTTCTCGGGTGAAGGCATCGCACTGCTCGGCAGTCCCTTCGATTTCGATCAAGACCCCGCTCGTGGTGTTGATCACCCATCCTGCAAGACCGATTCGGGTCGCCAGCCGGTACACGGTAGGACGGCATCCGATGCCCTGAAGCACTCCGGTAAGCACCAGATGTCGCCGCGTTCGGTGATTGGTCATGGGGTCCTGAATCAACGGCCGGTCCTCGTTCAACATTTCCATTGTCGGTTAAACCCGCCTCGTCAACAGGGCCCGAGATATGGAAATGCAGTGTTATTTCCCGAATGCGGTCAATCCGAATTCTCCGGCTCAGGGTCTTGCGGCGGAAACGGAGTTGTGTATCTCCGAAATCAGGGGTGTGACAGGCGTCTCGCTTGTCACAAAGAAATGACGGGCAAGATCCGCTCTCCACCCGAAACCCTACGGAACGACAGCTAAGGGTCTGTCCCTAAATTGCCGTGCCAATCCGACGGACTCGTCACCCCGGCGAAAGCCGGGGTCCAGTTCTGTGAAGAAGACTGGATTCCGGCTTCCGCCGGAATGACGGAACGAACCCGCGGCTGTCCCGGACCGAGATCCGTATTTTGAGACGGACACTAGGGGTCGCCACTCACGTGGATCAGGAATACGTCACCGCAGGTGCTTCATGGTCTACTCAGTCGGGGGTGTGCGGGAGCCCTCGCCCTGCTTCGCCTTCAGAAGCACCGGATTGTCTCCGGGAGCGCAGTTGAGCACCAGCGTATTTCCCGCGGTCTGAGCCAGGGACTGCAGCATCCGAAGTTGCAGCAGCGCGGGGTTGTTGTCCATGAGTTTGGCCGCATTGGCCAGGTTCCTCAGAGCCGCGGTTTCGCCTCGAGCCCTTTCGAGCGCGGCCAATCCCTCTTTGCGAGCTTCCACCACCTTGGAGAAGACTCGCTTGAGCTCGCCTGGAAACATGATGTCACGGACGTTAACGGAAATCAGCTTCAGACCCAGCTCTTCGAACTTCTTTTCGCTCTGTTCCATGAGCTGCCGGTCGAAGGAGCTCCGGTTCTCGAGCAGTTCATCTATGGGCCTGGAGCCGATGATATCCCTCATCACCACCTGGACGGTCAAGTACAGGCTCTGGAAGTAGTTTTGCACCAGGTTCATGGCGACATACGGGTCGACGACCTGGTATGTCCCTGACACGCTTACCTTGAGAGATATGCTGTCCGAGCTCAGGACTTCCTGGCCGACCACCGCGAACGTACTGGGTCTCATGTCAATGCGGTCGATGCGGCTATCCAACTTGAGTATCCAATACACTCCAGGATCGAGCAGCTTCACGAAGCGTCCCTTGTGGTATTTGAGACCCTTCTCGTACTCCCATATGATCACCCGGTCTACGAGGGGCTTGTACACGCAATACTTGACGAACAGAATCGAGAATACTGCCGCGCCTCCGATCAGAGCCGCGGTGATGGTGGTTTCCATGGGAGTCTCCTATCGTGTCCCACTTTGACGATTGCGACCGGCCAAAACCAAGCATGAAAGTCACCGCCCGACATCCCGAGAACTCGCCGTATGGTCAGAACCACCCGATGTTCCGAAAGTCTTCGGAAAGGGGTCCGGGGGACAACCCTTTTTCACAAGGGTTTCCGCCGGGAAGCTTGCTAATAAAAGGTCAAGGGTGGAACCTGAAGATTTGAAAAGACATTCTCTCGCAAAGGACGCAAGGAGCACCAAGGCAGGGAGAATTTCTTTGCGTTCTTGGTGTGTTCTGCCAGATTCAGTCTTTTCGCATCCAATTCCGCGACTTTACTTCGGAATTGCACTTTTTGGTCGCGGCTGCCACGAGTCGTGCCGAGCATTCCTTGCCGCACTTCCCGCGCGGTCCGGGAACCCGTCTCAAGAGATTGCAGGGCCTCGGCGGAGGTCTCACCCGCATGGCCGAACACCCGCCGCGTTCGCGAAAACCCCTTGAGCCGGGCGTTTCGGGAATCGAACCCAAGTTCCCACGTTTCCACAACGTGTACCGAGGAGGGGCCTAACACAGAACCCAGGCGGAGATTCCGCCTCGGCTGCGACCGTCTCCGACTTCATTATAGACCAGCCGGCACGGTTTGGCAAAGCGCGGCTGGGAGCTGCGGATTTTCGAAAGTTCACAGGAAGGTCTTCCGGGGGAAGGAACTTCTTGCAAGAAGTTCCTTCCCCCGGACTCCTTTCCGAAAACTCTTAGAATATTGGATGATTCTCACAATCCAAGGAGTTCTTGAGCTGTCGGCATGGGACTTTCGTACCTCACAGTGGGAGCAATCCCAATTCGCATGAAACTGGTGAGAGCGTCGCGTGGGGCACCTCTCTCGCGGGGTCACAATCTGAGGGCGGGGGATAGAACCCGCAAGGCCCTCGCACTGCTGCGTCTCCGCGAACCCGTAGAGAGAGGTGTCTGGTCAGGTGCGTGTACGGCACGTACCGGGGAACGGGATAAGTGCAGGACCAACCCAGCGATGCTGGCAAGGCTGCTCACCGTCCCAGCGCGTATTGTGTCAGAAACCCCTTTAGGGTGAAAGGGGAATCGTTTTTCCTCTTGCGTTTTGTGCCGTCTTATGCCCATGTTATGCGCCACGGTGGCTTGAAGCGAGGATTTTACGCAGCCCCGCGGAGAACGTTCAGGAGTGTTTCCAAATGAGAATACCCATGCCCGCGAGACAGGCACAACGAACGATGGAAATACGACCCCACAAGCTGTCGGAACACCCCTGCGGGGACCAGCGGCAACCGCCCAGTACCAAAAGTTCACACGAAAGTCTCCCGGGGGAAACCCTTTTGCAAATAAGGTTCGATTTCTCCTTTTTTCGAGAAGAAATCTTCGGGCCGGCAGCTCTGGGAGCAAGCAAGGTGCCTTCTCTTCGCGTGCGTAGAACCGACCGGCCCCGCCCTCGGTCTGCATGCGGACCGAGGAAGGTGGACGCGAATTTGGTTGCGGCTCCCAGCCGCCTTTTGCAAAAGGGTTGTCCCCCGGACCCCCTTCCGAAAACTGTTGGAACATTGGATGGTGCTGCCCATCCAGACGGTTCTTGCAAGCTGGGAAGCGGACTTTCCTGCTTCGTTGCGGCGCCGGGCCATGCTTCCCCAGGGAACTTCATTTCCATAAGAACCGCAGGCATCATACTCGCGGTCCTGGGACTCTGTGTCCTGCCGTCGTTTTCCGCAGTAGGAGCGGAACCGCTCCCCTTGCGGATAGGGCTGGTCGTGTCTCTGACGGGCGTTTTCGGCCACGACGGAGCGCTGGTCAAGGACGCCTACGCCCTCTGGATGGAAACGGTCAACAAGAAGGGTGGGGTAAACGGTCACAAAGTGGAGCTCGTAGTCTACGACAATAAGAGCGACCAGGCCACCGGCGCGAAACTTGTGGAAAAACTGATCGTCGGGGACAAGGTGGACCTGCTCCTCGGCGGCTTCGGAAGCGACCAGGTGTTCGCGGAAAGCGCGGTCTCGGAGAGGCACAAATTTCCCATGATCAGCGGTGGTGCCAGCTCGAATAAGCTCTTCGAACGGGGATACCGATACTACTTCGGGACCCTGGGCAAGGCTACCGAAGAGGTCCGAGGCTGCGTCGAGGTATTGGGGACCGTGACGCCCAAACCCAAGACCGCGGCTATCATCGGCGCGGACATCCTCTTCACCGCGCTCGCCTGCGAGGGATACAAGAAATACTGCGCATCGAACGGAATCGAGGTGGTACACTTCGAGCTGTTCCCTATGAAGCTTCAAGACTACAATTCGCTACTGGCAAAGGTCAAACACAAGAACCCCGACATCTTGCTCGTGGGTTCGCACCTGCTCGTGGCGATGAACACCGTCAAGGCCATGAAAGAGGTCGATTTCAGTCCCAAGGCCGTTGCCTTCAGCTACGGTCCCACCGTTCCGCGGTTCGCGGCTGAGCTGAAGGGCGACGCGGAGCAGGTCATGGCCGCATCCGAGTGGACTCCCAGGCTCCCTTACAAGGATCACGTGTTCGGCAGTGCGATGGACTTCCACAATGCCTACTTCGGCAGATTCAAACGGTATCCCGACTACGTGGAGGCCGCGTCCGTCGGAGGCGCGGTAGCCCAGCAGATGGCAGTGGAAGAGCTCGCCCTCAAACCACCGCTCAAGAAAGAACACCGGGTGGCGATCATGGAGAAGCTGCACGCCCGGGGCTTCGACACGTGCTACGGGCGGGTGGAATTCGATAAGGACGGTGCCAACGTGGCCCATCCCCCGGTGGTGGTGCAGGTTCAGGGCGGCGAGCTCAAGAACATCTTCCCGAAAGAGCACGCGGATGCCGAAATGCTCTATCCGTTCAAGCCTTGGAAAGAACGAAAATAGTCGATGGAACCGTTGTTCTTCCAGGCCCTGATCAACGGGCTCTTGCTGGGCGGTGTCTATGCCGCGTATTCAATGGGGTTTTGTCTGGTATTCGGAGTCATGGGGGTGGTGAACCTTGCTCACGGCGAACTCATCATGCTCGGGGCATTTACGGGCTACTGGTGTTTTGCACTGTTGGGAGTGGACCCGTATCTGAGTGCACCGGTTGCCTGCGTGTTGCTTTTCGGGTTCGGGTATCTGGTACAGAAATATGTGATCAACAGGGTGATAGACCAGCCCCACATTATGAGCTACCTTCTTACCTTCGGGATTCACCTCATCATCGCAAATGTCGCGCTCAGTCTGTGGAGCCACGACTACAGGTCCGTCGCGACCACGTATTCCGGGTCAGGTCTAAGGGTATGGGGAGTCAATATCCCCTGGGCGAGAATGGTCACCTTCTGGGTTGCGCTCTTGGCAACGGGCGTTCTCTGGTTCTTTCTTGCCGGCACCGAAACGGGACGGGCGATCAGGGCCACTGCCATGGACAAAGAGATGGCGAGACTCATGGGTGTGGACGTCCGTGAAACCTACGCAATCACATTCGGGATAGGGGCGGCAGTCACGGGTCTCGCGGGAGCGTGCATCAGCCCTTTTGTGGTGATATTCCCCGAGATGGGGCTGGAGTATACCATCACGGCCTTTTGTGTGGTCGTACTCGGAGGCATGGGATACATGCCCGGAGCCCTATTGGGAGGTCTGTTTCTGGGGGTGGCCCAGTCCATGACCGCGACGTATCTCAGTGCCGGTATGTCCGTTGCGATCACATTCGTCATTCTTTTTCTCATGTTGGTGTTTCGTCCCACGGGCATCGTGGGTAAGGGTTCCGTCGCGTAGGCAGCGCCGTAGTGTCCCACGTCGACAATACACAAGGCGTCTGGTTTCGCCTTCCCCCCCATAGGCGTTCACATAAGGGCTATAGGAGCGACCTGGGCTTGGTCTTCTTTCGCGGCGCTGAAGCGTTCGGCTGCCTTCAGTCGCCCCTTGCGCGGCCGGCAGGAGCTGCCGTCCCGCAGGGACGTTTCACAATAGCCGGTTTCAAGGCCGGGTGAGCGGGCAAAGGCACCCAAGTTCACGCGTGTCTCCCTTGCCCCTTTCACCAGAATTCGCATTTCCGGACTATACCGGTTCTCGAGAGCAACTTCCGGTTCATGTCGGATCAGGGCTTGTGGGGCGGGCTTTCCAGCCCGCCAATCGGTGGAAACTAACGAGAACCGCTATAAGTGTCGCAATGCTCGGTGAGCTATGACCTTGCGGAAACCTTATACATATCTTGTGTGTGCGTGTGCTTTGGTGTCGACGATCCCCTGGATCACGAGCTCCGAATACCTGATCCGAGTGGCCGGTCTGATCGTCCTGTGGATAGGGTTGGCCGGTTGCTGGAACATCATGAGCGGGTACACGGGGTACATTGATTTCGGCCCGGTGGTGTACTTTGGTATCGGTTCGTATGCCACGGCTCTGGCCATAACGAGAGCGGAGGTCCCGTTCTTCGCGGCGGTGCTCGTCGCGGGCGTGGTGTGCCTCGGGGTCGCGCTCCCCATCGGACTCAGTACCTTGCGCCTGAGGGGCGCGTACTTCGCAATCGCCACGTTCGCATTCGCGGAAACCATGAAACAGGTGACCTTGGAGTTCGACAGGGTTGCGGGCATATCCTTCTTCCAGGGGAGTCACGGCATCACTCTGCCGCCTGCGGAACCCGGAAACACGTTCTTCTTCTTTTGGGTGCTTGCGGTTACCGCGCTGGTCATGGTGGTTCACGTGTACATTGAGCGCTCGAAATTCGGATACGGCCTCAAAGCGATCCGGTTGGCAGAGGACGTTGCGGGAATTGCCGGAGTGAATACCACTCTGGTGAAGCTGCAGGCATACATGACCAGCGCCTTCTTCCTGGGGGTGTTCGGCGGTATAGAAGGCTATTGGATTGGGTACATCACTCCCGATGGCGTATACAATGTGCACAAGACCGTGCAGATGGTGATCATGACCCTGCTCGGTGGCATGGGAACCGTGATGGGCCCGGTGTGCGGCGCGATGACGCTGAGTCTGCTCTATGAACTCCTCGGGGCCACTCTGGTCGAGTACTACCTGATTATCGTAGGGGTCATCATCGTCTGCGTCGTGGTCGTCATGCCCGAGGGGCTGGTCGGAAGCCTGGCCCGGCGGCAACATCGGGTGAGCGACTGAGCTCATGGCAACACTTGAAGTCACCCAATTGACCAAGCTGTTCGGTTCGTTGCTTGCCGTGGACCGGCTGAACTTTTCCCTTCGAACGGGCGAGGTGCTCGGGATGATCGGCCCCAACGGTGCGGGAAAGACGACCGTGTTCAACATAATTGCCGGCGTGGACAGGCCGACATCGGGCCAGGTCCGGTTCGAGGGCACATTGGTCTCAGGGATGAAACCGCACCGAATCTGCAGGCTTGGGGTCGCGAAAACCTCCCAGACCGCTGAACCGTTTCTCGGGCTGTCGGTGATCGAGAACGTGCTGGTGGCAGCCCTTCACGGTGGGAGACTCAGAATGAGGCAGGCTCGGGACCGCGCGGAAGAGATCCTCTTATTCCTCGGACTGGAGCGGTATCGGCACCAGAGAGCAGCGGTGCTGTCGGTTGCCCAAAGGCGGAGGCTCGACCTTGCCCGGACGCTCGCCACCGGAGCCCGAGTCATCCTGCTCGATGAAAACATGGCGGGACTCAACCCCCACGAAATAGACGAGACACTCGATCTGTTGCGAAAGATCCGAGAAACGGGCAAGTCAATGATAGTGGTGGAGCACCTGATGCGCGCGGTAATGGGCATATCGGACCGGGTCATAGTCCTGGACCACGGGACAAAGATAGCGGAAGGCACCCCCAAAGAGGTGGTCGACAACGAGCAGGTCATCCGGGCCTATCTTGGCACGAAGACCACCGGCTTCTAGGGCCTCCGGCAAAATAGACCCTGCAACCACCACATGAGAGAACCGGATTGACTCACTTCGCTTGCCACAGGTTGAAACCTGCGGCTATTCACAGGTTGCCCTTTCAGGGCAGAAGAGGTCCGAGCCGTTCCGGGCGCAAGGCAACGGCCATGGGTCTTAAACCAATGCGCGTTCTCGAGTGTGACTTCAGCCTCCGGGGGGGACAGACATCTTGCCTGTCGTTCTGTCGGTAACCTCACCTGTGAAGTCGCATGGGTCTCAGCCCATGTGAAGAAGAGGACGAGAAGTGACGAAGTCATCTCGCTGCAGGCCCTTTGAGTTCCAACATGACGAACGCGGTACTACTTGAAATCGACGGGCTTCGGGTCTTTGTGCGGGACCTCGAGTTGCTGCACGGAGTAAGCCTTCACGTCGATGCACACGAAATCGTGGCGATCATTGGACCCAACGGAGCAGGCAAGAGCACTCTGATCCGCACCATCGCAGGGCTGCACGAACCTCGAACCGGCTCCATTACGTTCAATGGGACCCGCGTGGACGGTCTGGCACCGGAGAAGAGGGCGCAGCTCGGCATCACAACGATTCCGGAAGGAGCTCGGGTGTTCGCGGACATGACGGTGCTGGACAACCTGCGCATGGGCTCGTACATCAAGCAGGCCAGAAGCCGTAGACGAGAGACTATGGAGGCTGTCCTGGGTCTCTTCCCGATACTCAAAGAGCGGATATCCCAGAAAGCAGGCACGCTCAGCGGTGGCGAACGGCAGATGCTGGCTCTGGGAAGAGCACTGATGTCCGGACCGAGGCTCCTGCTCTTGGACGAACCTGCACTTGGCCTCGCTCCGATAGTTGTGGCGAGGGTGTTCGACGCGGTGAAGGAAATCACTCGGACCGGGCTGACCGTGTTGCTGGTAGAACAGAACGTCCGCCAGTCCCTGGAAATAGCGCACAGGGGATACGTGCTCGAAAACGGCTGCGTCGCCCTGGAAGGCCCCGCGGACGAACTCATAGACAACGACCACGTCAAGCGGCTCTATTTGACACTCTGACCGTGGACCTCGCACCTGGGGGCGCAGAAATAGCGCGAGTCTCGCAGCAGATTCCGGCAGAATCGCCTCCATGACAGGGTGCCGACGACAGGAAAGGGGAGGGGTTTACGCTCAGCGTTTCTGACTTAAGGACGGCACTCCGTCCCCCGCACCGTGGGGTCAACACCCCAGGCTAGCCACAGTCAGCCACTTGGGGGTTCACAGACTTTCGTCCCGAAGGGACCCGCGGTGAATAGCCGCAGGTCTCAACCTGGGGCAAGAGCGAAACGAAGCTTGAGTCACGAACACTCGGGTTTGTCCCCTCCCGGTCTTCGATTCCAAGCTAGACGGTTCCGTCCGCGGTCTCCTTCTCCCGAAAATCGAGGTAATACAGAACTCCGAACAGGCCGGCAAACAGGAGCACCGGCACGAGGATCAGCCAGAAGGGTGAGTCACCGGTGATCACGTTGAAGGAGACTCTGGCAGTCAATGCCGCAAACCAGAGGGCATCCAACAGGAACAGCTCTTTTCGAGGCCAGTATTTGGCCAGTATCCACAGCCCGCCAAGCGCCGTTCCCATGACCACGCCGAGGTAGTCGGCCGCGGCAAGGGAACTCAGCCCAATGAAGATCGCGACGGGCATGCAGTACGCGAACCGGTTGGCCAACGCGGCCCTTACTCTGCTTTCAGTCAGAGGCCCAAGCCACGCCTCGATCCGTGCACGGGCCGCAGGATCGAGCTTCAGCTTCAGCTTCGTCTTCCGGTCTCGCACCTCAAGCACCGCCTGCCCTCCCCAGAGCGGCATTACGTGGAGCCTTTCGTCAACCTCCCATCGCGGGACCTCCATGGGATCTCCCGCGGCGCTGGGAAAGAACGTGAGCGTGTCTTCACCCATGGCCACCTCCCACGTGCCGTCCTTCTTGCTGAGTCCCGGCACCTTCAGGGTTGCTGAGGGACCCGGCTGAGGCGACCTCGGGACAAAGGGCGTTTCCTCCACCGGGCCCCGACCCGCCGGAGCGGCTGCCGGTTGCGGGTTTGGTGCCTTGAACACAAGGTCCTGCCTCGTGATCGCCCCGGAATCCAGCAGCTTCATGAACAGACTGTGCAGCCCCTTTGGAGACAGATTATATTTTTCCATCAGGGTGGAGTCGGTCAGCCCCGCACGTATATCCTGGACCACTTCCTTTGCGCTGATTCTCGGCTTGGCCATGCGAAACGTCCTCATGTGAATGGGATTTCCGAGGGAAGGGACTTCCTACCAATACCATTCAATTCCTTTTCTTGCCGAGAAGAAATCTTCAGCTCAGCAGCTTCCGGAGTGGGCAAGATGTCCTTCTTCGGTTGCGAAGAACTCACCATCCCCGCCATCGGTCTTCATGCGGACCGAGAAAGGCGGACGCGATTATTGGCTACGGCTTCCAGCCGTTTGGTTGCGGCTCCCGGCTGCGTTTCGCAAAACCACCATGACCGCACGCGGCCACAACCAACCACGAAAATGCTCCCCCACTGGAGCTGTGAGCAGCAGGCCTTCTCGGCGGCGACCAGCGGGAGCCGCACTATACCAAAACTTCTTGAGGATGGGGGTCCGGGGGCAGGAACATCTTGCAAGAAGTTCCTTCCCCCCGGAAGCACATTTTCTGATAAAGGGTTTCCCCCGGAAGAACTACAGGGGAACTGCCAGAGCATTTTCGCGGTCCTAGAGGTTCGCTCGGAGGTACGAAGCCAAATTCTGCCGGGATTTGGCCAGCCCCAGTTTCTTCCGGATGTTCTTCCGGTGAACCAGCACCGTCTGAGGAGAGATCGCCATGACCTTCGCAATCTGCTTCGAGGAGAGCCCCGACCCAATCATCTCGCAGATGCGGATCTCTTTCGGGGTCAGCAGGTGCCCGTCCTTGATGATCTTGAAGCCCGCGGAGGAGAACATGTTTCCCAGGTTGAATTCCAGCGACTTCAACAGAAAACCCGCGGTCTGGGTAAGGTCCTGGGACTTCAGTTGATCCAGTATGGGGCGTATCGTGAGACTTATGTTGTGGGATACCTTCTTCTCCTCGTCTTTTCTCTGTTCCTCGATCCCTTCGATCACCAGCTTGAGGGCTTCGTTCGTCTTTTCGAGGCTTTCCACGTAGTTCTGGAGCTCTTTCTTGGACACGGCCAGTTCACGTGTGTTCTCGGCTGCGCTTGCCTCCACGTCCGCGAGTTTCCGTTCCAGTTCCTTACAATTCGGGCACGCGGCGACTGCCTCTTTGCCTTGCACAAGTTCGATCACTGCGCTGACAATTCCCAGTGGCTTTGATCCCTTGTCCCTCACGATCGAGCTCTGCATGTACGTGGAGAACTCGGAACCGTCCGCGCGAATGTGCCGAAGCTCGCCTTTGAACTCGCCTCTTTCCAGAATCTTGAGGTTTGCCTCGTCAACGGCCATCATCTGCTCGGACGTGTGGAGAACAGATCGGTGCTTCTTCACAATATCCTGCGTCTTGCGTCTGTGCATAGACGCCAATGCCTTGTTGGCGAACACGATTTCACCGTTCATGTCGCAATAGAGCATGCCCGTGGGTGACTGTTCCAGCAACTCCGTGGCTATTCCGGCCTGGGCTGCCCCCTTCTTGGTCGCGACCTTTCTGAACACGACCGCCACGCCTTTGGATGCGCCCGCACCCTCCTTGATCGGGGTTACCACCCCTTCGATAGGGGTTGAAGAACCGGTCTTGGCCACGAGTTTCGTGCGATGTGCCTCGAGGACGTGCGAGGCTTCTCCTCCCTTCGGAGTGAGGTCTTTGAGCGGCTTGCCCGTGGATTCATCCACCACGTTGAACACGTCCTTGAGAGGTTTGCCTGCGGCCGTTGCACCGGACCAGCCCGTGAGGGCTTCCGCGGCAGGGTTGATGAAGCTCACCAGCCCCTTCTTGTCCGCAGTGATAACCCCGTCGCTCATACTCTTGACAATAGCACTCTGCAGATCGCGGTCGTCCATAGCTTTACTTCCTTTTCCGAATTATTGGAAGGAGCCTTGGGGATGGTCGGGCTCCACAGCTTCCGTCGTAAGAGTTCACCAAGAAGACACAAAGACGGGAGCAGCGCGTCTTGGCTTCAGATAACCCATCGGAATAATCAAGTCCTCTGAGGGCTTGTATCTGTTTCACTGCTTCCGGCGCCCGGCGCTCACGCACCGGGCTACTCTCTGCCGCCCCTTCGGGGCTCCGGAGGTCCGCGCTGAGTCCCGTAGGGACGCAAGAAAGTAGCCCGGGGCGTAAGTCCCGGGTTGCAGAAGTGCACCGTGACATCATTGACGTACCGAAGGCCGCGGCACCCCACCAAGACACAGAGTAATCACCGCCGGCCGGTGGGGTAACCCAAGCAGGCAACGGTCTTTTCAGCTCAGGTGCAATGACTTCAACCTATTGTTCCTGTATGTTGCTTCTTCTGTATTCCCGGTGATCGGTTACCTTCACGCTGCCGCAACCTCAGCCGGGTGATTGCCCCGACTCTTGCGGTCATGGTGCCTGGACGGGAGAGTGCGGCAGACCCGGTCAAGATCATCTGCTTTCGAGCGGCCAGTGGAAACCTGCTCATAGAGACAATAGGCATGTAACTAGATAACGCCATGCCCTGTCAAGGCAAGTTTGTCGTCAGCTACCATTTTTTTTTGCCTTTTTTATCTTGTCGGCTCAGTTTGCGCACACACATCATGCGACGGACGCCCGTTGCCGAAAGAACTTGTGCACATGAGGCGACATCGAGGTCAGTCGGACCAGTGCCTCGTACTGGTGGTCTTTCTCGCTTACGGAGACCACCTTGCCATAGACCTCGCCTTCGACGTGATCCGTTTCCGAGGTGTGCAGTACCAGGCGGATGTCTTCCCACTGTTCGAGGCGGCTCCCGAGGAGAATGATCGCGGATGTGTCGGAAGTGTGCGTGATCCAGGCCTGAAGCGCGGTTTCCTGCACAACCTTCTCTCTCAGTCGCCACAGGAGCACCTTGAGCCTCTCCGGCCATGGCCGAGGGGTCTCGTTCTTTTCGGGGAGGGTCACTTGGTACCGCCCCTTGATGCCTTTGACGTCATAGAGCATCACCTTCCCCGGAATGCCTTTCATCTTCGCCTGCATCACATGCTTCACTTCGACGAGGTCCCTGATGCGGCCGTACGTGGCCTCACTGATCAGCACCTGCCCGCCGACCGCGTAGGATTCCATTCTGCCGGTGAAGTTCACTTCTGAGCCGACCGCCCCATACTTGGATCGTTTCTCGGAACCGATGTTGCCCACCACCACGGTTCCCGTGTGCACGGCTATGCCCATTTCGAGATGCGCCAGGCCGTCTGCCTCGTTGAGCGCGTTGATCTGCGCCATCGCGGCCTGCATCGTCAGCGCACACGCCACCGCACGGGCCGGATGGTCTTCCAAAGGCTCGGGTGCGCCGAAGAACGAGAGGATTCCGTCGCCGATAATCTCGTCAATGATGCCCCGATGCTCAATCAGTATTTCCACCATGCGGCCCAGGTAACGGTTGAGAAAGGAGATCACGTCTTGCGGAGCCATGTGCGAGGTAAGCGCGGTAAATCCCCGAAGGTCGGACATCATGAGAGTGATTTCCCTTGCCTCGCCGCCGAGTTTCAGGCCGTCCTGCGACTCGATGAGACGAGTAACCACCTCCTTGGTCAGATATCGCCCGAAGGTGCTCCTGATGAAGTCGCGCTGCTTGAGCCCCTCCACCATGTGCCCGAACGCTCGGGCAAGTTGACCTACCTCGTCGGTGGTGTGGATCGCGGTAAGGTCTATATCGAGGTCGCCTTTTGCCACCTTCCGGGTTGCGTCGGCCATGCGCAGCAGCGGCCGGGTCAGGGATCGGGCTACCCACAAACTCACCGCAAACAGAAGACCCACGCCGACCGCGGCCAACAGCACCGTCCGTTGATGCAGAGCCGTGACCTCCGCGAACAATTCCTCTTTTGGATGGACCGCGGCCAACGACCAGCCTGGAGACGGAATCTGGGCAAACGCAAGAAATGCCTCCGTTGACGTAAGATCCGATCCGATGTCTTCAAAACCGGATATCGAGTTAATCATGGCTCGACCCATGTCTCTGAGACGAGGCGAATGCTGCTCTTCGGCGATACTGAAGATCGACTCCGCCATGAGGTACTCGCGACGGGGGTAGGTGACGAATTTTCCCGTGTCGGAAATGATGAAACAATAGCCGGACTTCTCGACCCGTACCGAGTTCACCAGCGCAGCAAGCCACTCCAGGGACACGTCTGCGGTGATGATGCCGCGGAACGACCCCTGCTTCCCTTGCTCGGACGGCCAATGAAGCGGAACCGAGTACGTAACCATAAGGATGTTTCCGCCGCCCTCGTCAAAGTAGGGTTCGGTCCAGAGCGGCTTGTTCAAAAGCTTTGTGATGTGGTAGTAGTCCTGCTGAAAGTAGTCGTAATTCGGTGACGCGATCTGCACATACTGGATGCCTACGTCGGTCTTGAAGAAATAGGGGGCATACGCCCGCAGCTCTTTGACGAACGCCCCCGGTTCGAAGGCCGCGGCAGCACCGAATATTTCCCTGTTGTCCGAGACGACGCCGCGCAGGAGCGCCAAAAGGTTCCGCTCCCGTTCGCAAGGCTGACTCTCGAGGAATCGAGCCAGTCCTTCAGGGATCTTGCCCACCGCCCGGAATTCCTGCTCGATGCGTCCGGCAACGGAAAGCGCGAGATTGCGAGCGTTTTGTTCCGCCTCGTTGAGGATGATCTCCCGGGAGTAGAGATAGCTGTACGTCACCACAAGCGCAAACACGAGAGATGCTCCACCCATGACCAGTAGCGTCATCTTCGAGACAATACTGTTGCGAATCCTCCAAATCATCTGCACTTCCCGGGTCGAATTGTTTGTCTTTTCGACAAGAACTGTCATGGCTCGCCGCCACAACGAAGGATGAAAGTCCCGGACCGACAGTTCGAGAACTCCTTGGGTGGCCAGAACCATCCAATATTCTAAGAGTTTTCGGAAGGGGATCCGGGGGAAGGGACTTCTTGCAAGAAGTTCCTTCCCCCGGAATCGCATTTTCTGATAAAGGGCTTCCCCCGGAAGACTCTCCTGGGACTTCACAGGCTCAGCGATCCGGCACGCGGGCCCGGACTGCGTCTTCCTTGCGCCTCGAACCAACCTTCCTCGCCGGCGGAATGCGTGCGAGCCGAGGAAGGCCGCCGCCATTATCGGCTGCGGCTCCCAGCCGTTTGGTTGCGGTCCCCATCCGCGCTGCGGCCCTTGTAGAAGTCATCGTACCGCGGAAGACGCTCGATGAGCGAAAGTTTTTCGAGCTCGCTGCCGACTCTCTCATAGTCCTGGCGCGTGAGTATTCCCATGGGCCTGCCCTCGCCGGCAGGCAGCATCAGATCCTTGATCCGTGCGAGCATCCAACGCTGGTGGGCGCGATTGGTGCCCGTGTTGGCCCGGAGGGCGTATTCCATCACGATGTCGAGCGCTTCCTCTTCGTGTGCGAACGCGTAAGCCCATCCTTTGAGCGACGCGTCTGCAAACGCGACGCACATGCTCGGATTCGCCAGGAAAGCGTCTTCCCGGCAGTACAGGCCGTCTTCAGGGAAGTCGACGCCCATGTCCGGGAAACGCAGCACAGTCAGTTCGTCAGGATTGATGCCGCTGTTGAGTATCATGTGGTACTCGTTGTACCACATGGCAGCGATGGCATCCACAGGGCCTTTGAGGAAAAGGGTCACCGTCGTGTAGTTGGGCACCACATCCACGCGTAAGCGGTGCTTGCGGAGACAGGCGGCGCCGGGCACAGAGAACTCCCCCGGCCAGAACCCAACCCGCTTGCCGTTGAGGTCTTCGGGTGTGTGTATGCCGCTTTGCGCTCGCGCAACCACCAGGAGCCCGGAACGCTGAAGCATCTGAGCCAGATTCACGATTCTCTCGCCGGACGCCCTTTTCTGAATGGCAGTGGAGAGCCAGCCGGTGCAAAAGGTTAGGCTTTCCTCGGAAAGAGAAGCAAAACAGTCCTTGCCGGGACCGCCTGTGCGCATCTCGACGTCAAGGCCCGCGTTTCCATAAAACCCCTTGTCGTACGCAACCATGTACCCGGCAAACTGAGCCTGAGGCACCCACTGGGGCATGAACGAAATCCGCGGCGAGGTCGACTCACAGAGCCCGCTGACCGGAACCTGACAGATCATGAGCAGGATCAGCAACCACCACAGGAGACCACAGAGCGGCTGGGAGCCGCAACCAATAATCGCGTCGACCTTCCCCGGCTCGCACGCGTTCCGATGGCGGGGATGGTTGGTTCCACGCTCGTTCACACCACGCTCGTTCACACCGCGCACGGCCACAGAGGAAGCACAGCCATCAACCCCTTTGCGGAAGCGGATTCTGACAACAAATGTTCGCGGCCGGCCAAGAATTTGAAGGATAGTAGTACAGATACGCAAATGATCGCACCCCCAAGGCCCCAAGACATTGAGTGCTCCCTGGCTGAAGGACAGTGACGTATTCCCGTTCGACACGGATCACACCCCTTGACGGTGACTCCGAAAGATCTTGGGTGGGATGAGCATCCTGCCCGCCACTCCTTTGGAGACGGGCGAGACGCCTTTCCCACCAATGATGTCGGGGTCATGCAACTGTACTTCTGTGGCCGATCACTGACCAGCGCCATTGCAACGTACGGTCACGCAATTGACCATCAGAAGACCGACTCTCGAAAAGGGCGCCACAAACAGCGAGGAATCCTCTCTTCCTTTCCGGCCGTTGCGTGCTCTGCGAGAGGACCTCTTATCATGTTACCAGAGGTTCGCCGGGCTGCCGAGAAATGTGTGAGCGTATGTGCGAAAAGGTGCGCGGAGGCAGCCTGTGGGAAGCAATACCATCATGAGAATCTCCTTATGATTTCTTGGTGTCTTCGTGACTTCGTGGTTTCTCTTAGCAGGGGAAGACGGGCAATCCCCTGAACGTCACGGTCCGGCTATCGCCTCCGCTCGCCAAGCAGTCTTCTGCACAGCACGGTCAGCCCCGCCTTCAGCAGACGGCACACTCGCAATGCGCGAAAAAGGATGGATCGCAGGCCGGCAGGGGGCATGGCCACCCTGTCTTCCAGACCCGGGTGCGCGAGCACGTGCAGCACAAACAACGCCTGATGAGACCTTTTCTGCATGGTCTTGAGGAAGTAGATCACGCTGTCCCAGGTGTTCGGGTAGATGTCGCCGGCTTGGACCAACCTGCGTTTGGCCTCCTCCACGAGACCGGTGATCCGAGGCCCGTTCCGAGTCCTGTCTTGCAGCGCTGCGGGTGGTTCGATCCCGCACATGTCCAATGCGAGCAATAAGCCCATTCGCAGCATGATCCCCGTGCCTGCGTGATCCGCCCTCGACAGGAGCGAGGGCCACTCGATGTCCTGGTGCAAAGCCGCCAATCGAGCCACGTCCGAGACCATGATCAGCCTCTTCCACATGTCCTTCGAGTGGTGCAGGCACAGCGCGATCATGAGATCCTCGGGACACATTCCGGGAACCGGCCGCCCGAGGAGAGTTACTGTCTGAAGCCTGTCCCAGATTGCTTCGGTGTCGAAGAGCGTCGGCTGGACTCGCCAGGACAGCCCCCAGTGGAGATCGATCCGGACGCTGCTGCCAGTGTGGACAAAGGCCAATGCCGTGTGGGTTTCGATGTACGGAGGAAGCTGCGGCTTCGGAAGCTCCACAAGGCTTACGTATCCGAGCTGCGCGATGAGATCTACTGCCGCCGGAACGTCTTTGCGACGCACGATGACGTCGAGGTCGCTGATTTCTCTGAGCCAGGGCTCTCCGTATAGGTATTCCGCGAGCACCGGTCCTTTGAACGGGACCGCGCCAATCCCCGCAGCCTCGAACGTGTGCAGGAGGTGAAAGAGCTCTCCTGCCCAGAGATGGTTCCGCACTGAACCGGCGATTCCGATCCGTTGCAGCCGCTCTATGATCTCCGCGGGGACCTGGTCATGAAACCGGTTCACGCAGGCTTCCCAGACATGAGGCATCAAGCCGTGATGAGACGCTGACGCAAGCAGGAACTCCCAGTCAAAATCTGCTCCGATCGCGTCGCGGACCTCCGCGGTCTTCGCGGCTCCGTGCCTCGGAAACGCACAGTGCAGGAGGAACACCATTTCCGATCGCATAGAGGACACTTCGCCGCCGAACCCTTTTGTGTCTTCCGTCCTAGAAGCTCCCGAGAAGTGGGGCATGTCTGAAAGGTCGGTCTGCCCACGGTTCCCAAGCACTACCGATACGGCTACGAGCTTCTCGAATTCGGATTTTCAGTCCCGCCTGACCGGGCCTTTCAGAAGAGGGAAAGGCGGTCACTTCATGTAGGTCTTCAATACCGCCGCGTTTTCCATCTGGGTCTTCAGGGTGGTCATCATCTCAATCACGTGGTCACGCATTGCGTCGAATTCGTCGGGATCAACGATCATACCTTCGCCGTGAGCCACTGAGTTGCGCCTGCCAAGGAGGACTGAGTCAATGAAGTGCTCTTTCGTCTCGTAGGCAGCGTAGTCAAGTCCAAGGCACCACACGATTTCCTGGAGCTGGGATGAAGACAGGTTAGATCGCGTATCAACAGCGCTCTTGAACGGAATTGCAGATCTCCTCCCAATGCCGGACAGGAAGAACTCCGTGATCTTGCCAAAGTCTGATAGCTTACGCGCTGTATCAGGGAGTTTCACTTGGTGTCTCATGGAGAGTGTCAACAAGTTGGGATGAAGCTGTTCATTCCGAAGTCTCTGCATGGCCACGAACTCGAGAAAGCAGCGGCCGGCGATCTTCACAAAACCTTCCCAGTGGGCATATAGCATGGCAACCGCACAACGGCCCAGAACCTTTCGCCTTGCAGCATTCGCCGGGGTCAGGTCTATGTAGTATTTGAGATCCGACAGTTCCTTCTTGCGCCAGGCGAGTTCCCGATCAAGCCTGTCGGTCAAGTCGCTGGTTGTGCGAATCGTCATCGTCGAAACATCTCCCGACCGAGAGGAATGAGGTGAGGCCACCGCCGACTTGCCGCGACTCCAGAGCCGGACCACTTCTGATATACTTCATTCGAGTACAGATCTCGTGTCCGTTGAGCCGTGTCTTCTATCGAAGGGAACGTCGGATGATCAAAGCCCAGACCACAGGCAATAACTTCATAAGGGGAAAGGAGAAATCCCCCCTTGAAATTCTTGCCGTCGAACCTCCTGAATGCGCTTTCGCCCAGCGCCGCACAAATGTGGTCAAATGTCTCGCGGAAACGAATCTCAGCCTCTTCGGCGTCGAAGTCGTTGCCGGTTGCCATTTCGACCATCCTGTCGGTGAGGTACTCCCCCACGTCCTCGGAGAGATCGAAATGCTCGATATCAAGCGTCGAAAACACAAGAAACCGCAACGCGAGTTCCAGATCATACTGCTCCAGTCTGTTCTTCTCGGACAAAGCAATGCATTCCTGGAACGATTGATGTGCGCTCAGCGTCGTAATCCATTCGTGAAACCCCGGATTGACCATCACCATTATGCAATTCCTGACTTCCTGCGGAGTCAGGTTCGCACCTCCGGTGTTGAGCCTCTGGAAGAGCTCATACTTGGCAATTCGGTCGCTTTCGCGCATGATAATGCTTGCGCCGATCTTGGTCCTCTTGATGAGGAGTCTCTGCTCCGCGGTCAAGGAATTGTCAGGGTCCTCGGGATCATTCCATTTCTTGCCTTCGAGGGAAGGCAGATATTTCGTCTTCTCCAACCTCAAAGGCGCGTCGGTCTCTCCGTTCTCATCCTTGAGCGATCCTACAAACTGGTAAAGGGTGGAAAGACGCTGCAAGCCGTCAATGACATCCCACACGCCGTCCTGGCGTTGGCTGACGAATATGGGGGGAATCGGGATACCCATCAGAATAGACTCGATGAGATTGCTCTTCTGAATACCACTCCACCGGTAAAACCTTTGGAAATCCGGATGAATGTCGATTTCCTTGCTTTCGTAGAGACTGATCCACTCACCAATGGACATTGCGTACCCATCGGTGCGGATCTCCTTTCTCATGGTTTCTATTTCCTCGTTGAGCCCCATTGATCACCTCTTTGCCGACCGTTGGAAATCTGCCGGTCGGGACGGAGTACTCGTCACGATCAACCATATAGATGGGTAAGACTGATGTCAATCTGAGATACACAACAATAACCCCAGATCCCTACTCAAGACGCCGCCGTCAGGAAGGGAAACGGACTCCGTACCGCCAAACAGGGCTCTTCGGTGACTATTTGCGTTCTCAGAGTGAAGATTTGTGACCCGCGGTCAAGTAATCGACCATAATTTCCGCGATCTTCTCGGCCACATGCAAGCCGAGTGTGCTGACCATCGGCGCGGACTTCTTGAACTGTCCGGACGCCATCTTTTCGAACGCTTCCCGGAACTTCTCCACGTCCCTTCCGACCAGCTCGGTGGTCCCTTGCTCGACATAGATGGGGCGTTCAGTGTTTTCTCTGCAGACCAGGCACGGGACATCGAACAACGACGCTTCCGCCTGAATCGACCCCGAATCGGTGATCACCACGCGGGCTCCCTCCAGCAGTGACACGAACTCCAGGTACGGTTCCGGAGCGAGGGTCACCATGCCGGGAATGTCATGCAACAGACCGGTGAGCCCGAACTTCTCGAGGCTTGCCACAGTTCTCGGGTGCACGGGGAATACGGTAGGACCCGGCACCAGCCTCAGCAGCCGAACGGTTTCTTCCAGTGACCGGGGATCATCCACGTTCGACGGTCTGTGAATGGTGGCGAGCGAATAACACCCTTTGGCGAGACCCAGCTCTTCCCATCTCCGCCTCTCCCGGATACGCGGGAGGAAGCCCTGCAAGGTCTCCAGCATAATGTCGCCGACCAGGTGGACTCGATCCGAATCTATACCTTCGCGGTTGAGATTCGTCACCGCGGAAGGCTCGCTGGCAAAGAGCAGATTCGACAAATGGTCGGTAAGACGGCGATTGTGCTCTTCCGGCATGCTTTCATCGAAGGATCTGAGGCCCGCCTCCACGTGAGCTACCGGCACGAACAGCTTTCTGGCCACCAGCGCGGCCGCGACAGTCGAATTCACGTCGCCCACCACCACGACCAGGTCCGGTTCCAGTTCGAGGCAAGCCTGTTCGAAGGCGATCATGATCTTGCCGGTCATTTCTCCGTGCCTGCCGGACCCGACTCCGAGATGCCGAGCAGGTTCGCGCAGGCCCAATTCCTCGAAGAAGACCGAGCTCATCGCCTGATCGTAGTGCTGGCCCGTATGAACGAGCAGGTGTTCGACAGCGGGCCGGCTGAACAATGCCCGCTCGATGGGCGCGGCTTTCATGAAATTGGGCCGCGCTCCGACGACAGTAACGACCCGGTACCGTCCGGAATCGGATCTGGAGACTATTTCACGAGACATGGGACTCCGTTAAAGCGACATGGTTCGGAATTCCGGGGGTTGATGAAAGATCCAAGAGCCCCCAACCTTGGCAGGAACAGCGGGACGCGGGCGAAATGTGCCGCTGCCCCCACGCGGGACTGTCTATCCGGCTGCCTTTTTTGGCTTGCGTTCTGCCCCGATGGAGTCGAATATACTCGACGAGCCGTTGCCGGTCAACGGCGCAACGAGCAATCAAAGCCTGAAGGTGATCCATGCCGGAACCTTCGCCTCACACAGCACGTCAGAGACTCTGGTGGCTGGTTGGAGCGGCTGCCGCGACCGTGGTCCTTTGGCAAGTTCCGGGCGGAAACTACGTGCTGTATCCATTCACGATTCTGGCGACCTGGTTTCACGAAATGGCTCACGGATTGGCTGCGCTCATGTTGGGAGGGAGCTTCACGAAGCTCATGGTCTATTCCGACGGGTCTGGTGCCGCGTGTTATTGGGGACCTCTGGCTCTGGGGAATCTCGGCCAGGCCCTCGTCGCCGGAGCAGGGCCTATGGGCCCGCCCATTGCCGGAGCAATACTCATTATGTCTTCGCGAAGCGAGAAGGCGACTCGAGTCTCCCTGTGGCTTCTGGGAGGCCTCCTGTTGACCTCGACGGCCTTGTGGGTACGCTCGCTATTTGGAGCCGTGGCGATTCCGTTGATGGGATTGGCCGTAATGGCAGTCCCGCTCAGAGGTTCCGCGGGAATCCAAGCATGTGCGGTGCAGTTCTTGGGAGTCCAGGCGTGCGTCGGCATGTTTCTCCGGCTCGATTACCTGTTCACCCCGTCAGCGGGTCCCCTGGGGATTTCCGATACCGCACAAATCCAGCAAGTGCTCTTCTTGCCGTTCTGGTTCTGGGGCGCATGCATTACTGCCTTGTCCTTAGCGATCCCGGTGATGAGCCTTCGCATCGCATACCGCGGGGATATCCCTTGAGCGGCAAACTGGGGGTAGGGGAAAATGCATATCATTGAGACCGATATCGCGGATTTCCACATCATCAGGTCGCTGTGGGAACAGCTTCAAGCGCACAATAGCTCGCTGCACCGGAAGTTCTTTGGGGAAGACCTTCCCGAAAACTGGCCTCACAAGATGCACGAGTTCGAGAAACGAGCCGGGGAATGCCGAATCAAGTTCGACGTAGTCAAGGTCGCTGACGACATTGCCGGTTACTGCGTGTCATCGATCAACAGATACCTTCAAGGCGAAATCGTTTCCCTGTTTGTGCTGCCCGAATTCAGAGGCTTGGGTCTGGGAACGTGTCTCATGGATGCACACATGAAATGGCTGAGAGCGCATCGGGTGAAGTCGATATTTCTGTATGTTCATCCATGCAACACTCCTGCCATCCGATTCTACTGGAAGTTCAATTTCTTCTCGAACAGTCCGCTGATGGAACTGTGCGAACTGAAGAACGCGTGGGGGGAACGGCCATGAGCAACAAGCCCCGCGGTATTCGAGAACTGTGGTACAAGCTCACAGCCCCTCATCTGGACTGGATACAGGTCGAAGTCACCACGCACTGCAATGCAAGGTGCACGTACTGCCCGAACTGGGTCCTTCGCGGAAACCGACATCCCGGACACATGGACATAGAGGTGTTCCGGCGGCTGGCGAAGTCATTTCCTTGGACGGAGATGGTCCATTTGCAGGGTTGGGGGGAGCCGCTGCTCCATCCGGACTTCTTTGAGATGGCTCGCATCGCGAAGAAAGCCTCGTGCAGAATCGGAACTACCACCAACGGGACGCTCTGCACCGCCGAGGCCTGCGAACGTCTCGTGGAAGTAGGGTTCGACACGGTCGCGTTCTCGCTTGCAGGCACGGATGACAGGCAAGACGAGATTCGAGGCGGGGCGCGTATCGAATCAGTCCTGAGAGCCATCGAGATCCTGCATCGGACGAAGGTGCTTCGAGATTCCCGGACGCCCGCGGTGCACATCGCGTATTTGGCGCTGCGTTCCCGACTGCAGGATGTGGTTGAGTTGCCGCGGCTTCTGGAAGGTATGGGAGTCAGTCAGGTGGTGATCAGTACTCTGGATCTGGTACCGCACGATGGGCTCGCGTCGGAAACCCTGGCTCCGGAAGGGCCTGAAGAAGAGGCAGGCTTCCTCTCGGTTTTGGAGCACGCAGCGTCGGAAGGCCGGAAAAGAGGCGTGGATGTACACTATCGTCTCGCGTCACACACCCGGAAGATCGGATACTGTACCGAGCACGTAACCAATGCGGTGGTTGTGTCCGCTGATGGCTCGGTATGGCCTTGCGTGTTTGCGAATGTCGCTGTGCGGCCGACTCCCGACGCTCCCTCATTCCGTTTCGGCAACGTTGGAGACAAGTCCCTGTCCGAGATATGGGCGACGGGTGAATACCGGGCCTTTCGTGATGCCCATGAAAGACGGAACCCCCCGGACAGATGTCTCTTATGCCCGAAAATGGTGATGGCCGCTTCCCCGCGCAGATAGGGAATGAACCAGGAAGTCACCAAGTAATTCCGTAACTGTTTATCAGAAAGTCTTCCGGGGGAAACCCTTTATCAGAAAATGCGCTTCCCCTCCACTGATGGGAGCGACAAGGGGCAATGTTGTTGACTTAAGCTCTCTGACCGCAGCGGGCGCTCTTCCCGTCATTCCTGCGAAAGCAGGAATCCAGGTTTTCTGCGGGTTTCCTGGACCCCGGCTTTCGCGGGGTGACGATCAGCGGCGACGTGTTCGTCCTTAAGTCAACAGCATTTGGGGCAAGGGGAGGGTGCAGGCTGCCGCAGTTTCTTACGCAGGGCACTACAGTGGTGGACGAGGTTGTGTGTGTGCGGTATCGCGGGTTTTCAGGGTGATTTCGACCGTAGGCTCCTCGAACGGATGAGCAGCAGCGTCGCGCATCGAGGCCCGGACGACACGGGTCTGTGCTGGGACGCGGAAGCGCTGGTGGGTCTGGCTCACCGGCGCCTGGCGATCATAGACCTGACCGCTGCCGCTCGCCAGCCCATGTGGGATGCGACCGGCACTGTCTGCGTCACGTTTAACGGGGAGATATACAACTTCGCTGCACTTCGGGAAGAGCTCGTAGCGAACGGATACGCGTTCAGGAGCAGGTCGGATGCCGAGGTGCTGGTGAACCTCTACCTCCGGGACGGCAACGGCATGCTCGGCCGACTCGATGGGATGTTCGCATTTGCACTCTACGACACGCGGGATCGGTCGTTGTTGCTTGCCAGAGACGGAATCGGAGTCAAACCGCTGTACTACTGTGAACTGCCCAAGGGTTTCCTCTTTGCAAGCGAACTCAAGGCGATCCTCCTCGATCCGAGCGTGCCCAGGGATCTCGACTGCGGAGCGGTCCGCAGTTATCTGACCTATCTTTGGGCCCCGTCGCCCGTGACGATGATCGAGGCAGTGAGAAAGCTCGAACCCGGCTGCGCGATAAGGGTAGCGGACGGGCGCGCTCAGAGACACTGGCGCTTCTATGAGCTTCCCTACCATCAACCGATCGAGCCGATTCCGGAGCGGGAAGCCCTTCGGCAATACAGGGCGCTCCTGGATGCTGCCGTGAAGCGACAGATGGTCGCGGATGTCCCGGTGGGAGCGTTCCTTTCAGGCGGTTGCGATTCCGCGTCGGTGGCGGCCATGGCTCGGAAGCACGCAAACGGGGAAAAGCTGCAATGCTTCACGGTGGATGCCCCGGAGCAACAGGACGAGGGCTTCGTGGACGATCTTCCGTATGCTCGGCAGGCCGCGCGGCACTTGGGTGTGGATCTGCACGTGATCCGCTTTGGGGGCGACATGGCCGATTTGTTGCCCAAGGCGATCTATCACCTGGACGAGCCCCAGGCCGATCTCGCACCGATCAGTGTGTGGCTGGTGAGTCGACTGGCTCGGGAACACGGCATTAAGGTGCTCCTCTCGGGTGCGGGCGGTGATGACTTCTTCACCGGATATAGGGCGCATCGGGCGCTCATGCTGGAACGCTTCTGGTCGTGGCTTCCGAGCCCCGTGCGAAAGGGGATGAAGGTCGCAGCGGATCAAGTCCCGCCGTCAATTCCGGCCCTCAGGCGTCTGTCCCGGGCCTTTCAATATGCGGACCTCGACGGTGACGCGCGCATCGCGAGCTATTTGCAGTGGACTGAACCCAGACTGCGAGAAGATTTGTACGGCTCGTATCTGAGGGAAAAGCTCGCCGGAGCCGCACTGACCGAACCTCTTTTAGACTCGTTGGCCGCGCTCGGACCCGAGGTGCCTCCACTGAACAGGTTACTCTACCTTCACGGCAGGCACTTCCTCGCCGATCACAATCTCAACTACACCGACAAGATGAGCATGTCCGTGGGAGTTGAGGTGCGAGTCCCGTTCGCGGATCCTGAGCTCGTGGCGTTTGCCGCTCGGCTGCCGCTCGGGTTCAAGCAGAGAGGCTCTGTGGGAAAGTGGATTATGAAGAAGGCCATGGAACCGTACTTGCCCCTTGGCGTGCTGTACCGCAGCAAGACAGGCTTCGCTGCTCCGGTCCGGACGTGGGTGAAGAGGGAGCTTGCCCCCATGATCCAAGAATTCCTGAGCCCGGAACGAGTCGCCATGCGCGGCCTGTTTGATCCTGCTGCGGTCAAGAGGACTGTCGACCTGAACCGACAGGGAACGGTCGACGCGAGTTTCACCGTGCTTTCGCTTCTTTGTATCGAGCTCTGGTGCACCATGTTCGTCGACGGTCCCGTTCCCGTAGCCGGAGTGTAGTGCCGTGGCGCTTTCCGGAAGCGCTTCGTTGTGTTATACGAGTCTCGTTGAGTCAGCCCGGCGCAGCTCAACAACCTGACCAGGCAATTCGCGTCATCGTTCCCATCTCTGCGAAGAGCCGCGTACGCGGAACCACATGCGGCTTCCGTACACGCGCAGAATGCGGGCAAGTGCCCCCGCAGCGGAGGTCGTCATGCGCATTGACACCCTGAATATCCGAAATTTCAAGGGCTTCAAGGAACTGGAGTGCTCGTTTCATCCCGAGTTCAACCTGATCGTCGGCGAGAATGGGACGGGGAAGACCGCTCTGCTGGATGCCCTCTCCGTCGCAATTGGAGGCTGGTTGCTTGGGTTACGAGGATGCCAACCCCGCGACATACACCTCCATGAGGTCCGGCTGGAGAGTCTTGAACAAGAAATTGTTGACGACGATGGGGAACAACGCACCGCCTTTAACTGGGAGTCGCAATATCCCTGTGAGATCGAAGCAACCGGTGAAGTATTAGGGCAACCGGTGTCCTGGTCCCGCGCGCTGAAAACTCCGGTGGGGTTAACCACGTACACCGAAGCCCGTCAACTCCATGAACTGTCCGGGCTGTCAGATAAGAAGGTGAAGTCAGGAGAAACCGTGTTGCTTCCGCTGATCTCCTACTATGGTACTGGTCGCGTGAGGGACGACCAAGGGGACAAAGCGCAGGTGAAGGGTTCGGAAGACTTTCGGGGCAAAGAAGGGCTTTCCCGCCTGGAGGCCTACCGTGACTGCCTCGATGGTCGCGTGTCCGTGCCCGGTCTTATGCAGTGGATTCGCGACCAAGCTTGGATCACCTTCGATGAGGGAGGCCACCCCCCGGCCGGCTACCTACCGGTTCGTGATGCGATGGTCCGCTGTATCGAGGGAGCGAAAGACATACGCTACTATCGCAAGGTTCGGCAGGTCATAGTGGAACTCGAGAACCAACTCAGGCATCCGTTCACCAACTTGAGCGACGGGCAACGCTGCATGCTGGCAATGGTCGGGGACATCGCAATGAAGGCGGCAACTCTGAATCCCCATCTGGGCCCAAAAGTGCTGGAAGAGACCCCCGGTGTGGTGCTGATCGACGAATTGGATCTCCACCTGCATCCACGTTGGCAACGCCATGTGATCGAAGACCTCCGCAGAACGTTTCCGAAGATCCAGTTTTTCGCGGCCACGCATTCGCCGTTCCTCATACAGTCGTTGAGGTCCGGGGAGGAGCTCATGATGCTCGACGGACACCCGCCGGCACAAGTGGCCAACAAACCTCTTCAAGAAATCGCACGGCAGATCATGAAGATAGCCAAACCAGAGGTCAGCGCACGCTACGAAGAGATGCAGGAAGCGGCGCGGCATTATCTCGAAACCCTTGAGGAGGCCGAGCAAACTCCTGAAGAAAAACTGGCTGCCTTCAAGGAAAAACTTGAGGAATCCATTGCGTTGTATTCGGACAATCCGGCGTTTCAGGCATTCTTGGAGATGAAACGCGCCGCAAAGCTGGGAGAATAATGTGATGCGGCCGGTACGGCGCGGCAAATCGCCGCAACCTCACGATTTTGACCCGTACAGAGCGGCCTTTCCGCACCTCGTCAGCCGTCTGGGGAACTATTGCAGCTATTGTGAACGTCGCATCGTGAGCGGATTGCATGTGGAACACATCCAGCCGAAGGATGGGGCTCATGGCCACCCACATCTCATCGGACGCTGGGAGAACTTCCTGCTTGCCTGCAAAAACTGCAACTCCACGAAAAAAGACAAGAGAGTAGCTCTCGCTGACGTGCTCTTGCCCGACCGCGATAACACTTTCGTGGCTTTTGCGTACTCTCCGGATGGGGCCGTTGGTCCTTCAGACGGCCTCCCGAATACCATAACTGCCATGGCGGAGGCTACTCTCGCGTTGACGGGTCTCGAGAAGAGGCCGGACATAAGGCTGGACGAGCAAGACAGGCCACTGGCAATCGAGCGGACGTCTCAACGAATGGAGGCCTGGCTGGTCGCGGAAGAGGCAAAAAAGGACGTTGACGGCAATCCCGAAAACGATGCCGTCCGACGTGCGGTGGTGAGAACCGCCATGGGCTATGGATTCTTCAGTGTCTGGATGACCGTTTTCAGGCAGGACCCGGAGATGCGGACGCGACTCGTCGACGCGTTTGAAGGCACTGCCGCCAGTAGCTGTTTTCATCCCGTGACCACTCTACCGGTCTCGCCTGCTCCCAACCCCGATGGCCTTGCAAATGGGGGAAAGCTGTGAGCGAACAACATCTTGAAAATGACCCCGATTACAGTGGTCCGGGCTATTGCGGTTTCCGAAAGGCGGCTGGGAGCCGCAAGCACAATCAGCGTCGACCTTGGTCTGTCCGCATGAAGACCGATGGCGGGGCGAATTGGTTCCACGCAGCCGAGGAGGGACCCTTTGCGCACACCTGGAGCTGCTGAACTGAACACTTGTTCACGTGCAAGGCTTGAACTATTGGGCAGCTAGTGTTCTTGTTGTGGAGTTCGTGGCGCGGGATGCGGGGAGAGCGACGTCCACTCAGACTGGGAGCGAGGGTCAATCGTTTCATGTGCGGCGGTCACGCGATATCGTCGGTGGCTCAACGTCTGCGTTATTGGCGCAGAATACTTGACGCGTATCTGCTCCACAAGGGCAGCTCCAACCTGTCGTTCTGGCACACGGATCTCGCGTGGAACACGCTCACCGATGAAGATCGCCAGTCGGTGAGGCGCTATCCCATGAATTTCTCGGCCAAGACGGCGTACAGGGGTCCCCGAGACGCGCAGGGGGTCATCATGCTGGACTACAAGGGTTCACTCGGGCTCAAGTATAACCCAAATGCGATAGCCCAGCTCGCGCTGGGGTGGTACGACCTCCACCTGGACGCGCTTGCAGAAGGGAACGGAACGCTCGCGGCACGGTTTGGTGAGGCTTTTCTGGCGCAGGCCGGCTGGTTTCTGACGCATGGCCGGGAAGTCTCCGACGGAGTGCACCTGTGGGAATACGAATTCCCTTTCGAGTTCCGGGAACCCCTCATCGCTCCGTGGAGATCGGCCTTGGCACAGGGACAGGCGATTTCAGTGCTTATCCGCGCGTACGGCCTCACCCGCGAAGAGGAGTATGGGCACAAGGCTCGGCTGGGGTTCAACGCGTTCCGTTGTGAGGCTTCAGCCCACCCCGGCGGAGTCCTGTGCCGCGACGAAGAAGGTACCTGGCTCGAAGAGACGATCCTGAGCAGACCGAACCACATCCTGAACGGGTTCGTCTGGGCCCTGTGGGGAGTCCGTGACTACGCGGTCTGGTCAGGCGACCCGTTCGCCGGCCGACTCTACCATGAAGCGGAACAGACTCTGGCTCGCCGGCTGGATGTCTACGACGTCGGCTTCTGGACCTGCTACGACGATTCCCGAAAAACGGGCCCGCCGATCATGCCCGCGAGCCCATACTACCAGCGGCTGCATGTGGTGCAGATGCAAGCGATGTACGAACTGACTCACAACGACGTGTACTTGCAGACCCACCGGAAATGGCTGGCATATGCCGACAACCTGCTCTATCGGCTCATCGCGTTCTTGTGGAAGTGCTGGTTCAAGGTCAGGTACTGGTAGCAGGTGGCAGTGTTCTTGGACGGTGTGAGGGCAATGGCCAATGGGCAGCCTGGTCGATCAACGTCAAGCCTCGAGGTTCCTGCTTGACTACGTTCCTCGCAGCGAGGTATCTCTGAATTAGTGGAAGTAACTTCTGCTCGCGATGGAACACGGCTTGTCATCTGAAATCAAGACGGAACACCGGCGTGAATGGAGACAGCGAGGACGGAAGTTGGGTGGGGGAGTCTCATCCAGACCACGGTGGCGCACGAATACATCAGAGCGACGTCAGGACAAGGAACCGGGCCACCACAGCAGTCGGCACACATCGCTGTGAGAAGGCGACAAGATGACCGGATGGTTCTTGGCTCATGCAGACATCGTCGGAGCGCTCGCGTCAGTTGCCGGGATCGTCCTTGGCCTCCCTGCTCTGGTGATGGCGCTCATCCAGTTGCGCAGAACAAAGAAAGCCGCGTAAGCGGCCGCCGAAGCGTCAAGGGAAGCATTGCAGCGGCTCATCAGTGTGGTAGCGGTAGCTTCGGTAGAACAGATTTGTAGTCGAGCACGCGATCTGTTGCACTTGATTCGCGCACGAAACCACACGGGATCCGCTACTGCCGCATTCGAGCTCCGCGATGCGCTCGCACGGTTCTCAAGATCCAAAGCAGCCGGACAACTTCAGGACGAGAACGCATGGATGGAACTCTTGCGCGTCGTCGGGGAGATCCATGACGAAATCGAGCATGCTTCGGAAATCAGGAAAATGGACACGGATCGCCGTGAAGTCGTGATTCAGGCCGTAACGAGGATTCACACGCAGCTCAGCATGTTGTCTGCCGTTGCGGGTGAGAAAGCGGGAGAGATCAATGCCTATAGCCGATGAGTACCGTGACATTTGTGAGATGCTCCTGAAGGCGACCGAAGAGGGACGGGTGAGCTGGACTGAGGAAGCGACTGCAACCTTCGCAGTGCGTCTTCCTGAGCTCCGTTTCGAAATCTGGGCCGGCAAAGAAGAGCTGGAATTTGTAGCGGTCGGCATACGGGATGCGGAGGGCTCAAAGTCGATCGACAACTGGTACCTTGAAGAAGGTGACCCGGATTTCAAGTTCTTGAAGACGCTCTGGTCGGAGGCTAAACGTCATGCGCGCCGCATTCCGCAAGCGCTTGAAAGGCTTCGATCGTTGCTCAGAACCGGCGACAGAATTGGGTTGGATTGATGGGGGGACATACTCTTCCGCCTCGCCACTTGCTCAATTGCCGAGCCGCTGATACTGTGGCCAGGGGGATTGCCCAGTCTAGGGGGCTTGCGGAGACGACTTTGATACGGCAATGGGGTCCGGGAGAAGGGGCTTCATTTCCGTGAGACCCGTCACATGCGCGTCCTATTCATCTATCCTGTGTACTCGTACCCGAGGAAGAGCCCGCCGATCGGTCTGGCGAGTTTGGCCGCGTATACCATGCAGGACGGCCACGACGTCCGAATCCTCGACCTGAACGTGTCTCCGCGGGACGGAACAAGCTTCGCCCGGGAATTGCGAACCCTGAATCCGGACCTGATCGGCGTCTCGTTCATGACCAACCAGTACGGCAGCGCGTTGGGTCTGATTGCTCGTTGCAGGGAGATTCTTCCTGGGGCCTTCCTCATCGCGGGCGGCCCACACGCGAGCGCGTTGCCGGCCGAGTTGATGCGGGAAGCGCCGACTCTGAATGCGGTATGCGCGGGCGAAGGGGAAATCCCGCTAGGAATGCTCCTGCGGGCCATGGAGCACGCCAACCCCCCGGAACTGCACACCATCCCGGGGCTCACGTACAGGGACGAGAGCAGCCTTTCCCTCGTCTCGAATCCCGAGCCGGTCGAGTGTCTCGACCTGGAATCAGCGCCATGGCCCGCGTGGCAGTTGCTCAAGCTGGACCGATACCACGTCTTCGCTCCATGCGGTGATCCTGCCAAAATGACCTTTGCCATGGTTTCGAGCCGCGGCTGCCCGGGGCAGTGCATCTTCTGTGATTCACATTCGGTATTCGGGCGCAGGTTTCGGGCCAGGTCGGCTCAGAATCTCCTTCGTGAGGTGCGTTATCTCCACGAAGAATTCGGTATGGAGCAGTTCGATTTCGTGGATGATCTGATTACGTTGGATCGGGCACGTATCCTGGAGTTCTGCGATCTGCTGCGCGCATCGGGCACGCACTTCACGTGGATGGCAAACGCCCGCATCGACACGCTCGACGACGAGATACTTTCCGCCATGAATGCCGCGGGGTGCGTCCGCATCGACGTGGGAGTGGAGTCCGGAGATCCCGCGGTGCGCAAGGTCCTGAAGAAGGGGATTTCCAACGAGCGCATCGTGCGCGTTCACCGCTTCTGCAGGCGAATTGGGCTCAAGGTCGGCACGTTTCTGATGGTGGGCAACCTCGCAGAGACCACTGAATCGGTGGGCATGACCGCGGACCTGATGAAGGGACTCACCGACGACCCGAGTATCTCGATCGCCTGTCCGTACCCCGGAACCGAGCTCTACAGGATCGCAAGAGAGCAGGGGTATCTCCTCACCGAGGACTGGTCCAAGTATGTGACCGCGCCCACCTTCGTGAAGGATTACCAGCCGGTGATGCGTACCGACACGATGTCTGCCGAAGAGATCCTGGATGCCTACTACTATCTTGTGGGAGTGTTCGCGGCGGACAAGTTCCGCAGCCGATACGGCCAACGTTACTACTTCAATCCGCGCTTCATTCGCGACTACCTTCTCTCCAGCGCGCAGTACGGCGGATTTGTGAGGAAGTGCCGCATGGCGTTGCGGGTTGCGTTGCCTATGTGCGTGACGAAATTCCGTGATCGGAAGCGTTGAACCTGGGAGAGAAGGGAATGAAACACCCAGGCACAAACACACCAAGAAAGACTGTGCACAAGAATGGCAGTCTGACGATTGTTCGTTGATGGTAAGCGTTCAGCGGGCCGGCAAGAGAATGAACCACAAGACACCAAGAAGACCCGTTCACAAGAATGGCAGACCGAGAATTGTTCTTTGAGGGTGCAGAGCGTTTTGGTTTCGGACAACCGATCGGAATGATTGAGTCAGACGGGTTGCTATGATCGTTGGGGACGTTGCAACACATCCGCAGATTTCGCAGATGCCCACAGATTGAACACTCTGGTTGGCGCTCGGGATCATCGGTGAGGCTCTGTGCGTTCATCGAATTGCGGTACGGGACCCCAACCCGTTGTGATGTCTCGGTTTCCCGGCGCTCACGCACCGGGCTACTATCTGTCGCCCCTTTGGGGCTCCGGAGCCGCGGGTTCAGTCCCGCAGGGACGTAAGAAAGCCCGGGACGTGAGTCCCGGGTGGCAGGAATAGCAGGTAACATCATTCATGTACCAAACCGCGCGGCACCCATTCTTTGATTTCCTTGTGTCTTGATGCCTTTGCGGGTTGTCCCCGGGCCGGACATGGTGCCCCCCTGAACATTGCCCGCTCGGAAACGACCGGACCTCGAAGGGTATTCGTTGACGACAGGTGTTCGGGAAGCTATCGTGCCGAAAGTGCCTTACCCCGAGCCGGATAGCAGTCACTGAACCATGCGGATAGCGGTCTATTCACACTACTTCACTCCCGAGATCAGCCCTGCTGCCGCTCGCATCCATGATATGGGGATCGAGTGGTTGAGAGAAGGGCATGCGGTAGATGTGGTCACCTGCTTCCCGAACCATCCGCAAGGGAGAGTCTATCCCGGTTACCGCCGAAGCTGGTACCGACGGGAAAACCTCTCCGGGGTAAACGTCCACCGCCACTTCACCTACATGACTCGCAACCAAGGGATTCTCAAGAGGACCCTGGGACACCTCAGCTACTTTGCTTCGGCAGCGATGGGTGCGAGCAAACGCGCTGATTCCCCGGATGTGGTCATGGGCACGTCTCCGCCGTTGTTCGCGGCAACGGCAGCCGCGTGGACCGGACGCATGCGCGGGGTTCCCTTCGTGATGGAGGTCAGAGACCTCTGGCCCGCAATCCTCGTCGATCTGGGCGTGGCGCGCAATCCCGCCCTGATCAGGCTGCTCAATCTCTGGGAAACGGCTCTGTACAAGGAAGCAACCAGGATCGTCACGGTGACGGACTCGTTTCGTCGGATGCTCACCGAACGGGGGATTCCTGAATCCAAGGTGACCACCATCAGCAACGGTGCGGATGCGGACTTCTGGCGGCCTGTGGCAACAAGAGACAGTATCCGAGCGGAGATGGCACTCGACAAAAGCTTTGTGGTGCTCTATGCCGGGACGCATGGCATCTCGCAGGGCCTTGCCGCGATTCTCGAGACGGCACGGCTGCTCCAGGATCGGCCGGAGATACGATTCGTCTTCGTGGGAGACGGAGCCGAAAAGCCAATGCTCATCGAGAAGGCCCGCATGCTAAGCCTGGCCAACGTGGAGTTCCACCCTCCTGTTGACCGACACACGATGCGGGAATACTACACCTTGTCCGACCTCTGTCTCGCTCCGCTTCGGGCTGTCCCCTTGTTCAGAGCATTCGTGCCGTCGAAGATCTTCGAGATCATGTCGATGGAGCGGCCTGTGCTGGGCTTGCTGCAGGGAGAAGCGGCCGAAATCCTGCGTGACGCCCAAGCAGGTGTGGTTGTCCCGCCGGAAGACGCCTCCAGGGCAGCAGAGGCAATACTGGAGCTGAGTCGGAACCCGCAACGGTGCACCGACATGGGGCGACGCGGACGTGAGCTCGTGATCCAGCGCTATTCGAGGCGGTCGCTGGCTCTGAAGTACCTGCGGGTTCTGGAAGAGAGTGTCCGGCAAGGCCGCTGACCTCGTCCCTGCGGAGACGGCAAGACACAACACGATGGACAGCTTGGAGATCTTCTCGGATGCTCGGGTGTCTTATGTCATAGCCCCAAGCTGAAAGGGGGCACAGCAACATGTAGCGGTTCTCATGAGTTTTCGCCGCTTCGCAGGCGGGAAAGCCTGCGCCACATCATCCGGTCGCCCTGAAATCGGAAAGTACTTTCGAGAACGGCCTAGGCGCTCGCTAACGGGCTGAGGGCTCGGTCCGGCTTCGTCATCGAGCCGGGGCTGAAGCGAGCCTCGGCGACACGTCTTCTCTGCCCGAGGCGCATTTGAACCTTGGTGTCCGTCTCAGAATACGTGCCGCACCCTCCGAGCCCGGGATGTAGGAGGTTACGTCCGTCATTCAGGCGGAAGCCGGAATCCAGTCTTTGCTGCGGGACCTGGACCTCGGTGCCTGCCCCGGACCACGATCCGGGGTTCACCGGGGTGACGAGCGGGTCGGATTGGCACAGTTATTCGGGACAGACCCTTAGTGCCCCTTTTCCCAAATACGGTTCCGGATCCGCCGGAGCTTTGTGCCACGGTTGTGGGGGCCGGCGACCCTGCCGGCCCGCCGCCGACCAGCACGGAGGCCACTCGCTGCAATAGGCGAGTCTGAAAAATGTGTGACCGAACTTGCGAACTGGAGTACTCAGTACGGGGTGTACCTGACGCAAACGTTCGGCATCGGAGCCGCGACCGCAAGGAGAGATACATGTCCAAGACCGTGATCGTTCTGGTGATGCTCGGTGTATTCGCGGCAGACATGAGCTGCAGTGGAGCACCGGCTGAAGATGCACCCGAACCCCAAGACCCTATGCAGGCGGAAGCTCACAACGAAAACGGCATCACCTTGGCCAAGAATGGCCAGTACGCACAAGCCATCGCGGAATTCGGGAAGGCCCTGCAGTTCCGCAAAGGATACGCGGATGCCTATTTCAACAGGGGGCTTGCGTATCGTCTCAACGGAATGCCTGACAAGGCGATCGAAGACTTCTCCCAGGCCGTGGAACTCAAACCTCAACATGCGGAAGCGTACTTCAACAGAGCCCTGGCTCTTGCCGAAAAACGGCTCTATGATCAGGCGATCCAGGATTTCAACAAGACCCTGGAGATTGACCCCAAATTCGCGGACGCGTACCTCTCTCGAGGGCTGGCTTACAGACTCAAGGGAGCATACACCCAGGCAATCGCAGACTACGGGTCCGCGCTCAACCTCAACGCCAAGTCGGCAAGAGCCCACTTCAATCGAGGGCTTGCGTATGCAGACCAGGGATTGTCGGACAAGGCAATCGAGGACTACGACAATGCCTTGAAACTTGACCCCAAGGACCCAAAAATCTACGTAAATCGAGGCGTGACCTTTGCTCGGAAAGGCAAGATCGACGAGGCGATCGGCGACTACAACAGGGCCCTGAAGCTCAACGAGGACTACGCCCAGGCGTATTTCAACCGGGGCCACGCGTACTACCTGAAGGGCAACTATCAGTCGGCCATTGAGGATTTCACGATGGCGCTCAAAGGAAATCCGCAAGATGCAGAGGCGCTCTACAATCGGGGGCTGGTGTATGCACGGATGGGGCGAAATCAGGACGCCATCTCCGACTTCACCCGTATTCTGGAAAGCGACCCAAAGCACTTCAAGGCATTGAACAATCGCGGCCTGATCCTCTTCCAGACGGACAAGCTCGATGAGGCGGTCTCGGACTTCAATCGGGCCATCGAGCTTCGACCGGGCGATGCCTTTGCCTACTTCAACCGTGGTCTCGTGTTTGCGGACAGGAACCTCCACGATAAGGCAATACAGGACTTCGAGAAGGTGCTGCAGCTCAACCCCAAGGACGCGGACGCATGTCTCAACCTCGCCGAAGCTTACGACAAAATCGGCTGGAAGCCCCAGGCCTTGGAAACTTACAGGAAATATCTCGATCTGGCCCGACCGGAACACCTCGAGATTATCAATCGCGTGAGAGCGCGCCTCAAGGAGCTGGAGGCCACGCCCGATCAGAAACCCGCTGAACCCAACCGGTAGGAGTTCACCGCAAAGCGGCCGGGAGAACCGCACCGCTCGGTCAGAGACATCGTTCGAAGGCACCCATAGGAGGCCATCTTGAGTGTGGCAGGTCGATTTCCCGTAAAACTCTCGCGACCGTTGAGAGGCGCAGCCGAAGGGCCACACGTGAGGGCGTGGAAGTTTCTCGTGTTTGAAGGGATCGACGGTTCCGGGAAGAGCACTCAAGCCCGCATGCTCGCAGAGGCGCTGGCACGGCATGAGAAGATGCCGGTGATCCTCACCGCGGAGCCATCCGACGGGGTAGTAGGCATGCGACTCAGGTCCGTGGGCGCGAGTCTTTCTCCTGTGGAACAGATGAGGCTCTTTGCTCGGGACCGCGAAGATCACTTGGCACGTACGATCGTACCCGCGCTCCACAGAGGGCATACGGTTATTTGTGACAGATACGTGTACTCAAACCTCGCCTACCAGGGGGCCCTCGGCATTCCCCTTGAGGCGATTCTCGATGCGAATTTGCCGTGTGCCATCGACCCCGATCTGGTCTTCCTCATGGAACTGGACGTGGACGAGGCCCTGCGCAGGATCAGAACCACGCGCCGGCAAGGTCCGTCCGGGTTCGAAGGAAGAGAGTTCCTCACGTCAGTGGACGCGATCTATCGCTCTCTGGAGTCATGCAGGCTGGTCCGGATGGACGGTTCGAACCCCGCAGAGGTCGTCCACAGGCGCATTCTCCGTGTCTTGGAGGAGAAAAGGGGTAGCGCCGACCCGTCATACTGCTGACTGGTGGTGCTCCGCGTGAACAATTGCGGCACGTTTCGCCGTCCCCTTGCCCCACCGCGTATCGGCTGGGTGCGTTTTTCGCAGGAGATTACTTGTGGTTTCCCATCAGGATGGTATATATTCTGAGGGACTAGAGCAAAGGTGACACAACGAAGTGGACCGACCAGACGACATACTCGAATCGATTCTCAAGCAATCAAAGAGCACCCCTACCATTGGCCGATACGAGATCCTGGGAACTCTGGGCCGAGGCAACATGGGAGAAGTCTTCCGTGCTCGGGACCCCATGATTGGACGGCTAGTCGCGCTCAAGACCCGCCGTTTCGACCTCATGTATGAAGAAAAGGATCTCAAGTTCGTTATCGACCGGTTCTTCGAAGAGGCGCGAATCGCAGGGAACCTCATCCATCCCAACATCGTCACGATTTACGATCTGGGACAGGACGGAGCGTTCTGCTACATCGCCATGGAACTCCTCGAGGGAGAGAATCTCACCGCGTACAACCGTGACGGCTCCTTGCTCCCTGTTCCCAAAGTGATCGAGATAGTCAAGAAGATGTGTCACGCCCTTGATTTTGCCCATTCGCGCAATGTCATCCACCGGGACATCAAACCCGCGAATCTCATGTTCACCAAGGACAACGAGATAAAGATCACTGACTTCGGTATCGCGATGCACACAAGAGGGGATCAGTCCATGGATCTGCAGGTGATGGGGACGCCAAGCTACATGTCCCCGGAGCAGACCAAAGGCAAGAAGCTCACCAGACATAGCGATTTCTTCTCCCTTGGTGTGGTGTTTTTCGAGCTTCTGTGCGGACGCCGACCGTTTCAGGGCAGGACCCTCTACGAACTCATGGACTGCATTCGGAGCGGCAAGACTCCATCGATTCTCGAATACAATGCCAAGCTCCCTGCCGAGCTCGATCAGGTCATTGGACGGATACTCAGCAAAGACCCGGAAATGAGGTTCGACTCGGGAAGCGAGTTTGCAGAAGCGATTGACCGCGCCATGAAGGGGGAAACCATCGCGGTTCCGGGCGATCTGAGAAAGGCGAGCGAAAAGGCCAAGCTTCTGCAATCGGTGAAATTCTTTCAGGCATTTACCAAGAGCGAAATCGAACAAGTGTGCCGGATCGGACGGTTCGTTCACTACGAGAGGGGTCAGGTCCTCGTCCGGGAGGGCGACTTCGACACGAACCTCTTTATTCTTCTCGGCGGCAGAGTCCGAGTGATCAAGAACAACAAGAAGATCGCGGACCTTCGACAGGGCGCGTGCTTCGGAGAGATGGGAGCCTTCACGAGAACGCCTCGCACTGCCCACGTGGTCGCGAGAAAGTCGTGCATAGTCCTGAAGGTGGACATGAAGACCCTGGATCGCGAAAGTCCCGACCTCAAACTGCGATTCTATGAAGTCTTCATCGACACGCTCATAGAGCGGCTCGAAGCCACCACCAGGAAACTCGCGGAAATGCCTGTGCTGCCCGCCGCGGACAAGGCTACCACGATAGTCGAGGAACCCGAAGAGACGCCGGTGTCCTGATCAGTAGGCTGGAACTTACGACTACTCCTGGTCCCTCGTTCCGGGACGCGAACTCGGGAGCCACGGCTTGGGCTCACACTGAATGGCTGGAGTCTTCGCCTCCGGTAAGGTACGCTCTTACGCTAAGACCCTGATATCTTGAGCAAAGGATATCAGTGGGTCTTCCCCATTTTCAAAACGTCGTGCTAGTCTACGTCTAACCTCACGTACCCATTCAAAGTGAATGCGTGTCATTCTTGAAAGTGCCCCCGCCGCTGGGGTCGTTGCCGTACCTCACCTGGGTGCCGTCGGGGATCGAAATGCAAACCGAGTCGTGCATATCCTCGCCCCCGCGAACCTCAGTGTCCGCTCAGGAACCGAAGATGTCCGATTCCCAGTATCCGGAATACGACAGCCAATGTCTGCCCGTCTGCAGATCGTACGCGCCAGTCTCTACGGCGCCGTTGCCGGCGTAGAATCGGGACGCCATGAGTTCTTCAATGAGCGTCGCCGTGGGCGCGGAGTACACGAAGAGCATCAGGCCCGCCCCGCCGCGTACGCCACCACCCCTCGTCCGCTGGAACCAGTCCCGGACCCGCTCGAACGTCGCCCACGGGCGCTCGGCCAGTTCCCTGCCGTCGACGACGGCGATCAAACGCGGGTCGTCAAGTGCCCCCGCGGGCCGGAGGAACGCCCATTGGACCGGGGCTATCGTTCCCACCGGCACGTAGCCGCTGGCCGCAAGGCGAGGGCTCAACCAGTTGTGGAATCGCGCCAAAACAGGATCGGCCCCTTCCCGACGAAAGACCCACCGTCCGCTGCCAACGAGGCCGCTGTTGTACGCCGAGGGGTCGTAAGACCAACTGCCGCTCATCATGTGGCGGTCATCCGCAATGCGCAGATCGCCCGAGCCGGCGCGCTGGTTGGACGGCTGGTCCCAGCGGAAGGTGAACTCGTTTCCCTGCACGAAGCCGTCAATGTGCCCATGGTGACCGGGGGGGAAGTCGTACAGGCCGACGACGTGGTTCTGCCTTTGCGTCAGTTGCACCCGGTACGTAGAAGACCCATCATTCACCTGCCATGTTCCGGACAAATCGACGCTCATCGTTGTTCTCCTACGGAGAGAGTGTGACAGTACGGACAAACCAGACAATTCCGCGTCACCGTTGCCTGCGGCGAGGCAAACCTCAACTCCTCCCATGCACCGCATAGACGCAAGGACTCTTCATATGCGCGACACTCAGCCGCTCGACGGGCTCGGTGAAGATCTCTATCTCTGCCGCATCTTCCTGAGTTTCTTCAGCAGGCGTTTTCTGGCCGCCATTGCTTTTCTTTTCTTTTTCACGCTCGGTTTTTCGTACGCACGGCGCTTCTTGGTTTCGGTGAGCACACCGGATTTTTGCACCTGTTTCTTGAATCGTTTGAGCGCGCTTTCAAAAGGTTCATCGTCTTTGACAAAAACGCCTGGCATAGAGATAGGACTCCTTTCTGGGTGTGGAGAGATAGTGGTCTATCGCGGGAAATCGTCGCGCCTCGGACAAAGCCTCTTGCCACACCTTCGGCCGGGCGACTCCCCTGAGAGACAAACTTTGGTTGCAATCCGGGACTGTGCACACTTCTCCAATGGCCTCGGTGAAGCGCGCGAGGATGCGTGAAAAAAGACTAGCTGGCGAGGACTATCAAATCCCTTCGATTTAGCGGTAGGCATCAGGGGGCTGCGCAGTGACGACCCGAAGACCGTTTCCCGGCCTGCCGCGACCGTTGAAGGCCGAGGCACTCGCGGACCCTGTCCCATACCCCAATGTACGGGAGAAGCCCCCACAAGTCAAGTAAATTGCTCGATCAAGCCCTGCCCCGAAGGACACTCGCAAAGACCCGCCGGAATCGACTCCCGCAGGGCCTCGTGCTCTGAGAAACAACGCAATCGGCCTTGACTCCCGTCCCGGTGAAGGGTAGATAGAATCAGCTTTGCAGGGGGCGTCGAATCCACCCAACCGCGATTCGTTTCCGAGAGAGCCGGGAAGTGAGCACTATGGACTATTTTTCCACCAAACACACCGTCCGACTTGGCGACGCGCGCTACCTGAGCTTCATTCCATCCGAGAGCGTCCATCTCGTGTGCACCAGTCCGCCTTACGGCAATCTGATCGCGTACCCGGAGCGCGGAGGCCAACTAGGAAACCTTGCTTCTTACGAAGTCTTTCTCGACGAACTTGATCAGGTGTGGGCCGAGTGTTTGAGGGTACTCGTGCCCGGAGGCAGGATTGCATGCGTCGTCGGTGACGTCTGTATTTCCCGGCGAAGGGGGGGCCGACACTACGTCCTGCCTTTGGCCGGCGACATTCAGGTCCGTGCGAGGAGGCTCGGGTTGGACAATCTGACTCCGATTCGCTGGCTGAAGGTCACGAACATCAGACTCGAAGCGTCCAGGTCCGCACGATTTCTGGGAAAACCCAACCTTCCGAACGGGATTGTCAAGAATGACGTAGAGACGATCCTTTTTCTCAGGAAACCCGGAGGATACCGCAAGCCGTCAAAGTGGCAGGAAGAAAAATCCACTATCTCAACCGATGAGTACGTGAAATGGTTTCAGTCAGTCTGGACGGACATCACCGGCCAACTTCGGAGCAATCATCCCGCGCCCTTTCCTTACGAACTCGCGAGACGGTTGATCCGCATGTTCTCTTTTGTGGGGGACACCGTTCTCGACCCGTTTGCCGGCAGCGGCACTACGGCCGTCGCCGCTCTGGAGACCCACAGGAACTCCATATCCGTGGATGTGGAACCCGCGTATGTAGCGATTATTGAGGACCGCCTACGAGAAAGCGGCCTCCCTTTTGCGCAATTGCAGGTGGACATCTCGCCGGAGCAGGACCATGCAGACCCCGAAAGGGAAACTCGGCCTGAAGAAGGTCGACGCACTCGCCTCAAATGAAGACCCAACAATTCAGGACTATGTCGAAGCAGTGAGCGAATACGTTCTCTCTGCTCCCGAACTGAATGAAGAGATCAAGAAAGCGGCTCAGATCAGGTTGTCCAGGTTCCTCGGAAGGGTCCTGGCCCGGGATTTTGCCATTGCGACTCCTCCGATCAAGAACGTGTTCCCAGGGAAAAGGGAGGTCTCAGGGGCTCTTCGCGTCGTGAAGGCTGATGTTTCGGAGCTCCACCCCCTGGACGGGTTGCGACTCGCCGTGGAAGTGAAACCAATCAACTTGGCGGTCGGCCGGGCAATATGGAATCGCTTCGGCGACATTCGGACGTTTGCGGTGAATCTGCACCTCAAATTTCCCTTTGCGGTTGTTGGGGGACTACTGACGATTCCGACCATCGAAGTCGCGAAGAGTGGACAGGTCAAGGACACGACCCACCTTATCGAGCGCGCGGTCAACCGACTGATTCGTGCCGGGGGGCGGCGAAATGAAGCCGAGGCAGCTCACTTGCTTGAGGCCGTCGGGGTAGTTGTGTATGATCCGCGGTCCGCGTCTGTCGTGCGTGAACTTCCCGCGGAAGGGAGCGGTCTGCGATGGGAGGAATTCGTGCAGAGTCTTGCCATGGCCTACGACTCTCGATTTGAAGACTGAGAGCCTGCCGCGTCCTCTAACCCCTCCTTTAGTCTACGGTCATGTTCTTCACTGTGGCAGTATGTCCCCAGGTCTTAATAATGATGCCGGTCCTCCCACGTTTGTTGCGAAGGGCTTTACATATCCGCCGGGGATGGGTACACACAATAGGACGACAACAGGAGGTGTACGCCGGCATCGGTGAGACCACGAGCCGGTACTGATACGCATGAGGTTCACACAGGGAAAAGTCATCTGGTTAACGGGCCTGTCCGGTTCGGGGAAGTCGACCCTCTCGTCGATGCTGTACGACACGCTGCGAGCTCGGGGAGTACCCGCAATACTCTTGGATGGAGACACGTTGCGGTCGGGGCTCAACCGAGACCTCGGTTTTTCCGCCGCGGACAGGGCCGAAAATATTCGTAGAGCAGCAGAGGTCGCGCGCATACTGGTCGACGACGGCCACACGGTGTTGGCCGCATTCATCACCCCGCTGGAATGTCTCAGAGCCGCGGCCAGGGGCCTCTTCACACCCGGCACATTCGTGGAACTGTTCCTGGACTGCCCGCTGGAAGTCTGCGAACAAAGGGACCCCAGGGGACTTTACCGCAGAGCCCGGTCGGGCGGCATTCGCGAATTCACAGGAGTTTCAGCGCCGTTCGAGCCGCCGCTCGCGTCCGACCTGGTGGTCAGCACCGCGGAACAGACCGTGGACGAGTCCGCAGCCTCGGTGCTCAGGTTCCTCGAAAAACAATTCCCGGACTTGGCCACGCGTACGAGACGCGGGTCAAGATTGCGACGTCCCAAGGTGTGCGTGATAGGCCTGGACTGCGTGCCGCCTCTCGTGGCCTTCGAGACGCTCGGGGGAGACCTCCCGAACCTTCGCTGCCTCATGGAACACGGCGTATGGGGGCCCTTGCGATCCACCGACCCCCCGATCACTATCCCCGCATGGACGACCATCACCACCGGCAAAGACCCCGGTCAGCTCGGGATCTACGGCTTCCGCAACCGGCGCGACCACGGATACGGTGAGATGTGCACAGCCGACGCGTCTCACGTGCAGGCTCCCCGGTTGTGGGACTACCTCGACGAGAATGGACTGAAGTCGGTCCTGGTCGGTATTCCTCAGACGTATCCGGTCAGGCCCCACGGAGGAGTGACCGTCGCTGGCTTTCCCGGGCCCACCGGCCGAGCCGTGCAGACCCATCCTCCCGAACTCGCCGACGAACTGCCGGAAATATGCGGTGGGGACTACCTCGTCGACGTCGAGGAGTTCCGCACGGATCGGAAAGACCGGCTCCTCAGAGACCTGTACACCATGGTGGATCGCCGTTTCCTTTTGGCCCGCGACTTTCTGACCCGCCGCCCCTGGGACTTCTTCATGATGGTGGAGATAGCCACGGACAGGCTTCACCACGGATTCTGGCAGTATTGGCGACCGGATCACAAGTCCTACGAACCGGGGAACCCGTACGAAGAAGTCATTCCCGATTTCTACCGATATCTCGACCAACGGCTCGGGTCCCTGCTTGGTCTGCTTGATGACGAAACCACTGTGGTGGTGCTCTCCGACCACGGTGCAAGAACCCTGCGCGGCGGCTTTTGCATCAACGAGTGGCTGATACGGCAAGGATTGTTGCACCTCCGGGCCCCCGTGGAGAGCCCGACGGCTCTCTCTTCCGACATGGTCGACTGGTCCCGCACAAAGGCCTGGAGCGAAGGTGGGTACTACGCGCGCATCTTCCTCAACGTGAAGGGCCGTGAACCGCTCGGAACACTGGCTCCCGAGGAGTATCACTCGTTCCGGGAGAAGCTCGCAGTAGGCCTGTCCGAAATCCCTGGAGAGAACGGCGACGGGCTTCGTAATGTGGTGCTCAGACCTGACGAGCTGTTCCCGGAATGCCGCAACGTGCCACCGGATCTGATGGTCTATTTCGACGGGCTCGACCGTCGCTCCATCGGGACTGTGGGAACCGGCCGAATCCTCACTGACGGCAACAACAACGGCCCTGATGGGGCAAACCACGACATGGACGGAATCTTCGTCTGCGCACGAATGGCCGACCTGCGCGACGGGTTGCGCAAAGGCACCAGGATCGAGGGAGCCACGTGCCTGGATATCACCCCGACCATACTTGATGCGTTCGCAGTCTCCGTGCCTGCCGGTCTGCGCGGCAGGGTCATCCCCATCCACGGTTACGACGCAGGTGCCTCCCGGATAGACCCAGCGAGTTCGGCCAGGACGCGCGCCTCGGAACCTCCGCAGGAACCTGCATCAATGCAAGGGTTTACCGAGGACGAGGAGAACGAGGTCAAGAAGCGCCTCGCGGAACTGGGCTACATATGAGTGCCCGTCTGAGAATACGTATCGCAACCTCTGACGCTCGGATGCAGAGTGCTGTTTCCGTCATTCCGACGGAATCCGTTCTTCTTCGCGGAGCCTGGGCCCCAGCTTTCTCAAGGGGTCGGGGCCGGCGGATTGGCACACCTGTTTCGCGTAACCGTTCACCGGGAAGAAGAACACTCACCGCAGAGGCGCAGAGAGCACAGAGAATAGGAAGAGAAATCCACGAATCTCGCGTGCTTCACAAACAGCCTGCCAGAAGAGCTTGCAATAGAAAAGCATAGCTTTTCCAAGCTCTTCTCTTGTTCTTCTCTGCGTCCTCTGTGTCGCTGCGGTGAACTCTTACTGTTTCGCAGCAGGCCGTGAGAGCGATTCCCATGGGATCTCCCGCCATGCCAATAGTGAACGTGGAAGGTTTGATCCTCGCTGCGGGGTTTTCCCGACGGATGGGGTTCCCCAAGCTTGAGGTCGAGATCGACGGAATGCCCTTGCTGGAGCGAGTAGTCCGGGCCGCCCTTGAATCGACCCTTTGTTGCGTGGTAGTGGTGCAAGGCCCGCAGTCTCCAAGGCTGTTTCCGAATCCCCGCTGGAGTGGCTCTGAGCGCAAACTCAAGGTGGTGGTAAACCCTGAGCCCGAGCGGGGCATGTCGTCGTCCATGAGAATTGGGTTGGGGCACGTGAACCGGGCCTCCGACGGAGTCATGATCCTCTTGGGGGACCAGCCGCGAATCACCGGGGCTCTCATCGATGAGCTTGTCGCGACCTTTGGCCAGGACCCCGGCAGGATCGTGTACCCCACGATCAAGAGCCGGCGGACCACACCGGCAGTGCTTCCCAGGCCGTTGTTCGCTGAGATGGAGACCGTAAGGGGAGACAAAGGAGCCAGAGAGGTCATTCAACGCCATCCAGAGCTGGTGCGTGCCGTGGAAATGGGCGACCGGTATGACGACCGCGATATAGACAGCCCCGACGACCTCTCGGCACTGGTCCGCAGGTGAGAGGAATTGCCATGAACCCGCGCGTCCCGCAAGAACGCGCCTCAGCGTTGCACGAAACCGACGTTCTGAATGCTGCACTTGTGCGGTACGGGAAGACTCGATGCCACAAGCGGTAATTTTTTCGGACCAGGAATCCCTTGAAGAAGGACTGCGCTACCTGAAGTCCGCGGGTCTGAGGCCGGAGATCCTGCAAGTGCCGGAGTTTGCCCTCGGCCTCGTCTCGGACGTACTTGTGCTGCCCGGGGAAAAGAGGATCGATCCCGAGGACTTGCGCAATCGAGGTGTGCAGGTGTGTGGAGCAGTCCCATACTACAAATCTCGGCGAGAGATCCCGCAGGCAGCGTCCATGGACCCTCTTTGGGGAGAGGTCATCGGCGACCTCCGAATCATGTCGATCCGCAAAAGTCTGACAGACCCTGACAAGTTGCACGTCGAGATGGCCACCGCGCTTGATCTGGGACTGCTGATACCGATTATGGCCCGAATGATCCGCGGCGGGGTGTTTCATCCGGAGGGGCCTTTGCTGGCCTTCGAAGAGGAGCACAGGCTGATCGGGGCGTCCGGTCGGACCATCTGGATTTCACGCGCGGACGATCTGCTCGATTTCTGGATTGTGCTGCGGACCATGGTGGAGCTCATCGTATCCGCATGGGATGGTCAACATCGCGTGGAGCCCGAAACTCAGCCCAGACAGGGAATAGGGACCGTTGAGATATTCCGGAGACTCCCCGGGGAGAACTGCGGCCAATGCAGGCGTCCCACGTGTATGGAGTTTGCCACAGGGCTTCTGACGGGCACGTGCACGGTCGACGAGTGCATCCCCATCATGAAAGGTGATCCCCAGCATCTGGAATCTCTGCGATGGGTCCTGCGCGTCATCGGTCTTGACCGTACGCGGTCGGATTAAAAGCTGCGGCTAAGGAGAACCGGCATGAGGACCTTTATTTCCGAAGGATTCATTTTCATTCTGGTCATCGCGTGATCAGGATCGCAGAACGCGTCACGGAAACCGTATCAGAAGTCCAGCGAAAGAGTGCAGGTGGTGGCGACAACCGAGTCAATCTGACGGTTGGGGTTTGTTCCCCAGTTGTTGGCCGAACTCAGGAGTATGGTACCGCCATTGCCGTCCCAGTTGCTCACGGTTCGGTCGATGCACGCGAAGTTGAACCATTTGCCGGGCTGCCAGTAAGAGCTTCTGAAGCCAAGCGTCCAGCTATCGAGCAGTTGCCAAGACAGACCCGCTCCGAACTCCCATCCCAGGCTCTTGTCCGGAATCGCGGGAGCGGGGGCCGCGAAGCTGCCTTTCCGTGAGAACCTGGCCCTTACCTTCACCGGGGCAGTCAGGCTCACGTACGTCGGTGCAATGAATCCCCACCCGTACCCGTGCGATGTACGGTCCGCATAGAGGCAGCTCCCGAACAGATTCAGATTCGCGGCTAGCGCGTAATCGCATCTCAATGCATATACGGCCGCATCGGACATGTACCCTTCGCCGTTGTAGCTCACACAATCACGTCCATCGGGAGCCGCTGCGAGGCCTGCTCCGGCCCCGGAACCGTAGCGCGTGTTGAGGATTTCGCTGTACGGTCTGAACAGGTTGGTGTTGGCAACCTCCGGACCCTGAACGTACGGTTGTCGATCGATCAGCACTCCGTGGCGTCTGTCAGGACCCGGCAGACACGCGTAGAGCAACGACAACTTTGCAGGACCGGAAATAGCGCCAATTTCGACCACATAACGCCAGGATTCCAGGTGCCGCGGTCGGAACAGGCTCCCGCTGCCGTCAGTCGTGTCCGGGACTCCGCGCAGCGTGCCGTTCGCGGATCTCTGGAAACGGTCGATTCGGTAGTACCAGTCTGCCTCAGTGTTGCAGAAGAACCGTCCGTCGTTGAACTTGAAGAAGATCCAGCCCTCTGTGGTGGCGACGTCCCGGGTGGGGGTCCCGTTGCGCTCATCAGGGCTGAACGCCGCTTCCGGTCCCTCATGAAACTTCACGAACGTGCCGCCGAGACCTCCGCTCATGGTTCCCGTATCCACTTCCACAAAGCCGAGCACATCCACTTCGGTCGCCGCGTTGCGATCGGAAGGGTTTCCATAGCGCCGACTCCCCCGACGCCACGGGTACACACCGATTCCCGCCTTCAGCGGACCATAAGGGCAGACTATCGTCAGCCTGTCATCGGTTCGATTTCCGCCATCGAACTGGAGACCGCATCCCATCGCCAACGGCTTCTTCCCCCATTGCACCGATCCCCACGGAGTCCGACACGTCACCCAGAACAGCGTCCATTCGAGGTCGGCAAACTCGTTGTCAACTCCTGGAGTCTCGTCAAGCAACTGGCCGGGACCTACCCGCATCCGTCCCGTGACCGACAGAGCCTGGTTGATTTGCACCTTTGGAAGGAAATACGCGCCGAACAACGACCTGGACGCGTCACTCCCCGTGACTATGTCTCCAACCAGGGGGGTCCGCGGCCCCGCCAGGGACTCGTACCCCAACCACGAATTCGCGGATGCATACGATCCCGCGGGGGGACGTTCGGACGGGGTACCCAGACTGGCGTCCTCTCCGGCCGGACCGAAGAAACCCTTGGAACCCAGGTGGCTTCGATACTCGTAAGTGAAATAGCCTTTCCCGCTCATGGAGAACTCCCACGCGTACGCAGAGTTCCCCCACGTGAAGGCTGCCAACAGAAGGGCAGAAGCCAGATGCCAGGTTCGGTACCGCACAACCGTCATGATGGCTCACTCCGATCTGAACGCGTCGGGCGCGGCCGCGAAGTCATACCTATTACCGGGACTGCCGGGTGAAATCGCATTTCTATACCGGTTCTCGAAAGTAACTTCCGATTCGTGTCAGATCAGGGCTTGTGGGGCGGGCTTTCCAGCCCGCCAATCGGTGGAAACTAACGAGAACCGCTATATGCCTGGTTGTGACTGCTCGCGGCCACGGGCCTTCTCATGGACCAATCATCAGAGTTGCCTGGCGTAATTCCCGGTTCCCACCTGGGTCGGGGCAAGGTCGGACCGGCGAGACTCACCGATTCCCTTCCGACGGGCCCGTTCTACCGATGTTCGGATGAAGATGCAAGTATTTTCAATGAGTCAGAAAGAGGTTGAGAGGAGAAGCCACATGAACGGCTTTAGTGCCTTGATATTGCAACGATGTCTCCCGAGGAACGGGTGGCGTCCGACCTGCCGAGTGGTGCCTGCCTCCAGGACGGTCACGCATGTGACCCTGAAAAGACCGACTCTCGCAGAGCACGCCAAGACCGCCAAGGGATTCCCTCTTTCTTTGCGTCCTTTGCGTGCTCTGAGAGAGAACTCGTATCAGATCATCAAGGTTCCCCCGGTCGAGCTACGAATGTGCGACCGAATTTTCGAATGGGAGCACTAAGCCACTGAATCGCCTGTTTTCCTCATCCGGCACTAGTCGCCTTTTGGGTCGGCAAGTGCCTCCATTTCTTCGCGATGTCTGCGTTGTTTCTCGAAACGGGCCAATATCAAGATCCCCACCTCGTACAGGAGCATCATCGGGATTGCCATGAGGGACTGATTGAGCGGATCCGGAGTGGGAGTGAGAATGGCCGCAATCACGAACGCGATCACCACAAAGTACCGACGACCCTTTCGAAGCTTCGTAGTGTCGTACAGGCCAAAGAGGCCGAGGGCTACGACCACGATCGGAGTCTCGAAAACTGCTCCAAAGGCGAGCATCAGCAGCACCACCAGGGAGACGTACTCCCGAATCGAGAGCATGAACTTCAGATCCGTAGGCCAAGTGATAAAGAATTTGAACGCCGCGGGGATTACCACGAAGTAGGCGAACGCGCCGCCCAGATAGAACAGACCGGTCGCAAGAACGATAGCCGGACCGGCAAGACGCTTCTCTCTTTCAAAAAGGCCTGGTTTCACAAATGCCCACAACTGATACAGCACGTACGGAATAGTCAGAAAAAACCCGGCTATGAAGGAGATCTTCAGATACACAAAGAACGGGTCTTGAAGCCGGATCGTCACCATTGAACTCCCCTCGGGAAGGTACTTCTTGACCGGTGCTTCGGCAAATTCAAAGATCTGCTGCGAGAATATGAAACAGATCACGGCTCCGACGGCAATCGCCAAGACTATCCTGATCAGTCGTCCCCGAAGCTCCGATAGGTGGTCTATAAGCGACATTCGGTCCTGGTCTTGGTGTTCTTCCATGGTTACTGTCCGTTTCCTTCTGATCGAATTGCGCAGCAGGGGCGATCGGGGAGGCTGAAAAAGAACGTGGAGCCCTCTCCAGGCGTCGAATCAACCCAGAGCCTGCCGCCGTGCCTTTCGACAATCTTCTTGCAGTTGGCGAGGCCTATGCCGGTTCCTGGGAACTCGTCCCGGCCGTGCACGCGTTCGAAGGGGAGAAAGATCCTCGGAAGGTCCGACTGGTGTATGCCGATTCCGTTGTCTCGCACAATGAAGACCCAATCGGCCTCGCCTTGCAGCGCGTGTACGGACACCACGGGTGACCTTTCTCTCACGAACTTGACTGCGTTCCCTACCAGATTCTGAAGGAGTTGGACCATCTGGGACGGGTTTGCCATGAGGGTCGGCAAAGGTTGATGGGTCACTGTGGCGCCCAGGTGTTCGATAGTGGACCTGAGATTGTCGAGGGCCTTGCTCATGATCAGGTTGAAGTCCGTGAGCTCAAATGCCTCGGTTTCGCTGCCGAGCCGCGAATAGGCCAGCAAGCTTCCGATGAGCGCGTCCATCCGAGACGTCACGTCGAGTGCTCGCATGAGCAGGCTGATCCCATGGTCATCAAGGTTCTTGCCGCATCGTCGTTCGAGCATTCGCAGGTAGCCCGCAACCGCCAACAGAGGTTCCCGCAGGTCATGGGCAGCCACGTACGCGAACTGTTCCAGTTCCTGGTTGCTTTGTTCAAGGGCCTTGGTCCGATCCCGGAGCTGCTCTTCTGTCCTCTTGAGGTCGGTGAGGTTCTGAGCGATGGATGCGATCCCCACGGGTGTCCCTTTGTCGTCCGTCAGCAACGAGAGGCTCATCAACACGGGAATTGTCCGGCCCGCTCTCGTGTACCTGACGGATTCGACATTGCGGATCTTTGCACCTTTCTTGCACTGCTCCTGAAGCTCGTTCACCTGGTCATGGCAATCAGTCGGTATGGCCATGTTGAAGGGCTGGCCGATCAGCTCTTCCCGGGACCAGCCATACGTGTGTTCGGCCGCGTCGTTAACGTCCAGGATGATGCCCTCGAGATCCGCGATAATGATCGGGTCTATCCCTTCCCGAAAGACTTTTGACATGAGCCGCAAAGCAGTTTCCGCGTGTTTGCGCGCGGAAATGTCCCGGTATATGACAAGAACCCCCGCGAGTTTCCCCTGATGGTCGTAATAAGGGGACGCGCTGAGGCCAATCTCTACCAGCGTTCCCCATTTGGTGTATCTCTGCGTTTCGTACGCACTGCAGGGAATGCCGTGTTTCAGGGCGCGTTCGACGATGATGTCCGTCTCGGCGCGGTCCCATTCGGGGACCACGGGCAACCGGTTCCCCCGCGCTTCCTCCAAGGTCCACCCGAAGATGCGCGTATGCGAGGGATTGATATACATGATACGCCGATCCGTATCGTAGATCACGATCGCATCGGATGAGGAATTGAGTAGAGAAACGTAGAGTTCCTCTTGTTGCTTGGCTTTTTCATACAGCGCTCGATATTGCTCGCCCGCAGATTGAGGCGCAGTTTCGGTGGTCAGTTGTTTCCCGGTCTTTCGGTCGTCGTTCATGCCGATCCCCCGGCGGCAAAGGCGGTTAGGAAAAAGCCAAGGCAGATGGTCCCCAGGAAGGCGCAGGCAAATCATTCTGTTTCACTCGCTTGAGCCATCAAAATGCGCCTCCATTCGCGTGCAGTAACGAAAGGCAAAAATACCATGAAACTGGGTCAACGTCCATAATACCGCCGCGGGTGCAAAGAGGGAAGATCGTCGGGGAGATATTTCCCAGGAAAGTCTTGGGGGGGGGGGGGGGGGGGGGGGGATTGTTGGACATCAAAGAACACAACCCACCAAAACACAAA
>JBFMAA010000017.1:0-4148 GCA_040755955.1 Thermodesulfobacteriota bacterium
GTCCCCCGGACCCCTTTCCGAAAACTTTTGAAACATCGGTGGTTCTGGCCATCCAACGAGTTCTCGGGATGTCGGGAGGTGACTTTCATATTTCGTTGTGGCGTCATGCCATGACTGTTCTTGAGGAAGGGAGTCCCGGGGAGGGACTTCTTTCACGAGATCGCACCACCCGGAAACCGCATTTCCGTACACACCGACGGGTCTAGTAGATACCGCAGATGCCGTCGACGGCCATTTCTTCCATGGTGATCTCCTCGAGAATCTCCGGCGGGTCGAGGAACTGCTCTTTGGTGTCGCGTGTAGTGGTCTCTTCCTGAATGATTTCTTCTTTCATACTGCTGCCTCCGTATATCTTGTTGAGATGTGTGATTCAGCGCTTAGGACGGCGAGCGCGTGTTTCCGCCAGGCCCCTGAGTCGCCGCGAGGTGCCTTTATGGCGCTCGGGAAGTCCAGCCTGCGTCGACGGTAATGCACTGTCCGGTGATGCACCGTGTGTCTTCGGTAGTCAGCCAGACCACCGCCCTGCCGATATCCTCCGGTTCTATTTCTCTGTCTTTGAATGAGTGCCCCGCGAGGAACGCCTCCTTTGCCTCGTCGAGTTCCATGCCGAAAAAGGCTGCGATGCCCTTCATCATGGGCGTGAAAACCGTTCCCGGGCACACGACGTTCACATTGATGTTGTGATCCGCAACCTCCATGGAAAGCGCCTTGCTCAGGCCGATGATCCCGTGTTTCGCCGCGCAGTAGTGCGCACCGAGTCCGAATCCGCGGCGCCCCCCCACGGAGGAGATGCTGACGATCTTGCCGGAATGTTGCTCGATCATTCTGGGGACCACATACTTGCAGCAGAGAAATGTTCCCTTGAGATGCGTGTCGACAACCTCGTCCCACTCCTGCTCGCTCATGTCGGCCACTGCCATCATGGAGGAGTTACCGGCATTGTTCACGAGAATGTCGATCTTGCCGAACGTGTCGAGGGTCTGTTTGACCATAGCCTCCACCTCGGGGGCTTTGCGCACGTCGCATTTGATCCCGAGCGCTTTTCGGCCTGTCTTGCGCAGTTCCTCTACCGACTCGGCCATCGTTTCAGTGGTGGACATCTTGTAGGGAATGGTGGTCATGTCCTCGCAGATATCGGCAATGACCACGTCAGCTCCTTCTTCGGCGAGCAACTTTGCCGCGGCAAAACCGTTGCCCCGTGCGCCTCCGGTGACTATGGCCACTTTGCCTTCAAGCTTCATCGAGTTACTCCTTTCTCGTCCCACCGGATCAAACCGGGGAGGACTGCGTCGTCAGCTCTGAGGGAACTTGTGCTCCAGCTCCTGGAGACACCGCATGTCCTCCAATGCGACGTTGGTTCCGTACTCGGCAACCTGGAAATCGAGTTCGTGCTGCAAGGAGGACAGCAGCATGAGCGCGTCCAAGTAGTACACGAGGCGCACATCTTTCTTGAAGTCCTCCTCGTGAGTTACCATGATAGCTTCCACGTCGAGCTCCTTGAGCTTGCCCGCGTAGGCATCCACATCAATGCGACCTCTCAAGAGGTCATCCATGAGCGACGTGGCCTTGCGTATGACCGATACAACAGGTTCGTGCACGGGATGTGACATCGGGATCACCTGCTACCCGGACGGGTGGTTGAGGGCTTCGAGGGCACGTCGGCCTTTCTCGGACACGGTGAATTCCGTGAGAGGATACGTCCCCAGCCGGCATATCCTGTGTCGAACCAGAAGACCCAAGCGAACGAGCTCGAGAATCCGCTCCTTGACTCCGGATGACGAGATGCTCAGTTCCTGACTGATCGTGTGACAGTGAAGCTCACCGGGCTTCCGGTGATGGCACGTGCCTGAACAGACAGTTCCGCCACGGTCCCTGATCATTCTCAGGATGCTCAAGAGGTTTTCGCTCGGATGGTCCGACGACATTCGGGAGCCCTTCTGTCAGGTCATTCTCACCACGAAGGTCTTCACCTTGTGAATAAGTCCGTCCATTTCCTTTTCGAGCTCAGCCAACTTCGCCATGGCTTCGGCCTCGTTCCCGTTGGCCGCACATTGCATGAGTCCCTCCGTCAGTTCCTTGCAGGAATAGGCCGTTTCACCCGCCTTGACGGTCTTCATGTACGCGCGGCTCAGAATGGGTTCTATTTCCGCTGCCTTGGCACCGAGCGTCGCCTGGATCTTCTCCGCGGATTGCGCGGACAAGGAGCCGCATTTGCCGTTGATCTCCTTGAACACCTCAAGCGTCTCGCGAATGAAAGCCGGTCCTTTTCCCGTGACATCGGGCCTGCTTGTTTCAGCCATTTTGTACTCCTTCTTCTTTCTCACTATTTTTTTCACAATGTGTGCCAAGTGCACAGACCAACTAAGTGTTTCTCGGCACAAATACGGTCCCGGATCTCGGATGCTCGTTGTTGACGAAGAGTGGTGGGGCCGGCGTCCCTGCCGGCCGGGACGGAGGCCGGCCGCTACTACTAAAGCGATGCAACATACGCGACCGTATTTAGCCACGGACACTGAGGGCCTGTAACGAAATAAACCTGTCATCTCTCGGGCTTCGAGACCATGGGTTAAAACCCATGGCTACTCACCGTGCGCCCCTTCGGGGCGGAGAGCATTCCTGCCCTGAAAGGGCAGCCGGTGAATAGCCGTAGGTTTCGACCTACGGTGAACGCAGCAGATCAACATAGTTTCCTGGTTGACCGAACCTGCAAGGTTTATCTTGGCCCCGGTCCCTAAGTCCGCCGCGAGCACCGGCTACTGGCTCCGGCTCCCAGCCGCGATGTGTGCCCGCCGCGGTTGCCGGGTGATCTGCGACGAACTCGTGTCGGGAAGAAGTGCGACCGCGGTTGACGGATGTCGCGTCAGGGGTGTCTCGGCCGCTGGTGTTCCCGCCCTTCCTCCCATGGATGTTCCCTGACGACGACCTTTTCCTTGTGGGGCAGCCTCTTCATCACTTCGTCGGCTATCTTGGACATCGCCTGAGCAGTAAGAGACTCCGGGTGCTCGAACACAATCGGAACCCCTGAATCCGCGGCGTCGGAACACTGGGGATCAAGGGGAATTCCTCCGAGAAACGGCAGATTGAAGGTCTTCGCCAACCTCTCGCCTCTGTCCTTGCCGAAGAAATGCTCGATGCGTCCGCAGTCGGGGCATTGGTACGCGTTCATGTTCTCGATGAGGCCCAGTATCGGCGCATTGAGCTCTTTCGCCGCATTGATCGCCCGGCTGCAGACGGTCGTGGAGATCTCCTGAGGGGTGGTCACCACGATCATTCCGTCGAGGCCGGGGATCGACTTCATGATGGTGATCGGCTCATCGCCGGTGCCAGGGGGCAGGTCCACGAACAGAAAGTCAAGCTCCTGCCACTTGATGGAGCTCAGGAATTGTCTGAGCACACGCGCTTTGTATTGACCGCGCCACATGATCGGAGTCATGTCGGTAGGCCATATGAGCGCGACGGACATCACTTTGAGCTTGTGGGCGGTTTCCACCGGGTCTATGCCGTGACTTCCGTGGAGCATGTCCCGCATTTCGGTCTTGACGCCCACCATCTTGGGAACGCTGGGGCCGTGCACATCCGCATCGAAGATCCCCACCTCGAAATCCCTCTTCTTAAGGGCTGCAGCGAGGTTTACCACCACGCTGGTCTTGCCGACCCCTCCCTTGCCGCTGATAATGGCGATCTTGTAGTTCACGTGGGCCATGGCCTGATCAATAGGGCCGTGCATCTTGTGCATGTGTGCGTGTGTGGACATTACTCTCTGCCTCTCTTGTCATAAGAGAAATGTGATTTCCATCGGGATGGGAATTCGTGAGAAGAATCCCTACTCTCCCGGGCCCTCCGCCGAAAAGCCGTCATGGTGTCCCGGCACAACGAGCTGTGGAAAGGCTCAAGAACACCCTTTCGTGAGTTCGGTCGCACATTCTGCCGGTATTCACTTGTGGTGACCGGCCGCCATGGCGCTCATTGGCGGGACGGCAGGGACTCCGGCCCCTGCGAACTGGTCCCAGTGACGAGAGTCCAGGGTGCGGCACCGTATTTGCGTCACGGCTCGGCAAGTCTTCCAGGTCATACGAGCCTTGCGGCGACCAGGGGGAGCCGCCCGGTACCAAAAGTTCTTGGGGATGGGGGTCCGGGGGAAGGGGGGT
>JBFMAA010000017.1:4158-7996 GCA_040755955.1 Thermodesulfobacteriota bacterium
GCCGGCGGGCGTGGGGCCGGGGGGGGGGCCGCCCCGCCCCCCCCCCCCCCCCCCCCCCCCCCCCCCCCCCCCCCCCCCCCAGCGCACTTCCATGAGAACTCCTAGTTCCGGCCGGTTCACCCATCGGTGAGAAATTCGCATTGTCTCGAGCCCAGGGTGACTTCCTCCGCGTAGGCAAGCCAGTGCTCAGGGGACACCCCGGTGATCGCCCGGATCTTGTCGTCTCCCTTTCCCAACGCATTGACTTGTTCGGCAATCGAACCAGGGATTCCGGGGCTGCCGGTAATCATCTGATAGCTGACCCAGTCGACCGCCACCGGATCTTCCGACGCGACGATCCCCAAATCCGGAACGAACGGAATGTCGGAAAACGGGTAGTCGTCCGTTTGAGGCGTTACTGAACTGAGGAAGTTTATGAAGAACGCGGAACCGCGGAGGTTCAGTTTCGCGGTAAGTGCCGCCTCGACCACGTGTTCCTGATAGAGCGGTATTCCGTCGGCCTCGATCCATATTGCCCCATTCGGGCAGGAGACGTAGCATCCAAGGCAGCTATTGCACATCTCGGCGTCGAACGAGACGATCCCCGCTCTCTCGGACATGGCTCCAGTGGGACAGAAGGGGACACATAGCCCACAATTGTCGCATCGTTCCGGATCATGGCCGATTTTCAAGGGCGCGTGCACTCGCAGCTTCCCCGTGGATGTCAGGAACCCGCACCCCAGGTTCCGGACCGCACCTGCAATCCCGAGCAAGGGATCGGCCGTCACGTGCGACAGGACAACCACGTTCCCTGTGTCGGTCAGGAGACTTCCGAGCTCAACGCCGCCCAGGTTGCGCCCGTCGGAGGGGTAGAACTTGCCTTCTTCGCCGGTGTACCCGCCGGCGGGCATGAGCTGGTTGTCGAAGGTTTCGCCGGCACTGAATCCTTGAATAAGAGCCGTGCTGATCCAATCATAGCCGTTGTGACGAGATCCTTTGAAGAGACTTGCACTGTCAGTGACCACAGGTCGTGCTCCCTCGCTCCGGAGCCTCTCGAACAGAGCCCCCACCACGATCGGCGGGAGAGGATGGGCATACCCTATCTCGCTCAAGTTGATCTTGAGTGCGAGACTCTCGTCAGGCACGACCAACCGGGCCATTTCCTCTATACCGAGGATGGCGCTGATCTTCGCAATGAGGCTTTGACGGATTCCGGCTGAACGGCCTTTTGTCCAGTACACCTTTGGCATGACGGTCCTTCCATCCGGCTGTATACCCCGGTGCTGAAGCATCCGGTCATTTTCGGTTGCCCCTTCGCGGCCTAGTGCTCCGTTCCGTAAGTTCAGTCGCACATCTTCCGCACAAGATTCATCCGCAGCGGGCGCAGATACGGGGACGTACTCCTGTTCACATACGTCGCGCCCCTTGGCCGTGACTCCCAGGGGCCTTGGGTGGAATGGGCATCTTTCCCGTCAGCCCTTGCTGGACAGGCGAGAGGCCTGTCTCACCCATCGTGTCGGAAATACGCAACAATATTTGCGCCACCGCCTATTTGGGAGCACGGAAGCCCGGAAGGGACAACCGAAAATAGCCGATCCTTTCAGGGCCGGGAACTCGATAGTGCTCTTCCTTACCCGGCCGTTGACGGACATGGGGGCGAGCCGAAGCCCGCCCCTCGCTGGTGCTGTCATGGAGAAGGAACAACCTGCAGATCGATCCGTTCCTCCCTTGGCATCCCCGGCCGTCTCTTCCGCGCATGGTTCCGGCGACCGGGCATGCCCGGGTGGGTAAGAATCGAACTGCTATGCGGTAGGATCAAAGCCTTGCCACTTCTGAACCCATTCCTTCACGGTTCCATGACGCCCGAACGGGAATTCCCTGCCCAAGTGGTGATGCTTGAAGACCTGGCGCATGGGATGAACCGTCATCGGGGTCTTTCGGATTTGCCATTTGGAGATGTTTTCCGGGTTCAGCTCCGGCTCATATTCGATCAGTTCGTAGTTCATGGTTCCCAAACCGATCTTCTCACCCGCCTTGAGCTGAATTCTCGGAGTGAATGCGTTGACTGCCTTGAGCTTGTCCTCGCCCGGCTTGAGACCCAGTTCGTCGGACCTGCCGCCGGGATAGATGGGGGCCTTGTCAAGCAGATCGCAGATCGCTGTGTCGATGGCGACCGGATCATTGGACGCAAAGACTCCGACGTCGGTTGCCACGGGGAGGCCGCCCCATGGGAAGCAGTCACATTCAGGACACATGTCCACTGCGTAGGCCATGTACCCGATCTTGCCCGGTTTGAAGGTCTTGACGCATCCCAGAGCCGCATCCGACATAGCGATCTGCGCCAAGGGGAAGTAGTCGTCTCTGAACCCGATACCCTCCATACCGGTGAACATGCACGTGACCTGGCAGGAGTAGCAGAGTGCGCACTTCGAGTAGTCCAACTGCACGCCGTCGGGTTTGACGGAGATAGCCTCTTCCGGACAGCTATCTTCACACATCTTGGCGTACGGACATGCGGTTCCTTTGCAGCCTGCTTTGTTGACTTTGGGGTACCCGATCGCGTCTTCGGGGTCGCCCCAGAAGGAGAGGTGAGTCTGGTACTTGCCGCGCTTGGACTGGGCTCCGATGCCGAAGTTCTTGATGCAGCCGCCGAACGCGGTAATGGGGTGACCTTTGGCATGGGCCAGGTTGATGCACGCATCAGCCTCATAGAGTCCCCGGCCGATATAGGTTTCCTTCAAGATGTTTCCTTCGGGCAGCTCGACCCTCAGGTCGTCTTCCCCGAAGAAACCGTCCGCAACGACGAACGGAGCCTGCAGACTGGCCCAGTTCAGTCCGTGCCGGTTGGCGCCCTCCACCAACATCTGACCGGTGCACCGGTTGTTGTAGAGATGATACGTCAACGTAGTGGTATCGGTCACAAAAGGTCTGCCTCCGCACGCCTTGACCTCTTCCACGATGGCCGCAACGAATTCGGGTCTCAGGCAGTGGGTGCGGTTGTACTCGCCACAGTGAACCTTCACCGCGACGCTGTCGTCCTTCTGGATACACTTATCTAGTCCGGCCAGGTAAAAGAGATCCTTGGCCTTACAGATGGTGCTCTCAGTCCAATTTGTGGCGTTTGCCGCCGCATGCCAGACCTTTGACACCTTGTCAGCCATAAGCTTCCTCCTGTTTCTTCCTCTCCCATTTCTGGATTGGGAACGAATTCAGATCAGTCCAGTCTGTACGAACACTCCTAAAGGTCGCATCTTGCCTCTTGATACTCATCTCCGGAGCGTATGTAATCGTACCAGCCCCCTTTCCTGCCTGGTGTGGGGGTTGCCTCTGAGAAACGGCCTCCTCTCTTGATCGAGGAAGACGGAAGATGTCTGCAACGGAGGATTCGAAACTGTTCCCGAATCTGCAGCGACGGTCAAGACAGACACGCTTGGCTACCCCAGGTAACGCTAGGGGGAATGCAATCTCCGTGCCCATGCGTCCGAGAGATCGCGGCTCGCGGCGGAGATCGGAAGATCAGCCGCTTTTTGGTCGTATGATCAGCAGGATGGAAGAATCAGACCCGAGGCTCACGGCCTGGAGCTTGCCCCGTCGCGGCCGGGGGCCATGCAGACGCACGTCTTCACCGAGTCGGCGAGGGGGCGAGACTGCACCCCATCCGAATGGGGCCGAGAAGCTAACATAAGGGAACAACAGCCAAAAATGGAGGCGCTGTGAGGTGGGGCAATTGGGGACATCCGACCACAATCACTCGTTCGCGCAACCGTTCCTGCGGAAATACGATTTGGGGGGGGGGGGGGGGGGATTTGAAGAATAAAAAAAAAACCACCCCCCCCCCCACACAAAAAAAACAAAAAAC
>JBFMAA010000017.1:8006-66963 GCA_040755955.1 Thermodesulfobacteriota bacterium
AGGAACTTCTTGCAAGAAGTTCCTTCCCCCGGACCCCCATCCTCAAGAACTCTTGCAACATGGCGGCTCCCGTTGGTCGCCGGAGCCTCGTATGTGGTGGAACACTACGGCATGTCCATGGTCGGTTGTGGCCGCTCACGGGCAGGAAAGTCCACGGGGAAAGAGTGGTCACCGAAACAGCCCATGTTTGTGAATCTTCTTGTACAGGGTCTTTCTATTGATGCCGAGGATTTGGGCCGCTTGACTCTGATTCCCTCCCGTGTCTTCCAGGACCTTCATGATGTGCTCCTTCTCCAAGTCCTCGAGGCTCTTCGAATCCGTTTCCGCGGGCGCGTGCCGTGATCGAGCCAGCATGTGAGAAGGCAGATCGTCGCGCTCGATGACCCGCGACTTGGAGAGCACCGCGGCTTTCACCACAACGGATCTCAGTTCCCGGATATTGCCGGGCCATCCGTATTGCTTGAGCACGGTCATCGCGTCGGGGGAAATGGTCTTACGCGCTTCGTCGAAGCCGCTGAGATCCAGGAAATATCTCGCCAGGGCACCTACGTCTCCAGGATGCTCTCTCAACGGCGGCACGGGAATGCAGATCACATCCATGCGGTAGAAGAGGTCTTTTCGCAGAGTGCCCTTGGCTGCGGCTTCGCTCAGGTTCACATTGGTGGCCAGCACGATTCTCGAGTCGACTTCCCTTTCCCGAGTCTCACCCAGACGGCGGAACTTCTTCGTTTCCAGGAACCGCAGGAACTTCTTCTGCATTTCCAATTCGATGTTGCCGATCTCGTCGAAGAAGATCGTGCCGGTGTGGCTCTCTTCCACCAATCCCTTTTTCGATTCGTTCGCTCCGGAGAAGGCACCCTTGGTGTGGCCGTAGAGCTCGCTCTCCGCGAGGTTCTCGTTGAGCAGGCCGCAGTCCACGACCACCAAAGGACGGTCCCTCCTGGGACTGGCATAGTGAACCTGTCGGGCCAATACGTCTTTGCCTACTCCGGTTTCCCCCTGAATCAGCACGGTCACGTCGGTTGCCGCGACCCGCTCGAGCAGGTCGTACACTTCCCGCATGGTGGGGCTGGGACAGATGACGAAGCGAGCATTCTGTTCGCCGGCTCCGTCCGGGGTTCTTCGGGCTCCGGCATTCAGTCTGTTGTTTTCGTCGATTATCTGGTTAATCAGAGCCAGCAGTTCGGACAGCTTGAACGGCTTCGTAATGTAGTCTCTGGCCCCGAGCTTCATAGACTCCACCGCGGTTTCGATATCACCGTATCCCGTGATCATGATGACTTCAGGTCGAGGCACTCGGCCGCGGATCTTCCGCAGCACCTGCAATCCGTCCATCTCCGGCAAGCGGATATCCAGGAGAAGTACGTCGAAGTGCCGTTTCTCCAGGATACTAAGCCCCTCTTCGCCGGTCTTGGCCGTGGTGACCTCAAACCCCTCCACGCCGAGCTCGTTACGAATTAAGTGCCTGATATTGCGTTCATCGTCTATTGCCAGGATGGTTCCGCGGCTCATTTCAAACCCCATTTCCACTTCCGTGGCTGAGCAGGGGAGGACGGCTCTTTCCACGAAGGTGAAATCGGCCGATTCGATGAGGACGTCTCGAACTGCTTCCGATCATGGTGTCGGCCCTGAACATCGTGCCGGGGAGTGGCCCTGAAAACGGGTGCGCATCAGCGCGACGTGAAAGAAAAGCTGAGTCCTTCAATGGCGAAACGGGGCGCCGGATGGAGCTGACGAGCATTATGTGCGAGTCGTCTTCTCAAGTTTCGGCCATACTAGACGAGATGCACGCGGAAATCAAGAATTGTGAAGCGCACAGTGCCGTGGCACATTATCTAGTATTGTGGCACTATGCGGCCGCAGTTTCAACCACTGCATGATCTCGACCGGATTCGCCTCAGCCGCGGGACACTTTCCCTTTATTAATAAGGTCGAATTTCTTCTTTTCCCGAGAAGAATTCTCCAGCTCAGCAGCTCCAGGAGTGCGCAAAGTGCCTTTCTTCCGGTGCGTAGAACCAACTCACCCCGCCCTGGGTCTTCATGCGGGCCGAGCAAGGCGGACGCGAATTTTGGTTGCGGCTCCCAGCCGCTTTTCGGAATTACAGGGGAGGTCGTGACGTGGGGGTCATTATGTCAGGATAGACATAACATAGGAAAAAAATTGAGCTTTTCGTCTTTTCGCGCTTGACTCTCCCCGCGCGGACGGCTATGGTAGGATCGCCTCTTGATACTGCTCACAGCTCATCCGGACCGCAGACGTTTCCCTATTTGCGTTCTCCACAACCACACTCCGCAGCCGTCAATCAAAGGATGTTCTTTATCCTCAAGGAGGAAAACCTCGTATGGAAAAAATTCTGAGAATAGACATGGGCGCCAAAGGCGGACCAAAGCTTTCTGAAACTCCTGTTGGGGAGTATGCCGGCCTGGGTGGCCGCGCACTGACGTCGACCTTGGTCTCGAAAGAGGTGCCGCCCCTGTGCCACGCACTGGGAGCCGACAACAAGCTGGTCATCGCGCCCGGCTTGCTCAGCGGTACCACTGCCGCGGTATCCGGACGTCTGTCAATCGGGTGCAAGAGCCCGCTGACAGGCGGGATCAAGGAAGCCAATTCAGGCGGACAACCCGCCCAGGTGTTGGCCAAACTTGGGTACGCGGCCATCGTGCTCGAAGGAAAGCCGGCAGATGACACGTTCTACAAGGTCTACATTGACGAGCAAGGTGCGAAGATTACTCCGGACAACAGCCTGAAAATGCTGGGCAATTACGACCTGGTAGACAAGATGAAGGCCGAGTTCGGTGAAAAGATCGCCTGCATCTCGATCGGTCCTGCAGGCGAAATGAAGCTCTCGGCAGCATCCGTTGCCTGCACGGACATGGAGCTCAGGCCCACCCGGCATGCAGGTCGAGGCGGCGTGGGAGCCGTTATGGGCGCGAAGGGCGTGAAGGTCATCGTCCTGAAGGAGGAAGGCCTCAAGATGAGAGCGCCTAAGGACGCCGAGAAGTTCAAAGCCGCGTCCAAGGAATGGGTCGACGGGTTGAAAAAGAACGCGGTCACGGGCCAAGGGCTTCCGGCATACGGCACCAACGTGCTCACCAATATCCTGAACGAGGCCGGCGGCTATCCCACGAGAAACTTCAGCGTGGGTCGTTTTGAAGGCCACACGAAGATCAGCGGCGAAACCCAGGCCCAGACGGAAACCGATCGAGGCGGATCAGCTACCCACGGGTGTCACAAAGGGTGTATTATTCAGTGCTCCGGCATCTACCACGATAAGAACGGCAAGTACTTGACCAAGCAACCCGAATATGAGACCGTCTGGGCTCACGGCGGGAACTGCGGCATCGACGATCTGGACGGAATCGCCAACTTGGACCGTCTTGACGACGATTTCGGACTGGACACCATCGAAATGGGCGCAACCATCGGCGTGGCCATGGAAGCGGGACTGGCCAAGTTCGGAGACGTCGATGCGGCAATCAAGCTCGTGAAAGAGGTCGGACAGGGAACCCCGCTGGGTCGCATTCTCGGCAATGGCGCGGAAGTGACCGGCAAATGCTTCGGAGTCGAGCGAGTGCCGACGGTAAAAGGGCAGGCCATGCCCGCGTACGACCCGCGAGCGGTTCAGGGTATCGGCGTGACGTACGCGACCAGCACCATGGGAGCGGACCACACCGCAGGATATGCGGTTGCTCCCAACATCATGAAGGTCGGCGGGGACGTTGACCCTCTGAAGCCGGAAAAACAGGCGGAAACCTCCAGGAATCTCCAGATTGCCACCGCGGCGGTCGATTCTACGGGCATGTGCCTCTTTGTGGCCTTTGCCGTGTTGGATCAGCCCGAGACGTTTCAGGCACTCATCGATATGCTCAACGGCTTCTACGGGTTGAGCCTGACCGCTGATGATGTGGTCGCTCTGGGCAAGAGCGTTCTCAAGACTGAGAGAGATTTCAATGTCAGAGCGGGGTTCAGCAAGGTCCACGACCGTTTGCCTGCGTTCTTCAAGACCGAACCCGTGGGTCCTCACGACATCGTGTTCAAGGTGACCGACGAGGATCTGGATTCGGTTCACAACTACTGAGCATTCCTCCGGGATACCCCCTGCAGGGGGGAGGCGTCATGAAAAGGACCCTCCCCCCCGCATTTTCAGAAACCGAGAGACAATGAATCCGAACGACGGCATGAATGAAGGCGTTTGGCTGGAGGCTGATGAATCCGCGATAGGAGTATTTCATCCGCTGCTTCAGTACGGGGTCAGGGTGAAGGCGGAGAAAGGCGCCGGCATCAAGGCTCTCCTGTGCGACACCATGGGGATCAGCGCCGAATACCTCGACAAGAGGATCCAGACCATCTTCCTTGACGGAAAACCGGTGGATGATCCCGGATCAGCCCTCCTGAAAGAGGGATCGAGAATCGCGTTGTCCGCTGCCATGCCCGGTTTGGTAGGGGCCACCCTTCGACGGGGAGGCTTCTTCGCAGTGATGCGCAGCCAGATCACCCACCGCCCGGAACAGGCAGCCGCCACGCAAGAGCCGTGTTTCGTTACGGTTCGGGTACTCAACCTGTTGATCAAGGAGCTCGCGCCGAACGTCCTGAGCGCGGGAATATGGTTGACCCGCGAAGAGCTGACCGATCTCCTCGATCGTGGTTCGGAGATTCTGGCCAAGGCGTGCCGCACGGTCCGACTGCACGGACGGGACACTACGTTGGAGTCGCTTCGTACGGACGAACGAGTCCAGGAGACCGAGTTGATTCGCGTAGCCCTTCGACGTCCGGAGTGATACCGACATCGTGGAGGAATAGCCGATGTTCAGGGCCGACACGGTGAGCATGAAGGAAACGTTTTCGCGACGCACCGGAGAGAACTTGGGAGAAGAGCTCCTTGCAAAACTCGGGGAGGTCCCAAAAGCCTGCTGGCTTTTCTGCGCGCCCCTGGACGGACTGTCGGAATTCGTTGCGGGGGTAGGTGACGCGGTGTCCACGCGTGATATCGTGGGCTGCACCACAGACGGTGAGATCTCAGGGTCCGGCTACAGCACCGGTTCTGCCGTCCTTGCAGGAATCGCCACCGACAAGATCGACTTTCACGTGACGTCAGTGACCGGAGTGGGGGCCAATTCAGAAGAAGCCGGCAGGAAATTGGCGGAGCGACTCCCTTCTACCGTCACCTATGCGCAGGTCTTCTCCGACGGATTGACAGGGAACGGGTGCGCGATCCTTCGTGGGATTGCCTCCGTCCTGGGTCCTGAGACTCCGGTCGCGGGCGGCACAGCCGGCGACTCGGGGAGGTTTCAGCGCACGTGGCAGTTTGTCGGTGACAGGGTGGAATCCGATGCTGCCGTGGCAATAGGGTTCTCCGGCGATTTTCAAGTCGGCACCGGAGTCCGAAGCGGATGGTCTCCCTTGGGGGTAGCCAAGAAAGCCACCCGTGCGTCGGGCAATATCCTGTTCGAGCTCAACCACCAGCCGGCCCTGGAAGTGTACGAGCGCTTCCTCGGCAAACATGCGGACAAACTGCCCGAGGTGGGTGTCGAGTATCCGCTCGGTCTGGTGGACGAGGCTGCTCAGACAGGCGAGGAGTTCCTGCTTCGGGCAACCATGTCCGTGAATCGAGACGACGGGTCCATTGCGTTCGCGGGCGAAATACCGGAAGGCGCCATGGTTCGGTTGACCTGTGGTGACTACCACTGTATCCTCGAAGCGGCCAAAGAGGCAGCGCGGATGGCGCTGGCGGACCTGGCGGACGTCGAGCCGGTGATGGCCTTCTTCTTCACATGCATGGCTCGAAAGATCGTGTTGGGCCGCCGGACTCGGGAGGAAGTGGCCATCCTCAAACAGGTCTTCGGACCTCGTCTTCCCATCATCGGGTTCTACACGTATGGAGAGTACTGCCGGGTGCGCCGCGGCGGGCCCAGCTTACTCCACAACGAAACAGCCACGATCTCCGTCATCGGTGTATAGTGTGGAGGTAACCTTCACCGGGAAGAAGAAGACTCACCGCAGCGCAGAGAATAGGACGAGAAGTCCGCGACTCAAGCGCGCTGGAATCAATTCATCAGGTGCGCACCGGTCGAAAGGCATAATTCTTGCGTGTTCGTCTCTCTTTCTTCCCTGCGTCCTCTGTGCCTCCGCGGTGAACTCTTATGTGTGGAGTGTGCTCCGTGCACCGTCTTGTCCTCGAAGAAAGAATCAAGGAACTGGAAAACCAGCTCGAGCTGTACGAACGCAAGGCTGACATCCTGACAAGCTTGCTCAAGGAAGCGAATGCCGAGTTCGAGGCCGCGCTGGAACGGGTCACCAGTTCTGAGAGGAACTTCCGTGCGGTGTTCGAGAACGCTCCGGAAGCAATCTTCATCATGGACGCGGACACCCGGCAGGTTCTCGATTACAACCCCTTCTTCCTCGACTGGCTGGGATACCGCCCCGCCGAGTTACGCTCGATGCGGGTCGATGACCTCATTGCCGAAGGCGGCCAGGATCTCCAGGGAAACATTCACAAGGCACTCAAAGAAGGGCTGGTCCGTGTCCAGGAACGTCGCTACCTGCGCAGAGACGGGTCCGCAGTTGACGCGGAGGTGACCGGCACTCTTGTCGAATACGAAGGAAAGAGGTGCGTGGCGGTTCTCATCCGCGACGTGACGGAACGCAAGGAACTGGAAGAGCTCTCCAGGTACAAGGAACTCTTCGAGACAGTGGTTGATCCTGTTTTTATTAACGATTTCCACGGGAGATTTCTGGAGATCAACGAGGGGGCATGCCGGTTCTCCGAATACTCACGGGAAGAGCTTCTCCGCATGAGCGTCAAGGATTTGGCCGGCCCAGCACAGAAACAGCGGCTCACCGATACGCTCAACCGCCTCCATTCGGAAGACTCACTTCGCTTCGAGCTCGAGATGACCACACGCAGCGGGAAACGTATTCCTTTTGAGATGCATTCCCGGGCAATCACCTACATGGGAGAGCCGGCCGTGCTGAGCGTGGCACGTGACCTGAGCGTGCGAAAAGGGCTCGAGGAGAAGTTGATATGGACCGAACGTCTGGTGGCGGTCGGTCAAATGGCCAGTGGAGTAGCCCACAACTTCAATAATCTCTTGCAGATGATCATGGGAGCCGCTCAGGCGGCTTCGGGGAAACTCGATCACGGCAACATAGACCAGTGCCGAGAGGCCATTGATACAATCCTGGGATCGTGCGAGAGAGGCGCGGATATTGTGCGGCGGATCAAGGATTTTACCCACCGTGCATCCGATGAGGTTCGCGACACGAAGACCTTCGCCCTGCGAGCGCTTGTCGAAGAGGCCGTTGAGCTCGCGAGACCGTTGTGGACAGGCCCGACCCGTTCCCCCAGGTACGAGTTCAGGGTGAACAACCCCGAAGGGATTTATGTGCGCGGGAAACCCTCCCAAATCTACGAGGTGCTCGTCAATCTCATGAGAAACGCCATCGAGGCGATGCCTGGAGGAGGTGTTCTGGCGATCTCCACGAGCAGGGCCGACGGGAGGGTCTTCCTGAGAGTTGAAGATACCGGCGAGGGCATTCCCAAGCAGAATCTTCAACGGATCTTCGAACCGTTCTTCACCACCAAGGGACTCAAGAGCAGCGGGCTCGGCCTTTCGTCAAGCTACGGAATCATCAAGAAACACCAAGGCGAAATACAAGCAGAAAGCACCGTGGGTCGGGGAACCGCGTTCACTGTCGTCCTCCCCGAGGCTGCGCCCGAGGCTGAGACGGTCCGAGAGCCGGCCGAATCGGCAGTCGGGCCGGAAATCAACCTCTTGGTAATCGACGACGAAAGAAACATCGTGAAGGCCATGGAGATGTTCTTTGACGGCACTGAGATCAGAATCACCGGCGCTACCTCCGGTGCGAAAGGCATCGAGGCCTATCGGCAAGGCGGTTTTGACGTCGTGCTGTGTGATCTCGGTATGGACGAGGTGAACGGCTGGGATGTCGCCAAGACCGTCAAGGAACTCTGCGAGCGCAAAGGTGCGTGCAAGACCCCCCTGATCGCCTACACCGGTTGGGACGACGGGATCGATTCCCACCAGTTGGAGGCCTACGGAGTGGACAGGGTGATCACCAAACCCGTCAGAATGGAGAACCTGCGTCTCATCATTCGCGAGCTCGTCGCAAAGGGGAGCGCCTGTCGCCAGGAGAGGCCTTAACAGGATCGTCGAGGCAACCATGCGTCAGAAGAGCTTCTCGGGGACGAAGCTGCTGTCTCTCACTTCCTGCATTGAGAGCGCGCCCGTGGGACATGTGACCTGGCACAGGCCGCAGCCCATACACTTGGACACGTCGACTTTCGCGGAATCGTCTTCCTGCACGGTGATCGCGCTGAAGTAGCACCGGTCGAGGCAGGTTCCGCACGCGGTGCAGAGCTCAGTGTCGACGTGCGGTGCAAATCGACTCGGTTCGATCACGCTGATCCCGTGCTCTATGAGAATCGGCATGGTCTGGCAGCAACAGGGGCAGCAGTTGCAGATGAACTGGTCCACTTCCTTCTTGTTGATGACCACGTGAATGAGCCCGTCTTCCTCTGCCCGGCGGACTACATCGAGGGCCTGTTCTTTCGTGAGCTTCTTACCCGTCCCTCTGGCCAGGTTATATTCCGCGCCGCGATTGATCTGCAGGCATGCCTCCAGCTTCTTGTCGCATTTGTGAGCGGTGAGGCGGCACGTGCACTTGGTCACGGAGATCGTCCGCGCATGTTCGATGATCTCCCTTACGTCCTCAAAGGCGAGCACGTGTGACTTGGCCTCGATCGTTACCCCGACCGGAATGACTCGGGTGAACGGCCGGGCGATCATTTTGTTGAAGGTCTTGGCGACCGAAGGCCATTCCACTTCCATGAAATCCTGCCAGAGGTCAAGGAACTCCTGCGGAGCCTCCGGCCACAGTATCGATGCGTCGTGGAACTGGACCAGATCCCGGCACATTCTGAACGTGGGCGGATCGGTCTTCGGTGAAGGAAACACCACCCCTTTCACGAACAGCGTGTGCAGTGCTGAAGCGATCTCGGTCTCGGAGCGTCCGAGCTTTTCCGCCAGGGCCGGCGCGTTGCCGGGCATTGAAAGCATGAGCTCGGCCTCAGCAGGGCCCGCGATGATTTGAAAAAGGCCGGCGATTCGTGCCGACTGTCCCAGACCTATGCGATTTGCCAATTCCTTGTATTGAGCGTTCACTTCCGTTCCTCTCGTGATCGACTGCCGAGCGACCTGCCTTCAGAGCAGCGCTCCTCGCGACTCCCCATCGGTCAGGGATACCACGGAGACGCATGGTACCGCAAGGTCGCGTAATCCGTTGAACCTCATGAGGAGACGGCCTCTCAGGGCCGATCGAGCACTCGACGCACCGCGCGAAGCAGCTCGCCCACATGGAAGGGTTTGGCTACGTTCCCTTTGGCTTTGGAATCGAGAAATGTCCTTGTCTCGCCGTCAACCGCAAATCCGCTCGCGATAAGCGCCTTCACCCGTGGGTTGATCTTGAGGAGTTCCTCCAGGCACTGTTTGCCGCCCATTCCCGGCATGATCAGGTCGAGAACCACCATAGAGATGTTGGCCTCTTCCGTCTTGTAGATCTCCAGGGCCTCGTGTCCTCCCACGGCAGAGATCACTGAGTATCCGCCTCTTTCCAGAATCCTTTTGGCGAGCTCGCTGATCAATGGCTCATCATCGACCACAAGAATCGTCTCCCCGCCGCGTGCCAACGGACAAGCTCGAAGGTCTTCATCCGTCCCGCGCATCGCGGGCTCCGCGGCGGGAAAGTAGATATCGAACGACGTCCCCTGACCGACCGCACTCGTGAACGTAATATGACCATGGTGCATCTTGACAATGCCGAACACCGTGGCAAGCCCCAAACCCGTTCCGTCGGCAAGTCCCTTAGTGGTGAAGAACGGCTCAAAGATGTGCGGAATGACGCCTTCTTCGATACCGTTCCCTGTATCGGAGACCTTGAGCAGCACATAGGAGCCCGGAGCCAATTCCCCATGATTTCGGCAGTCGTCTTCGGTCAAGTCCACGTTGTGGGTCTCGATGGTCAGGGTGCCCCCTTCGGGCATCGCGTCTTTCGCGTTCACTGCAAGGTTGATGAGCATCTGCTCGATCTGGGTGGAATCAGCCCGGATCGGCGCGAGCCCGCCTTCAAGACGCAGCTCGATCGCTATCATCTTCGGGATCGTGCGACTCAGCAGCCTGTGGGTGTTTTCCACTTCCTCGTTGAGGTCCGTCAACTCGAACTTCGTGTGCACTCTTCTACTGAACGTGAGTATCTGTTTCACCAGATCAGCCCCACGCAAGGCAGATTGCTGTATCGCATCAAGCTCCGAGAATCGCATATCTTGTTCCGCAAGGTCTATTTGGAGAAGCTCTGCGTGCCCCGCGATGATGTGGAGCAGGTTGTTGAAATCGTGGGCGATTCCCCCTGCAAGGGTGCCGATTGCCTCCATCTTGTGGGCTTCCCGCAGTTGCTCTTCGAGAAGCTTCTGTTGCGTGAAGTCTTCCACCACCGCCTGGCATCCTGCCGGCTGACCCTCATGGCCTTGAATGGGGGTCAAGAGCACCCTCATGTGGGATTGCTTTCCCCACTTGCTCGTGTAAGGGACTTCCTTCAGCATCCGCTCACCTGAATCCATGCAGCTTCGGATGGCATCGGATATGCCTGATCGGATGAGCTGTGGAAGCTCGAACACGTTGATCGCCTTCGTGTCTGCAACGGAAGGCGACCCGAGGATGTCGAGGAGAAGTCGGTTCACCTCGATGATACGACCCTCGGTGTCGACGGAGACGATGCCCACCGGCGCGTTCTCGAAAAGCTGCCGATACTTCTGCTCACTTGCCTGGAGCGCGAGGCCCGCCATTCTTCGAGCAGTGATGTCCTCCATGAAGCCTTCCAGATGACTTACCTTGCCCGCACGGTCGCGAACCACGCGGAAATAGAGCTGTCCCCAGAATCGGCTGCCGTCCTTGCGCACATACTCGCTTTCCGCCTTGACGAATCCGTCGGCCTCGATGGCCAGGTCGATGAGCGCCTGCCGTCTTTCGGAATCCGCATACAGGCGGGCACCCACATCTCGAATACCCGGCACCATCTCGTCCGGGGGGGGATAGCTGAACATCGCCGCACACGCCGGATTGACGGAAAGGACTCTGCCGTCTATGGTCGTCTGGAAGATCCCTATGGGAGCCCTTTCGTACAGGTCCCTGTATCTTCGCTCGCTTTCTTTGAGTTGTTCTTCGATCTGTTTCCGTTCCGAGATGTCTTGCGCGGTGCCGATGAGCCCGACCGGCTGTCCCGACTCGTCACGAACGACCTCGGCCCCGTAATGTATCCACACCACGGTTCCGTCACGTCTCACGGCTCTGCAGTCAAGCCCGAAGAAATCGTGGGATTCCATGGCCTCGGCGAGTGCCTTCTCCCACAACTCCCTGTCTTCCGGATGGAGGAAATCTCTTGCAAACCGGTACGACGGGGCCTCGGAACCCGGTTCCAGGCCGAAGATCCGGTAGATCTCGTCGGACCAGTAGATCTCCCGGGTGAGCCGATTCCATTCCCAATTGCCGATGTGTGCAATGCGCTGGGCATGATCCAGGCGACTGTTGCTCTTCCTGAGCGCGTCTTCGGTCCGTTTCCAGTCGGTGACGTCCTGGGCGATCTCGACGACGCCCATCAACTTGCCCTCGGCATCGAAGACCGGCTCCCCCTTTTCGTCCCAGACGCGGCCGTCGGGCGTGACCACGATCGTGTGTTCCGACTTCTTCGTTGTGAAAGCCTTTACCGTGGGGCACCCTTCGCAAGGCGTATCGGAACCGGCCCAAAATTGATGGCATGTCTTGCCCACCATCTGAGATGGCAGCTTGTTGACCGAATCGGCTGCGGTCTTGTTCACCCACACGATCTCCAGGTCTTCGTTCACGAACGCGATATTGGTGGTGATCCCATCGAGTATTGCTTGCTTCTGGGCTTCGCTCCTTCTCAGAGCCTCTTCTGCGCGCTTGCGTTCGGTGATGTCCAGAATGACGGTTTGGCATGCGGCCGATTCTCCGCGAGCGCCCCGTGCCGGAACGGATTCCAACTGGGCATGGAAGTCCGTCCCGTCCTGACGATACAGCCTGATCTCGCAGGCTTGCCGCGATCTTGTCTCCGACACCTGTCGGAGGTGCGATTGGTAGATGTGTGCATCATCAGGCAGGACGAACCCCGACAGGGGATTGCCCAACAGGAACTCCCTCTCGACCCCGAACATTCGGGCAGAGGTGAGATTGGCTTCCTCAATGATCCCTTGGTCACCGAGCGTGAGATACGCGATCGGCGCGGAATCATACAAGTCGGTGTACCGATCACTCGATTCCTTCAGGCTTATCTGTGCGGAACGTAACTCAGACTCCTGTAGTTCCAGTTGCGCCTGCTTCTCCTGCAGTTCACGAACGACTTGTTGCAGTGCCTTTTCGCTCTTCCCGAGGCGCTCGTCAGCTTTGTGCCGGCACAGGGCCATCTCGATAGTGCTTCGAAGGTCCCGCGCGGATACGGGCTTGCCCAGGTATCCGTAGGGATTGGTCTTTTTCGCCCTCTCGAGGAGGTCCGCGTCCGTGAACGCGGTCAGGTACACCACCGGAAAATCAAAGCGACTCCGAAGCTGTTCGGCTGCTTCGATGCCGTCCATCTTTCCGGGGAGTCTGATGTCCATGAGAATCAGATCAGGCAGAGATTCCTCGGCAATTGGGAGGACTTCTTCCGCCGAATGCGCGATGCCGGCGAGTTCATAGCCGATAGCTTCCAGCGTTCGGGCCAAGTCCCTCGTCACGGCCGCGTCGTCTTCGACGAGGAGAATTCGTGGGGTGTATTCCTTCGGCGGTCGTTCGGTCGTCATGCGGCACCTCCCGGCCGGCGACGTCAGGTGGGGATGCGCGATTTATGTAGCGTTTCACGCATCCAAGTACGAGAATCGAGCTTGTACTATAACACATTGAAGAGCCACTGGGGAATTGTTGAATCGGGAAGACCAAGGATTCTGAAGCGAAAGAGAAGCTTCCGGCTACTATCAATCGCACCTGCGGGGCTTGGCAAGGCCGACGTCCCGGAGGGACGTTTGATAATAGCCGGGCCTTTCAAGGCCGGGGAATTGAGGAAGGCTCCCCAAGCTAGCGCCCATGCTTCCTACTCCCCTCATTTTCTAAGGGAGGGGCAGGCGGAGGATTTTCTGATAAACACCTCGTCCCCGACCCCATTCGCACAGGACCTGGTCAGTACATGGCCAGCCGAGTCTCCAACGGAGCGGAATCGCTGAGGAAAAACAGGTCCAATGCCACGGAGTGAGTCATTCCTTCGATTTGCGTGTGCAGGGATTGTTCGTGTTTGTGCAGTACCTTCTTGAGCCGCGATCTGGAGGTGTCGGTGAGCCAGCCCCACCATGTCATCGGATTGACGGTCAGCGCAGCGCGCTCGTCACTGTACGCGACTACCTTCGAGAAGCATCCTTCGGTCCTGCCGGGAACGAAGTCTTCCAGGTGGTTGATCAGGTCAAGCTTGAACTCCAAGGCTTCCCACCGAAGGCCTCTTGCCACTTTGAACTGACTGAGCCTCTCCCTCAAGGTCGCCTCGTAACGGTAGCAGAGGTCTATGGTGCGGGCGATGGTCTTGGCTTCGATAAACGCGTCGGAGACGGTCGTGCATGCGGAAAGCCGTTTCTCACCTGACGCGTCCTCGCAGAATGTTCCGGCAGTGTTGAGTATTTCGCTCTTCTTCACTTTGAGTAGCGCCAGACTCTGGTTCCGCGCCTTCTGGAAGCTGTTGCACGCCTTTTCCATGAAATCCCTTCGATGCGCGGGATCGTCCGCATTGGCCGCGCTTCTCAGGTACGATTGCGCGTCTCGGAAAGGCGCATCGTATAGCGCTTTCACGTATCCGTGAATGCTCTTGAGCTGCTTCTGCACTTCCCCGAGCTGTTTCTGGATCTCCGCGAGTTGTCCATCCGAGCCGTGATACGACACCAGGTTCGCCGCGGTGGTGAGTATCCGCCACGGGTTGCCCGTCTGAAAAGCCTCGCCCGTCGCGCCTCCGAGCACCAGCACGACTCGCACCACCTTCATGATGGAATCTATCTTCTCGTCGGTCCTCACCACAACCACGCTTCCTACTCTTTGCAGCTCACCGGATTCCACACTCCGAGCCACCGGACCCGGAGCGCTGAATCGAAACACCACTTTGCCGTCCCGGGTCAGGTCCTGCATGATGCGGGCAAGCCGCTTGTCATTGCGGAGTCGCTCGGGGAGATCAGCCGGTTTGAGAGTGAGTTCCTGCAAGATGTATCGGGGCGCACCCGGAGGGCGTCGTTGGTCACGGTATTCCCAGGGTTCCGTCGGCTCGGGCCTTGACCAGAGACCTACCTTGGAGGCCTTCGCTTTGTCGTGCAGCTCCGCGAGGCGCGTATCACCGGGCGCGTAGTAGGGGTACCACCAGGCAAGACCCGTGCGGACAAGCTCCTCGTTGAGGCTCATGCCCTCTACGGACACCTTGGCCACAATCCGGTCATGGTGGTCGACGGAGACTGGTTCCACCTCGACCGTCTTGCCCAGGACCAGCCCGCAGGCGAATCGTGTTGCCTCGTCGAAAAAGTCTTGACCCTTTTCCGGACAGTCGACCCCGTGGAGTCTGATCGTGGTGGGGCTATTCCCATTGCTCACCACGAGGGAGTCTCCTTCGGTGACCGCGGTCACGGTTCCGGACCACGCGCCGGCCCACACCGGCAGCACAAGCACCACCACCGTCGCAGCCTTGAAGACTATCGATGCATTCGAGCCGATTGCCGACATTGATCACCTCCCGGGATCTCCGGTGATATATTCACGCACCTTGAAACTCGCGGGGTAGCCTTTCTTGGGTGTCCGTCCCGCACCGCGAAGGTAAACCACGAAGCACCAAGAAACCAGGGAATCAGAGGACAATTGCCAGGATAGCATTCCAGGCAACAGACTCTCTTTGTGTCGTGGTGGTTCGTGATCCTTACAACCCTCTGAAGAGCAAGACAACGCCGGCACGGACGGGTTCCCGATGCAGGCAAAAATCTTGGTGCAGCACCGCAGGACGCGCTGCTCAGGAAGGCGAATTATCGTCTTGACGAGACCGCACGCACCGGCGAAACTGAGAGGGACACAATCCGGAGCCGGCACAGGGAGGGAGTAGGCCATGCGAACAAGATTCGCCGCAGTAGCAGCCTTGGGGATGATGGTACTCTGTTTCCCGAGCATGGGGGCAACTCAATCGGAGCAGGAGGGAATAGCCGCGTTCAATGAAGGCAAGGAATTGTACGAGAAAGCCGCTCCCCTCTCTGACACATCCGGTCGTGAGAGCGGCCTCAATAAGGCCTTGGAGAGATATCGGCGGGCCTTGACGATCTTTGAAAAGAACCGATCGGAGAAATGGCAGGCCGACACCCTCGAAAAGATCGGGTTCACGTACATATCCCTGCAGAAGCAGCAGAACGCGCTGGAATACCTGGAAAAGGCCCAGCACATGTATGGCCGGCTCGGTGACGTGAAATCCCAGACTGAGCTGATGGGGCCTTTGGCGTGGACCTATCAAGGTATGGGGCAAGAGAGAAAGGGACGGGAACTGCTGGCTCGAGGCGTACTCATCGCCGGAAAGTCGGGCGACCGGAAAGCCGAGGCGGACGTCCGCGTGACGGCAGCCCGCTATCTCGGCGTGGGAAAAGCTCCCAAGTTCAAAGAGCAGACCCAACATTACGAGAAGGCAATAGTGATTCTCCATCAAATCGGCGACTTCAAGACCGAAGCGGAAATCCTCACGGAGCTCGGCTGGCTGCACTTCAACTACAAGGACGTGGAGAAAGCAAATCGGTGCTTTGAACGAAGCGTCAACTCACACAGGCAAGCCGGTGACGTAAAAGGTGAAGCAAAGAGCATCAACGACCTTGCTTCAGTGTGCGTGCAAAAAGGCCTGTACGACAAGGCGCTGCAATGGTACGAGCAGTCCCTCAGGTTGAGCGGAAAGATCGGGGACGTGGACGCGCAGATTGACGTCATCACACAGATGGCCGGCGTGTATGAGATCGTGGATGCGTCGAAGGCTCGGCAGTATCGTCAGAAGGCGCTCGAACTGGCCGCAAAACATGCAAAGCCTGAAAAAGAGGCTGCCATGATTGACGAGCGCGCCATGACCTTGCTCAAGGTCGGGCAATATCGCGCTGCTCTGGATCAGTTCCACCAGGCACTGGAGATACAGACCCGAACCGGCAACAAGTCCCCTTCGTATACCACCCTGACAGCCATGGCAATGTGCTATTCCTCCATCGGTCACTATCGGAAGGCCCTCGAATACACCGAAAACGCCCTCGAAGCCCTGAGAAAGGACGGATTCTGGGCGCAAGAGGCACTCCAGCTCAGCGCTGTCGCAACGCTGTACGAGCATCTGGGGAACGACGAAAAGGCCATAGAATATCATGAGAAGGCTCTTGAAAGCCGCAAGAAAGCCGATACCGGCACCTCCTATGACCAGGAGTACGGCCTGACGCTCATGGCTGCCCTGTACGAGCGAACCGGCCGCCATCGGCTCGCAATTGACTGCTACGAAAAACAATACCGGCTCGCAGAGCAGGATTACGACGCGGGAAGAGCAGACCCTCATCCGTCATTACAGCACATCTCGCTGTTGAAGCAGCGCCGGGCGATCATTCTGATGGGACAGGCCTATGAGAGACTGGGCCTCTACGACAAGGCCTTGGCCAGGTACGAGCAGGCACTGGAATTGAGCCGCAAAGCCGCCTCGAGCCCGGAGGATATTCAGTTGATGATTGGCACGCTCTACCTCGACATGAACCAGCCGGCCAAGGCCGAGCCCTGGATCAAGAAGGCAGGAGCGGACTTGGCCCTTGGTCGCCTGTATCTGGCCAAAGGCGACCACCGCAAGGCAAAGGAACACTACCGCAGGGCTGTCGAATCAGCGGAAAAGGAAGGGCAGCCGGGGGACCTGTTCGAGGCATGCACCGGCGCGGGTCTGGCCTGCGAGACGATGGGAGACTATTCTGGGGCGGCCGAGTACTTCCGCAAGGCTGTTGACTTGACTGAAGAGCTCAGATCGCTCCTGACTCCCGCGCAAAGGGAGCACTTTCTCGCAGGAAAGGAAGGCGCCTATGCCAGGACCACCCCGTACGAGGGCCTTGCCAGAGTGTTGCTGAAGCTCAACAAGGCGCCGGAAGCCTTCAAGGTTTCCGAATACACCAAGGCAAGGCTCTTCAGTGAGGCCGTCTCCAAAAGCACCCAGACTCAGCGCTTTGACGTGCCGGCTCCGGTTCTCCAGGCCGACAGGGAGATCATGGACGGGATCGCCGCGCTCAAGAGCAAAAGGCGGGAAGAGCTGGAAAAGGGAAACACGCTGGTTCTCGACGGCATCGATGCACTGTTGCGGGACCTTGGAGCCGGGCGTGCGGCGCATATGAAGATGATCCGGGAGAAATATCCGCTCTTTGCCGCGACCAAGTACCCCGCACCCATGGGCTTGGACCAGACCAAACTGCGAGACGACGAATGGGTCCTGGCATACCATGTCACTGACAAGGCCGTGATCGTCTACCTGACCAAAGGCAAGAAGCTGGTCAAAGCGTTGCAGAAAGAGGTTTCCAGGACACGAGTCAACGAGCTCGTCCGGGCGTTCCGTGACTGCATGGAATCGAAGGAAGAAGGCGTAACCACGCGCTTCCTTCAAGGGTTTGATTTCAGGGCCGGCAAAAGACTGGCCGATGTGCTCCTGTCGGACGTGTTGCCGGAGCTACCTCCCGGCACCCCGCTCACGGTGGTCCCGGACGATTGTCTCGAGGTGCTCCCCTTCGAGATGCTGGTGCTCGACGACCGCGGCAAAGTAGTTACCGGTCGTGGCCGCCCGAAGGTGGAAGGCGCGCAGTTCTTCGGTGATCGGAACTCCATCTCGTACTATCAGTCAGTAACCGCGCTCACTCTGGTCAGGACGCTCGCGCACCAGAGGCATGTTGGGACACGAACCCTGGTCATGTACGACCCTGTCTTCGACACGGACGATTTTCGACTGAAGGCATTGGCCGGCTCAGAACGAGAAAGGTTGTGCAAGTACCTCCCGATCAAACTAATGACTTCCATCAAGGACGAAATCGGCGTCGCGTGGCCACGACTTGAGCTCACGTCGGAGTTGGGGCGGGCTCTCGTGGAGCTGGATCCGATGAACACCCGGGCCTATTCGGGTTTGAAGGCCGAGAAATCCGTGCTGTTCGCTGGCCCCTTGACGCAGTTCCGTCAAGTGGTATTCGCGACACACGGGTATGCGGCACGAAACCTTCCCGGGATAGGAGAGCCGGTGCTGGTGCTCACTCTGGTGGGACAGCCTGAGGGACGAGACGGCTTCTTGAGACTCTCGGAAGTCATGGGGCTCAGACTCAATGCGGACATCGTGGCGCTGACCGCGTGTCAGAGTGCGCTGGGCAAGCGGCTTTCAGGCGAAGGGACCATGGGAATGGGGCGAGCCTTTCAGTATGCCGGCTCGCAAGCGGTGCTCATGAGTCTCTGGAGTGTCGCGGAGAGTTCGTCGGTACTGCTCGTGGAAAGATTCTTTCGGCATCTCAGAGCCGGCATGAATAAGCTCGCGGCCCTCCAGCTCGCGCGGAAAGAGATCCGTGAGCAAGGTTACGACCACCCCTTCTTCTGGGCTCCGTTTATTCTCGTGGGTGAAGCGGGAGCATCAGCCGCGACGCCGGCCTCGGCTTCACGCACCCGTCTTGAGGCGCGCTCGCCTGGGAACCCGTCGCAGACCTCCCGAGCGACCGAGGCACCGGACGAGTGGAAGATCAGCTTGTCCATTGAAGGGGATACGCGGCTGTGCAGGATTGGCTCGGAGATCGCCTTCATGGTATCTGCCGAACGGGACTGCCATGTGTACGTCGTCAGCACCGGTACTGACGGGAGTTCTCGGCTGATCTTTCCGAACCGTTTCCAGGCATCGAGTACCGCGAAGAAAGACACGCCGTTCCGGGTTCCACAGAAGGAAAGCCCATTGCTCCTCAGAGTATCCGCGCCCGAGGGAATCAATTACGTGAGAGCCTTTGCATGCCTGAAGCCGGTTGAGGTACTCGAGCAGAGCAGAGGTTTGGAAGTCGACCTCAAGCACATCGAGTCCGAGTTTGCGCGGGCAGCGCCCGGAAGCTGGAGCCGGTCGCAGGTTTCGTTGACGATCAGGAGGTAGGAGAAGCGAGCGACTGAGAGGCAGACCCCCATAGCCTGAAATCTCCCCTGCGCCCACGGGAGCTCACTTAACGACAGGGGAATTCGACATTTCAGGCAGTTATCCCCCTCCCCCCAATGCTGTTGACTTAAGCACGATTCTGCTCCCTTCCGTAGGTTGAAACCTACGACTATTCACAGTCCGTCCCTTCGGGGACGGGAGTCTGTGAGCCCCGAAGGGGCTTCCCGTGCATAGCCGGGGGTTTTAACCCCCGGTGTGGGGAAGAGATTACCATTCTTAAGTCAACAGCATTGCCCCCTACCCCCTCCCACGAGGGGAAGGGGATTAGGAAACCCTATCCCCTGGCGGGAGGGCAGGGTGAGGGGGGTGAAGGCAAAGCGTGCTCACAGGGGACTGTCCCAAAATGACCGTATCGATGCAAGCGGCTCGCCGCCATTGCAAAATCCTCCCCCTGCCCCTCCTTTAGAAAAGGAGGGGAGTAGGCGGCCGCTCTTTCCCCCCTTTCTAGCGGGGGGAACAACCGTGTCCTTTCTTCACCCCCCCTTTCTAAAGGGGGGCAGGGGGGATTTCAGACCGCATTCCCAACGGAATGCGTCTCGCGTCTAGTCGGGCCGGGGTTCTTCTCCAGCCTCCTCTTCCCGGGTGAGGCCGACGACGGTCTCGGGCCGGACGTGCGGCGGAATTTCCGCTATTGAGGGCGGCGTGGTCGCCTTTTCCCAGAGTGCTTCATCGACGATTCCTCGTGCACGATCGTCTCTGAGCGCGGCATCGATGATGTAACCCACACGCTCATCCTTCAGGGCCACGTCGATCGTCTTCCTCAAGGCTTCGTTCTCGATCACCGCTCTCACGGCAGACTTCACTATCTCAAGCGTCGGGACCTCTTCCAACACATATTCCATCGGCCCTTCGCTGAGGGCTTCTTCGAGCATCTGGTCCACCATCTGCGCCGTGGTCTCCGCACCGATCAGAGGAGCCACCTTCTCCCGCACTATGGGTTCGAATCCCACAGATGCCGCTTCCTCGGCCGTTATTGCCACTTCGGAGACGACTTCGGCAGCCATCTCCGGGATCACTTTCTCCACGACGCCTTCCAAGGCGCCGGCAATCATTACGGAGATCTGCCTGTCCTTGAAATGCCGCACCTGGGCGGCTCCCGTAGGACACGCGACTGTGCAGATCCCGCACCCCTTACACAAGGCAGGATTGACCTCTGCCCTGAAAACTCCGGCCGCAATCTCGGTCAGGGCCGGCGCGTCGAAGGGGCACTCCTCGACGCAGGTACCGCACCCTCGACAGAGCATGGCATCCACGACCGACACCACTCCCGGAACTTCGATGAAGCCTCGGGCCAGCACCTCGGCGGCATGCGCGCCTGCGGCTTCTGCCTGGGCGATCGTCTCGTCGATGGGTTTCGGATGCTGGGCGAGCCCAGCGAGGAATACGCCATCAGTGGCGAAATCGACAGGACGCAGTTTCATGTGTGCTTCCAGGTACGACCCGTCCAGATGCGTAGACACCTTGAACAGCTTTGCCAGCTCCTTGTTGCCTTCGTGAGGCACAATTGCCGCAGCAAGGACGACACTATCAGCCTTCACACGGATACTGCCTCCCAGGACGAGGTCCCTGACGCTCACGTCGATGGTGTCTCCCGCGTGCACGGTCGGAGGATTCTGGGGCTCGTACCGGGCAAAGACCACGCCCATTCTTCTCGCTTTCTCGTACAGGCGCTCATGCAGTCCGTATGTGCGCACGTCTCGGTAAAGGACGTAGACATGAGCCTCGGGATTGGCCTCCTTCAGCGCAACCGCGTCAGCCACAGTGTGGTTGCAGCATACCTTCGAGCACCACGGGCGCTCGTCGCAGCGAGAGCCCACGCACTGAATGAACACCGTGGTGCCCGCATACATGACTGTCGGGTCCTTGGCCCGCATGGCTTCGCTGAATTCAAGCTGGGTCCGAATGCGGGGATCGGTGCCGTACCCATAGATGTCCGGCCGCCATTCACGGGCTCCTGTGGCGATGACGACCACGCCATGTGCGATCTCGATCGGCTGATCGCCGTTTGGGGAGAGGCGCGTCTTGAAGTTGCCGATGAAGCCCTCAACCGAGTCTATCTTGGCATGGTAATGCACCCGTATCTGTTCATGTATGGAGACCCGGTTGACAAGATCCTCCACGTACGGCTGGACTTCCCTTCCGTCAACCGTGCGGTGCAGCCTCAGCGCGTTGCCTCCGAGCCTGTCGGTCGATTCAAGCAGATCCACTCTGAATCCCTGTTCCCCGATGTTCAGGGCAGCCGTCATGCCGGCTACTCCGCCGCCGACCACCAGAGCCGACTGGATGGCAGGGAGTTGCTGATCCTGAAGCTGTTCGAGGCCCCTGGCCCTGGCTACCGCCATCCTTACCAGTACGATCGCCTTCTCCGTTGCCTTTTCCTCTTCGTGCATGTGGACCCATGAACAATGTTCCCGAATGTTGGCCATCTCCACCAGATACTTGTTCAGGCCGGCTTCTCGCGCGGTCTGCTGGAACAGGGGCAGGTGCGTTCGCGGGGTGCAGGAAGCGACGACGATACGGTTCAGCGCATGCTGCTCGATGAGTTGCTTGATCTTCACCTGCGTATCCTGCGAGCATGTGAAGAGATTTTCCTCTGCGCAGGCGACTCCCGGCATCCTTGCCGCATGCTTGACGACTTCCGCCACGTTCACCGTCGCGGCGATATTGATCCCGCACCTGCAGATAAACACGCCGATTCGGGGCTCCTCGCCCGACACATCTCGTTCCGGCGGCAGTTCCTTCGTCCTGACAAGGGCGTTTCTCTGCGAAGCCAAGGCCCGGCTCGCGAAGCCTGCAGCGGCTCCGGCTTGTACGACCGTGCCGGGGATGTCTTTCGGGCTCTCCAGCATTCCCGCGACGAGGATTCCCGGTTGGCTGGTCTGCACAGGATCGAGAGCCGACGTGACACAGAAACCCGACTCGTCGACTTCCACGCCCAGCTTCGTGGTGAGCCGTTTCGACTCCTCAGAGGGCCTCAAGCCGACCGCGAGCACCACCATGTCGAACTTCTCCGTGACCACCTGCTGTTGCTCGTTCAGATACGTGAGTTCGAGGTCCCTTGTCTTGGGGTTCTCCACCACCCGGCTGACCGTGGACCGGACGAATCTCACGCCGCCTTGGTTCTTGGCTCGCTCGTAGTACTCGTCAAAGTCCTTGCCGTGGGCACGAATGTCCATGAAGAAGATCGTGGGTTCGATGTGAGAATCGTGTTCTCTTGCGATCACCGCCTCCTTGATGGACGCCATGCAACACACGGAACTGCAATGGGACATGCCTCTTTGCGGGTCTCGTGAACCCACACACTGTATCCAGGCCAATGCCTTCGGATGCTTTCCGTCAGACGGCCGCTTCACTTCCCCTCGAGTGGGTCCGGACGCGCTAAGCATGCGCTCGAACTCCATGTTGGTGAGCACATTGGCAGCGATGCCGTAGGCGAACTCGCCTCGTATCTCGGACGGGTCGATCGGTTCGTACCCCGTGGCAAGAATGATTCTCCCCACGTCCAGCTCGACGTACTCCTCGTGCATGTGATGATCAATGGCACCGGCCTGACACGCCTTGACGCATGCCATGCATTCGCTGCATACCCCGCAGTTTGCGCAGCGGCTCGTCTCCGCGTGGGCTTCGTCTTCGGAGAAACCGAGCTCGATCTCGCGAAAACCCCGCCGCGCGGACACGGGAAGCTGGGCCGGCTTCACTCTCGGCTGAGTTCTGCCTGTGGGCAATTCACGATACTGGGGATTCTCGGGCAGCGTCTCTTCTCGGCCCTCGAAGAGGTCTTCGCCTTTCAGGTACCTGGAGATCGACTCCGCTGCCTGCCGGCCTGCGGCCAAAGCAGCAACGACGGTCGCGGGTCCGGTGACCGCATCTCCGCCCGCGAACACGCCGTGGACTATGGTCGAGCGCGTGGTCGGGTTGATGTGAATGGTGTTCCGGTCCGTTCTTCCTAGGCCGGGGACGCGATTCCAGATATGAGGATCAACCTTCTGCCCGATGGCCACGATCACGGAGTCGCATCCGAGTTCCATGGTCTCGTCTTCGTCATACTGCGGGCGGAAGGCCCCGGTTTCGTCGAATACCGAGGTGCATCTCTTGAACTCCACGCCGGAGACCTGTCCGTTGTGCGCGAGGAACTCTTTCGGCCCCCAGGAGTTGTGGATGACGACACCTTCTTCCATTGCCTCGACGATCTCTCGTTCCGAGGCGGGCATTTCGTCGCGCTTCTCAAGGCAGACGCAGTCGATGCGGGCCGCGCCCAGACGCACCGCGGTGCGGGCAACGTCCATCGCCACATTGCCGCCTCCGATGACCACTGGGTTGGCAAACTGCGGCACCGGCTGCTGCAAGCCCACCTTGCGAAGCAAGTCGATCCCCTGCAGGACGCCTTCGGAATAGCCGCCTCGGATCGCCAATTCGGAACCCTTCTGGCAACCGACCGCGAGGAATACGGCCTGGAACCCTTGAGCCTTCAGGTCAGCCAGGGAGAAGTCCCTGCCGAGGGCCGCGTTCGTCCTTACACTGATTCCGAGGCTGAGAATATGCATGATCTCTTTCTCGAGCACAGTGCGCGGGAGCCTGTATTCGGGAATACCCCAGCGCATCCATCCGCCGAGCAAGGACTCGGCTTCGAAAAGCGTGACCTTGTATCCGTCTCGAGCCAGGTAGTAGGCCGCAGAAAGACCGGAAGGTCCTGACCCGACGACCGCGACCTTCTCTGTCCTCCCGGGCCTGTCGGGAATCGACAGGAGGGAATAGTCCGCGTGGTCCGCGGCAAAGCGTTTCAGCTCGCGAATGGACAGAGGCTCGTCTTTCTGCGATCGTCGACACTCCGCTTCGCAGGGAGCGGGACAGACTCTCCCCAAGACTCCGGGCAGCGGGACCTTCTCGTAGATCAACTCAAGCGCTTCGTTATACCGGCCCTGCTTGACGAGCTGCACATAGCCCTGCACGTTCACCCCTGCCGGGCAAGCTCGTACGCATGGGGCCCGGTCTGCCTTTTCTATCGCGAATGTCTGGGGGACGGTCTGAGGGAACAGTCTGTAGATTGCCCCGCGCTCGCTGAGCCCGCCGTCGAAGCGGTTCGGAAGAGCCACGGGGCATTCCTCCGCACATTTTCCGCAGCCGGTGCACTTCTCTTTGTCGACGTACCGAGCCTTCTTGCGCACCTTGACTCTGAAATGCCCGGGCCAGCCTCGCACGTTCTCCACTTCGCTGAAGGACAGGATGTCGATGTTCGGGTTCTGTCCCGCGAGGAGGAGCTTGGGCGAGAAGATACAGGTGGAACAATCGTTGGTGGGGTAAGTCTTGTCGAGCTGCGCCATTCGGCCGCCGATGCCGGTGTTGCTCTCGACCAGATAGACCTTGAATCCCGATTCGGCAAGGTCCAGCGAAGCCTGAACTCCACCGATGCCGCCGCCTACTACGAGTACTGCACCTACTTTGTCGTTTATCATTTCGGACCTCCCGTCATCGGGATAGGATTTCTGGGGGAAGGGGCATTCTGAAAAACGCCCCTTGCCCCAGGCCCCCATCCCCCAAAAACTTCTGGTAATAGACTGCTCCCGCTGGTCGCCGCCGGGTTTTCCACGAGTGAGCGGGATCGCATTTCTATTGAGCCTGATCTTGTGGGACAGCCCTTCCCGCGTGCCGGTCGGTGTAAGCTAGCGGGAACCGCTGTGTTTCGTGGCGCACACAAAGACCCGGTAGCCGTGACTGTGCATCAGTCGTGCCATTTCGGCACAGCCGGGGATGTGGCAGTGAAAGAGGTGTGATGTCAGAGGGTTATCCGGAAGGAAGACGAAGCCCTTCTGGGGATGTAGAGGAAGGAAACGGCTGGCGAGTGCACAATTCAGTCACGTGAATTGCGCACGTTGGAATATCGGCAAGTTGTGGATCTATGCGTGTAAGAAAATCGCACTCATTCCTCGGGAAGTGCGGGGTCCTCGCACTCGTCCGCGGAAGGCTTCAGGTAGCGATAGAACGAGAACCGGGAGATCCCCAGCATCTGTGATGCTTCCTTCTTGTTCCCCGCACAGCGTCGCAGGGCTTCCCCACAGATCGCTGCCTTGACCTCCTCCGCGACTTCGTGAAGACTGCGGTCGTCCGGAAAACGCACCTCGTGGGACCACTCCGCGTATTCTCTTGTCAACCCGGGAATTCTGAGCTCGAACGGCCCTTTGTCCCAGAGGATCAGAGCTCTTTCGAGCACGTTTCTCAACTCTCTCACGTTTCCCGGCCACAGGTACCGGGTGAGAGCCTCCATCGTTGCCGCATCCACAACCGGGAGTTCCGTGAGGTGCATTTCTGAGGCCAGTTCCGTCAAGATCTCGTCGCAGAGGATGGGTATGTCCTCCAAACGCCTGCGCAGCGGGGGAACTTCCACGGCAAACACGTTGAGTCGGTAGAACAGTGGGGGAAGAAAGGTGCCTGCAGCGACCTCTTCGTCCAGATTTCTGTGGGTAGCCGCGATGAGCCTTGCGTTGGTGAAGATCTGCCTCTCTCCACCGACTCGCATGAACGAACGTGTATCGAGAAACGTGAGCAGCTTGGCTTGCAGCGAAAGGGAGAGCTCACCGATTTCGTTGAGGAGCAACGTGCCTCCCTCTGCCAGTTCCAGCAGTCCTCTCTTCTTTCCGCGTGCCCCGGTGAACGCTCCGGGCTGGTGACCAAAAAGCTCGGACTCGGCCAGTTCGGTCGGCAATGCCGCGCAGTTGATCGAGAAGAAGGGCCCGCTCGCTCTCTGGGAATGTCTGTGTATCCACTGAGCCACGTAGTCCTTTCCGCTGCCGCTCTCTCCCTGGAGTAGCACGATACTGTCCTTGAGTGCTACGTGGCGAGCTTTCTCCAACGTGGCACGCATGGTCTTGGAGGGATAGTCTCTCACGACTATTCTCGGCACGGGCCTTGTCTTCCTGAGTTCCGTGACGTTGCGGGAAATCGTGCAGGTCCCGATAATCCCCTCTTTGGGACTGCAAAGCGGGACCGTGATCTCGTGGAACGTGAGGTCCTCGCCTCTGACCGTTCTTGTGGCTTCTCCTTCGATTGACTGACCCTTGAGCGCTCTCAGGTTCACCTCGGTGATTCTTCTTCCGGCTGCCTCGCCAAAGACTTCCTCGGGTCTTCGTCCCACGATCCCGGACGCGGGAGTGCCGAGAAGTTTTCCCACCGCGGGGTTCACATGGGTATATCTCAAGGACCGGTCCTTCATGAAAATGCAATCCCGAGCGCCTTCGAATATGGCGCGAAAACGCTCCTCACTGCTACGCAGCGCGTCCCGTAAACGTTTGCGCTCGGTGATATCGAGAAACGAGCCCATGATGCAGATCGGCTGACCGTTCTTGTCAGTGACCAAGGTCGCAGAAAGCTGAACCTCGAACCAAGTCCCGTTTTTGCGCCAGGCCTTCAGCTCTCCTATCCACCATCCCTGTTCGCGCAATGCACGCAGGACTTCCGCGCCTTGCTCGCCGCGCCCCCAGAACTGTTCCGCCGGTCGGCCGAGCACTTCTTGCGCCTTTTCGTGGCCCCAGATCTTGAGGAACGAGGGGTTGACATAGGTCAGGTTGCCGTCAAGATCGGCCATGGCGATGGCGTTGATGGACGAGGCGATTGCACTGTCCTTCAGCCACAGAGCATCCTGGGTCTTTCTCAGGTAGGAAATGTCGAAGGCAGCCCCCCTTATGCCGAGAATCTCCTGATCGCGGCTGATGGGGCTCGCGTACAGCAGCACGGGAAAAGTGGTGTCGTCCTGCCGCCGGAAGGTGTACTCCGCGCCGACCAGCTTGTTCCCCTTGAGGACTCGGCTGATGTTCCGCTCGAGCCGTTTTCGATCCGTCGGGACCACTACGTCCCCGATGCTGAGAGTCTCTTTCGCCTCATCATCGGTACAACCCAAGGCTTCCAGACCGCTACGGTTGAGAAGGAGAAAGCGCCCCTCGATGTCGAGCTCAAAGACTACACAAGGGAGCAGATCCGTGAGCTCTTTGTACGTTGATTCGCTCTTCCGCAGCGCGTCTTCGGTGCGTTGGCGCTCGGCGATTTCCTGTCTCAGCAGGTCATTGCTGCGGGACAGGTCAGCGGTTCGTTCCTCCACGCGCTTCTCAAGCTCGTCCCTCGCGAGTATGAGCTCCTCCTCCATCTGCATCCGCCGGGAGATGTCTCGGCTGAGCGAGAGCCAGGAAACGCTGCCATCACTGCGTCGAAGCGGGGTGTACACGACCGAGTACCACCGAAGGTCCTGGGGACTGAGCAACTCCCATTGAACCGTTTCGCCTCGGGACACCCGCGGGCCCACGCACCACGGACAGACTCGTTCGAGACCACCAAGGGCCCGAAAGCACTTCTCGCCGGTGGGGTTACGGCCGATCTTCTGCACCAGACGCTGATTCACGAATTCGAGATCGTGCTGCTCACTGCATACGTACAGAAACCCCTCGATGCCATTGACCATAGCAGAGCAGAAGGCCTGCGATTCCGCGAGGGTGTGTTGCACCTGCTCCCATCCGACCTTCTCCTTCTCGAGCTTTGCCAGCCGGTCTCTGAGTTCGACACACTCTGAAATGAGTTGTTCTTGAGTTTTCTGATCGTCCGCCATGTCCACCATCCAGAACAAGGCTGCGATTCCTCAACGATAATGGGGCGATCTCCAACGCTTCTGACCCAAGTACTGCCATTCGCAAGTCCGGTGAAGGCTTCTGGCGGTGCTCATGTGAAGCGACCAGCTCTGGAGCCGGTCATTGGTGGCCGGTGGGGACGCCGGCCTCGATCAATTCGTCACAACGCCCAGAGTGTGCACCGCATTTTCGAGATGGCGTACTTCCGCGTGCAGAGAAACACTTCGGGTCCCGGGAAGCAACCAGAAGAGCGCAGAGGGGCGCAGTATGGTCCCGAGTCGTTCACGCGCGCTCGAACCACGGTAAATCCCTGCCCATTCCAGCAGTGTAGCACCTTGCGCTCATGTTCTCAACAATCGGCGGTCCCTGATTGGTAAAAGGGTTTCCCCCGAAACTTGCATTTCCGTGGGAATCTCTTCGCGTGCTCCGCGGCCGAGCGCCTCCGCAGAACCTTTGCTCATCTCACTTGACAGAACTCATAAACCGACTAGAGTTACTTCGACATGAGTTACTCTGGAGTCTCCATAGACCGCTTCGGCGAGATCTCGGATCTGGTCAAATCCTACTACCCGGATGCGGATCTGGACCTGATCAGAGCCGCGTACGTCTTTTCCGCGCAGGTTCACAAAGGGCAGATGAGACGCTCGGGTGAACCTTATCTCGTCCATCCAGTTGCCGTCGCGAAAATCCTTGCACGCATGAAGCTCGATGAGGCGACCATCGCTACCGGTCTGCTTCATGACACCGTGGAGGACACTCGCACCACGATCGAGGAGATCGACAAATACTTCGGCGCAGAAGTAGCACTTCTCGTGGACGGGGTCACCAAGATCAGCAAGATGGCGTTTCAGTCCAAGGAGGAGCGGCAGGTCGAGAGCTTTCGGAAGATGATCCTCGCGATGAGCCGCGACATCCGCGTGCTGCTGGTGAAACTTGCCGATCGGCTCCACAACATGCGGACCCTGGATTCCATGCCCGATGAGGCGAGAACGAGAATCTCCCAGGAGACCATGGACATCTACGCTCCCCTTGCCGCGCGCCTGGGAATCTACTGGATCAAGACCGAACTCGAAGACCACGCGTTCGTGTACTTGGAACCCGACACGTGTGCGAGAATCAAACTACTGAGAGAACAAACCCTCAATCGGGACGAGAAGTTCATCCAGAATGTCATTGACGTGATTCGGCACAAGCTCGATCAGTACAACATCGCGGCGACCACGTACGGACGCACCAAAGAGGTATACAGCATTCATCGAAAGATGAAGAGTCAGAGTCTTGAATTCGATCAGATTCACGACCTGACCGCGTTCCGTATCGTCCTGGGAACCGAAGCCGAGTGCTACGCGGTGGTGGGCGCGATCCATTCGCTCTGGCGGCCCGTTCCCGGACGCTTCAAAGACTACATCGCCATGCCCAAGAACAATGGGTACCAATCCCTCCATACGACGGTGATCGGCCCGGAAGGGGCACGCATCGAAATCCAGATTCGCACGAGAGAGATGGATTTGGTGGCTGACGAAGGGATCGCTGCCCATTGGTCGTACAAAGAGGGCAGGACTGTTGACCCCAAAGACGCCAAGGTGATTGTCTGGCTCAGGGAGATAATGGAGGCGTGGCAGCAGGACCTTGATGACCCCCGCGAGTTCTTCGAACACGTGAGAGTCGATCTCTATCCCGACGAAGTGTACGTATTCACGCCGAAAGGAGATGTGAAGGAACTCCCAGCGGGTTCGACTCCGCTGGATTTTGCCTATTCCATCCACACTGAGGTCGGTCACAGGTGCGTCGGAGCCCGGGTCAACGGGGTGATGGTTCCGCTAAAGTACGAGTTGCGCACCGGCGACAGCGTCGAGATCATGACCTCGGTTCGGCAACACCCGAGTCGAGATTGGCTCAAACACGTCAAGACCGCCAAGGCGAAGAACAAGATCCGCCACTATCTCATGGCAGCGGAACGGGAACAGGCCATACAGATAGGGAGGGAACACACCGACCGGGAACTTCGTAAATGGAGGCTCGATCTCAGCCAAGCCGAAAAGAAGGGCGAGATCCTCGCGGTGGCAAAAGAACACAATCTGCTGACCGAGGCTGACTTCTACGCGGCGGTGGGACTCGGCCGAATCTCTGCCAAGACGGTGATCACCAAGATCATACCGCCCTCTGAGCGCGAAAAGGCGAAGACGAACCTCCATGAGGACAGGGGCGCAATCCGTCGCAAACGACGCTCCGGCAGCGGGGTCAAAGTGGAAGGGTTGTCGGACATGATGGTGAAATTCGCCAAGTGTTGCAGCCCTCTGCCGGGCGATCCCGTCAGGGGCTTCGTCACCATGGGCCGGGGTGTGACCGTCCACAAGGCCGATTGCCCGAACTTGGCTACCTCAGATTCCAAACGGTTCGTGGACGTGACCTGGGATGGATCCATGGACATCCCCCGTGTGGTAAGGCTTCGCGTGATGTGCGAGAATCGCAGAGGCATGTTGGAGTCCCTCAGCGGGGTATTCTCCTCGAACGATTCGGATATTCTCCAGGCTGTGGTGGAAGTGCTCCCCAATGAAGTGGGTCGGGGAACGTTCAGCGTCAACGTGCGTAATCTTGACCATCTCAATCGGGTGATTGCTGCGCTACGGTCCCTTCGGGGCGTCGAAAGGGTCGAAAGACTGGGCATGTAGCCCCTCACCGCTCTTGGCTCTGCTGACTCTTGAACCATCTGAACGTCGACGTACTGACATTTCTCATCTGATATCCTGCGAATCTGGTCGTCCACTCGGGCATCAGCCTCTTGAGCAGGTCGATGATCCACGCGTCCTTTCCCACGAGAATCCTGTGCTTGTTTTTCTTGATCCCCTTAATAATGGTGTGTGCCGCCTTTTCCGGCGATGAGAGCGCGATGTGTTCAAACCAGTCGACGGCCTCTTCCCGGCTCATCGACGGGTTGGGCATCTTGAAGTATCGGGCGTTGCGGACGAGGTTGGTCTTCACTCCGCCGGGGAGCACGCAGGAGACCCGTACGTTGGTGCGGTGGAGTTCCTGCCAGAGCGTCTCCGTGAAGCCGCACACCGCGAACTTCGCCGCGCAATAGGGGCCGTTGTTCGGAGTGCCCACCATGCCGTCCACGCTCGACACGTTGACGATGTGGGCTTCCGGCCGTTCTCTCAGGAACGGGAGAAATGCCTTTGTGCAGTACACCATGCCCCAGAAGTTGACTCCCATGAGCCACTCAAAATCGTGGTACGAGACGTCCTCAACCGAATCTACCACGAGCACTGATGCGTTGTTGATCAGCAGGTCGACCTGGCCGTGTTGTTCGCTCACGAGCTCCGCGAATTCGTACACCTGATCGCGGTTGGCCACATCCACCACGTGCGTGGAAATCCCCTTGCCATTGGCCGCGAGTTCCGCGGTCTTCGCGAGATTGTGCGGATCCACGTCACAGACAGCGCAGACGCAGCCTTCCTGGGCCAGGCGTATCGCGAGCTCTCTGCCGATACCGGAACCGGCTCCGGTGATTACGGCGACCTTGTTCTCGAGTCTCTTCATCCGGGCCTTCGGACTCCATGGCTTGGGATACCGACTTCGCACCCCAGTTGTTGGGAACTGAAGTCTGCTTCGCTGAAGCTCCATCCCGTGGGGCGGGCTTTCCGGCCGGTCGATCGGTCGGAACCAATGGCAATCGGTACAACCACCCACAAGGGCGGTGTTACCACTCATGAGAAGCCTTGTCAATCGGCAGAGCCGGCGGCAATTTCTCACCGTCTCAATTCCGCCCACATTCCGGCAATCTCAGGGAACCATTGACAAAATGGACGAAAGAGGTACCCTTGCCTGGTGCAGAGCGCGCGACCGGCAGGAAGAAGCGCTGGTGATTTGTCCGGGTGAACCGCGGCGGACCACCGCCAAGAAGAGGGCAGGACAGGCTCCTGCAGAAACCGAGAGAAAGACCCAGAGAAGCCTTTCAAGAACCGGCCGAATTCGATGACGCCTGCGCCTTCAATCGCCGTCCCGAAGGGACATGGTTTGCCTTCAACGGCTTCAATCAGGAGGATGATATGCTGAAACGGTTCGCTGTAGGCACGCTCGCACTTGTGACCGTGTGTTCGCTCAGCTTCGTCTTCTACTCAATTTGGGGCAGGCCCAAGCTGGTAGAACGGGCAAACGAGGCATTTGACCTGGCTCAACGAGCGAAGTCGCCTGAAGATCTCCATAAGGCCGCGAAGCAAATTCAGCTATCTCTCCACGTCTCAAAGTGGCTCGGCGAGAAAAAGAACCTCGGGAGTTGTTACTTCAACCTGGCCCTCATCAATGACAAGCTCGGAGAGTATGCCAAGGCGGTCGAATATTCGGAAAAGGCACGGACCGTGGGCCGAGAGATGGGCGACCCTGCGATGGAATGCGCCGGCCTGAAAGTCCAAGGGGATAGCTACAGCCACTGGGGTGACTATGAAAAGGCCCGCAAATGCCTCGGAGAAGGATTCGAAATCAAACGAAGAATCGGTGACATCCGAGGACAGGGCGCGTTCCTTCTGGACTGGGGCAGCGCCTGCTACTATGCAGGACGTTTCGACGAGGCCGAGCGACTCTATCGGCAAGCGCTCGACATGTATGGAAAGGTCTCAAACGTCAAGGCAAGAGGACAGCTTCTCATGGGCCTGGGCAATATCCGCGCCATGCGGGGCAAGTATTTTGAGGCTGCCAAGTACTACGAGGAATCACTGAACATAGCGCGACAGGTGAAGGACTTGAAGGGGGAATGCCAGAACCTCAATGGTCTCGCGGTCATCTATAAATCTTGGGGCCAATACGCCAAGGCGGTCGAATGCAGCAAGAGACATCTGGCCATATCGAGAGAGATCGGGGACTTGCACGAGGAAGGAATGGCTTCACACGCGATGGGTGTTGCTTACTGGAGGTGGGGTCAGTACCGAGAGGCATTCGGACTCTACGAGAGGGCACTCACGATAGCAAGGGAGCGGAAAGACATTCGGTCCGAAGGCCAGATCCTCCAGAACATGGGCAATGTGTGCTGTTACACCGGTCAATTTGCTAAGGCAACGGAATACTTAAGCACTTCAGTGAACATCAGAAGGCGGATCAGGGATGTGCAAGGAGAAGGAGAGGTTTTCATCGGCTTAGGCAATGTGTCGTACCGGCTGGGTCGGTATGCGGAAGCACGGGCACAGTACGAGAGGGCCCTCGAAATCTGCCAACGGACCGGGGATAGGCAGGGAGAACGACACAGCCTTGTCAACCTGGGGAACGTCAGCAAGGACTGGGGACTGTACGGCAAAGCGGCCGAATACTACCACAAGTCTCTGGAACTCGCGCACACGATGGGGGACGCTGCGGGGGAAGGAGAGAACCTCATGGGCCTGGGAGGAATCTCTCAGGACTGGGGGCAGTATGCCAAGACCGTGGGGTACTTCAGAAGAGCCCTGGACATCCGAAGGAAGATCGCGGACGTGCGAGGGGAAGTCCAGACCCTATTGAAACTCGGCAATGTCTATGAGGATCTTGGGCAACATGAGACGTCGGTCCGAGTCTGCGAGCAGGCACGCGAGCTCTGCGAGAGATCTCTCAAGACATATGGAACGGCCGAGGACACGAGCGGAAGGCGAATCACCTTTGAGGACCTCGCGTCTGCACAAGAGAAATGCGGCCGTTATGCCGAGGCGGTCGAATGCTTTGATAAGGCGCTGGGGCTCTCCTCAGAGAGCGGGGATGTGAGAGGGGAAGCAAGAACCCTTCTGAAGCTGGGCAAGCTGTACTGCCGGTGGGGTCGCAGCGCCGAAGCCGTAGAACACTGCGAACGATCGCTCGCGATATACGCCCGGAATGGCGAGGTTCCCGGTCAAGTGCAGGCCCTGCATGCCATGGCCGGTGTGTACGCCGACTTCGGTGACTATGCCAACGCCATGGAATCATACGAGAAGTTGTTGGCCCTCGCCGAGAAGACCCAGGACATGTTCAGCCTGGAACGGGCTTATGTGGGCTTGGGGTTGGTGTGTTCTCTGTGGGGCCGGTGTGACAAGGCAGTCCAGTGGCACGAGAAGGCACTCGACACATCGAGAAAGAGCGGGGAACCGAGCAGGGAAGGACGCATCTTCCACCGGTTGGGCTATGTTCACGCCTGCCTGGGTGAGTACTCCAAAGCCGCAGAATTCTACGAAAAGGCACTGGAGTTTCACCGAAAAGGCGGCGACCTTCGATCTGAGGGGTCCACCCTCCTTATGCTTGGGAGGCTTCTTGCAAGGAAAGGACAATACACGGACGCGGTGAGCAGGGTTGAAGAGGGGCTGAACACATTCCTCAAAGAGGGGGTTCCCGTGAACGCCGCCCTCAGACTAATCGGAGAGACATATCTTGACACGGGTGATTTTGAGAAGGCCGACTTCCAGCTCAACGCCGCCCATTGTTTGCCGTCCCTGGGGAGGCTTGAGCTCACGAAAGGGAATCACGAAGCAGCGCGGAAATATTATGACAAGATGTTGAAGATCGGCAAGAAGAATGGAAAGGTTTACTACTTGTTCGCGGCGCACACCGGTCTCGGAGCCGCGCTGGAAGGTCTGCAAGACTATCCGGGAGCGCTCGCACACTATACGAAAGCAAGTGAAATGATGGGAGCACTCCGATCCCGTTTTCTCCTGGAGAAACGGGGCGACTTCTTTGATCGCCGGATCGAGGGATTCCGCACGGCAACCCCGCACGAGGGACTTGCTCGGGTCCTCATGTTGATGAACAGGCCAGGTGAAGCGCTCAAGTACGCTGAGCTCAAGAGGGCATATCTGTTTTCTGCGGCTTTGCCGCGGTGGCCCAAGGGCCAAGGCTTCGGAGTGCCGCATGAGATCTTGCAGAAGGACTCCGATCTGATCGATCGACTTACCGCCCACGAGAAGAAGTCGCAAGATGCACGCGAAAGGGAGAAGAATGAGGTCGTTGCGATTCTCGAACAGAGAGTAAAGACAATTGCAGATGACCTTTCAGTCCATCTGCATGAGTTACGGAAACAATATCCGCTCTTTGCCGCCACGAAGTATCCTCACGCCATGGAACTGGACCGGACAGTCCTGAAAGAAGACGAATGGGCGCTTTCCTATTCTGTGACGGATTCCGGGCTGCTCATATTCCTGTCAAGAGGGAACAACATCGTGAGAAGCCTGTTCAAGCCGATCAGGAGACAAGATCTCGATGAACTGGTCCGAAAGTTCATGGAACCTTTGGAGATCGGAACGGCAGGGCACACTGCCGAACAACTGTGCCGCTTCGACTTCACGTCGGGTAGGGAACTCGCGTCCCTTCTCCTGGGAGACACCCTCGCGGACTTGCCCAACGGGGCTCCTCTCATCGTTGTCCCCGACGACTGTCTCGGGGTTCTGCCGTTTGAGATGCTCGTGCTCAACGATCAGGGGAAGGTAGTGGAAGACCGTGGGCTGGTACATATTTCGGGTGCTGAATTCTTCGGGGACCGCAATCCCATATCGTACAGCCCGTCCCTTACGGCTCTCACACCGGCACTGACTCCAGGCCGGCAACGGCAGGTCGGTGACAGAATCCTTGTCGTGGCAGAACCGGCGCCTTCTGAAGATGAGCGGTGCGTCGCAGGGATGAGGCGTTCATATGGCGATCACATGGAAGGTGCGTTCTCGAAAGACCTTCTCATGGCCATCCAAAGGGAAGTTGCGGTGACCTTCCCCAGGCTGAGCATTGCGTCGCAAATTGAGGAGTCCGTCATGAACGCCGACCCGACTAAGACCGACGTGACGGGAGGCGCGAAGGCGAAATCCATGCTCTTTGAGCAGGATCTGTCTCCATACCGGTCACTGATCTTCGCTGTCCACGGATACCTGGGGAAGAATCTTCCGCGAATAGGGGAACCCGCGTTAGCGATGTCGCTGCCTGACAAACCTATGGGACAAGACGGGTTTATGAGACTCAGCGAAGTCATGGCGTTGAAACTCAACGCGGATCTGGTGGTGCTTCCCACCTGCCGGACGGGGTTGGGAATGCACAATTCCGGGGAAGGCGCCATGGGAATGGCTCGGGCCTTTCAATATGCGGGCGCAAGAAGCATTCTGATCACCCTCTGGACTGTGGACCACATATCTTCGATCAACCTGCTTGATGCCTTCTTCAGGTATATGCGGGACGGTAAGAGCAAGAGAGAGGCGCTGGCCCTGGCCAAGGCGGAGATCCGAAAATCCGGTTACGATCATCCCTTCTTCTGGGCGCCATTCATATTGGGGGGGGATGCAGATTGAACACCGTGATCAAGACCTGTCGATCAATCTCTCTCATCCAATTGCAGAAACTGATTGCAAGGTATTACGGATTACCGAGGAGCAATCGCATGTGGTTTGGCTGGAAAGGGAAATCCTTGAGACGGACGGAATCGGAGTCCGAAGAGCAGTCATGGGATGACGACGCAACGAGGTGCGAAGGTGTAATCCCGACCTCGGGTGACCTTCGTCCACGGATGGAAGCAACCAATGCTCAAGAGTGTCTTGCAGGGCGTCCGGGGGAAACTTCGTTGAACAAGGAAGTTTCCCCCAGAAGACTTTCGTGTAAACAGCAGACGGACGAGCGATTCGCCATTTCCGGTCAGGGTGGAGGCTTCGAATGGAAGACCCGACTCGGACTGTTCGGAATCCCTCTGATCTGCGTGTCGTTCGGCCGAGACCATCGGGGCAGAGCAAGAATTGCCACAGGATTCGTGGCGATCGGCAGATACGCGGTCGGCGGGATCGCGATCGGGCAGGTGGGGGTGGGGGTCATCAGTCTCGGACAGCTCGCCTTGGGGATAGGGGCGTTCGGTCAGTTGGCAGCGGGGGCACTGGTCGGATTCGGGCAACTGGCTATGGGCACGTACGCGGTCGGCCAGATCGTGGCCGGCGTCTATGGGAGAGGCCAGATGGGATGGGCCACATACCTCTGGTCGCCGGCGCGCACCGACATGGAAGCCGTTGCCATGTTCGGGCACGTCGAATGGTTGGTCAAGCAGGACCTCGCCACGATCCTGGACACGCTCCTGTTCGAGTTGAAAATCACGCTCGACTCGGTGAAATCACTCTTCCGGTGATCCCCCGCCGCGACGTCTTGACTCTTTTCCGGCGCAGGGCTAGTCTGTTGATATAAGGGGCGGTTCTGTGGCCTGCCTCCCCCGGGTCATTATCCCTTGACAGTGTCGCGGCTATGAACACCGAAGCCTCCAAACCCGAAATACCCGAAGCACTTATCGCAGAGTGGCAGTGGTTCGCGGACATGCTGGCAAAGGTCTGCACGGTGCCTGTTGCGCTCGTGAAGCGGTGTAAGAGCGCAGAGTTGGAGCGCGTAGCGTCGTCGCGGGGTGACGCGAACCCGTACCCTCCAGGAAGCACGGAAAGCCTGGAAAGCGGCGGTTTCTGTGCCACGGTGGTGGCGACGGGAGAGCGTCTGCTCGTCCCCAATGCCCAGGACTCCCCAGATACCGCAGACAATCCGGACACGCGTATGGGCATGACATTCTATTTAGGGTACCCGCTTCTCTGGCCTGATCACACGGTCTTCGGGACGATCTGCGTGCTGGACCGAAATCCGAACACCTGTCCAGACGAAATTGATCGTGCAGTCCGGCATTTCCGTGATCTGGTGGAAACGTCCCTCGGCCGGCTCACCTCGAACGAGCTGGTGGAGCACACCGAAACGGCCCTGGGCAAGACCTTTGAGGATCTCACCAAGGCACTGGTCGCAAAAGCGACAGAGCTCGAGGCTCAAGTGTCGGAGCGCACGGACGAACTCACCTCGCTCTGCCGACGACTCGAAGCCGAGCTCAGCCGTCGTGGGGTAACCAAGCAGGTCCTTCCAGAAGGAGAAGAGAGCTTCGGCCGGCTCACGGAGCACATCCCGGAGGTGTTCTGGCAGACCGAAATCGGCAATCCCGAGCGAGTCCTGTACGTGAGCCCGGCATACGAGACAATCTGGGGACGGACTGCGGAGGAACTCTATTCCGATGGTCGAGCCTGGGCGCGGGCCGTTCATCCGGACGACACGGAGAGGGTGAATGCCGCCTTGGCAGCCTTCCAGCGTGGCGAGACCCAGTTCGACGTGGAGTACAGAATAATCAGACCGGACGGCTCTGAACGCTGGGTATGGGACCGCGGATTCCATGTTCACCACACGGAAGGAAGTCCCCGGAGAGTGGCGGGAATCGCCCTCGATATCACCGCAAGAAAAGCTGCCGAAGAGAAGACCAGAGTCATTGTGGACAACCTGCTCGACGGGCTGATCACCATCGACGAGGACGGCACCATACAGACCTTCAATCCCGCGGCCTCGCGAATGTTCGGCTATCGCTCGGACGAAATGGCAGGACGGAACGTCCGGCTTCTGATAGGTGAGCCCCATGGCCTTCGTCATGATCAGTACCTCAGAGATTACCTACAGACGGGTTCGTGCCGGTTGCTCTCCTCGAGCAGACAGATCATCGGTGCCGGACGGGAAGCCGTGGCACTTCGCAGTGACGGCTCGGAGTTTCCCATAGAGCTCCATGTCAGCGAGGTCAAGATGGGGTCGTCCCGGTATTTCATTGGAGTGATTCGTGACATCACCGCGCGCGCACTCAGGGAACAGGCACTCATCGATGCGCGAAAGGCCGCAGAGGAGGCCGGTAAGTTTAAGAGCGAGTTCGTCGCGAACATGAGCCACGAGATCCGTACGCCCCTCAACGCGATCCTCGGACTGACCGAACTGGCGCTGAGAAACGACCTGAGCCCCCGCCTCGAAAACCACTTCACCAAGATCCGCGCGGCGTCGCGTTCGTTGCTCGGCATCGTCAATGACATACTCGACTTCTCCAAGATCGAGGCGGGCCGAATCGAGATCGAGTCCGTCCCGCTCAACCTGGAAGTGCTGCTCACAGATCTCGCGGACATGTTCGCTCCGGTGTCGGCCGAGAAGGGGGTCGAGTTCTGTCTGTCCCTCGCACCGGATGTGCCCCTCAACCTCGTGGGTGATCCCCTAAGGCTGGGGCAAGTACTGACCAATCTCACCGGAAACGCCTTCAAGTTTACCGAATCAGGGGAAGTCGTCGTGAGTGTCAAGGGTGCACCGACCACCTCGGATCGTGTGCGACTCGAATTCTCGGTAAGCGACACCGGCATCGGCATACCGCAAGAGAAGCTGTCCAAGGTCTTTGACTCGTTCTCTCAGGCCGACACCTCCACCACCAGACGCTATGGCGGCTCCGGCCTCGGGCTGACCATCAGCAGACAGCTAGTACACATGATGGGGGGATCAATCCGAGTAGAAAGCGCGGAAGGCAAGGGCAGCACCTTCCTCTTCGTCGTGGAGTTGGGGCTCCAGAGCCAACCATCCGCGGGCAGGCGTCTCATACCGGATGTGGTGCAAGGCCTCAAGGTGCTGCTGGTCGATGACAGCGAGACTTCCCGGCAGATAATGGGGCGCTCCCTGCGCACCTTTGGTCTGAGAACAACCTTGACCTGCTCCGGAAGGGAGGCAATCGAACAACTGGTCGCGGCCGCAAGGACCGATCCCTTCAGTCTCGTCTTCATCGACCGGAACATGCCGGAGATCGACGGATTGGAAGCGACCGTAATGATCCGCCGAGACAGGAGGCTCGCCCTGTGCCAACCGAGGATCATCGTGCTCTCGGAGTTCGGCCGGGAAGAACAACTTCAGAAGGCCGTGAAAGCCGGTGCCGATGCGTTTCTGGTCAAGCCCGTGAATCCATCGGTGATGTTCGACGCGATCATGGATGTGTACGGCTTGAGCCCCCGCAGCGGACGGCACCTGACGGAAATCCGAGGCTCCCAGAACCGTCCGCTGGAAAGTCTTCGGGGAGCCAAGGTCCTCGTGGCGGAAGACAATCGGATCAACCAGCAGGTGGCCGTGAGGGTACTGAGAACCTTGGGAGTCCTGCCCACTGTGGTGGGAGACGGCAGAGCAGCCGTCGAGGCAGTGTCCCGGGAGACCTTCGACGCGGTGCTCATGGACATTCAGATGCCCGTGATGGACGGATATGAAGCCGTCAGGATTATCCGCACAGACCCGAAGAACCGGGAACTGCCCATAATAGCCATGACTGCCCATGCCATGAAGCGAGATCGGGAGAAGTCCCTCGCTGCCGGCATGAATGACCACATGACCAAACCGATCGACATCGACGAACTGAGCAGCACCCTGGTATCATGGGTGGCGCCCCGGACTCCGTTCCTTCACCCGGAAGCCGAAGACAAGTGTCCGAGCCCCGTCGAGAAGGAACCGGAGATTCCCGCCGAGCTTCCCGGCATCAATGTGAAGGCTGCGATGGCCCGGCTTGGGGGGAACAAGAGGCTGCTGAAGCGTCTGCTGGCGGAGTTCGTCCGTGTGTATTCCCAGGCGCACACGACTCTCCGAGAAGCACTGGCAGCCGATGACATTGACACGGCGAAACGGCTTGTCCACACACTCAAGGGAGTGTCGGGCAATATCTCGGCCGATCGGCTGTACAGTGTCATGAGCCTGCTCGATTCCGAGCTGAAATCAGGAGTGTCCCCCATGGTGGAGCCTCTCCTGGGAGAGTTTGACAAGGAGCTGTCAACCGTGCTCCAATCTGCTGCAGGAGTTCAGGACAAGACGGAGACCGCGGTTGTGTGCGATGAAGTGCCAGTCGACAGGAGTGCGCTCAAGTCAAGGGTCGTGGAACTGGCCCGGCTTCTCCAGGTGCAGAACATGAAGGCCGAAGACTGCTTTGAGGAGATCCGGGGCGCACTCTCATGCTCGGGCCTCGCCCCGGAAACGGAGAAGCTCGGCAAGAAGATCAACGAGCTGGATTACGCCGGGGCCCTTGGGATTCTGTCGCAGATGGCAGTGACTTTGGGCATCCGGTTGAAAGGGGCGGTTCCATGACGCTCGGATTTCCCAGGCCAAGGATACTGATCGTGGACGATTCTCCCAATGAGATAGCAATCCTCAATGAGGTTCTGAAAGGGGACTACGAGGTGATGTTCGCGACCAATGGCGAAGATGCATTGCGGATAGTCAACTCGGAAGTCTCGCCGGACCTGATTCTGCTCGACATCGTGATGCCCGGCATGGACGGGTACGAAATCTGCGAGCGCATCAAGTCTCTCGATTTAGGACGCACGATCCCCGTGATCTTCGTCACCGTCAAGAGCGACGAGGATTTCGAAACAAGAGGGTTCGAATTGGGCGCGGTGGACTACGTGACCAAGCCTTTCAGCCTGCCTGTGGTCAAAGCCCGGGTGAAAACCCATCTCGAGCTCAAGCGACAGCGGGATGTCCTCGAGGACCTCTCCTCCGTGGACGGCCTGACCGGCGTCGCCAACCGCCGCCGCTTCGACCACGTGCTCAACCTGGAGTGGAGGCGGGCCCTGCGCAATGGGAGCCTGGTATCGCTGGTCATGGTGGACATCGACTTTTTCAAGCCCTACAACGATCGATACGGGCATATGGCCGGTGATGACTGCCTCAAGCGGGTGGCCATTGAGCTGCAAGGGGCTCTGAGCAGAGCGGAGGACTTCCTGGCCAGATACGGTGGTGAGGAATTCGCCGTGATTCTGCCAGGTACCGACTGTCACGGCGCATCGGTGGTAGCGGAAAGGCTTCGAGCGCGTGTTGCCGAGGTGAACATCCGGCATGAGCACTCCCAGGCGGCCGATCGAGTCACGGTGAGCGTGGGAACCGCGACCGGCAGCCCCAGTTGCACTGATACTCCGTCGGAACTACTCGAAGCCGCTGACAAGATGCTGTATGAAGCCAAGGTAACTGGGCGAAACCGGTGCAGAAGTGTCGATCTCCGGTCAGGCTCGCACCACTCCCTCCCCGGGGACGGGACGTGTCGGAGCGAGTCCCTTTCCTAATGGTGCATTGAGCAGGTTCGGGGATGTAGTCCCTCCCGCGAGACATCGGTCGCAACACTTGGCCACCATTCCGTAATCGCCGGGCGGGGAGCCCATCTTGCCCGTCATGATTCCACCCCGGTATGCGAGGATGTCCGTCAGCGCCTGCGACCGCCTCCGCCTCCCATCCGGCCTCCCCCTGCTCCCGGTGAGAAGGACTGAGCGCTCCTGACTCTGGCTTCTCCTCTGCTCCGGGCCTCGTGATCTCGTTCGAGTCCGCCTACCACGTCCGGGGCGCGTTTCGCTGAGCTGTGAGCGCTGGCCTTCGGCTTCCGGTTTTCGGTCGAGGCAGGCTTCTTCGCCGATGTCTTCGGCGGATCGGCCGTGCGCTGCTTGCTCACTTGCTGGGGCTGTTCCTTCTGGTGATCAGCCGCGCGTTGCTTGCCGGCTTGCGGTGGCTGTTCCTGAGGCCGCGCTCGGTCTCGAGGCGGTTTCTCGTGTTGCGCGGCCTGATCCTTGAGCTTCACCTGCTGCTGTTTGGCTTGTGAGAGCCGGTCCCGATCCCCACTGCCTTTGCCGGCGTCCGTCGTGGCCTGGACCGGTTTCCAGGCTCCGTCCTTTCCGTATTGCGACCAGCCTTTGTCCGAGCGGCCATAGATCTGCCCGTCCTTCCCGACGTACAAGTCGCTCGGGTGCTTGCCTGTCGAGGGTCGCTCGCTTGGCGCTGGGCGAAGAGGGGTATCCTTGATGCCCGCAGCACCGGGTCTTGCGCGATCTACCCCGGCGGTTCCCGCAAGTCCGCGTCTTGCCGCCGCGGTCGCGGCTCCGACGGTGGCCGCGGCACCTCCCCACCTCAAGTACGGGTTAGGCGGGTGCCCTCCGCGAGGCACCGTGCCCGACACCCAATGCCAACCGGTGGACGGACTATAGGCCAATCCTGCATATGCCGCGTTGTTGGGGCCGTACGCAACGGCTCCTCTGAAATACGTGCCTGTGCGGGGGTTGTATACCGCTCCCCTCCCGGCACCGCCGAAAGGACCGTAGTACCCGACTCCGCGAGAAAAAGTCCCGGTGATGGGGTTGTAGTGCGCCCTCATCCCGTACGTGAATGGCCGAGGCCAGTAGATCGGGCGAAACCCCGGCCAGAAGTACGGCCGATAGTAGTACCCGGTTCCGAAAACGAGGTATCCGCCCAGGTCGTACGCTCCCATGTATCCTGAAGTGTAGCCGAATTCTACTTCGTCAGAGTCAGAGTCGTACACGTACACGTGCGATGCATGATACACGGGAGAAGACTCGGGAATCCGATATATCTCCTGCGGCACCGAGTCTGCAACCTGCCACGGTCCCTTCGGGCTTGAGGACACGAACCAGACTCCGTCTTCGCAGGCATAATATCTGTCCCCCACACGGATGACGACCGAAGGAGTGTTCACCGCATATTTCAACGAAGTGCCCTGGATGGGTTCGAATTTCGGCTCGCCGTTGTATTCCACCTCGCACTTGGCCTGGTTCCGCCTGATCTTGGCCCTTTGCGGAATGTTCGCCCGAATCAATGCCTCTTCCGCGTCCGGTGTTCCCGGAACCGAGGCCAGCACGTGCCCCTGCGGCCCATCAGCGGGGATTCTCGCGAAGTCGCTGGGTAGATCTTTCCCCACGGGGCTCCACGGACCCGTCAGGCCCTTGGATCTGAACCAGCGGCCCGCGAGCAGCGCGTAGAATCTTCCGTCCCCTGCATACTGGTACAAGTCTGCGTCCGTATTGGAGACCGCCGAGATCCTGGTCCCCTGGATGGGGGTGAGTTGGGGTTTGCCATCCACCACAATCAGTTCGGCCGGTTGCTTGCTCACGAAGACCGACGGCACGGCCGCCCCTTGCCGAGGAGCGGCATCGAGATGGGCTCGCACCGGCTGCCAGTTCTCGTCGGCAGGAATCTTGGAGAAGCTTCGAGGCAATTCGGTGGGGACAGTCCACGGCCCCTGCAAGAGGTCTCGGGTGGACAGCCATGTGTCCTCGTTCAGGAGGTAGTATCTCTTGTTCGGCACGTCGAGCAGCACGTCCCAGTTGGTGTTGACCGCGAAGTGAAGTTCGTTTTCCGAGATGGGGTAGAATGCCGGTTCACCGTCGAAGATCACCAATATTGCGGGCTTTTCGCTCACAAAGATGCGAGGCGGCTGCGAGTTGCCCTTCACGGTCCGTTCCGTGGCCTTGGAGCGCTCCAAACCAGCGAGAATTCTGTCAAGGTGGATGCCCTCGGTCCTTGAGGGGAGGGTGGTTCTGAGCAGGCTGGTCATCTGCTCCGAAGCGGCCTGATCAAGGGACGGGAAAGAGGTCCTGGTGATCCGGAAGTTCTGAAGCGTCACCAGACGAGCGTCTAGGTCCGCAACGGTATCGCATTCGAGCCAGACAGCCCCCAGAACCGGTTCGGCGTCCGCTTTTCGGGTCGTCTCCACCACCATGGTTGCCTGCAGCTTCGAGTAGTCCTGCCAGCTATCGACCTGGGGTTGATGGAGGGTGAGAGTTTGTCCCGATGCGGTCAACTGCCTGGGCCAGCCCTCGCCGGCAGAAGCAGATCCAACGCCCCCCACACAGAGACACGACAGCAAGACTGCCGCGAGCAGCAGCCGCTCAATTGACTTCATGCCCTTATTCCCTCCTTTCCCGAATGTGTGCGATCCAATGGTGCGGAATTCTGTGCGAATACCGGCTCGCGGAAGCCTGACCTATTCCTCTGGCGCGGGTGTTCTTCCACTGAGGGCCCCCTCAGAGAGGAGTCCGCTCTGGACCAGCTTAGTCATGAGGCTGCGGAGGCCTTTCGGAGACAGATGGTACTTGATCATCAAGTCGTGATCAGACATCCCATCGGAAAGGTCTTTGAGGACTTCTCGGGCTTCCACTTTGGCCTTGCGGGATGGCAGACCCGACAGGGCTACCGGAACTTCCGCAGGTTTGATCCCGAGCCGCCTCCCAAGGGTTTCCTTAGTGATAAGCCCAGAGCGCAGCAGCTTCCGGTAGAGGCTTTCCAGGCCCTTGGCCGAGAGGTTGTGCTTCTTCATGAGGTCGAGGTTTGAGACGTTGTTGGCCAAGTCGATGAGCACTTCTCTCGCCTTAACCGTGTGTTTTTCTTCGGCTTGCGGCGTTTCCAGGTCTTCTTCAACCTCGCCCAGTTCGTCGATCGGGAGGTCCACTACCACCGTGATATTGGACACGTCGATATCCTTTTCGACTGCGGGATCCACGTTGACGAAGCGAACGTACAGGCCCCGTCTCTTGATGTCTTCATAGTGGCGGGCCAGCGCGACCGAGAAGAGTTTGCTGACGGACTTCACCCCGTCGAAGTCTATGAGGATTCCCTTGGACGGATTTCCGCTCAGCCACTCGACCGTGGTGTCGAGGAAGTCTTCAATATCTGCTTCGCTGATTACGGGTTTATCCAGCTTGAGCCGGAAGAACCCGGATTCCTCCAGCAGTGAACACATTCTGCTGGAATCGTCCACTAGGTATCTGGAGCACATGGCGGTTTCCTTCGAAGCCGAGGGACGGGACGCCTCGTAAGGGTGGGGGAGTGGGCCGCTATCCGTCTTGTAAGGCTTCTGTTCGCCCGCTTGGGTGATGTCTGACCTCGGGCACGAGGTTACTCTCTGTTCGGCGGTTCACAAATCTCTTTTCTCATGTATAGCACAAAGTCCGGCGAATTGGAATCCGGACCGCTGGGTATGAGAACGCGATTCTCGGAGGCAGTGCTTCTCCCAGGGAAATGCACCACCGAGACACAAAGCGGCGACGAGCCGCAACCGTAAGAGTTCACCACAAAGACACCAAGAAAGGAAGCACTCGAGAGACGCGGCCCGGCGATTGTTCGTAAGCGTTCACCACGAAGCAGAAGACTCACCGCAGCGGCGCAGAGAGCACAGAGAATAGGAAGAGAAGGCCGGGACTCAAGGGCGCTGGAATCAATTCATCAGATGGGTACCGATAGAAAAGCATAATTCTTTCATGTTCTTCTCTCTGATTCTTCTCTGCGTCTTTGTGTCTTCGTGGTGAATTGCTTGTTCGCCGGTCCAGGGTTCCGCGAGGCGCGCGTCAGGCTGCTGACACCACGCAGCATCCCCATTGTGCCCTACGGTTGGCCCAGAATGCGCCTTCCCGAGGCCGATTCCCTACGATATGGATCTCACGTTCGATCTTTCCGGAGAGCATCTTCATGAAGTCCCGGAAGTCGTTGATCGTCAGGGGATGGATGTCCGGAGTGTTGTGCCAGGGGTGGGGATGAGTCCTGGTGATGGGCATACGTCCACGAAGCAAATACTGCCACCCGACCCGCCAGTACCCGAAGTTCGGGAACGTGATGATCGACTTCGAGCCCACCCTCAGCATCTCCCTGACCACCTTGTCCGCGAACATCAACTGCTGGAGAGTCCGGCTGAGCACCACGTACTCGTAGCTGAGGTCAGGGAACGACTCCAGTCCTTGATCGAGGTCCAGCCGCATCACCCTGATGCCCCGTTCAATGCACCGTATGACCTTTTCCTCGTCGAGTTCGACGCCGCAGCATTCCACGTCTTTTTCGTCTCGGAGTCGCTGCAACAGCGTGCCCGTGCCACATCCGAGGTCGAGCACGCGGGTTCCCGGCTCGATCAGGTCGATGATCACGTTGAACCCGATCTCGAATTCGTGAAACGGGGTGCGAACCTCACGCAACTGCACAGACACCGTTGAGAAACCCCTTGATAATGCGCGTGAGCCGGGGTATTCCCGCGCTCACCAGAAAGGAATCATGGCCGTAGGGCAGGTCGATTTCCACAAACGAGACGTCCTTCTTGCACGCCTGCATCGAGCGCACGATCTGCAGCGACATACCAGTGGGATAGAGCCAGTCGGAGCTGAACGACAGCACCAGGACCCTGGCTTTCACCCTCTTGAATGCCTCGGTCAGACCCTGGTACGCTGCCTCGAGGTCGAACAGGTCAATGGCGCGAGTGATCCGGATGTACGAATCCTCATCGAATCTCTGCATGAAGGTATTCCCTTTGTGCTCCAGGTACGATTCCACCTCGAACACTCCATCCGCGCTGCCGTTTTCCCCGAGGCTGTACCACGCCCCGTGCATGTCCTTCAGCAGACGTTTTCGCCCGAACTTCTCTTCCAGAGTCTCTTCGGACAGGTAGGTGATGTGCCCGATCATTCTGGCCACTGCAAGGCCTCGTCCCGATCGCGGGTCCGGCAGAGGGGGCGCGGCTTCCTCTCCCGACGTGGAAGGGTCGTTGTAGATCGCATTGCGGCCGACCCAGTTGAACGCAATCCCCTGCGGGGAAAGGCGCGCGGTCGCGGCAATGACGATGGCCGATCGTACGCGGTCAGGGTATCGAACGGCCCACTCGAGGGCCTGCATCCCTCCCATGGAGCCGCCCACCACATTGTGAAGCTTCTCGATGCCGAGACGTTCCACGAGCATGGCCTGCGTGTTGACCATGTCCCCTATGGTGATCATCGGAAAGGAACGGCCATATGGCTTGCCCGTCGAGGGGTCGACAGAGAGGGGACCAGTGGTTCCTTTGCAGCCTCCCAGGCAGTTGGCGCATATGACGAAGTAGGTATCGGTGTCGATGCCTTTCCCCGGCCCGATCATGGGGTCCCACCAGCCGTCTTTGCCCGACTCGTCGATTCCCGCCGCGTGCGCGTCTCCGGAGAGCGCGTGGAGCACCAGAACCGCGTTGTCCTTTTCCGGTGAGAGCGTTCCGTAGGTCTCGTAGGCAATGGTGAGCGGTCCGAGCCACTCCCCGGATTCCAGCCGCAGGCCGTCGAAGTGCTCGTACTGCGTCCGCGTCACAGTGCCGTCGCTGCTTTCGGCGGTCGATTCAACAACTGCGGGATCGGTTCCCATGGCGAACCTGTCCTCAGCGGGCATGGTGCCGCCGCGCACAAAGAGCGCGGCATCCTTAGTCGATGTATAAATCATATGGGAACGGGAATCAAGGCTCAGTGAATTCGGGAAGATGGGGCTCTTCACCGCAGAAGTCGCGAAGGGTCTGTTCGAGGGAATAGCGTCTGGCCCGAAAGGCCATGTCCTTCAGGAACGCGCCTGCCTCAGGGTACGTGAACCAGCTCAGTCCGAAACGCTCCTCCAGATACGTTCGCAACAGATGCGCGCCCGCCCAGGCTCTCAGGTAGTCGAGCGCGTAGAAATCCGGGTCCATGTCGATCAGGTAGCCCTCCGGTTCGTACACGAAGCCCGTTGCCGCCATCATGTGCCGGCAATACGGTGAGGAGTCGGTGAGGACTCCGGTCTCATGGAGCTCCTTCTCGCTGAGAAACTTCCCGATGTGGCGGCGTATGAGGCATACCCGTTTAGTTTGATACAGGTATGCCAAGCTTTGCGCTTCGGGCTCCGGGAGTCCGGCTGTTTCGGTAAGCCACGCGGGATTGTCGACGAGGTCCATGAAGAGGAACGCGAACGCCTCATCAAGAGCGGGAGAGCGGTACAGGCGGCGGTATTCCATGGGAAGTGCCGGGTCAACGTGTGCGAGAAAGAACGCATGGCCCAATTCATGGAGGAGTGCCTCCACGTCGATGAGGCCTCCCACGGGTTTCATCAGCACATAAATCTCTCCGGGGATCTCCACTCCTACGCAGATCGGGTCCGGGTTCTTGGAACGGTGATCGGACAGGTCGAGGTTCACCCCCGGGCATGTGTCGATGTCGAAACCAAGCCCCGAAAAGGTCCGTCCCGCCAGGACAGGCAGGCTGTCTCGTGGGAAAAACCCGTCATATCGCGTGATGCGCAGCAGGTGCAACGCGTGATAACGACTCAGGTTGTCGAATGCGCGGCCGATACCGTCATTGACCCACGCGCTCATTCGTTTCGTGTACGCGTCGTGGGTGGCCGCGAGGTAGTTTGTGTAGACACGTGCGTGCGCGTCAAAGGAGATCTGCTTCTTTTCCGCAGAAAACTCCACGTAGTTGTCGAACCGGAACCGTTCCTTGACGGTCTTTGTCGTCAGATCGAGCACTCCGGTCAACACTGGATTGGCGATGGCCTTGAAGAAGATATTGCACTCCTTCATCATTTCTTCGCGTTTGGCGAAGTCGGATTCTGCCTGTACCCACGGTACGACCTCCAGTGCCGGGATCTTGATCCCCTGCACATGCATGCGCGTGCGCTCCATGTAGAAATTGAGCATTTCCACAAGTTGCGCGGTCGTCTGGTCTATCTGCAGATCCATACACGCGAAGAGGACCCGTTGGAGCCTCTCGGCATGGTCAGCGTCCTTTGAAGCCTTAATGGCCTTCCTGAGGAAGCCGATGACCTTGGGTTGCAGAGGAACCGGATACAGGCCGAAGACGTCCGCCATGGTCAGCGCGCTTGGGGTGCCAAGGCGCCGCTCGACGGAAATCCTCGCCAAGTCTCGATGAATCGCGTCGATCTGTGCAACGATTTCGTGGAGATGAAATGATTTCACAGTAATCTCGCCACATCTTGTCGGTCGAAACGGCAACCGAGCGTCAATGCTGCCTCGAAGCAGGAGATGCTCGGGGCATACCTGTCCCCCCGCGACGCACACGGTGTCGCGTGGGACCCCACTCTACATGGTTGACTCATGTCGGGGTGTTACGCCCATCTTGAGCGTTGGCCGTTGTAGTTCCGGTTGCCGTTTTGTTTGCGGGTGTCTTTCCCGTTGTTGTTGTTGCGTTGGTTGCCTCTCTTCATGAGGCAGTCCCACGAGCAGTAGCCGTACACCGAATAGGTCATTACCTGATTGGGTACGAACTCTTTTCCGCAGGTCTTGCAGCGTTCCACAACTCTCCCCTCCTGAGCCGTAGCTCTTGCGGCTCTCACTGTTTGACTCCTTTTTTCTCGCTTGTGCGCGAGAGCAAGATCTTTTTTCACTGTCGTTTCCATAATGAGGATGGATGTATATGTGTTTTCAATGGTACTGTCAACTGGTTTGTCTCCAGGTTCCAGCCGAACAGCAGGTTTTTTTCAAATTATTGGTGATCCCACATGCTCGGATTACCGCCAAGGATGCACCCATCCTGCCGGTCTCCCGCTCATGCGGAACGCGTTTCCCCTCAGATCGGTCATTCGAATGTGTAAGGCAGTATTCCGAACACGCTCTGCACCTGTGCTCCAGGGGCGGGACGCACTACTCACGACGAAAATTCTGCACTACACTGGTGTCTGCTTCCGGGCGGCTGGTTTGGGCTCGTGATCTTAACCGCAGGCTGCGACCTTTTTCGATTCACGATTCCACTCTGTGCGCGTCAACTCGGACTTGACGCAACAGCCACGTACCATGGGGAGCATTCGTATGACGGATTCTCCGCTGTCCTGGAATCTCAGATTCAGGATCGCGGGGATTCTTCCCAGCTAGAGGCTTCAGGGACAGACTTCTCAGAACGATAATACAGCTCAGTAGGATTGGCAAGCTCTCTTGTTACTATCCGGCGCTGAAGCCCTGTAGGTGAGTGTCAGGGCTTGGAGAACGGTCGCGGTTCAATTCCGAGACCGGACTGACTCCCTATGAATTTAGTGATAGCATCCTCTGCGACGCTTGTCAAATCTCCGTGGGGGTCCAAGCGAAAGTTTTCCGAGTGCGTTCCGGAACCGGGTCACAGCGGCACGTTCGGCGGCAGCGCGCACCACATCTGCCAAACGGATTTCGCGCTCACCGCAGGGGCCTGGGGGCAGGCGATCCGTGGAGCATGCCGGCAACGCTGATATCCTCATCGCGGTCCGGCCAATGAATCCCCAGCCCGTCGCCTGTGATCTCGAAATGCTCGCGCTGTTCCGGAGAGTCGCGTTCGCAAGCCGCCACGACCAGACGAGCGGCACGCTGATGGCTCGGCCATCCACGAATCGGGCGATGATCTCGTCCTCAGTGACCCAAACGCCCAAGAGTCGGGGCTCAATGGCTTCTGCCGCAATGGTCATCCCATGCCTCGCGTATTGTTCCGTCCGGCATTCATGCGGACTACGCGCACGATGTCTTTCAGCTCTCTCGGTGAGACCCCGTGATTGGCGGCAAGCGTCAAGGGGTCGAGCCAGAACTTGCAAACCCGGTTTTCACGCTGAACGTGCACGTGCGGGGGTTCGTTGCAGTCGAAGCTGTAGAAGAGCAGCCTGCAGGGTCCGGGAATGCTCCTGACCGTCGGCAGACGCTCCGTCTCCTTTCCGGGTACTTTGGCCCCATGATACAAGATCCGACTATGCAATGCCAAGTCGATTTCTCCTTCAATGACGCGGGCATTTGTGGTAAAGGATTTCCCAACAACGCACGCGAAAGAAGCCCGTATGCACCGATGGAAGAATACGTTTCTCGTGGGGGTTGCCTGCGTACTATTGGCCGCGTGCGCGGTCACCAGGATCTTCCGGGACCCGTTGCACAGGGACCTCGACGAGTCGCTCACCATCGTCACGCTTATCAAGGACCCCAAGAAGTATCTGAACAAGGAGATCGTGATCTCCGTGCGATACGGCGAGAAGGGGACACTCCCTTGCCCGCTCGAAGGCGAGTATGTCAACATCATCATCAAGGACAGGGTGAGTTACATCGCGTTCGACAAGGTCTGGATGAAGGAAACGAAAGCAGATGAGCTCGAAAAATTCAAGGCGAACGACACCGTGGTCATGAGAGTCAAAGTATTTCGCATCGACAAGGAGAAGGAACCCAACCTTGAAGTGTTGGAGATCGCCCCCGAATAGCGAGAGGTCGGCGTTCGGCCGCGAGGGGGGTGCATGGCGCGGCAAGGCACGAGGGAACCAGATCCTGCATAATATGGTCACGGGAATTGGCCTTTGACGTCTCGCCGTGTTTGTGGTTTGTTTTCGCGACAGAAGCAGGATTCCCGCGGAACGTTTGCTGACGTGAAGAACCCCGCGCGCTGTCAGGATGCAGCGAAGGGTGGAATTGGACTTCCACCCGATATCCGAACAACAACTCCCGTGCGGCGACCAGCAGGAGCCGTATGCTCTAACAGTTTTGGGAGATGGGGGTCAGGGGGATTTTGAAACAGGGACCACACGTCCGGTGCTCCCTGATTCAACGGCATCGGATCCAGAGACCGGCGCACTCCCAAGAAGTCAGTCCTTAAGTCACCGGCATTGGGGGTCAGGGGGCAGGGGCGTTTTTCAGAACATCCCTTCCCCCGGAAACCGCCTCTTGAGAACGTACCCAGGAGAAGCCTTTGGCAAGAACCTTAGTTACCAGCGCGTTGCCGTATGCCAACGGTCATATTCATATAGGCCATTTGGTGGAATACATTCAGACGGATATTTTTGTGCGTTTTCTCCGGATGATCGGCGAAGACGTCATCTACCTGTGCGCGTCGGATTCCCACGGGACTCCGATCGAGATCAACGCGGCCAAACGGGGAGTGACCCCGCAGGAGTTGGTCGCGCATTTCCACAACGCGCACAAAGAGGATTTCGCCCGATTCGAGGTGGGGTTCGATGAGTTCTACACCACGGACTCGCCGGAAAACCGTCGCCATTCCGAAGCGATTTACCTGAAAGCCAAGAAGAAGGGACACATCGCGGTCCGCGACATCGAGCAATTCTACTGCGACCAATGCGGGCGTTTCCTCCCCGATCGCTACATCAAGGGGACCTGCCCGAAATGCGGGGCTCAGGACCAGTACGGTGACGTGTGCGAATCCTGCGGCGCGACGTACGCCCCCACTGATCTCTCGGATGCCGCATGTGCCATATGCGGATCAAAGCCGTCGCTGAAGACCTCGAAGCACTTCTTCTTCAAGCTGTCGGACTTCCGGGATTTTCTTGCCGAGTGGACCGCGGGACCTGGCCGGCTCGGGGCCGAAGTCTGCGCATTTGTTCGGGAATGGATCGACCAGGGCCTCAAGGACTGGGATATCTCCCGGGACGGCCCATATTTCGGCTTTCCGATCCCCGGCGAGCAGGACAAATTCTTCTATGTGTGGCTCGACGCGCCGATCGGATACATCGCGGCAACCGAGCACTACTGCGCGTCCCACCCGGACCGTGCAGTCGAAGACTATTGGATCAAGAAGCGCGCCAAAGTCACGATTCATCACTTTATCGGCAAGGACATCGCGTACTTTCATACGCTGTTCTGGCCCGCGATGCTCAAAGCCGCAGACTACCGCACTCCCGACGCGGTCCATGTGCACGGATTCCTCACCGTAAACGGCCGCAAGATGTCGAAGAGCCGCGGCACGTTCATTACTGCGCGTGGATTCGCGGATTTCGTGAACCCGCAGTATCTTCGGTACTATTACGCGACCAAGCTCACGGACTCGATCGACGACCTGGATCTCAACGTCGAAGAGTTCGCGGTGAGGATCAACGCGGAGCTCGTCAACGACATTACGAACCTCGTGAGCAGGGTGCTGGGATTCCTCAACAAGCGTCTCGATTCGAGGATCGGCACCACTCCCGAAAATACGAAGGACCTTGCCGACGAAGTGCTGGCCGCGGCAGCGCGATGTCGTGAGCACTACGCGGCGCTGAAGTTCAGTCATGCCATAAGAGAGATCCTCAGCATCTCGGACATTGCCAACAACTACGTGCAGCAAGCCGCTCCATGGGCCGAAGTGAAGGCAGATCCGGAGAACGCGCGAAACATACTCACCTTCGCGGTGAATTGCATCAAGGTCGTGTGCGTTCTACTCAAGCCGGTGCTGCCCTCGTACTGCGCCCAGGTGGAGTCGATGCTGGGGCTCGGAGACCTGACCTGGGACGATGCGCGATTCGATCTCCAGAACAGGACCATCGGGCAGTTCGAGAAGCTCGCTGAGCGGCTTGAACCCGCGCTCATGGAGAAGCTCATTGACGTGAGCAGAGCCGACCTCGCTGAACCTCCGGCTCCTGCGCGCAAGGAAGTGCCCCCATTTCGCGAAGAAATCACCATCGACGACTTTGTCCGCGCGGATTTGCGAGCAGGCAAGATCGTGGCCGCGGAGGTGATCGAGGGTTCGGACAAGCTTCTCAAGCTGCAGGTGGACCTGGGAATAGAGACGAGGACGGTGTTCGCGGGGATACGCGCGTCGTACGATCCGGCAGACCTCGTCAACAAAACTGTCGTAGTGGTCGCCAACCTCAAGCCACGGAAGATGCGGTTCGGAGTGAGTCAGGGTATGGTGCTCGCGGCAGCCGGAGCCGACGGGAAAGTCGCGGTGTGCGAGCTTGATCCTGACGTGGAGCCCGGCACGCCGATCAAGTAATACTAACTCGCTTTCCAAAAGGTAGGAATTCCAGGGGAAACCCGTGTCCGCGAACTGAGCGAGCGATACGCACTCGCTCAGAGTCATGGTTTTCAGGGTTCCTTATCCTTTGCGTTGACACGCCCTTCGAAGTTCATGATCGTCGCTCTCTTGCTACTCCGGCGGAAACGGACGGCATCCTCCCGCCGTCCCTTCCTGTGAGCGTGTCTCGACAGCGGACGTGCCCTAATCAGGCTTCTTCACACCCAGTTTATCAGAAAGTCTTCCGGGGGAAACCCTTTTGCTAATGACGTTGAGTTTCTTCTTCTCACGAGAAGAAATGTTCAGTTAACCAGCTCCTGGAGACCGCAAAGTGCGCTTTTCCGTTTGCGTAGAACCAGCTCGCCCCGCCATCGGTCTCCATGCGGACCGAGAAAGGTTGACGCGAATATTGGCTGCGGCTCCCAGCCGCCTTTTGAAAAAGGGTTGTCCCCCGGACCCCCTTCCGAAGACTTCTGAAACATCGGGTGGTTCTGACCATGCCGCGGGTTCTCGGGATGTCGGGCGGTGACTTTCATGCTTGGTTGTGACCGCTCGCTGTCATGGTGGTTTTGATGCAAGGGGTTGAGGAAATCGCGGCGTTTCATGAGACCATGGCCCTTGGCGCCACACTGATGCGTGTTGCCGCGGTCACCAGCAAGTGAATCGGTTCCTCCAAATCCGCCTCGGGGTCTGTGCTGGACGGATCGGGTTGGGGAAGGGGCTCTCCGTGTAGGAGCGCGGTCTCTGCCATGTCGGCCAAGGCGCTCTCGAGCAGCCGGCGGGCTTCTTCCAAGGTTCCTCCGCAGGTGATGGTGCCTGGGAAATCCAGGACTTCGGCATGCACGCCTTGATCAAGGAACTTGTACATCGCTTTGTAGGTCAACATGTCGCACGCTTGCCGAAGCTTGTTGAGGCGATTTGTCAGACACACCCCATATGCGACAGTCTACACCATTTCATGTGGGCTGGCACAGGGAAGGCCCAGGAGGGCGGCGATGAAGAGCCTGTTGCTCTTTGAAGCATCGGTTGTTCCCCTTGTGGGCAATTGAAGAATCCGCTACCATGTGTGCGAAAACGAGCGCTTAGTACGCCGTTGCATAAATACGGTCACGGATTTGGCCCCGAAAACACGTTCTCTCGCTGTCTCGTTGGTTCCGGGTTCGGGCCGTTGAAGAACGCGCGACCGTATCTACGAAAAGCAGCACTTAGTGATCGGTGGCATAAATCCGATCACGAAATCAGGCCCCAACGTTGTTGAGAGGAACTTGTAGCGGCCGGCGTCCCTGCCGGTCGGCACGGAGGCCGGCCGCTACGACAGAAGATCTGCAACATACGTGACCGTATTTAGGAAACGGAACACTTAGTCACACGTCCCCCTGCATGGAGACGGTATGGGAGCCAACCCAAAGTTCAGGACCGATCTTCTCCGCTCCGACTACGAAGAGGCCGACGGCAGCCGGTCCGTGGTGCTGAAAGACCCAGTCTCCGAAAAGTATTTTCGACTCTCACCTTACGAGTACGAGTTGCTTCAGGAATTCGACGGGGCCACCAGCATGGACGGGGCTGTCGAGACGCTCGCGCGACAAGGTCGCCACTACCCCAAGGAAGACGCGAACGCGATCGCGGCAAAGGCCGGCACGTACGGGCTGCTCCTGGGAACGCGCTTCGGCACCGCGGAAGCCCTTCGCAAGCACAAGGAAAACCTCAAGAAGGCGAAGAAGGCGTCCTATTTTTCGAGAGTCTATTTTCTGTTCATACCGGTCTTGAATCCGGATCGTTTCCTTGAAAAGACCCTCTGGCTGTATAAGCTCTTGTTCAACAGGTTCACATTCGGTCTGACCGCGATTGCTGTCCCGGGTGCGGCGTATCTGCTGATCACCGGTCTTCCGCGCATCCAGACCGAGTATCTGTTCTTTTTCAACTTCCAGAATCTCTTCTGCCTCTGGATCACGATCGCGCTGACGAAGCTCGTGCATGAGTTTTCCCATGCGTACACCGCGAAGCGCTTCGGTCTGCACGTTCCCCAGATGGGTATTGCATTTCTTATATTCTTCCCGTGTCTCTACTGCAACACCACGGACGCGTGGCAGTTGGCGGACCGGAGACAGCGCATCGCGATAAGCGCGGCAGGGATCATGGCCGAAGCACTCATCGCAGTCTTCGCCACATATGTCTGGTATTTTACGCAGCCTGGCTTGATCAATTCACTTGCGTTCTATTTGGTGGCCGTATCCCTCATCTCGACCGTCCTGTTCAACGCGAACCCCTTGATCAAGTTTGACGGCTATTTCATCCTCATCGACCTGCTTAGAGTTCCCAACCTTTCGACCAAGTCCTTTGGACATCTCAAGTATCTCTTTCTCAACCGAATCATGGGGATCGCCAAGGTTGTGGACTCCGCGGTCGCCCCGAGGGAATCAGTGATCTTCCCCCTTTATGGCGTGGCTGCGTTTGCGTATCGCGTATCCCTTTACACGGGTATCGTGGTCGCGGTTTACTATCGGTTCGACAAGGTGCTAGGGATGGTTCTGGCGGTGATGGCCTTCTTCCTTTTTGTCGTGAGGCCGGTGGTCAGGGGAGCCAAGACCGTGTACTCTCAAAGGGGGGAGATTTCTCCACGATTTGGCGGGGTTCTGGTATTTCTGGTGCTGGTGGGCATATTCGCCGGGCTACTACTGGTGCCGTTATCGGGCCGTTCCGTATACCCGTGCTACCTGGTATCCGCACGGGTCCAGAAGCTCACGGTGCCTTTGAAAACTCTCGTGGAAAGGGTGTTCATCGAAGAGGGTTCAGTGGTCCCGCAAGGCATGCTACTCTACACCCTGGATACCTCTGAATTGAACTTGGCGCTGCACAAGAAGTCCGGTGAGCGTGAACTGCTCGTGAAGGAACTTCGGCTCATGCTCCTCAGCGACGAGAAGAGAGCTGAAGTCCCGAGCAAGGAGGTCCAGGTGTTGCAAGCCGACGATGCCATCGATAAGATCCGTGAGGAACTCAGAATCGCGAAGAGCGGCATTGATGCGCCCTTCCGTGGGGTCGTCACCTTCCTGGACTACCGCATGCAGGAGGGATACCAGCCGGGAGAAGGCGGCATCGTGGGCCAACTCGAATCGACGGACGCGTGTCGCGTGTATGCGCTCATCCCCGAGCAAGACCTCCACAAGGTGCGCAAGGGCCTGGAAGTGAGCGTGTGGTTCCCCCTGGGCGCGGGCAAGACCTTTACCCGCAAGATCGAAGAGATCAGACCGTACAGCGAACGTGATCTCAAGGATTCGCCTTTCTCGAGCCGGCTCGGAGGCGAGCTCGCCACGGAAGAGACCGGGAGGGATCTCAGGGATGCGCCTCTTGAACCTCAATACCTTGTGTCCGCGGGGTTCCGCAACGACAAGGAGGCCATCCCTCTGGGAATGACGGGGAAATTCGTGGTGCCGTTGCCTCCGCGGAGCCTTGCCTCGAGCTTTCTGACGCGTCTCGTCAAAGTCTTCCGACGCGAGTCGCTTTTCTGACGCGACCGCGTGTTCGGTGAGCCGTAACCGTTCAGGGTTATCCATTTTGGGCCCCGAAGACAAACCACGAAGCAGGAGCTTCATTGATGTTGCAAACCTAGAAGGCCATTCTGAAAGGTGATCGCTTGGAGTGGAGCGGCGATGCCCCAGTCCTGCCGGGGCCGGAGCACGCGGTGCACGTCCATGTGACGCTTCTCGATGAGCCGGAGTCCCCCTGAACACAGCCGTGGCCGGCGCATGGCCGAAGCCCTTGAGCAGCTCGCTGCTATCGACGCGGTCCGGACAATCGAAGGCCCCGAGGGTTGGGAGCGTGAAATAAGGCAGGACCGCGGTGTTCCGGGCCGAGACACCTGATGGTCATCGATAGCCCTATCATCATATACGCGGCAAGGCCGGAGCACGGCGCCTTGAGACGGCTCATTTCCCGACACAATCCGGCGGTGTCCGCTGTTAGCTACGTGGAAGTGATGTGATATCACCTGCTTACGGATGACGAGCGTCTGCGTCTTCAGGCATTCTTTTCCACTGCGCATGTTCTTGACTTGTCGCGGCCGGTGCTCGATCAGGCAATCAGGCTGAGATAACGAAGAAGCATAACCCTCGGTGACGCACTGATCGCGGGGACTGCACTCTCGCACAGGCTCACTTTGGTGACACGAAACGTGAAGGATTGTGAATCGATTGAAGAGCTGCGTCTGTTGAACCCCTTCTGAATCCGGGGAAGCCCGGCGAATTGCGTACGGTATCCCTGGAATGTGGAGACTACGATGACCTCAAAACCGTGCGCCAAACTCGTGAGAGAGGGAGCCTATCTCGCAGAAGTGGATGTGGAATTGATTCTCTCAGACGAGAGTTGGTCTCCCTATTTGTCGGTCGAAGATGCCTGCAAACTGGACGACGTGAGAGAAGCGTTGCGGAATGGCGACACAAAGGCAGCAGCACGCCTTGCTCGGGTCTTCGCCTTGACACCGGTGGCCGTGTGAACGGGTCCTATTCATTCCAAGGGGACATAGCTCCCACCCGGTTGGTTGGGGCTCCGAGACGCTCTTTGTGCTCTTGGCTGTGGCGAGTCTGCTCCTTCCCCGGGAACGGTCGCTCCGAGCGGGGTGCCCCATGGCATCTTGCACCAATCTGGGTACCCTCAAGCAACATCAAGGGATGACCCCTGGCCTGAATGAAGGGGCCTCCCCGAGTACCTCCATCAAGAGATGAGGATATTTCAGTGAGTTGCCTGTGGTTGGGTTGGTATGTGAATCAAGACAACCGCACAATATTCCAGACCCTGGGGAAAGGGGTCCAGGGGAGAACCTTTTTCTAAAACCACCATGACCGCACGCGGCCACAACCAAGCATGAAAATGCTACCCCACCGGATTTGTGAGCAGCAGCCATTCTCCGCGGCGACCAGCGGGAGCCGCACTATCCCAAGAGTTCTTGAAGATGGGGGTCCGGGGGAAGGAACTTCTTGCAAGAAGTTCCTTCCCCCGGAAATCTTACCTTTCCCGCC
>JBFMAA010000018.1:0-64667 GCA_040755955.1 Thermodesulfobacteriota bacterium
CGGAAGGGAGAGGTGCGTACACAAGAAGGAAGAGTTCCCCGTCCATGGGTTGAAACCCATGGCTATTCATCGTGCGCCGAGGGGCGCGGGCCTCTTCTGCCCTGAAAGGGCAGCCCGTGAATAGCTCCCCTTCCATGGGTTGAAACCCATGGCTATTCACCGTGCGCCCGGTAGGGCGCGGGCCTCTTCTGCCATGAAAGGGCAGCCCGTGAATAGCCGTAGGTTGAAACCTACGGTGGTGAAGCGTGCTCCCTTCCATGGGTTGAAACCCATGGCTATTCATCGTGCGCCGAGGGGCGCGGGCCTCTTCTGCCCTGAAAGGGCAGTCCGTGAATAGCTCCCCTTCCATGGGTTGAAACCCATGGCTATTCACCGTGCGCCCGGTAGGGCGCGGGCCTCTTCTGCCCTGAAAGGGCAGCCCGTGAATAGCCGTAGGTTTCAACCTACGGTAGACTCCCTGAAACCTCAACTCTGCCGACTCTGCCAACTCCGCCAGGGGGGTGGCAGGGTTCTAAACGGCTCCAGTACTTGCTTAAACCCCAACTCTGCCACTCTGCCTGCGATACCACCTCTGCCGACCCTCCCTTGTCTTCTCCCTTCAAACGGGCGGGGTTTATCCCTGATCTGACACGAATCGGAAGTTACTTTCGAGAACCGGTATACCTCATAACCGTGCGGGGATGGGGAACACCATCTGGGCGGTTTTCGGAATTTCGGGATGTCGCTCGTTGTAGGATATGCCCAGCTCCCACGGCCATTTGGCGCCCTTTGCCCACTGACCGCCCACAAGCGGTGTTTCGCTGCAGTGGTTTACATCGAATTTGATGCGCCCCACCGTGGTGTCCAGGTTGGTCTGAGCCAGCGCCTCTCGAATCTTCTGCTTGTCGAGGGACCTGGCCCGGCGGATGGCATCCACGGCAACCTCTATCCCGGCTGAGGCAAATCCGAGAGGCATGGTCCACTGCTTGCCGGTTTCCTTCGTCCAGGCATCGCAGAGCTCCTGGGAGGTCTCCCCGGTCAGCGCGGATTTGAAGGGATGGTACGGACTCCACCACAGCTCCGACATGAGCCCGTCAGCGAGCCTTCCTTCAAGGCCGTGCACCGCTGAAGGGAACGGAATCGCCTTGGATATGGCCACCATCTTAGGGTTGAACCCATCCTGATGGGACTGGCGCCAGAAGTTCGTCCAATCTGGGGGTATCACCACCCCCCCAACGATATCCACCGTCTCCTGCTTGAAACGGGTGATAATCTCGGAATAATCCGGGATCAAGAAAGGAATGCGTCCGGGGTCAACCACCCGATAGCCGTGCGCGGTGAGCTTCCTGGTGAACACGTCGGCCCACACTTTCCCGTCGGGATCATCGGGCCAGAGCCCGCCGAAAACCTTGGTGGTCCGGTCCGCGTACTGGTCCCACATCCCGAGGAAGAGCTCGCTCAACGAGTCCACCGACCAGAACGCGTGGTAGCACCATTTGTATGGTCCGCCGGAAAGCCACGCCTCGAGGGGCACCACCATCGACACGCACGGCACGCCGTAATCGTCACAGACGTTGCTTACGGGATTGACCGTATCAGGAGTGTGCATGACCACCATAATATCTATTTCATGCTTCTTGATCAGTTCTGCGGCGACCTTCGCGGCTCTTTTCGGGTCGCTTTGGGTGTCTGCCATCTGGACTCGGACAGGGAGCGATTTCCCTCGTTCTTCTACGTAGATCCCCCCCTTTCCGTTGACCGCGGCCAATGCCCTCTCGTCGGCCCACGGTGACACCTCGCCGAACTCCGCGATGGCTCCGATGGTAGGGTTGGGGTGGCCTATGAGAATGTAGTCCCTCTGGGCAGCCGCAGCTCGCCCGACCGACCCGTCCATGAGACCCGCACCGATCGCGGCTCCTGTCAGCGCGCTCTGGACAAGGAATTCTCTCCGGGTTTGCTTCTTGTCCGAACTCCGATGCTCATCCGATGACATCTCAACCTCCCTGAATCCTGGTACTTCACTTCATGGTGCAGTCGGTAGGTTGCGCGGGATCGTCAATCTCTTTCGAGCGGTAGAAGACGAGCGATCCCAACCCTCTGAAAATGCGTCTCTTGCCTGTCACGCTCACTCTCAGGGTCTTTCCGCCGATGGCGTGAGATAAGGCCTGGTGGTCTTGGGTCCGAATCGTAAGCTTCCCCCAGGGTACGTCGAGCGAGCTCCCCTCGAGCGCGGATATGACTGCTTCGGGCTGAGTGGTTCCCGCCACTTTGAGGGCTTCCTCATAGATCTTCACCGCCGTGTAGTTCATTTGCGCGTGCCAGGACGGGGGGTGCCCGAAGCGCGCTTCGTATTTTGCCACGAAGTCGGTATTCTCGGGGCTGCGGCTGGCCTGGTACCAATAGGGCGCGGACCACCATATTCCTTCAGGCAGGCGTTGTCCCAGGGCCATAAGCTCCGCAAGAGATCCTCTCACGACCACGAATTCCCGCTTGCCGTCGAACAGATCCGTCTCTGCTCCTGCTTTCATGTAGTCGACCAGATCTCCGCCATACAGATTCACCAGGACTCCCTGTACGGGGGATTCCGTGGTCTTCTTGACGATCTCCGGCCAGTCGTGGGGGTCCTTGGTGACCAGAACGAGTTGGCTGTCTTGCGCAAAGGAGCCGCCGGTCTTGAGCTTGCCGAAATCTCGCGTGAAGTCCTTCCAGAACGACCGGCTGCCTTCGTTGTCGGGTCCTACCATGGTCCACGTGGCGGCATTGGTTCTCGCGGCCATCAGGGCGGCAACCTTGGCGCTCTGCGCGGCATTGGGGCATATCCGGAAAGTGAACCGATTGCACTGCTTCCCGGTGATCGCATCGGTCTGGGCTCCGGTCACGATAAGGACAGTCTTGTGTTCCCCTGCCTGCCTGGCGATCTCCGCAGCGCTCTCATCGTCCAGAACCCCGATCACCACGTCCGCCTTGTCGACCCTTACGAGGTTGAGGAACGCTTCACGGCCCGCGACAGGGTCCTGTTTGGAATCCTCCACGACCAATTGGAGCTTCCTGCCGAGAATCCCTCCCTGCGCGTTGATTTCTTCAACGGCAAGCTCTGCTCCCTGGCGCGCTATGTTGCCGAAGAACGACATGCGGCCGGTCAAGAGAAAGATCCCTCCGATTCTGATGGGTTCCTCGGCAACACACAAACCACTCCCGATGACAAAGAATAACACGGCGAGAATACAGGGCCTTTTCATTACAGCTCCTCCTGAACATAGTACACCCTTAGCTCCTGCGGGACAGCACAGGATATCGTGCCGGGTTGCAAGGCTTGTTTTGCCGTGGGCCCCTACTGCCGTGCTCCCCTTCCATGGGTTGAAACCCATGGCTATTCACCGTGCGCCCGGTAGGGCGCGGGCCTCTTCTGCCCTGAAAGGGCAGCCCGTGAATAGCTCCCCTTCCATGGGTTGAAACCCATGGCTATTCACCGTGCGCCGAGGGGCGCGGGCCTCTTCTGCCCTGAAAGGGCAGCCCGTGAATAGCCGTAGGTTTCAACCTACGGTGGTGAAGCGAGTGAATACTGTGCTCTAGTTCACCGTGGTGGCGGCACTAGCGATCGGGGTGCTGTTTCGGGCCTGCGATCAACTTGTTTCGCCAACCGGGGGCCAGGCGTTCGTCGAGAATCGGAGCGATTCGCTTCATGGTGTAGGCCCACGGGGCTTCACCCCGCGCGAGGACCTCGAAGAGCTGAACCAGGAGCGTTTCCAGTTGGCCCATCTCTTCCTTGAAAATATAGGCCATAGCTCCCCGTTCCTGGGCCTGGATGATGTATTCTGTGCTCACCGCAGGCGCGGTCAACATGACGGAGGGGATCTTTCGTCGTACCGCGAGGTCGAGAAGGTGGAGTCCCTTCACGCCCATCACGTCTAAGATCGCGAGATCGTAGTTCTTGGTGAGAAGGCAATCCTGGGCTTGCCGGAAGCTCGCTGCCGTGTCGATCCGGCAGGATTCCAGCAGATCTACGATGGTTTCCAGGATGTCGGGTTCATCATCCACTGCGAGTATGGTCTTGCCTCGAAGCACGCCGGACCTCTTCAGACCGTGTAACGCGTTACCGGATGCCCGCTTGACATCAATCCGCGAGATATACTATATAGATCGCCGGAGATCAAGCATGCTTCAAAGCCTCCTGAATAACAAGCACATACTGGCCGTGGACGACGAGCCTGATGTGCTGGAAATTCTGGAGGAAGAACTCGAAGACTACGGCGCGACCGTGGAAAAGGCGACCTCATACGAAGAAGCGGTCCAACGAATCTCCTCGTTGACATTTGACCTGGTAGTGCTCGACATCATGGGCGTGCGCGGGTTTGACCTGCTGGAAATCGCGGTGGGCAGGCACCTCCCTGTGGTGATACTGACGGCCCACGCGCTGAGTCCCCAGTCACTGAAGAAATCGATTCAGCTTGGAGCACGGGCCTATCTTCCCAAAGATCAGCTCGGGCGGATGGTGCCGTTCCTCGAGGATGTGCTGGCCCTGAACTATGAATCCGCGTGGAATGCCGTCCTCAAGCGACTTGCGGGCTCTTTCGGCAAGCGTTTCGGTCCTGAATGGCGAAAATCGGAGCAAGAATTCTGGGAGAATTTCGAGAAAAACCTTCAGGTGAAAGAATCCACCATCATCCAATCCTGACCGACGTCTTCGGCAGACAAGTCATCTTCGGGGGTCATCGTGGCCATTAAGCATATACAGACATCACATCTTGTCCACGACCTCAAGAATCCGGTCAACATCATCGAGGCAGGAGCGCGGTCCCTCCTCGAAAAGCAAGACCGGTACGGGGCTCTTAACCCGAGACAGGAGAAGGTCATCCGACGTCTCTTGCGCAACGCCCTGAAGATCAGGACCCTTACCAACAGCATGCTCGAAGTGGACATGGCTGCCATGGGCATGGTCAAGACGAGGGATTTTGTTCTGGGTGCGGTCGTGAAGAGTGCGCTCATGGAGGTCTTCGATGTGGTGGACCCGATGGTGACCGAAGCCATCGAGGAAGCTCACGATTTCGCCTCCTTGCGACGAGTGCTCAGGGACAACGACGTCATCCTCGAGGCTGAAGATTCCCACCTGAACAGGACCGTCCGCACGGACGAGACCAAATTGGGATTGATCATCACGAACCTCCTTTCCAATGCACTCAAGTTCAAGCAGAAGACGATCCTGCTCAGGTGTGCGACCGATGGCGCGACGGTCTGCGTCTCCGTGAAGGACGATGGTCCCGGCATACCGGAATGCTACCATCAGCAGATCTTCGACCAGTACTTCCAGTGCGGGCAGATTGAAGGTTTTCCGGTGCGGGGGCATGGCCTGGGACTCGCGGGCGCTCAGGCCCTCACCGAAGCCCTCGGAGGCCAGCTCACCCTCGGTTGCGATTCCAGGGGCGGCGCGGAGTTCATTGTGCGCATCGTGTGCAGCAAGTAGCTCCAAGAATTTCTCAGAAAAGCTTCCGGGGCATACCCCCCCTCACCCTTCCCTCTCCCGCCAGGGGAGAGGGTTTTCGGATTCCCCGGACCCTATGGGCGCTCACTTCAGAGCACGCGTTGCCTCGGCATACCCCCCCTCATTCTTCCCTCTCCCGCCAGGGGAGAGGGTTTCCGGATTCCCGCCAGGGGAGAGGGTTTTCGGATTCCCCGGACCCTATAGGCGCTCACTTCAGAGCACGCGTTGCCTCGGCATACCCCCCCTCACCCTGCCGGCTCCCTCCAGGGGAGAGGGTTTCCGGATTCCCCTCCCCTCGTGGGAGGGGGTAGGGGGAGGGGGATAACTGCCTGAAATGTCGAATTCGGCTGTCGCCCGACCGGATTGGCCATGGAGATGTACCTATGAACACTGAATTGCGACCCCTTGCAGAAATCACCCGTGAGGCCATTGAGATCCTCTATAGAGAGCTGGGCGCGGTCGACACCAATCGTTTTCTGAACCAATTCTCCTTGGGGCAGGGCGACATCACACTGGAAGACGCCATCCCTCAGATCAAGGCAGAGAGGGAAGAACACCCCTGATTCCCCGTTCGCGTCTGCGGTCCGCCAATCCTTGGGCAACGTCGCGAGTCTTTCGTCACGTGTCCAAACCTGGCCGTTTCCGGGCAATCACTTTGGCACCGGCTGCATGCTGCGGCAGGACCGCCTACTCGGGAAGGAATGACAAGATCGTTCGGCTATCGCACCTTGAAGGCAGGAAGGGCCACCCGATACCCGCGCCGGCGAATCTGACGTCCGCCGTGGTGGGCAGGACCCACTGACCCGATTGCCTTCAATGGGCTGTTCTGGTATCCTTAATCGAGGAGACTACCCCATGGAGACCAGAACCGTAGATTCCCGAGGTCGAATCAATCTTGGCAAGGAGTTCGCCAACAAGACGTTTTTCTTTGAAAAGATTGGAGAAACGGAGATCAGACTCGAACTCGCCGCAGTCATACCGGAGAGGGAACTGTGGCTGTACAGGAACCCTGAAGCAAGGGCCCTGCTCGAAGTCGGACTGCAACAGGCCAAAGAAGCACAGTTCAGTACGGCTCCTCCTGATCTCGATGCCGACACGGCTCTCCTGGACCAGCTTGAGGATTAGTATGGCTTGCAGGCTTGTCTGGATCGAAAAGGCACAAAAGACTCACGATGAATTGAGGACGAAAGCCGTATCTTCGTTGGAAGCGAGGCAGAAGAGGAAGACCGCCAAAGCCTCGTCCGCGGAAGGCATATTCAAGCAAGTAAAGAAGTGTGTCGATCTTTTGAAGGACAATCCACGACACCCAGGATTGAGCACTCACGAATTCCGCTCAAAGGCGCATCCACATATACCCCGGGAGGGAAGGTCTTCGAGCCTAATGTTCAGCATAGGGCTCCTGGGGCTTATCGCCTGTTTTAGTGCTATGGCCCTGAAAAGGATCAAATCACGATCATAGCAATAACTCCGCATCCCTGAAAGAAGAAGGGAGGCCCCGCCATGACACATGCAATACCGGACCCGCCGCCCGGCTTTGACGCTCTTTCGATCGACGAGAGACTTGACTACGTACAGTCGCTGTGGGACCGAATAGCAGCAAAGCCCGAAGAGATTCCGGTACCGGATTGGCACAAGGAGATACTCGAAGAACGGTTGGCGGATCTTCGCGCCCATCCGGACAAAGGCCGGCCGTGGAAGGAGGTTCGCGAAGGACTCCGACGGAAACTTAGAGAACACAACCGCAAACCATGACTTGGCCTCTGATAATACATCCGGAGGCACAGCTCGACATCGAAGAAGCCGCGTTTCATTACGAGACTCAACGGCCAGGGCTTGCCGATCGCTTTCTCAGCGAACTCGACCGCTTGCTCCAACGAATCGGAAACAATCCCCATCAGTTTCCGCTCGTTGGTCGTGACGTTCGGCGGGGTCTTCTCCACCGATTCCCCTACAACGTGTACTTCACTTCGACCGACGAGGGCATCGTCGTGATCGCGTGCCTGCACCAGCATCGCCACCCGGACGCGTGGAAACACCGAACATGAAGCGGGACATGGCTGCTCCAACTCCTTCGCCGAGCGAGATCCGATGATGTTTCACGCGTTCCCGTTGGTCCTTGCGGCACTGCTCGCGGCCGTGTCCCTGCCCCGAGGTGGCTGGGACGGGCTGGACGAAGCGCATCCTCTCAAGGTGGACAAGGCAGAGAAAGAAATCCGTGTGCTGGCCGACCTGCAACCCCGCGCGTTCACGAGACGATGGTTCAACTCAATGCCGGGGCACCACGCGGTGGTCTGGAAAGGGGGAGGCGCCGCGCGCAAGGCTCTGCTGGCCGCGTACGTGGAAGACACGACGTTCCACGACGCCATGGTCTCCATCGGGGCAAAGCCCGGCAACAACCTCACCCAGAAGACGTGGTCCGAGCGCTTCAACAAGACGAGCCGGGCACCATCCACCAAAATAGAAGGGTCTCCTGTAGGAGTCTGGGTCTGGTGGGACGGGCTTGAGAAGCCGTTGCCGCTGAAGGATCTGTTCAAGGACCCAGGCGGCAAAGGAATTCACCTGAGATTCGGCGGAAACAAGGCTCTCATTCCCGTGTGGAGATCCGGCTGCGTGGTGTGCCTCCAGAGTTGCCCTGGAAGCAAGATCGGCAACCGCTCGTACACGATCCGGGACTATGTGGACGGCAAGGCTACCTTCACCCTCAACGAGAAGACCGTCCCGCCCGGAAAGAGAAAGGCCGTGGTGCTTTTCCGGCTGCTCGGCACAGGCAAGGCGGAATAGAGCTAAGCCGTCTGTGTCCGTTGACGGAGAGTTTTCCCATCCGGACAACCGGCCGGCCTTGAACCCGGTCCCATTTCCTTATATCATGGGCATACGGACGACTCTGAGCGGGACGGTCCAATTGCGTGCGGACCGGCAAGGAGGTGACATGAGTTCGGGATCGGACACGAAGATAAAACTCAGCATCAGCAGCTTCAAGCGCGACTTCCTACGCGGCTTCTCCGAGGCCGAACTGGCCGACAAGTATTCGCTTAAGGCCGATCAAGTGCGGAAGGTGGCCGGCGCGCTCGCGAAGAAGGGCGAGCTGACCGCGGACGACATGAAGCAACGGAAGGAGAATTACCGGATCCGCTTCGGTGAGGAGAAGGAACCACGTGCGGAAACAGCTCCGGGAGCCGTTGCTGTCGATCCGGACACCGGCTTTGTGCTGCACTGCCCCTCGTGCGGGGCCTCCGTAGACCGCAAGGCCACGAACTGCGACTATTGCGGAGCGCACCTGGACTTCTCCCTCAAGGGCAAGACCAAACACTGCCCCCACTGCTATATGAGAATCCCTGCGGAAAGCCGGTTCTGTACGCGCTGTGCCAAGCCGGTCAAGCTGGTGGTAGAAGAGGGGAAAGTCCTCGAGGACCGCCACTGCCCGCGCTGCGAGGTCGCGATGATCAGTCGCGACGTAGGTGAATTTCCGGTAATCGGCTGTCCCAAATGCACAGGTCTGTTCGTGCCCCACGAGACTTTCGAGATGATGCAGGACAATTCCGAACGCATCATAGAGGCCACAGACGGAGCAGTGCGCGCCCAAGTCGAACCCGAATCAGCGATCACCTATCTCAGGTGCCCGGTCTGCAGGCAGATGATGAACCGGAAGAACTTCGCGGGGTCCTCGGGAGTGATCATCGATATCTGCAAATCCGACGGAATCTGGTTCGACGCCGGGGAACTCGAAGGGATCATGACCTTTGTTGCCCGCGGTGGCCTGAAACAGGTTCGGCAGAAGGAACTGGAGAATCTCAAACTCGAAGAGCGAGCCGCAAGGTACCGTGAACAGGCCAGACCTGCCGGAGCAACTCACGGTGGCGGAGGCTATTTCGGCGATCCCTACGAACAGCAGCCCGATCTTGACCTTATTCGTGTCGTGAGGGGCATTTTCCGCCTCTTCGGCTAGCCGGCGTCCATGAGGAGAACATGACAGATAGACCCATCGTCGCGGTACGGAAGACCGCTCCAGAGACCGTGCTCGAAGACATCAGAATTGCCATGGAACAGGCGAAATTTCGCGAGTTCCTCGATCCCTCAGCCCCGGTAATACTCAAGGACAATATCTCGTGGCATTTCCCGTTCCTGGGTGCGAATACCACCCCGTGGCAGCTCGAAGGGGTGATCCTCGCGCTGCGGGACGCGGGGTACAAGGAGATCGTCTGCGTGCAGAACGAGACCGTCGTCACTAACGCGTTCAAGGGAGAGCGCCTCAACAAGTACCTTCCGATTTTCAAAAAGTACGACATCCCCGTGCTCTACAATTTCAGGCCTCAGGACATCCGGTGGGTGGAATTCACCCCGAAAGCGAAGATGCGCGTGCTGGACGGCATCTTCCCGGAAGGGCTGAGAATTCCCGAGTATTTTCTCGGGAAGAACGTGGTCCATCTCCCGACGGTCAAGTGCCACATCTACACAGGGACGACGGGATCCATGAAGAACGCGTTCGGAGGCCTCCTCAACTCCCGGCGGCACTACACCCACTCGGTGATTCATGAGACGCTCAACGACCTCCTGGATATTCAGAAGGAGATCCACCGGGGAATTTTCACGGTAATGGACGGGACGATTTGCGGCAACGGACCGGGGCCGAGGACGATGATCCCCGTGGAAAAGGACCTGGTCCTCGCGTCAGGGGATTGCACGGCAATAGACGCGGTGGCAGCCAAGATGATGGGGTTTGATCCCATGGCGCTCGACTTCATTCGTATTGCCCACGAGTCGGGGCTTGGCAAGGGGCGGATGGAGGAGATCGACGTCGTCGGGCACGACGTTTCCCAGGAGAACTGGGGCTTCTCCGTGGGAAACAACGCAGCCTCGCTGGTGGGCCGGTTCATATGGTTCGGTCCTTTGAAATCGATCCAGAAGCTCTTCTTTCGTACCCCTCTGGTAAACGCGTTCGTGTTCGGGTCTTTTTTCTATCACGACTTCGTCTACTGGCCCCTCAAGGCAAAGCCCCAAATCGAGGCGTTCAAGAAGACAAGCAGGTGGGGCCGTCTCTTCGACCAATATCCTGCGTGATGTCACGCGGTTGAGATTGCAGTTCGCATCGAGGTAACCGGTCACGAGTCAAGGGGACTCACCGCGGTGAACGTGTGCGCGGCCTACTGGAAGAACTGCTCGATTAAATGGTCGTTGAGCTCCTTCTGCACCTCAGCTCGAATGGCTTCCACGTCTTGTTGCCAGGTCTCGTGTTTTTCCAGGGCCTCCGTTTCCCAGGGGAGTCTGTCCTGAGGTGCCTTCGCAAGCACGTCCCGGACCAATTCCTTGGGAACCGGTGACTTCATGAGCTTCTCATATCTGAGTCGTATTCTGCGGAGAGTGTGAAGGAGTTTGATGAGATCGTCCCGGGACAACTGCTTTCGATGCTTCCGGGAGGGGTGCTTTTCTATCAAGTGAAGGTCTTCGACGGGCGTCCCTTCCTTCAACGCCTTGTTAATGAGCTTCTTGAGGTATCTGTAGTTACTAAGAAAATCCGGGGGGGCATCTGGAACTCCGCTCGGTGGGCCAGAAAAGGGAACCAGCATAACCATTCCTCCAACGCAAAGGTACACACGGGGCGGGCCCCTCGTGCCGCGCCGCGAAAAACAATGGCCGAATAGCACGTCCATGGGTCTTCGTCAAGCATTAGTTTACTATTTCTGAGTATGTTCCTGATCAGCATGGTCAAACAGCTATGATGGCGAGGGCCCAAACCCTGACCACGAACCATGCAGCGCGCGGATGAGATCAACCTGCCTGCCGTCGAGAAAGATCTTGCGAAGACCCCTGCTTGAAAGAAGGGCCTCCGCGAACCCCTCCACCAAGAACAGTCAGGGCGCGTGGCCGCCACGAAAACGGTCAGAAGAATCAAATATTCTAGGATATTTCGGAAGAGGGTCCGGGGCATAGGCGCTCACTTCAGAGCACGCGTTGCCTTATAGCGGTTCTCGTTCGTTTCCACCGATTGGCGGGCTGGAAAGCCCGCCCCACAAGCCCTGATCCGACATGAACCGGAAGTGACTTTCGAGAACCGGTATAGCATCCTCCCCCTCACCCTTCCCTCTCCCTCCAGGGGAGAGGGTTTCCGGATTCCCCTCCCCTCCTGGGAGGGGGTAGGGGGCAATGCTGTTGACTTAAGCACGATTCTGCTCCCTTCCGTAGGTTGAAACCTACGGCTATTCACAGTCCGTCCCTTCGGGACGGGAGTCTGTGAGCCCCGAAGGGGCTTTCCGTGCATAGCCGGGGGTTTTAACCCCCGGTCGGGGAAGAGATTACCATCCTTAAGTCAACAGCATTGGGGGTAGGGGGAGGGGGATAACTGCCTGAAATGTCGACTTCGGCTACCGCCAAGTGAGCGCCTATGGGGGTCCGGGGGAAGCGCATTTTCTGATGAAGGGTTTCCCCCGGAAATCCCGGCTTTCGGAGGATAACTTGGTATCAGCACACGCGAATCGTTCCGGAGATCACTCCGGTGTAGTATTCGCACTTGGTCCTGCACAACTCGATTTTTTCACCGTACGAGCCCTGGATCTCCCCTCGGCACAAAGTCCCGGGCACATTCCAGCACTCGAACCCGCGGTTCGGATATGCAGGACACGCCTTCTCTTTCCCGCACTTCATCTGATCCCAGCACATAGTTGCGGCCATGTCGATCTTCCTTTCCCATTGTCGGCGCCTTGCGATCCCTGCCGGGAGCGGGGACCGCTCAGACGCGATGCTCGTGTGTCTCCGAATTCTTCGGCCCAATTCCCACACAAAGGGTCCCCCCGGCATGCCGTCATACCAATGCGCGTTCTACGCGGTGACTTCGGGTTCCGGGTGGGACAGGCATCTTGCCTGTCGCCCTGTGATTCACCTCGCCTGTTTGGAGTCGCATTGGTGTCAGAGATGGCGTTGCTCGTATGGTGCGAGCCAGGCCTACGTCCCGCCACACCTCACAACTGGTTGCGATGACAAGGACACTTCCGCAATCTCCCCCTTCCTGTCGTAATTTGCGACCGTCTATTGTCCTGCATATTGCGTACCATTAGAGCTCAGTCGTGTGGCTGTTCTCCGCGAGGTTGCCGGGCATTCGCTAACCTACTGGTATCACCGCAGTTAGCTGCGCCAGACATTGGGGGGTCCGTCTCCCTTTCCCCAGGCCGCTGCTGATTTGAGTGTGACAGACGGATGAACTATGTGTGAAAAGCACTTATTTCTCTGGGGGTCTTGAGTTAACGTACTGAAATGACATGGGTTGCCAGTGAGCGGTGCCGCTGGCGCGGAGTCCGCGGGTGATCACTTTCGCACGCCGTTATTGGCATCAATCTGCGACGCCCACGCCGGGAAAAGGATGGAGTCCCCTCTGGGGCGAAAAGGGTGAAGTGCGCACCTGTGCCCCGCGCCTATCAAGGATTGACAGTCCGTGGTCCCCGTCGGCCGGCTTCTGGAATGGAGGTTCTGAAGGCAACGCGATGTCGCTCATCATGGGGCCTTGTCCGGAACGATTACGACCTCCTTGCCTTCTTCCCGCACGAACAGGCGGGTCAAGGGCCTGGTTGCCGGTCCCTTCCGCACCTCGCCGGAGGCCCCGAACTCGCTCCCGTGGCACGGACAGCGAAACCCGTGGACGGTGGAGTCCCATCTTACCCTGCAACCGAGGTGGGTACAGCGATCGTCAAGAATCAGCGGGGGGGCTTGATCGTCCAGCCGCGCTATCCAGACTCCTGCCGCCGCGACATGTTCGGGGATCGCGCCCGATTCCAGGCTTGAAAGGAGGTGCTTGGGGACCTCTCTCCGGGGTCTGTCGCCTGCACCCGAGACCACCACACGTACGCCTCCGAACCCTGCCATCGCAGCGGCCACTGCCGCCAGTATTCGGGTGGTGTACCGGAGAAAGGAGCGACGATCGTCAGCTTTGGCAGAGGATTGGTCCATGATGTGCGACGTGTGCGAAGAGACTCCCGTGGGGGCGAAGGTCAAATCTCGCCCTGCACTGGTTATGGTGTCCCGAGTTGGCAGTTGCGACGGGTTTCACCCCCCCCTTGCCCCTCCCATCAAGGGTGGGAAAGCGAAAACCTTCTCCGCTGGCGGGAGACGGAAGGGTGAGGGGGACCATGTCTAGTTCAAACGTCCCGCAGATTCCGAGGAACGAGAGAATAGCACGGCCGTTCACGGCAGTGGAGCTATGAAGCCGGATTTTCGGGTTACCGCAATTCTCAAGGCCGGACACTACCACCGCACCGCGAATCTCAAGGTGCGTGACTACAGTCCACACCGAGACTCCAGACCACCGGCCACGAAAAACCCGCCCCGATTCATGTGCGGGGCGGGCCCAGGGTTCGGTCTCGTCACCGTGTTGCGATCCTAGCAGCCGCCTGCCGGCGGTTTTGGGGGTTTCTTCTTGGGATCCTTGGCCTTGTCGTCCGTCTTCTTGTCGTCCTTCTTTTCGCCTGTTTTGTCCGGCTTTTTCGTGTCGTCTGTCGCGGCCACTGCCACCGTCGCGGTCGCAAAAGCGACCACCGTGATCAATACAACGAGCAATCTCAAGAGCTTGGTCATAAACGACTCCTCCCTGTTGGGGTATTCTCCGGGGATTGTACAAAGTTCCCCCGGGGTGTCAAGCCATTCCGCGGAGCCCGCGTATCTCCTTAGTCAACCGCAGCCAAGCCTGGAACCGCCAAGTGATATCCAGTCGTTGGCCTCCCGCGCCCAACAGCCGGGGAGACACGTTCAGAGTATAACCCACGGCCGCCCGACGTCAAACAACAATGTGGGTGTGTATCGATGCGCGGCGGGCACCGGGAACTGCAACGCGGGAAGGCCTGACCCGCTGAAACCGCCTTGCAACGGGGGAGAAGCCGTCGCAAGTCCTCAGTCATCCCGGGGACTGAATCTCCTGTGCATTGATATCACGGCTTATTCTTGCCAGTGTGCCGCTCGTCGCTGCGGGAATACGAGCCGTCATACCAATGCCTGTGCTATAGCGGTTCTCGTTAGTTTCCACCGATTGGCGGGCTGGAAAGCCCGCCCCACAAGCCCTGATCTGACACGAATCGGAAGTTACTTTCGAGAAGCGGTATAAGCGGTGACTACAGGCTCCGGGTGGGACAGGCATCTTGCCTGCCGCCGCGTGGTGAGCCTCCCCTATTGAAGCCGCATTGGCATCAAACCGTGCCTGCACGGCAGGATGTGGCAAACGGACGGTGGCCCGGAGGGGAATTCCTACCAATCCGTATGGCTTTCCTGACAGGTCCTACCGCGGCGTATCCTTTTCCATACCGCCGACAACGGATGATGAGTCTAGTTTGTTGATGTTACTAGTGACTTGGCTGGCCTGCGGGTACCGGCATCATACTTGCTAGGAATTGTAGGGTTAATGTCGGGCTGCCCCGAAGGGCGGTCAAATCTGATGCAGGTGACACATGGAGACCTCGAGGAAGCTGCTGACCGATGAATTGAGAAATGACGGCTACAAGCTGTTCATGCAGACCGCGGTGGGATCAGTAGTGCACGCGGAAGCCTGGGTCTTCAAACCGGAGCGCAGGCCAATGGTGATTGTGCTGTACCGACGGGATACCGGCGAGGCGGTTGACCCGAACCACATTCCCGAAGACGAGAAGAAGCGCCCGGATGTGTTCGCGTTCCTGAATGACTTCCGAAGAAGCCAGTTTCGGCACCAACCGACCGTGTTGGGATAGCCTGCGTATGCGAATAGGGATTTCGCCGGGAAGGGACTTTTCTGAAACGCGTTTCCCCCGGAAGACTTTCCGATTACCCATCATGACTGCGCGGCCACAACCAAGTAGGAACGTCAGCCCCTCACATCACAGGAACTCGGTTGATGGTCAGAACCACCCGATGTTTCAGAAGTTTTCGGAAGGGGGTCCGGGGGACAACCCTTTTTCAAAAGGGTTTCCCCCGGAAGACTTTCTGATAATTGGCTCAGAGGGCTCGGCCGGCAGAACGCTTACCTACCGGAAGGTCTCGTGTCGGCGCGCGTCGCACGGGCCGCGTTCGGGAATCTTGAGCGCGAAACAATCCCCGGGCCGAGGCAATGAGCGGTCAATAATAGAACCTGCGTAACAGGCTTCCTGCGCCCAATAGGCGTTCCACGATGAGGCTTTTCCGCCCTTCGCGTCTGAGAGATCATCCAGCGCCGTTCCTGGTAGGGACTCTCCGTCTGAGACACGCACCTTCCGCATCCGAGCGCGTTTCCGTGCACACCGTGCTCTGTTCAGCCGACGAGTTCTCCGGGTCTCTCATGGCTACCCCCTGAGTGAAGCTCATCCGGCGTTCGACAGCTCCTCACCGATGCCGCGAGCGAAGAACCGGGTTAGCGATTCCCCCCCTTCCTCTGGAACGCGTGATAAGGTAATATGGCCATTGCACTCTTCATCGAGGCGCAAGAGCTCTCTTATGTATCGCAGGCGAGACCGTTCGCCGGCCGCTCCTGTTGCATGCATGGAGGTGCTCGTCGAAACCGTAATCGGACATGAGCATGACATTCGTTCATACCACACAAACGCTGATTCTCGCATCCAGCTCGCCCCGTAGACGAGACCTGCTCCGCGAGATCCGCGCTCACTTCGAGGTCGTGTTGCCGACCATCGAGGAAGCCTCGGTGAACGGTGAATCTCCGGAAGACCTCGTGTGCAGGCTCGCACGTGACAAAGCCGACGAAGTGGCGGCTCTTCACCCGAACCGGTGGGTGCTGGCCGCGGATACCATCGTGGTGATTGACGGCAAGATTCTCGGAAAACCCGCAGACCCGCGGGAAGCCGAAGCGATGCTCACAACGCTGAGTGCCCGCACTCACGTGGTGTACACGGGATACGCGATTCTCCGATCGGACAGGCCCGAGAGCGCGAGAGTGCGGTTTGTGACGTCTCAGGTCCATATCAGGGACATGAGCCCCGCGGAGATCTCCGACTACGTGGCCACCCGAGAACCGATGGACAAAGCGGGCGCTTACGCGATCCAAGGGATCGGCGCGGGGATCGTCGAATGGGTGTCCGGCTCGTACACCAACGTGGTGGGGCTGCCTCTGTGCGAGGTGGCAAGGGATCTCAAGGAATTAGGAATATTCGACTTTCTGGCAGAGGCCAATGATCGCGCACAATCTCGAGACAATTCGACAACGCATCGCTGAAGCGGCACTCCGGTCAGGCCGACAGGCGGAGGATGTCCGCATCGTTGCCGCTGCCAAGGGTCAAGGCCGCGCGAAGATTCGGGAAGCACTGGCATCCGGCCTTCTGATCGTCGGCCACAACTATGTGCAAGAGGCTTCAGAGGAGTCTCTCACGGAGACCCCCCAGGGAGTCGAATTCCACATGATCGGCCACCTCCAGAAGAATAAGGCCGGACCCGCGGTGGACCTGTTTCACGTGATCCAAACCCTCGACGACCCGAAACTCGCCGTGGCACTCAATCGTCGGGCCGAGACCGCAGGCAGGACCATCGGGGTCATGATCCAGGTGAGCCTGGCCGACGAACCCCAGAAGAGCGGTATCCCGGGAGCGGAGGTCCCTCAGCTTGTCGAGGCTGTCCGATCCCTGGACCGGCTTCGGCTCCTCGGACTTATGACCATGCCCCCCTTCTTCGACCAGCCCGAGCGAGCCCGGCCTTTTTTTGCTCGTCTTCGGGAGCTTCGTGATCGTCTGATCGCCGCAGGCATACTTGCCCAGGACATGCACGAGCTCTCCATGGGCATGACAGGCGACTTCCAGGTCGCAGTCGAGGAGGGGGCTACTCTGGTACGCATCGGCACCGCGCTCTTTGGACCAAGAGCATGATCCTGCCGTGAACATTGGTCGTCAACGTTCAGCCGGCTCGCGCTTACCGGCCGACCGACCGATGTTTCGAAAACCGTTTGGTGACCTGCCGCAACTCGCTGTTGTGTCGTGGAGCAGTGTAAGGTATATTGCCCCCCATTCACGGAATGACTACCCTCTCGCAAAGAAAGGAGCATATGGATGTCTGAAAGCCTCAATGCAATAATCGATGCCATGCCGGGCAGATTCAACCCTGACGCGGCAGGATCTCTTGACGCGGTATTCCAGTTTGACATCTCCGGAGACCAGTCCGGTCAGTGGTACCTCACCGTCAAAGATCAGGCCTGCAAGATCGATGAAGGCACACACACGGGGCCGAGCGTGACCTTGAGCATGGGCGGCAGCGATTTCGTCGATATGATGACAGGAAAGCTGTCCGGTCAGGCAGCGTTCTTCTCCGGCAAGTTGCGGATCTCGGGCGATCTCATGTTGGCCCAGAAGCTCGAGGGTCTTTTCAGGAGATAAGAGAGCGGGGATCGGCGTACATGAGGGGTCATGAAGCGGTCTGAGGCCCTTGGCCACACCACGGGGCCGGGGTGAGGGCTTGTCGTGGACCGGAAGAGCGGCAGGCCGGAATGCTCTGCCCCGAACAGCGTTCCCCGGAACCCGCCGAAGTTACCGGCACCGGGAGCGCGGCCCCTCCACACCACATAGGGGAGATTGACTCATGACGAACACCAAATGGGTCCTTTTGGTAGCCGCGATGGTCTGGGCATGCGCTCTGGGAATTGGCTACGCTGCCGACGAGCCTGCCGCGCCCGCCAAAGAGGGCGTCAAGGAAAAGGCCGGCGAACAACCCGCCAAAACCACGGTTGAGAGCCTGAAAGAGAAGGCCAAAGAGGCCAAGGAAAAACTGAAGGCCGCCAAGGAAATGTGGAAGAAAGAGTCCGCAGAGTACAAAGAGAAGTTTGGGCCCAAGCTCGACGAGGCCAAGAAGAAGCTTCAGGAACTCAAAGAGAAGGCTAAGACGGCTCAGGGTGACGCCAAGAAGGACCTGCAGAAGTCATACGACGAGCTGAAGAAGAAGACCGAAGAAGCAAAGGCGAAGCTTCAGCAGATGAAAGGCGCGTCCGGCAAAAAGTGGGAAGCCTTCAAAGAGAAGCTCGACTCAACATATAAGTCGATCGAAGATGCGGTTTCAAAGGACAAGTAGTGCAAGGTCATTACTCAAGGTGATCGACCACGGTCCAGGGCGCAGGCTGGGCTTCATCGGTGGACCAAAGCGTTCACCGCAAGTGCCGCGCCCTGGCTTCGCTGATTGCGACACGTGTTTCGAGACCCCTATGTGGCCTTTCCCGACCTGTTGGTTTCAGGATATCCCATATAAGATAAAGACGAAATGGAACTGTAGCATGAGAAGGACGAATTGAGGAGGAGTCGGCATATGCATGTCCTGGTACTGTATTATTCCAAGAGTGGGAACACCCGCAAGCTCGCGGAACACGTGGCAGAAGGAGTGCGCTCGATACCCGGCGCGGAAGCCCTCGTGAAGTCAACCCAGGAGGTGACGAAAGAGGACTTCGTGAACTCCGCGGGAATCATCGCGGGTTCTCCCGTCTATTTCGGAGTCATGGCTGCCGACCTGAAACGAGTCTTCGACGAGTTCGTGGGCGTGCGCAAGAAGATGGAGAACAAGGTAGGCGCGGCCTTCGCCACTTCAGGACACTGGATGGGCGGGAACGAAACCACCATGATGTCAATTATTCAGTGCATGCTGATCTACGGCATGGTGGTAGTCGGGGACCCGATGTCCGCGACCGGCCACTACGGAGCGGCATCCGTCAATGCTCCTGATGACAAGGCCGGCGACATCGCCCGCAAGCTCGGAGCCCGTGTCGCGGAACTCTGCACAAAGCTCCGCGCGCAATGAAAAGGACCGAAATGGCCCCAATGGATACGGAACATGCGGCTCCCGCCGGTCGCCGCGGTACCCGGTAGGTATAGCGGTTCTCATTCGTTTCCACCGATTGTCGGGCTGGAAAGCCCGCCCCACAAGCCCTGATCTGACACGAATCGGAAGTTACTTTCGAGAACCGGTATAAACGTTCAGCCAGCTCGCAGAAGGATGAACCACCAAGCCACAAAGACACCAAGAAAGCCTGTTCACAAGAAGCGGCTGGGAGCCGCAACCAAAATTCGCGTCCACCTTTCTCGGTCCGCATGAGGACCGATGACGCGGCGAGTTGGTTCTGCGCACGCGAAAAAGGTGGCACGTTGCTTTCTCCTTGAGCTGCTGAACTGAAGATTTCTTCTCGGAAAGAAAAGAAATCGAACGTTATTGGTAAAGGGCTCTCGGCCGGCCTACCATATGCCCGGAATCAGTCGATACGGTACATTCCGCGTATACTCTCGATACCCTTCCAGTTCCTCTTGCAGAGTCCTATCTTCAAGGGCCGTGCGTACCACCATCAGGACCACGCTCAAACCGGTGAGCGCCAGCGACCAGAGCGAACCGAGCATCAACGGCATTGACGCGGCCATGAAACACCACCCCACATATCCCGGATGTCGCACATACCGGTACGGTCCGGCGGTCACCGTGTGATGGCCTCTTTCCGTCTGAATGCGAACCATCCTGGAAAAGAACCTGTTCACCGCCATAGCCCACAGGACCAGGAGATCCCCTAAGATGAAGGCTGCTACCGAAGCGAGCTTCACCGGGATTCCCAGCTCAGGGGACCACCCGAATCTCCTGTCGAGCCCAGCGATCGGCACGGACATCAGCCAGAATACGGACGCCGTCGAAACCACCACAAGGTCCCATTTCTTTGCACCTTTGTGGCGATGAAGGCGTTCTTCGACCAGGTCCGGGCTCCCTCTCAAGAGCACCACCGTATTGGTTGTGAGGCACGCTCCGAGAACCGCCGTGAACAACCACGCTTCGGGCCAGTGGCGGCTCCCCGCGCTCAGGAACAGGGCGCCCGCGACCACTCCGAGGGCGACCGCCAACTTCCACAGAGCGTTGCAGACTATTCGTCGTCCGTCTTTCATGGGGTTGCCTCGTCGATGGTCTTGAGGAGCAGCCGGCCATTGTCGGAGAGAGCCCCCTTGTTCTCGTAAAAGACGTCTTGCACCGTGACACCTTTGCCGTGATAGGCCTCATTGGCATCCCGGTCCGGCTTCAAGGCCGCGCCGTTGAGGGACAAACCCACAAATAGCCCCTTGGTCCTCGAATAGGAGAGTATCCCCGCATTGAACCGCAGATCCGTTCCCGCGGAAGCCTCCCGGCCGATGGGACCCGCGGCGATCGAGACGTCCGCGCCGAGGGTGTACCCGTCTTCCAGTAAGCCCTGTAGGCCCCGTTCAGACATCACCAGGAGGATGAGGTCCACTGCCTGCGCGCCCGCCTGAACCCCGAGGCTCCCGCCTTTGATCTGAAAGAACGCGGGCTTGCTCCATTTGCCGGTGCCTTCGTCCCGTCGCAGGCCGACTCCGCTGCCGTACGTGATGCCAAGCACCAAGCCGGCCTTGAGCACTCCCGGGAATATGAGCACACCCCGGGAACGTTGCAGCAAATCGCGAGGAACGCCCCGGTCCGGCATCTTCAGCGCATCACTCAAGACCAGGTCGGAGAGCCGGATCTGCGTGTTCGCATCCTCGACTGATCCTGCCTCCACGCCGCTCAGCCACAACCCCAACAAGACCACCACCATTCCGACAACCGTCAGCACTCGCATGTCAATACCCCCGCATCAGTCCTTGAACTCCACCGACACCACGGATGAAACGCCGGGTTCTTCCATGGTCACCCCGTAGAGTCTGTCAGCTTCGGCCATGCTTCGTTTGTTGTGGGTGACCACAATGAACTGTGTTTCCGGCGCGACCTTTCTCAGCATGTCGTTGAACCGGGCGAGATTCGAGTCGTCCAACGGCGCGTCAACCTCGTCGAGCAGACAAAACGGAGACGGCCGCGTCAGGAATATCGAGAAAATCAGAGCCACCGCGGTGAGTGCCTTTTCGCCTCCGGAAAGCAGGTGCATGCTCTGGAATTTCTTGCCGAAAGGTCGTGCCACGATCTCCACGCCGGTTTCGAGCAGGTTCTCCTCGTCTGTGAGTTCCAGTCTGGCTTCTCCACCCCGGAAGAGAAACGGGAAGATCTCCTCGAATCGTTCGTTTATGCTGTCGAACGCGGCCCGGAAGCGCTCCCGCGTGGTCTGGTTGATCTTGTTGATCGTGGCAAAAAGCGAATCCACAGCTTTCCGGAGGTCCTCTTCCTGTTCGAGGAGAAACGAAAGCCGCTCTTCCACGTACCGACTCTCCGCAATAGCGGCCAGGTTCACTTCGCCCATAGATTCGAGCCTGTGCCGGATTTCCGCGATTTCGTGTTCGTCGGGTCGTGTCTCTGGTGCCGTGATCTCCCGAGGGTCCACCCGATAACGTTCCCGGATCTTCTCCACAAGCCCCTGTTCCGTCTGACGAATCCTCACGTGCTCCATTTCCAGGCCGTGAAGCTGCTCTTTAAGCTCCGCAGTGGTCCGCGCGTTCGCTGCGAGCTCTTCCTCGAACGATTTCATCCACAGCGCAAGTTCCGATGCGGTTGACCTGAGCCCAGCGATCGTTGCCGCCTGGGTCCGGTGTTCCTGCATGAGGGCCTGCTCCGCGGCGAGAGATTCGTCCAGGTCCTTGGAAAGACTCTCCTTCTCGGCGCTGTCTCGGCTCAGGGTCGATTCGAGCGACGCGAGATTCTTCTCCCCGTCTGAGGCGGCACGGGCGGCATCACGGACTTCCCTTTCCAGCGAGCGCCCCCGTTCTTCGAGCTGGGCCACCTGCACCCTGAGTTCGCCCCCCCGTTCCGATTCTTCCTGAGTGGACGCGGTGAGTTCCCCGACGATCGAGGAGCACTCCTCTCGTTCCGCTTCCAGTTCTTCGTGCACCCGCTGTAATTGGGATATTGCTTCCAAGGTCTGTTGCAACTCAAGGGTGAGTCTTTCCCGTTCCTTGGCCAGCCGATCGTCCTCCAGGGAAAGGACCCTCAGTCTGCTTTCCAGCGAGGCGATTCGCGCCTGCATCTGCTCCTGGTCCTTGCGGAGCCGTTCGCTCTTGATCTTCGTGTCGTTGAGCGCCCGGTTTGTCTCCGCGAGCTCCCGTTCGAGTGTGTCCCGCGCTGACAGCTCCTCGCTGAGGGATGCCCGCAGCGCGCGCACATGCTGCTCACCGGAGGAAATTTCGGCTAGGAGCGCGTGCATTTCCCTGCGCTTGTCGAAGAGGCTGCTTTGGGAGGTGTCGAGTGATCCGCCGGTGACTTCTCCGGCTCCGGTTACCACTTCCCCTTGCAGGGTGACAAGGTGGCACGTGAGGCTATGCGTTTCCCAGAGCTCGCCTGCGTGATCCAGGTCTTGCACCAGATACCAGTCACCGAGTAGGAATCCGGCAAGCGCCTCGTACCCGTCGCGCACGTTGACCACGTCGAGGAGGCATACCAGTTCCTCGTCCGGAATGGGGGGGGCTTGGCCGCGATTCCATCTGGGTGCGGCAGGAATGCACGTCGACCTGCCCGCGTGGGCTTCCGTCAGCGTGCGGACCGCTTCGATGCCGTCACCGACGGATGAGACGACCAGATGGCCGAGTCTTGTTCCGAGCGCCGCGGTGAGGGCTTTCTGGTACTTCTGCGGCACCTCGATCACCTCCGCCAGGGGTCCGTGGATCGCCTCGGAAGGATCATACTCCCTCCCCTGCATGAAGAACCGCACTGCCTCATCGTACCCGCGGTATTCCTGACGCATCTCTTCCAGAGACTTGAGCCGAGCCGTCTTCGCAGCAAGTTCCTTCTCCTCATCAGCCAGCTCCTCCCGAATCGAGCCAACCTGGTACCCGGCATGTTTGTGTTTCTTGGCAAGAGACTCCTGGGTCGCTCCCAGTGTCCGGCATTCCTGATCGGCCTGAGAGAGCGCCGTCCCAATGTCTTCCAGGTCCCGACGTATTTGCTGGAGTCGAGCGTCTGCTTCCTCGGACTCGGCCGCTGCCTTTTCTTGGGTGACGCGCAGCTCCGTGTCGCGACGGGTGAGGCTCTCATGCAGGTTCTTCTTTCGGGCACTGTCCTGAAGGTTCGCGAAGAGCCGCTCCTTGAGGCGGTCGAATCGCGTGGTCTCCCGCTGCAGAGCTTCGCGCGCGGCCGCGGATGAGGACTCGCCGGCGTGCAGTTCCTCGCGGGCCTTGTCGAGGGACGCCTTCACTTGAGCCTGACTGCCTTCTAGCTCTGCCAGCCTTTGCCGGGCAAGTTCCCACTGCTCCTCGATCCGTGTGCGTTGGTCCCGGGCGCTGCTCACCGACTGCTCGAGTTGGGCAATCGTGGCCCTGGCCCGTTCGGCCCGCGACCTGACTGATGCGAGGTCCAGTTCCGTTTTGTGGTGGGATTCGAGCAGCTCTCTGAGGGCCCTCTCCATCTGGAGGGATCTCAGGTGTTCTTCTTCGAGGCGCGCCTGGTCTGAACCCGCACGCGAGGCAAGCTCCATGAGCGCGGATTTCTTCTGGTCGATGCCGGCCTTGAGTGCGTCCGCCTGCGCGCGGTATTCCGCACACAGAGACGCGTGTAGTCCCAGGTCCATTTCCCGGAGTTTGTTGCTGAGCTCACGGTACCGTTGCGCTTTCGCGGCCTGTCGCTTGAGGCTCAGATTCTGTCTTTTGACCTCGTCGATGACGTCGGAGATGCGCAGAAGGTTCTGGCGAGTCTGTTCGAGCTTCTTCACCGCTTCTTCCCGACGGGCCTTGTACCGGGAAATTCCCGCGGCCTCTTCAATGAGCACTCGGCGGTCTTCGGGCTTGGACGAGACCACCATTTCGACTCTGCCCTGTTCGATGATCGCGTACGAGTTCTTTCCCACACCGGTGTCGAGGAAGAAGTCGACCACGTCTGCGAGTCTGCACGGGATGTTGTTGATTTCGTATTGGGATTCGCCGTCACGGAAGAGCCGTCGGGCGATCATGATCTCATCGTAGTCCGCCATGGACGGAGGGCCCATTCCGTCGGTGTTGGACAGAACCATGCGGGTTTCGGCCATGCCGACGGCTTTTCTGGTTTCCGAGCCGTTGAAGATGACTTCTTCCATCTTCTTGCCTCGAAGGACACGGGCTCGTTGTTCGCCCATGGTCCAGCGTATCGCTTCGAGGATATTGCTTTTGCCGCAGCCGTTGGGACCCACGACCGCGGTGATGCCCGGTTTGAACTCCAGGGTCGTCCTGTCGGGAAAGCTCTTGAATCCCTTGATTTCCAGTTTCTTGATCTTCATGGCCGATTCGAGTATGAGGCTCTGTCTTTGGAGACCGTTATCAGCAATTTCGCGCGGCAGGTCAAGGGCGCGTCTGTGAACGGCGATCTGTGACTATTTGACCAAACCGTGAAATAGTTGCTCCGCGTCTGAGGAAGCATATCCTGGTACGTAATGACCCGATCAGGTCCACAAGCGATGTGAAGGGAGAGAGGAATGAGCACAACTGATTCAGGCAACAGGATCGTTCTTTGCGGATTGGTGACCGCGCTGTTCGTGGTGACTCTGATTGCGTGCTGGATGGGCATATGTTGACCTGCGGATCTCGATCATTCTTGCTGTGGAGGGATCTAGTCCCGTAGTCGCGTGTCTAAGTACTCCGAAGGAGACGCGACACCGAATTCCCTTGACAGGTCGTGCTTCAGGAACTCCTATGAGAGGAAAGCGAACGGAGATTTGGGGGTGTGGCGAGTATGTTGATCAATCTGCTCGAGAAAACAGGGCTCCAGTACGTCAACATCGAGGTCGACACAGACAAGCTGGCTCAGGTCCAAGAGAGCAGCCGAACGTTCTTTGAACCCCGTTCGGGAGCCGGGAATCTTCCGCCTGCGGAGTTCTTTCCCGGGCTCATCGCTCCCGTGGGCACCGGCGACCAAGGAGTAAGAGACTCGAACGGAGAAGAGATCGGGCAGGAAAGGCTTTTTCGGATCGACGGGCGCACGGTGCTGGAAGCGTTCGACATGAAGTGGCTGCCGCTGCCGTACACGCTGCGCATGGCCGGCGAGTCGGGGACCGAAGTGGATAGCAACAACTGGGTGAGGTTATGGTATTCTCTTAGGCCGTCGTACGAGTACTCGGAGGATGCCGGCCCTCGTTTTGTCCTTTGCGTGGACACAGAATCCGCGCTGGAACCGTCCAGCACCGATTTCTCCCCGTTTCTGACACCCAATCTCGGAAAACCGTTTGCCTTGAGCCCCCTGTCGCCTTCCTTTTGGCGTTCCACCCCGATGAAAGGATGGATCAAGCGACTTGGACGCCATATCCCGCCGGGTCATGAGAAACTCGACCGGTATCCCGCGTTTTCCCATTACCTGGCACTGCTGACACTGCTCGCCGGCGGCGACATGTTGCCCACGATCACGATCAGTCGAGCGCTCGGGACCCCCCTTGACGTGCATCTGTTTCTCGACGTGGGCAACTCCAGGACCTGCGGCATCATCGCGGAGTGCCTCCCGGGAGCTAGACCCGGGCCGGACAGCTTCGAGAAGCTCGCCATACGCAACTACTATTCTCCGGACAGAACCTTCAGCGAGCCGTTTCCCACCACCGTGGGCTTCATACCGTCCCCTTTTGACCCCACTTTCGATCCGGACATGGACTGGTCGCCGAATTTCCGGATACTCTCCCCCCTCAGGGTTGGCGACACGGTGCAGGTCAAGCTGGGAGGGTCCGCGATCAAGACCCCCGGGCCTTCCGTGTTATCTTCGCCGAAGCGGTATCTATGGTCGACCGACCAGACCGAGTCACCCTGGTACTTCGCGATGACGAACACGGGCGCGGAATCCGTCATCAAGGGCGATCTTCTCAACGAGATGGACGAAAACGGCTACCCGAGACATTGGGGGAGAAGCCTCGTCCCCCTTGAGCCCCGGTACCCCAGAAGCGCAATGATGACCTTCTTCATGGTGGAAATTCTCGGGCATGTGCTCAGCCAGATAAACTCCCACGAATACCGCCGCTCCAAGGAAAACCCGGGAAACAAGCGGCTGCTGAAGTCAATTGTGGTGACCACTCCCAACGGAATGGTGGAAGTGGAAAAGGAGATCTACAAGAAACGGGTAGAGGCTGCACTCGAGTTTGCCCGAAAATTCTACTCGATCCCCGAAGCCGGCAAGCCAACGGTCCATCTCGGGGACTACGATGAGGCAACCTGCGTGCAACTCGTGTACTTGTACGCGTCGATCAAAGACAAGTTCCTGGATGATGCGGACTCGTTTTTCGAGCACTTCGGGCGTCGACGGAACGCGACCAAATCCGGCCGGAACTTCCCTTCCATGCGGGTCGCGAGCATCGACATCGGCGGCGGCACCAGCGACCTCATGATCGCGGAACACATGGACACGATCCCCGGCCCCATGACCTTCTTGCAGAGTCGCCCCCTGTTTCAGGAGGGTATCTCGGTCGCGGGCGATGAGGTGGTGCGGAACATCATTTCCGATCTGATACTTGACCAGATGGCATCGCAATCACACAACATCTTCTTCCGGGAGGTGGACATCGGGGTCTTCCAAGACATTTTCGGACCGGCTCCGATCGACAGGTCTCCGGCATTCCGGGACGGCAGAAAGAAACTCATCGAAGAGATGCTGATTCCCATGGCCCACAAATTCCTCGAGCATTCGGAGACCCGGGAAGGCGAGGACGTCGTGACGCTGGGGTTCCACGAAATGTTCAGCACGGATCCGGAACACCACAAGAAGTTCCTCGGAGACAGCGTTGCCAAGGTGCTCGGAGACGGGTTCGCTCACCTGCCCCAGTTCCAGATCGAGTGGGAGATCGACCGCCGCAAAGTGGACAGGGTTATCATGACGACTCTGGCACCGGTGTTGCGCATCTTCTCGCAGGTGATCGCCCAGTACAACTGCGACATGGTCGTGCTCGGAGGAAGAATTTCCGCGCTCCCGGTGGTAAGAGAGATGATGGTTACCCTGTGTCCGGTGCCCCCTTCCCGGATTGTCTCCCTGACCGGTTTTCCCGCGGGCGCGTGGTATCCGTTCGACGTGAGGCAGGGGAAAATCAAGGACGCCAAGACTACGGTGGCGGTGGGAGCGGCATTGTGGTTTTTCGCAGAGAAGCTCAACGCAATCACGAACTTCGGCATGGCGTCCCATAGGGAGCGCATCCGAGCAAACAAGCTCTTCATCGGCGCGATCGCGGGCCCGAAGTTGAACCGGAGCGGCGTGCTCTTCCCTCCGGCCCCAGGAGGCATGTATTCCCTTTCACTGGCCGCGAGAACATTCCTGGGGACCCGTCGCATCGACTCTGAAAGCTCCCATGCCAACGTGCTCTATGAGGTCTCCCTCGCGGAAGGCGTGGAACCGGACCTTCTCCCGCTGCAAGTGTTTTTCTCTCAGGCACCGAAAGACCCGTCCGCATTGACTATCAGCAGGGTTATGGATAGGCAAGGCGCGCCGGTCCCTGCGAAGACCGTGCGACTCAAGCTCAGAACTTTGGAGGAAGACCTGTACTGGCTCGATTCAGGCGAAATTTGGCGAACCGTATGAATGGAGGACATATGCCACGGGATGACGACTTCTACGACACGTTCCAATTCGACGAGGATGTGGTTGACCGGTCCTCGCAGGCCCAGCGACAGGATTCCCCCCGGACCCCGGCAGCCGACCATGCGGAACCCGTGCGGAAGGGGACGCCCCTCGATTCCCACAGGGACGCCAGAGAGAGTCGCTCACATGGGTATTCCTTCGAGGAATCTCTGTACGAGGACTCGCCGATTTCAGGATCGACGCGACCCCGGGCGAGCGCGGCTCACGGCTTGAGGTCGGGCGACTCCGCGCATGAAGAGGAGGATGCGGAATCGACCCCGTCCCTCGATGAAGGCACCGGCGAGCAGCTCATACGCGCGTTGCAGCGCTTCGTGGCCGCTCAACAGAGGCGTCTGCGGCACTCCGAGAACGAGATCGGACGGCTCGCACAGGACAACTCACGACTCATCAGCCTGGAGAGCTGGTTCCGGCAGCAGATGTCCGACCGTGCTCAAGATGAAGCCAAGAGAGCCCGAGAGCTGCGAGAGTACGACGAGCGCATCAAGCAGAAGGAGAGAGAAGCGCATTCCCTGACACTCGCAAACAAGACTCTGCAGGACTCCCGCAAGAAGTTCGCGGATGAGAACACTCAGCTCAAGGCGGACAAGGACGCCCTGGAGGCCCAGGTGAGTAACCTCGCAGCGGAACTCGCATCCCGTGACGGCCGCATCCGTGAACTCGAGGAGACTGCACGCACCCTGCGAGAAGGCCCTCGCGTCGAGCTGCTCGAAAGAGTCCGAGCTGCGTTCCCCAATGCGGGCATCGCTGACCTCCTGACCGACCTGGACGACCGGACCCTGCACATCACGGCCGACGCGCTGCTCTATTGCCTTCCGAAGGCCGGCACTCCGCTGGATATCAACGCGTTGACCGCGATTTCCCGGCAATTGCTTTCCAATCTCCGGGACACCGTGTTTCCGAGTCGGGGGCAGGTCCTCGATTTTGCCGCGGATTACTTTTCCCAGCTTGCCCAGACTCACAAGTTCAAGAACGTCGAAGGCCAACAGTACAGCGCCAATGTCCACCAGACCACAGACGCGGGCGCCGCGGTCAGGCCCAATCAGAAGGTCAAAACCATGCTCTCCTTCCTGGTCGTTCGTGACAAGACGGTCTGGAGCAAGGCGTCGGTCATACTGGAGAGCTGAGCACCGGGATACAGGAAAAGTTCACATGAAAGTCTTCCGGGGGAAACCCTTTTGAAAAAAGGTTGTCCCCCGGACCCCCTTCCGAAAACTTTTGAAACATCGGGTGGTTCTGATCATGTCGCGGGTTCGTGGGTTGTCGGGAGCTGACTTTCTCCGCGGCGACCAACGGGAGCCGCCCAGTACCAAGAGTTCTTGGGGATGGGGGTCTGGGGGAAGGGACTCCTTGCAAGAAGTCCCTTCCCCCGGGGATCTTATCCCCACGAAGTTTGGAGAATAGGGCCATGGCGTACAGGGAAACTCCATTGCTCAGGCAGAGCAGACAAGGCTATTTCGGTGTGCAGGCCCACGGGAAGGACGTGTTCGAGCACTACGCGTGGATCAGCCAGATTTTGGAGACGCTCGGCAAGGACGGTTTTCTCGCCAAAGGGACCTTGCAGGCCGGCGACGAAATCGTGTGGGTCACGGAGCTTGAGGGGAAACCTCGCCCGTTTTCGGATTTGGCTCCGCAAGAGCAGAGCGAGGTCATGGCCGAGATTGAAGACTCGGTAAGTCTCTTGAGCGAACAGGCGGACAAATACCTGGCCGACAAGGACCGTGAGTTCAGACAACGCGGCAGAATACTGAGCGAAATCGTCGGTCCACCCAACGAGGCGTGCATCTTCGTGGTGAACGGCAAACCGGTCATTGCGGGATGGGGGTTCAGGGAAGAACAGGCGGTCCCAGATGCTCCACGGCTATTTGCGGTCAGCTCGGGCGAAGAACCCGAGTTACAGGACGAGCCCGTGGGACTGGCCGAAGATCAACGAGCCGGCGGTCCTGCGGGTCCGATTTCGGGGTCCCGCGTGCAAGGCCAACCGGCCGGGCAATCCCGCGGACGGACGGTTCAGGAAGCACTGCCGCAGTCGGACGAACGGACGTCCGTGCTCAAGTGGGTGTTGATCTTTCTTGGCCTGTTGGCTCTCTTGCTGTTGATCCTTTTCCTGCTCAAGAGCTGCGACGCGGTTCCGTTCCTCGCGAGCATGAAATCCCCCACTCAATCCACGCCCCAAGAAACGACGGCGCCACGCACGAAAAGCCGACCAACTACCTCTCGAGAAGCCGGCACACTCCCAGCCGAACGGCCCGGCACCCCGGACACCGAGGAGGGAGGCACACCCGCACGCCCCCTTGCCGAGGGACCTCCGCAGGGCCTTTCCCAGGATGGCCCGACCGGAACCGAAGCAGAGCGGGCGTTCTCTCGCAGTGCGGGACAAGAACTACCGGCGAGAGAGGGAACCCGCGGCGAAGGAACACCTGCGCTCCCAGCCGTTCCCGGACCTGCAACCACACGACCTGAACAGCCTCGGTCTCTCACAGGCCCTGGAAGCCCGGGCCTCGCGGGAGAATCGTTTCCTGCGGACACTCCGGGAGGTCTACCCTATGGTGGGCCTGTGGTACCAGGCCAAGAACGGGCGTTCTCTCGAGCAGGAGACCGAGACATAGCGAGCAGACAGGAAGCCGACGAGCGGAGTGTTGCGCCGCGGCCCCTTCCGGGAGGTGACCCGGAGCGACCGGAACAGCCTCGATCTCTCGGCAGCCCAGGCAGCCCGAGGCCCGAGTCCGCATCTGAAACCCAGCGGGTTCCGGCTTCACGGCCCAAGGTCAAGAAGGTATCCGAACGGCTTATCGAAGGCACGAAGGTCCTCTCCATCGATCCGCCCGACCCTGACGCAACGTGGCACATCAAGATTCCGGCCGGCGCACCGGCTGAAGTGCTCCAAGACAAAGCAGGGTACCTTCGTTTCCTCGGTTCGGACAGGTGGGACGAAGCCCGTGGGCGCGAGGTCAAGATACGGTTTTCGGCCCCTGCCGGCGGCAGAAGCTTCACCGCTGATGTGATCGCAAGAGACTCCCAAGGATTCGAGACCGTGTATGTGCTCACCGTGGGCGGAAAATGAGGAGAACGATCCATGACCTACGCGTACCGCACAACGGATGACGAAAGGCTGCACAGACGCTCCCTTGATTTTGTGAGATTTGCGGACGATCTCAGACAGCTCGCGCGGGATTCTTCCCTCGACACGGAGAGCAGGGAACGTCTCCTTGCCGAAACCGCCCTGTGGTCGGCTCGGGCGCGCCACATCGAGCGCAGCGCAAAGCTTCCCATGAGTATCGCGCTCTTCGGTCCCAGCCAATGCGGCAAGTCGTACCTGGTCAACGAGGTCGCCAAAGGCACTCGGCCCGCGCTCGACATCCGATCTGCCGGTGGCGAGACTTTCGATTTTCTGAAAGACCTCAATCCGCCTGGGCACGGAGTGGAGAGCACCGCGCAGGTCACGAGATTCACCTGCTTCGACGCCCCTTCGGAGGACCCGGCCTTTCCGTTTCACATCCGGCTCCTCAGCGCAACCGACCTGGTGAAGATTCTCGCCAACGCGTTCGCACACGAATGCAGGAGCTCAGCCGACGACGTGGACGCGCAACAGCTCGCCGAAGCGGTCATCGGGCAGGACAACCGGGCAGGTAACGGCAACCCGTTCTCCGACGTGGAACTCTACGACATCCAGCACTATGTGACTCACGAGCTCAGTCAGTGCCCTTACTTCGCCAGGCTTGCCGACGCCCAATTCTGGCGGATACTCGGCGACAGAAATCGAGTTGCCACGCTCACCGATCAGATCACCCTGCTCTGTTGGCTCTGGGGTCGCAACAGGACTCTCAGTCAGGTTTTTCTCAGATGTCTGATGGTGGTCAAGAAGATCAAATCCGAGGACCTCTGGGTGGAACGAGCCGCTCTGATCCCCAGAGAAGAAGGCATACTGTACGTGCAGAATCTGAGAACCCATCTCCGCAAGGCAGCGGATGCTCAGGTGCGGGTCTACTTCGGAAACGGCGTGCGGGGACGACTCCCCAAGAGCGTCCTGGCCGCGCTCACCGCGGAGGTGTGTCTGCCCGTTGCGCCTGAAGGCGCCCACGAGTTCATGGAGTTCTGTGACGTTCTCGACTTCCCCGGGGCTCGGGCCAGACACGCTCATTACCAACCCGACGTGCTTGACCGGGAACCGGCCGAAGGGGAAGCGGACAAGCTCTGTGAGGTCTTTCTGCGAGGCAAGATCGGGTATCTCTTCGACAGGTATACGGAACAGCGGGACATCAGCAGCCTGATTCTCTGCTCGCCGCCGGAAGAGCCGCAGGCTGGTTCCCTTCCGCACCTGGCCTACAAGTGGATCTCATTGACTCACGGCCCGACCGGTGCGCAACGCCGAGGCAAACCGGTCACGCTGTACGTGGTGTTCACGAAGTTTGATATGAGTCTGCATCAGAGCGTAGGCGATCAGGCCGATTCGAATGCGCGATGGAACGCCCGCCTGAAAACGGGCTTCGAGGACTTCTACGGCAAAGTGGGCGACAACTGGCCCGCGAGATGGGACGGCAGACCGTTCACCAACTGCTTCTGGGTGCGCAATCCGCAGGTCGATCAGTTGGTGTTCAGGAACGGAAACGGCTCTGAAGACGTGAGAGAAGAGTACAAGCATGTCCTGCCTCAGATGGCCGAAGCGTACCGCAGAAACGAGTACGTGAGGCGTTACTTCCCGACCGTGAACGAGAGCTGGGCGACGGTCGCCACCCCCGGAGAAACCGGCATACGCCACTTGTTGAGGAGGATGTCCGAAAACCTGAGACCGGAACAGAAACGTATGATCCTCCACGCGGACATGAACAACCTGAAGGATGAAATCGAGCTCAAGCTCAAGCCGTGGCTGGACCCTTCGTCGGGTCAGCGGGCTGAAGAACAGGCTCAAGTGTGTTCCGAGGCCCTCAGCAAAGCGGTCGGACGCTTTGGCCGCGTGTTGGAAAGCCTTTGCATCGGCGAGCAGGAGGTCGAGAAACTCTACCTGGAGGCCGCGGACTTGGGAATGCAGGACATGCCGAGGGAAGACCGCAGAGATTCCGGGGAAGACTCGGACGATGACGACCTCATCGTCATTGGGAAGCCTGTTGCCGTGAAGACCCCACGGGAATCCGTCGAAAAGGGCAGATCAAGCGACGATGCCGTGGATTCCTTCGGCTCGGCCGGGCATTTTGCCAGTTTGGTCCTGGCCAAATGGGAGGAGATCCTGCGCGACACCTACGGGAACACCGCTCTGCACAAACGAACCAAGCTCTCCGAGAACTGGTACCGCACCGTGACCGAAGAACTGCTCAAAGGGGCCCGCGGCGCGTACGATCTGCGAAGCACCATCGCGTTGCAGGCCAAGACCGCGCTGGCTCACCCGTTGCCCAAGGCCTCAGCCAAGGCCCAAGCCATGATGGCCGCCAACGTGATAGACGATTTCGTCAATTACCTCGGGCAAGCCCCTTTCGCGCTCCCGGACCTTGGAAACGAGGCCCCCAAGGTGGAAGGCGACGGCTTTCCGGGACTTCCGTACATGGAATGGTGGATGAAGCGCATCGAAGATCTGTTCGTGCGCAACAGCGGCGGTCCCAGTTCGGATGTGCGCGCGCTGATAGAGTTCAGCAAGCAACTGAAAATCCACATTGAGGTGAACGGTCCCCGATTGTCGGAATGATACTGCTTCGCGAGCGCACAGGTGAAGCATCGGGGTAAGAGTTCACCGCAGAGCAACACAGTCGCTCAGCGGTGAATTCTTACAAACGGTGACCAAACTCTTTCCGGTGAGCCGACATGTGCGTCTGAAATTTGGCCCAATTCTGATCTTGCGGGCAGTATTGACGAAAAAAAGGTCCCTTTCCGCGGCGAAATAGGTGAATCGAGCTTGACAGAGGGGGTTACGGGATATATTTGAACCTGAAGCAGACAGTTTTCTCCGTTTTGGCAGCGCGATGTCCGGAGGAACACAGCATCTCACCGCAACAGAGCCCCGGTCCCCGATCAGGGCGGTTGCCGGCCGTCGGAAGCCGGCGACATGAGCGCGTGCCTTCAACCGATATGACAGGAACTAGAGGACCCGACCCATGGCTGATGAAATAGGATCCAGAGACGATTTCTCCGCGAGTGTGGCGTCACGAAACGACCAGATAGACCTGGACGACATCCCGGAAATAATGCCGCTTCTCCCGGTACGAGACGTGGTGATCTATTCGTATATGATACTTCCGCTCATGGTCGGGCGGGAGCGCTCGATCAAGGCGGTGGAGAAGGCTCTCGCGGAAAACGGCAACCGACTCATATTCCTGGCGACCCAGAAAGTCTCTTCAGAAGAGGACCCGGAGCCGAACGAGATCTACGCGGTAGGCACCGTCGCGCTTGTGGTGAAGATGCTCAAACTCCCCGACGGTCGGGTGAAGATACTCGTGCAAGGCCTCACCAAAGGTCGCGTGGTCAAGTACCTTCCGGAGTCCAACTTCTTCCTCGTGCAGATCGACAAGCTCGTCGAGCCGAGCGTTTCCCGACTGACCATCGAAATGGAAGCCCTGATGCGGTCGGTAAAAGAGAACTCGGAGAAAATCCTGCAGCTTCGTGGAGTCATGTCCCCCGACGCGGTGGCCATACTCGACTCGATCGAAGACCCCGGCAGACTCGCGGATTTGGTGGCCTCCAACCTCAAGCTGCGCGTCGAGGAATCCCAGGCCATCCTCGAAGTCATAGACCCCGTGGATCGCCTGCGCAAGGTCAATGAGCTTCTCTCGAAGGAGATTGAGCTATCGCAGATGCAGGCGAAGATCCAGACCCAGGCCAAGGAAGAGATGGGCAAGACCCACCGAGAGTACTTCCTGCGTGAACAACTCAAGGCCATTCAGAGCGAACTGGGCGAAATAGACGAGAAAACGAAGGAAATAGAGGAGTTCAGGGAGAAGGTCGCCAAGGCCAAGATGCCCAAAGAGGTGGAAAAAGAGGCCAACAAACAGCTCAGCCGCCTCAACCAGATGCACCCGGATGCCGCGGAAGCATCGATTATTCGCACGTATCTGGACTGGATGGTGGAACTGCCGTGGTCCAAATCGACCAAGGACAGGCTCGACATCAAGCACGCGAAGAAGACCCTCGACGAAGACCATTACGATTTGGAAAAGATCAAGGATCGAATCCTCGAGTATCTTGGCGTCCGGAAGCTCAACAAGAACATGAAAGGCCCGATCCTGTGCTTTGTCGGACCTCCGGGAGTGGGGAAGACCTCGTTGGGACGCTCGATCGCCAGGGCGCTGGGTCGGAAGTTCACGCGCATCTCGTTGGGGGGGGTGCGGGACGAAGCGGAAATCAGAGGTCACCGCAGGACCTATATCGGCGCGCTTCCCGGCCGCATCATTCAGGGACTCAAGGGTTCAGGTTCAAACAATCCCGTGTTCATGCTCGACGAGATCGACAAAGTGGGAGCGGATTTCCGTGGAGATCCCTCGGCCGCGCTCCTGGAAGTGCTTGACCCTGAACAGAATCACGCGTTCAGCGATCACTACCTCAACGTCCCGTTCGACCTGTCCAAGGTGATGTTTATCACCACCGCCAACATTGCGGACCCCATACTCCCCGCGCTCAAGGACCGCATGGAGATCATCGAGCTGTCAGGGTACGTGGATGAAGAGAAGCTGAAGATAGCCCGGCAGTACCTGGTGCCGAGGCAAATCAAGGAAAACGGAATAAAAGAGAAGCACTTCGATATCACGGACGAGGCGATCCTCGGGATCGTCAACCAGTATACCCGGGAGGCGGGCCTGCGAAACCTCGAACGGGAAATTGCGAACCTCTGCCGCAAGATCGCCAGGAAGATCGCTGAGGGAGACACGAAGATTCCGAGGATGACTGCCAAGAACCTACATAAATTCCTGGGGGTTCCCAAGTTCATTCCCGACCACGAGAGACGAACCGATGAAGTAGGCGTGGCAACGGGGCTCGCATGGACGCCCTACGGCGGAGACATCCTCCACATAGAAGCCACCCCCATGGAAGGGAAAGGAAATCTGCTGCTGACCGGCCAACTGGGGGACGTGATGAAGGAATCGGGACAGGCAGCCATGTCCTATTTCCGGTCCAGGGCCGCGAGGTTCGGATTGGAGGAGAAGTTCTATTTTACCAAGGACATTCACGTGCACGTCCCGGCTGGAGCGATTCCCAAGGACGGACCTTCTGCGGGGGTCACCATGGCAACCGCTCTGGTGAGCGCGTTCACGGGCATTCCGGTCCGGTCAGACGTTGCCATGACAGGTGAAATCACCCTGGGAGGCCGCATTCTCCCGATCGGCGGCTTGAGGGAGAAGTCCTTGGCAGCCCTGCGCGCAAAGATCTTCACCGTGATTGCGCCCGAACAAAACGCCAAGGATCTCGAGGACATTCCGCTGCACATCCGCAAGAAGCTCGAGTTCAAGTTCGTCAAGCATATGGACCAAGTGCTCGAATTGGCACTGCAAAGGGTTCCGGGTAAGGCATCGACCGAGGATTCGGACGGTCAGCCGCAGCCTGACCTCGGCCAGGTTCGTCCGAAAAGGGGAAAGAGGCCGAAAGACGCACACGCGACCGTCTAGAGCTTCCCGCGTCGACCATTGAGGGGGGTTCACCCTCCCCTTTCCCCCTCATAGGCACAAACGCGACCACAGGGGAGTTCGACATTTCAGGCAGTTATCCCTCCCCCCTGGCGGGCATAGGCGTTCACATACGGTGACATCATTGGGAAAAGAGGACGATGCGGTATCACTAATTTCAGCATGTTAGCTGCTTAAGTTGACGCCTGTGCCCCTGGCGGGCGAAGGCAGAGACAGGGGGATACCTGCGGTTTGACACCCAGGCGGATTTCAAGGCGCGTCACCGATTATCCGCAGCGTGCAAGGCATCTCCGTGAAGACGCACGGAGCTGGGGTTCTTTTTCATGGATGGCAATGTTCTCGTGTACATAGTATACGCGGCGTACGGGCTCGGTTTGTTGCTGGCCATAGGTTGGGCGGTGTCGCGGTTGGTGCTGCATCTGCGCAGAGAGAAGGAACAGCACACCCGCCTGTTCGACCTGATGGACCGCGATGGCTTCCGAGCCTACGCGGAAAAGCTCAAACAGGAACACGAGGCGGCAAAGGCCTTAGCGGCAGAAGAGGTTGATCAGACACCCGCGGCCGGAGGCAACTCCGACGCGGCCAAGGAGAGCACGCCGGCCCAATCCGGTGAGAGGAAGTAGGCTTCGTCCGGTGGATGCGAGGGACCATGGGAGGAAGCAAGACACGCATGATACCGATGCGACTTCAAAGAGGTGAGGTTGCCCACAGGACGACAGGCAAGATGCCTGTCCCACCCGGAGCCTGAAGTCACTTCTTAGCACGCGCAATGGTATGACACGGCGCCCCCTTTGCCCCTTGGCCAGGCTGCAACGACAGTGTACCGCCGAAAGGGCCCAGCCGGATAGTCCGTCCGACCCCTACCTGCGCGCTCCGAAGAGGCCGAACAGCCTTCTCTTCTTGAGTTCCTCGACCTTTTCTTCGGCCTGCCGGGAGACGCGAAGCATCTCCTCTTCGATTTCCGACCTGATACGCTCGTAGTCTTCCCGGTCCAGACCCTGGGGGACCATGGTAGGTTTTCCGAAAGCCATCACGATAGTGCTGAACGGCAGAGGGAGGATCATCTTGTCCCAAGAGTTGAACTGCACCTGCCGAGTGGCCCAGCTCACCAGCGGCACCACTGGCTGTCCGGTTTCACGGCCCACTATCACGATCCCCATCTTCACTTCTCTGGACGGTCCCCTTGGCGCGTCCACCGCGAGTCCGGAACAGTAGTTCTTCTCTTTGATCATGTCGATCATCTCTTCGAGAGCCTCTTTCCCGCCCCGTGACGACGATCCTCTGGTGGTGTCGTAGTGCCACCGCCTCATGCTACGGTCGATCAGTTCCCCGTCCCAAGAGCGGCTCACCATGACCACTCCGGGGTAGCGCTTGCAGTAATACACGGGAAAAAGCATGGTTCCGTGAAAACAGGCACACGCAAAAGGCCTCTTCCGGCAGATCTCGTCCTCGTACTCGCGGTTGAGAAAGATCTTCTTCGAGGTGAGGTCTACGAGCTTGAAATAGCCCGCGACCAGCCGCGGCAAGAGCCACAGCACCGCTCTGAACCAGAGCAGGTCTCCTTTTTCCTTCTTCGTGTGCCCACCCACTGTTTCTGTCACGTGCAAACCCTTCCCGACCGAGGCAACTCTTGAAGATCCGACAAGAGGTTCTCTCGCAGAGCACGCAAAGGACGCAAAGGGGAAGAGAGATTTCCTCGGCGCGAGATTTCACCATAGCATAGAAATGCAATCCCGCTCACTCATGGAACACGCTGCGGCGACCAGCGGGAGCCGCCCAGTACCAGAAGTTTAAGGGGAAGGGGCGTTTTTCACAACGCCCCTTCCCCCAGCGCATTTCCATAAGAATGGCATTCACGGCCGCGATTCCTCGATGAGTGCCAGGGCTTCTTCCGCTGCTTCACGGACGTCCGGGTCCGGGTCCTCGATGGCGGTTTTCAACGCAGGAATTGCCCGCGCGCTCCCGATCTTTCCGAGAAGACCTGCGGTATCACCGCGCAAGCCTACGTCCTCGTGGGACAGCACGGCGATCAGGTCATCCACGATCGGGTCGAGGCAGCGCGGGTCTATTTCCAGGGCGTCCTCCAGGACTACCATTGCGCCCATTCTGCGGGAGAACTCCGGTGAAACGTATATGGGAAGGACCGCCCTGGCCTTGTGTTCCTTGCAAACGAGTTCTGCCGCGTTTTCGGCGCGACCCGATTCTATCATCGATTCGATTACCGCGGTGGTGGCTCCCGATTCGCGCAGCACCGACACATGGGTCGCAAGGTCCTCACGCGAGACCGCGCCAACCAGGGTCAGAGTGTCGTTGACAATGGTTGTCGGCGTGGACCGAACTTTGTACCGCTCCGCGAGGTCCGGGAATTGCACTGCGTCCACCACCTGCACCGTCATCAGCGCGTCCTCGACGGCCAAGGACAGGACTGATCGGACCATCTGGGGGCAATGGGGACACATCGCCGCGACAAACACCAGCACGTGTGCAGATGTCCCGGACGCGGGCATGAGTACCCCGGGGTCTTGGGCGAGGCGGCTCAACGCGGTCAGAAAAGGCTCGAGCTGGTGCCCTTCGGGAACTGCCAAGTAGTGGATATTGCGTCCGAACCCAGACACGATCGACAGAGAAGGCTTCCCCGGAAGGAGGGATTGCTCCGCTTCTTCCCAGAGTATCTTGTCGCCGGACACCCCTGCAATCTGGCGCGCCACGTTCGCGAGGTTGTCGGCAAAAGGACTCTGCTCATGCGAGCCGCTGACCTCGATGGTCACGGGTCGGGTCATCCCGCCAGCCACTTCCTGCACTCTCATCAGATCTCTATCGGAAAGCAACGATTACCTTCTCCTTGCTGCCAAGCGCGGTCATGACTCTAGCGAGTCCCCGGCACATAGAATTCAGAGACTACCCCTGATCCGGGAGGCACCTGATACGGAGAACCTCCACCTCGCATCGGGGCAGGCATGTAGCTCCACAGGTAGCTGCCGATATCCGCTCCCGCGTCGTACAGGTCACCGGCGATTCCTCCCTGGGCCCGTCGCGGCTGCGGGGCTTTCTTCTGGATGATCGTGTAGGTCGCGTAGGGCTGAGTCACCCCATACGAGTGATCGTACATTTCTGACTGCGGTGGCCTGGGGGGGGGCGCGTACACCGGCGGCCTTTGAGGTACTGGAGCCTGCGTCTGGGTAGAATAATGGGGCTGCTGCACCGGGCCCTGCACCGGATAGCCATACGACGGCTGCTGTGGCCTCTGAGCGGGATGGCCATAGGACGATGGGACCGGCCTTGGCACGGGATAGCTGTACGACGGCTGGACCGGCCTCGGAGGCGCCACCACCTTGGGGCGAGTCGCAGGTTGTTGAGGCCAGACCGGCTGAGGATGGCTTGGCACGGGCATCATCTGACCCAAGGCTGATCCGCCCGACATAACAACCAAGACGGCTAGGATTCTCATACCTAAGACCATGGCCGTACCTCCCTTGTCGTCAGTCGGGGGCGGACTGTATCACGGAACCCAGAGAAAGAAAAGACCGTTGAACACGGCATGTGAAGAAAGCTTGAACGTCACTCTGGGCGTCGCGATTGCTTTTCTTTCCCCGCCGATACAAGGGAGAAGAGGCGACGCGTCTCTCCACTTGACAAAAGGACTCGAAATATGCGATAATAAAGCACTTTGGGTATAAACTGGAGGAATCGCCCATGATCACTAGGGTTTCAACCCCAATTGCGCTCGTGCTTACCGTCATATTGATTGTCCCCGCGCTTGCCGGAGGAACCACGGAAAAGCGCTCCACGGCAAGGGGTGTCGCGGGCAGCATCTACAAAAGCGGTGCCACGGCTCTCGACCAGACCGAAGGAGCGGTCACCGCGTGTCTCACCCGCACGTTCAACCTGTTCAATCCGTGTCTTGATCTGATCAAAGGGTGTACCGGCCTCGTGTTGGCTCCGATCCACGGCCCGCTGGACTATTATGCCGGCGTGAAGGCAAAGCCCAAAGCCGCCAAAGCCGAACAGAAGGCCAAAACCACAAATGCCGACAAGGGCAGTCCTAAGAAGGCGAAATAGCCCCTGAATTCGTTGACGGGGACTGGCACGGAGTCGCGGAATTGCGACTCGCGTGCCGGCACGGAGGGTGCCGATGAGGAAGGGGTTCTTGCATACCCTGGTGGTATGCTGTGTACTGGGCTCGACCGTTGACGCGGTGTGCTCCAATCGCGTCCAGAAGAACGCGCTTGTCATATGCTCCATGATCATCACGGAGATGACCGAGGGGAGAGTCAAGCCCACAGAAGCCGAGCGGATTTCTTTGGCCATCGCCAATGCCGGAAATAGACACTTCGGCCGCGTCACGTGTGGGGACATGTGGCTGTACATGGCGATTGTCTATGTAGAGAGCGGTTTCCGCATCAACATTGTCAATCATAAGAATTGCTCGGGGCTCTTTCAGGTGCATGCGCCGTCTTGGGCGCGGAAATTCGGCCTCACGCACAAAGAATTGCTTGAGCCCGATGCCAACGCGGATTCCGGCATACGCGTCTTCAAATACTACCTGGGCCTGTACCAGAAAATCGTTCCTGCCCTCAGCGCGTATAACAGCGATCACCCAAGAGCGGCCACAGGATACGCCAGAGCCGTGCTGGCCACACGCAAACGAATCAAGAAGAGGTTCGCCGAGCTGTTCGTTGCGATGCGGGACGCACAACTCGAACGACACAGCGGTTCACCGCACGAGCGGAAGTTCGCGCGCACGGTCTGGTGATGCCAAGTCGCGTTCCGAAAGGCAGGATTTCCGGAGAAAACCCTCTATCAGAAAGTCTTCCGGGGGAAACCCGTTATCAGAAAATGCGATTCCGGGGGAAGGAACTTCTCGCAAGAAGTTCCTTCCCCCGGACCCCCTTTCGGAAAACTTTTGAAACATCGGGTCGTTTTGACCATGCGGCGAGTTCTAGTGATGCGGACCGCTGCCTTTCACGCTTGGCCGGCCTGAGGGCTTACGTTTTTGGGTTCTGTCCGTCGGCCGTGTTCTCGACCAGGGCCGCCAATGCGGCGCCCAGCTCCTGGACCGTGTACGGCTTGGCCACTACGGCACGAAAACCATACCTTCTGAAGTCCGACATGATCGGATCGTTTGAGTATCCGCTCGAGACAACCGCGGTCACGCGGGGGTCAATCTCACGGAGCCTGGCCATTGTCTCCACGCCCCCCATGCCGCCGGGCACGGTCAGGTCCAGTATGACCACCTGAAAAGACCGCCCCGACCGTACGGCCTGCCGGTAACAATCAATTGCCTGCGCTCCGTCTTCAGCCGTTTCCACTTCATATCCGAGCAGCGTCAACGCGTCACGGGCGAGACATCGAACGGATTCTTTGTCATCCATCACGAGAATCCGCCCGCGACCCAAGGGCAAGGCCTTGTCCAAACCGGCAGGCGACTCTATCGAGCCTTGGGAAGCCGGAAGGTACACGTGGAACGTCGTGCCGCGACCCTGTTCCGACTCGACCGTGATGAATCCTTGATGGTTACGTATGATCGAATACGAAGTTGCCAAACCCAGACCGCTTCCTTCGGTTTTGGTCGTGAAGTACGGATCGAACACCCGGGGAAGTATGTCCGGGGGTATTCCAATCCCTTCGTCCTTGACAGCCACTCTCACGTAGGGTCCGCCGGTCAGCGGGAGGCCGTGCTCGGGGCCGATCGTCACGTTTTCTGCCTGGACGTGGACCAATCCTCCCCTCGGCATGGCATAGTCCGCATTGATCATGAGGTTGTTGATCACCTGGCTGATCTGTCCTTCATCCACGTCGACGGTCCAGAGGTCATCAGGAATCGCGCAGGCACAGCGCGCGTGCGAACCCCTCAAGGCAAACGCGCAGGTGTCCTGCACCAATTGCGCTACCGACGTAATATGCCGAAGCGGCGCGCCTCCCTTCGAGAACGTGAGCAACTGCTGGGTGAGGGTCTTCGCATGCACGCAGGCTTTTTCCGCGGAGGTGAGGCTTTGGCGGGCTTCCTCGGGCTTGTCCAGTCTGATCATGGCGAGGGAAATGTTTCCCAGGATCGCAGTCAGGCTATTGTTGAAATCATGGGCAATACCTCCTGCCAACACTCCCAGGGATTCGAGTTTCTGCACTTTGACGAGTTCTTCTTCCATTCTCCGTTTCACCGTGATGTCCACCAGGAAACAGAGCACCGCGGGTCTTCCATCCCAGTTGACAAGGACCGCGTTAAGCTCCACCCATTTCAGTTGCCCGGATTTGTCGATCACTCTGAAGGGGTTGGTACTTGGCGGCGCGTCGCCGGCAACGCGTCGTGCATGGTCGTCAAGGACCATAAGTCGGTCCTCCGGGTGGATGAAGTGCTCGAAACGCATGGCTGCGAGTTCCGTGTCCGTGTACCCGAGCAGCTCCATGGTCCGGGAATTGTTGAATTTGACAGCCCCGTCCTGAGCCACGAAAATGGCCTCGTGGGCGTTCTCCACCGCAAGACGGTATTCTTCCCTTGACGCGTTCAGCGCTTCTTCTGCTCGTTTGCGCGCGGTGATGTCCCTCGCGGTCCCGTGCACGCCCATGGGCTTGCCCTGATCATAAATGATTCTCGAGTTTATCTCGAACCACATGGGCGTCCCCAGCTTGTCTCGCACGAGGATTTCGTGGGGGCCCGACCCTTCGTCTCCGTCCCGGATCTGGGCGCGAACGCTCTCTTCGATGACCGCGAGGTGTTCCGGATCGCTGATGTCCCTGACATTCAAACTGAGCAATTCCTCGGTGGTGTACCCGAGAATACGCCGCGCCGCGTCGTTGACCGACGTGTAGTTTCCGAGGAGATCGTGAGTGTAGATGATGTCGGACGCGTTCTCAAAGAGTTCACGGTACCTGGCTTCGCTCTCCCTGAGCGCGTCCTGGCTCCGTCTGATCTCCTCCGTGTTCCTGCGCACCATTGTCCGCAGCCTGACGTTCCAGCCCCACACCCAGAGCGAAAGGAGCCCGATGCCCCCAACAAGCACCGCAGCGGGCCACAGGTAACGTTCCAGCCAGGACACGCGTGGGCCGTAGAGGGTTCCCAGCCATTTCTTGCTGACTTTGTCAAGTATTCCTGCCCTCCGCGCATGTTCGATCCCCTTGTTGAGGATAGCCGACAGCACCGCATTGCCTTTGCTCGCGGCCATGCAATTCTTGCCGGTGTACAGGGGTTCTCCCACCTTCTTGATCTTGTCGGTGAGTCGATTCTGAAAGATGTGATAGAGCACGATCTGTTCGTCACCGATGACTGCATCGGCCTTACCTGCTATGACCATGTCCGCTGCTTCCGCGAAATCGTGGGTATCGAGTGTGGAAAACACGATCTGCTTGGATTCCAGGAAATCCCTTGCGTAATCTCCCCTCTGGATTGCGATGATCTTTCCGTTGAGATCTCGCACGTCCTTTATGTCGGTGCGCTCGGCCTTGACGAAGATCGACGCAGGCACTTCGAACAAAGTGGAGGTGAACTCAAACTTCTCGCTGCGTTTGTCGCTGTAGAACAGGCTCGTCAGTACGTCCGCCTTACCTTTAAGGACCGCCTGCTGAGCTTCCGCGAACGTGGCGTCGGTGAACGCCGGTCTGAATCCGATTTCCACAGCAAGCCACCGGACCACATCCCGCATCATTCCCTCGTGTTGCCCGTTCTTGTCGGTGAACTCGAATGGTGGGTACCGAGTCTGGCTGACAAAGACTATCGAGTCTCTTTCGCTGAGAAACGCTTGTTCCTTGGGGGAGAGCTCCAGAGCATGCAGAGGTGAGGTGCACGCCCATAACCACACCATCGCGAGGCCCCATGGCTTCAGGAAGCGCTGTCTTGTGCCTGTGCCCATTGTTCCCAACCACTTTCCTTGTAACCGTTTATCAGAAAGTCTTCCGGGGGAAACCCTTTTGAAAAAGGGTTTCTCCCGGGCCCCTTTCCGAAAACTTTTGAAACATCGGGTGGTTCTGACCATGCGGCGAATTCTCGGGTTGTCGGGCCGTGACTTTCATGGTTGGTTGTGGCCGCGTGCGGTCATGGTGGTTCTGAAGAAGGGTTGTCCCACGGACCCCCTTCCGAAAACTTCTGAAACATCGGGTGGTTCTGACCATGGAACGAGTACCTCCGATGTGGGGTGCTGATTTTCATGCTTCGTTGTGACCCCTTGCGGTCATGGTGGTTCTATGGAAATGTGATTTCCGGGGGAACACAATGAGTATCCGTTCCGGCCGGCCTAATGGCCCGTGGCCAAATAGCTCTGTCATGTCTTGTGCTCCCTGTCCATGGGTTGAAACCCCTGGCTATTCAAAGTGCGCGCAGGAGGGCGCGGGCCGTCCTGCCCTGAAAGGGCAGCCCGTGAATAGCCGTAGGTTTCAACCTACGGGAAGCGAGGCAAGTCAATATGGTTCTCTAATTTACCGTAGTTGCAAAGCTTATTTTGGCACGGGCACCAACGCGGCTCGCCGCTCGGCCTGCCGTGGAGAGGGAGACTCATCTCTCCCTCCATACCTCCCCCATGCCCACTCGAGCCCGTTGGCCTGCCCCGTGAACGGTTACCACAATGATCTCTCCGCGCCCTCCGCGATCTCTGCGGTGAATCGTCCAATCTCTTGAAGCCATTGTAACTCACAAGCACGAAGGGAGTTTACAGAATTCTTCGCGCGTGCTAGGAATGCCGCTTCAGTATTTCCTTTTTTTTGGATAGGAGCGTCCGTTATCCCATGAAATCGATACTGGCCCTGATTCGGCTAATGAGGCCGACCCAGTGGGTGAAGAACGGGTTCGTGGTGATGCCGCTGATCTTCAGTGGACATCTGCAGGTGTACGAGGATGTGGTAAGGGCTCTTGGGGTGATGGCTGCATTCTGTCTCGCATCTTCCGCGACGTACATATTCAACGACTACGTGGACCGTGAGCAAGACCGAGCCCATCCGGTCAAACGCCGCCGGCCGTTGGCGAGCGGCGAGACCTCGGCATGGGCCGCGCTTTTGCTGATGAGCGCGCTGCTGGTCGCCGCGTTGGCGGTGGTGGTATTCCTGGTAGGGAGAACCGAGTCGATTGTGCTCTTGTTGAGCTATCTGGGCTTGCAGGTGCTCTATTCCTTTCTGCTCAAGAACATTGTGATACTCGATGTGCTCTCGATCGCAACGGGGTTTCTGTTGCGGGTGCTGGCGGGCGCGTCCGCGATAAGCGTCGGCGTGTCGAGCTGGCTGATACTCTGCACATTCTCGCTCGCGACCCTCCTTGCATTGGGCAAACGAAGGCACGAGGTGGTAATCCTCAACAATGACGCCACGAATCACCGACCTGTGCTCGAGAACTACAACGTGGCATTCCTGGATCAGCTTCTTCAAATCTCGACCACATCGACATTCATCTTCTACTGTCTGTACTCGGTTCGCGGCAACCCGGACGTGGGGATCGCTTCGGAAAAGATGATGCTGACCATCCCGCTGGTGACCTACGGGATCTTCAGGTACCTCTATCTCGTCTACCACAAGGGTGACGGCGGAAGTCCCACGAATCTGCTGCTCAATGACGCGCCGCTGCTGGTGTGCACGATCATTTGGCTTGTCGCGTGCGTGGGAATCATATATTTTACGTTTCCAGGGCCCCTTCCCTGAGCGCCCGACAACGCCGGCGAGGGACGGACCCAATGCTTGTGACTTAAGCGGCCTCGTGACGGTCCCTGATTCAAGGGGATCCATCCAGGGACCGGGGCAAGCCCAAGAAGTCAGTCCTTAAGTCACCGGCATTGAGGGGCAGACCCACCCGGCATGAGCTTCACGTGAAGCCTTCCCGCGGATAGACAGACACAATTGATACTTGGAGGTCCCAGACCATGAGCCGCTTTGCAAGGACAAGCCTTTTCACCGCATATTTCGTCTTTCTCGCCGGGGTCGGAGTCGTGCTCGGCTGCTACATCCATGGGTCTCGAGTGAACCAGGGCACCCTCATGAGCGGCGTCCAGTTCGCGAGAGAGCTCCCGTGCGGCGAAGCCGTTGTGGGCTACACCGAGACGCTCGTGTTCAGTTTGCAGGAATGGTTACATCGGAGGCAGTTCGAGAAAAATAACCCCGTGATCACCATAGATCCGAAGGTTAAGGAAGAGCAGGACCGTCTCTTCAGAAACAAGGCTGAATAGCATTTTTTATCCATATTTTTTTGGTAAGTTATCTTCTTCCGTAAAACCATTACTTGACAACACCGAAATGAGGTGTTAGGCCTTCTCCCCGACCTGTGCAGCCTCCGCGTTGCAGTCGGTGCCCCCCGCCCGGAAACCGACATCCGACCATATTCAAGCTCGTGCGATACAGGGAGTGGCCATGAAAGTTGAGAAGACCGACCAAGCCGTGGACGTGGCATGCGTTCCAGGGGAGTTCAGAGAGAACTACCGATTCCTGCGGGAACTCATCGACCGCCGAGCCCTCAACAATACCGCTGAAGAATCCCTTAGAAATCTTGCCGAAAGACGACTGCTCCAACCGCGCAATGGGCTCAACCGGCGCCAGACGAAGCTCATGAAGGACCTGGTCAAGGGGATGGCCGTCGACGATGCGGAATGGCTTGAACCCCCCGTACCAGTGGAGCTCGAGGCGGCAATCCGGATCAAGAAGAAATCCACCTGGTTGCCGTGGGAGTCTGAAGCGATTCGCAAGATAGAGCTGTGGCGCACGGACGTAGCCCACATCAACAGGTACATCGCGGCCTCGCATGCCGCATCCGTCTCGGAACCCATTCCCATACCGTGTGCAGATAGGTCGAACTGACGAGCCCCTGGTAATCCGGGGGCTTTTCAAAGCTCCCCGCCGTTCCCGATTCTGAATCTTCCTGATTACCGACATTGCCGCAATGTGTTGAGAAGAGCCGAGGCGCGCCCAAGCCGGTGCTCCCCCGTAATATGGCGGTTCTCATGGGTTTCCGCCGATTCACCGGGCGGCAAGCCTTTGCCACATTTTCCGGTCCCTCCGGAATCGGAAATCACTTTCGAGAACCGCTCTCACCGCTCAGGGGCTTCCGTGTTCCACCGCGAACACGAACCGGCGAGGGGCCAAAACCCGAAAAAGTGAGCGTCGGCTTCACCCCGTCAGGACGAAAACGATTCCCTTTTTTCGTGTCTTCCTGGTGGCCTTCCCAGGCTTCCCTGACCGAATACTTACGATATCTTCAGCTTGGCAATTCCGGAAGCGCGTGTAAACCTTGACGCGGATTCGGCCTTGGCCGCGGCCTTTTGATGGAACCGCGCTGCGTCAATGATAATCCTTTCGTGGGTGCCCGTCGAGATGGGGTCCACCCCGTCATGCGCCGGAACCGAAAGAGTTGACACAAGGAATCCCACCAGGTACACTCAGGATGTTATGGTGTGTCCACAGCTCTGAAATGGGGAAAAGAATACACATTTGGTGGTGGCCGCGGGCGGGAGATCCGGGGCTTTCCGGGGAGGCGATAGGTTGCCCACGGAATGGACGCGATCTTCCTGCAGGGTGGTCAAAGGGGGTTGCCATGGGATGGTTGGATGTGCTCAGGTACTTCTCAGCGCCGGTTCCAAGGCGGTTCACGCGGAGGATGACCCTCGAACTGCTCGAAGAGCGGATAGTGCTCGACGCGGCCGTTGACACGACCGTACACTCAGGCCCGGATCAGCATGGAGACGACGCTCAGCCGTCGAACGACTCCCCATGCACTACCCCGGACTCCATTTCGACGTCCGGCGGCCCTTCTGTGGCGAAGGGCTCGGATCCCGCAACGTCTTCGCCCGCTTTCGTTGATGCCAAGACCGTTGCCGCACAGACGCCCGTTTCCCCCGGAGTTCATCAAGCCGAAGGGCCGTCTACCACCTCCGGTCCGCTCCAGGACATGTTCGCTTCGGACGTGAACGTGATCCTGGTGGCCGATTCCCTTGCCGCGACCGACCTTGTGGGTGAGGCCTCGGCACCGAATTCCATAGTGATATCCTATGACGGGGCGCACGGGACCCTGGCCGGCATCACCGACACCCTGGCCGATGTAGTCGCCTCACAAAACCGCACCATCGACCATCTTGCCCTGATGACCCACGGGTCAGAGGGCCGACTGGAGCTGAGCGGCTCCGCGGTCTTCACTGCAAACACCGTCGTATCCTCGTCAGCCCAGTGGGAGACCCTGGGCTCGCTCCTGTCCGGGGACGCGCGGATCGATCTGTATGGCTGCAACGTGGGCAGCGGCGAACAGGGAAGCGCGCTCGTAGCCGCGTTGGCAAGGGCGACCGGAGCCACGGTCTGGGCAAGCGACGACGCGACCGGCTCAACGGGCTCGGCTGATTGGGAATTGGAGGTGAGGTCCGCGATCAGCGATATGCCGTACCTCCTTGACGGGAACGGTCTGGGGGCTTTGGAGTCGTACCTGGCGAGCCCGACCATCGTCAACGGCAGCTTCGAGATCGGCAACTACAGCGGCTGGACCATGATCGATCATCCGCTGGTGTCGGGCTGGACTCCGAGTAACCACATGTACGGCTGGCTGGGCACGTTCGGTATCGCGTATCAGAACGAGACCATTCAGCCGGGAGTGTTTCTGTCTCTTGACGACCCCACGCAGGTCACGAATCCCTACAACGATTACGCGGACCAGCGGGGAAGCCTGTGGGGGACTGCGGGAGTTCCCCAACTGACACCCGGAATCGACTCGGCACCCTTCAGCCCCACCGACGGGGACTATTCCGCCTACCTGCTGCAAAACTATAACTCCAACCAGCGACTGTATCAGACACTGACCCTCGACGACGGCGCGGAATCCCTGCACTGGGACATGAAATACACGAACTGCTGCGTGACCGGCTTCGTCGATGATGGCGGAGATCCGGGAAGCGGCGCAACGGATCAATTCCTGGCCGTCAGCCTGTACGACAGCAGCGGCACGGTGCTCTTGCAGGATCTGTTCAAGACCAATCCGGGGGCCTCGGATTCCATCTCTATGACCCACTTCAGCGCGAACATCTCCGCGTACAGGGGTGAGACGGTGACCCTGACGATCGAGGTCGCGGCCGAGAACGGCCTTATCGCGACCGGACTCGACAATTTCGTGATCCACAACGCGCCCACCACCACGGGCATGCCCGATCTGTACGTGCAGGAGGACGCATCACCGAGCACCATCGATCTGAGCCGATACTTCTCGGACGTGGAAACCGCGCATCTCACCTACACCGTTGCGAGCTTGAGCAATCCGGGCCTGTTCAGTTCGACCCCGATCGGCGGAACTTACTCCGACCAACTGACCCTCAACTATGCCGCGAACCAATTCGGGAGTTCAGAGGTGGTCATACGGGCTGCGGATGCTGACCCGCTCACCGCGGACGTGACCGCGAACTTCTTCGTCACTGTGGATTCGGTGAATGACGGGCCCGTGAACCAGGTACCGGGCTCACAGCCGGCGACCGAGGACACCGCGCTCTTCTTCAACGCGGGCAATTCCAATCTCATCGCGATCTCAGACGTAGACGCGGGGACGTCCAATCTTCAGGTGCAGTTGAGCGTGAGTAACGGCACCCTTACGTTGTCCGGTACCGGCGGCCTGACGTTCACTTCCGGGGACGGATCGGGTGATCCGGTGATGGCGTTCACCGGGAGCCTCAACAACATCAACGCGGCGCTGGACGGTCTCCGATTCGATCCCACGCTGAACTGGAACGGCTCCACTTCTTTGCAGGTCGTCAGCAACGACCTGGGGAACACCGGTTCCGGCGGGGCCAAGAACGACTACGACTGGGTGAGCATCACGGTCGCCGCGGTGAATGACGCGCCCACAACCGGAGACCTCTCCGTATCCGGGAACGAAGACGCGTCCATTGCGGTGACCGGTTGGGTATTTGGTGACGCCGCGGATCAAGTCCCCGGAGGCTCCTCGTCGGATTCGCCGGCGTATGTGAAGGTGGTCGATCTTCCCTTGAACGGCACTCTCTATCTCGATGCGGCTGCCATTTCGGCTGGACAGTCGATCCCGTGGGCTGACGCGGGGGACGGCTCCGTGACCTTCACAGGGACCGCGAACTGGAACGGCGCCACCTCGTTCCATTACCAGGTCATTGACTCCGGGGGCGCCACGAGCGTGTCCGCAAACGCGCATATTACCGCGGGTGCGATACACGACGCGCCGAGCGCTGCCGGCGGCGAACTGGCTCGAGGAAATGAGAACACCACGTTTGCCGTGACGTCCTGGGGATTCAGTGATGCGGTCGATCAGGTGTCCGGAGGCTCGTCGGCCGATTCGTTGGCATCGGTCAGGGTGTTCACCCTTCCCCAGCATGGGACGCTGAAGCTCGACGGGGTGAACATTTTCCAGGGTCAGGTGATCAATGCGACGGATACCGGTGACGGCTCGGTGACATTCACTCCCGATGCCGATTGGGTCGGCTCTACTTCCTACTATTACAGCGTGACGGACACCGGCGGGCAGGAGAGCAACCAGGCGAGCGGAGCGCTTATCGTGAACGACCCGCCGACGTTGTCGTTGGGCACGGGCGGCTCGCTCGACCTCACCTTTAACGGCACTGGAAAGGTGGTCACCACTGTAGGGCCCAGCGCTGACGTTGCTAATGCAGCGGCGATTCAATCTGACGGGAAGATAGTGGTGGCCGGCTATGCTTACAATGGATCGAATAACGACTTTGCGGCAGTCCGCTACAATGCGGACGGGAGCCTCGACACCACTTTCGATTTCGAAGGGAAGGTAAACACCCCGGTCGGAGCGTCAGGGGACTACGGACGCTCGCTGGCAATTCAGTCTGACGGGAAGATCGTAGTAGCCGGCTACTCAAACGTCGGCGGAAATAGCGACTTCTCTGTGGTGCGGTACAACTCTAACGGCAGCCTGGACGACGAGTTCAATTATGGAGGCACCGTAACTACCTCTATCAGCACCGGTCTCGATGAGGCAAATGCGGTGGCGATCCAGACTGACGGCAAGATCGTGGTTGCAGGCGACGCGAGCATTTCGAGCAAATGGCGCTTCGCGGTGGTCCGTTACACCTCCGATGGCAGCCTCGACCCGACCTTCAGCGGAGACGGCAAGCTCGTAACCGTGCTTTCCACGAACGACCACGCGTATGGCGTGGCGATTCAGACTGACGGCAAGATCGTGGTGGCAGGCAGCTCGTACAATGGGTCCAATAATGACTTCTCGGTGGCGCGGTACAACTCGGACGGGACCTTGGACACGACCTTCGACACTGACGGCAAAGCAATCACTGCGGTCGGGTCCGGCGATGACTTCGGGCGGTCGGTGGCGATTCAGTCAGATGGGAAGATCTTGGTAGCCGGCTATGCCTCGATCGGCACCAACAACGACTTTGCAGTCGTTCGCTACAATTCCGACGGCAGCCTGGACACGACTTTCGACGGCGACGGCAAGCTAACCACAACCATCGGCACCGCTGACGACAACGCCTATTCCGTGGTCGTCCAGCCTGACGGTAAGATCGTGGTCGGTGGTTCCTCGAACAACGGCACGGACAACGACTTCGCGGTTGTCCGGTACAACCCGGACGGGAGCTTGGACGCGACCTTGGATGGTGACGGCAGGTTGACCACCGCTGTCGGCAGCTCTGATGACAACGGAGCTTCCGTAGCCATTCAGCCCGATGGCAAGATCGTGGCCGCAGGTTCCGCATGGACTGCCTCAGCCGACGACTTTGCCGTGGTCCGTTACGACACGGGTCATCTCGACTACACCACCGGCAGTGGCGCACAGGTGCTCGACTCGGGCGTGACAATCACCGATGCGACGAGCGACACCATGTCGTCAGCCACCATTCAGATCACGGGCAACTACCACAGCGATCAGGACTCGCTGAGCATCGCGCCGGGAGACCTGCTGAGCGGAGTCACCGCATCCTGGGATTCGGGAACGGGCAAACTGACGCTGACCGGCGCGGCGAGCGAGGCGGACTATGAGTCGATGCTGAGGCACATCAGGTTCACCGACAGCAGCGGCACTCCGGACACCAGCGTCCGGACCCTGACCTGGATCGTAAACGATGATGGCGGGCTTCCGTCCGAAGGGCAGGCGAGCACCATAAGGATAGTGTAGGTCGTATCGGCAACCATGTCGCGGCGCAGCGCCTCCACGATCGATGAAGACGCGAGTAGCCGTGCACGCCCCTCGAACCAACTGCGTGGCCCCGCAGCCTGGCATGTGGGGACCGGGTTACCCCCATAGATGCTAACTTCAGAGCACGTGTTGCCTTAGCATCCTCCCCCTCACCCTTCCCCCTCCCTCCAGGGGCATAGGGTTTCGGATTCCCCTCCCCTCGTGGGAGGGGGGAGGGGGATCACTGGCTGAAATGTCGAATTCGATTGTCGCCAAGTGAGCGCCTATGGGGGTTACCCCCTCCCGTCTGCCAGGGATGGCGAATCGGCCGGGGATGAACTCCCATGTCCGAAGATGGCCGTAATCATGGCCGCGAAGACGCGCCGCCTTCCTATCTTGACGCCCAAGGAAATCTCGCCCTTCGGACCGCGCTCAGATCTGACCGATTTGCTGTGACTCTCGGGAAATGCTATACTCTGAACAGAGGACAATCTCCCGGACCGGGCAAACCCATCGTGCACAGCGCAGAAGACAGCAACAAACGACTCATCAAAGAGGACTCCATGGTCTCCAGGGAGATCATGGGCGAGATCATCCTTGTGCCCATTAGGAGAATCGCCGGCGAAATCGACGGCATATATTCGTTAAACGAAGTAGCGGCGCGGATATGGAACCTGATCGATGGGGAAAGATCCGTCGAAGAGATCAGCAAGGTCATAGTCGAGGAGTATGAGGTATCTCCGGAAGAGGCCTTCAGAGATACGGTAGAACTCTGCCGACAACTGGTGGCCCTCGGCGCGGCAAGAGAAGCCTGAAATGGAAGGTCCGTGCCTCGATGTGCAAGACTGGACGCCGTTCGGAAGGGCTCTGGCAGCAAAGGCCATGCAAGCCGATGTCCCGCTCTCAGGGACGCTTGAGTTAACCGCGGCCTGCAACCTCTCATGCGTGCATTGCTACCTCGGTCCCCACCAGTCGACCGGCGCCTCCGGACGAAAGGAGCTCACCGCGGGCGAGATCTGCGGCATCCTTGACCAGATCGCGTCAGAGGGGTGTTTGTGGCTGCTTCTGACCGGAGGCGAACCCTTCGTAAGGCCGGACGCACTCGATATCTACGAGCACGCCAAGAGACGCGGTTTTCTGATCACCGTCTTCACCAACGGCACCACGTTGACCCCGTCGATCGCGGATCATATGACTGATCTGCCGCCCTTTTCCATAGAAATTACGCTGTACGGGCGCACTCGAGCAACCTACGAAGGTATCACCCGAGCCCCTGGATCATACGACCGGTGCATGAGAGGCATTCACCTGCTCCTCGAACGGAATCTGCCGCTGAAACTGAAAAGCATGATCATGACGAGTAATCTCCATGAAATCGAGCAGATGAAATCCTTCGCCCGCGAGCTCGGAGTTGAGTTCCGATACGATACGGAAATCAATGCGGGCCTGGACGGGAACTCCGTGCCCGTATCGCTTCGCGTGTCCCCCGAAGCGGCAGTTGAGCTGGATCGAACAGACGCAAAACGGCTGCAAGGATGGCGTGATCTGCACCGCCGGTCCAAGACGTTGCAGCCCCGCCACGACTACGTGTACAGATGCGGGGCAGCGCTCTCCAATTTCCACGTGGACTCGTTCGGCAGGCTCAGTGCGTGCGTGCTGTCGCGCGACCCCTCGTACGACGTGCGAAAGGGTGGCTTCCGTGAGGCGTGGCACACGCTGGCTACGACCGTGAGAAACATGCCTGCCACCAGGCAGACCCCCTGCCGGCGTTGCGAAATCACCTGGCTGTGCGGAGTCTGTCCCGGCAAGTCGCAACTGGAAGCAGGCCACCCCGAAGCCGAACTCGAATACTTCTGCAGGGTCGCGCATCTTCGCTCGGACCTGCTTGAACTCTCCCCAGAACGATCAGGAGCGTCCAAATGAACCACGATAGCAACCAGAGCCGTGCAAGGCAACCCTACACCCCGCCGAAGATTACCAAGGTCAGACTCATCGTCGAAGAGGCCGTGCTGGCCGGCTGCAAAGGACCAAGCGCGTCCGGTCCCGGGTACGCCGCGTGTCTCAGCGGCGCCGGCGGGCCGTGCGTCGAAGGTGGGAGTTGAGACCAAATCGCTTTCCGAAAGGTAAGATTCCGGGGGAAGGAACTTCTTGCAAGAAGTTCCTTCCCCCGGACCCCCATCTTCAAGAACTCTTGGGATAGTGCGGCTCCCGCTGGTCGCGGCAGAGAAAGCCGGCTCGTTGAGACGCCGGTGGAGGGGCATTTTCACGCTTGGTTGTGGCCGCGTGCGGTCATGGTGGTTTTGAAAAAAGGTTTTCCCCCGGGCCCCCTTCCGAAACCTTTTGGAATATTGGTCTGTTCTGACGGAAGAAAGAAGGAGAATAATTGAAGCCTTGCTTCTTGTCGGCGAAATCTGCGCCATGTGTGGATGAAGATTCTTGGTTTTCTCCGTGACCTCTGTGTCTGTGGTGAAGATTCTTCTGTCCGGGTGAACCGTTGCGAGTGTCCTTGATGGAACCGTCGGGACACGCCGTTCCATCTAAGGAGGGGGCGTTGCCGAAATCTTGCTTGACGGTCCGCAGGTTGGTATGACACTTCCTCCCATCCCAAGTTCAGCCGTGGAATCGGACCAGGCTTGTCTGAGCGTACGAATTGCCGACCTCGGCATCACGTTGTGCGGCGAAGGCTCCGACACGCTGCTCGAGACCGAGCCTGCGTACGATCAGTTCGTGGTGTCAGGGATGCCGGATCTGACGATTCAAGTGCGTTCAGGGCCGTTTCCGACCGGAATCCTGCGGGAAGACGAGAAGATCTTTGAGAGTGGGTCTCTGTGGTCGCTCTACGAGCATGAGGGAAGGCATGCGTTTGCGTTTCGGTCACCGCTGCTCGGGCCGGAACCCTACAGAATGGCCATATTCGATGCCCGTTACCGGCAGGGCGAGGTGTTCGTCCGTACCCCCCTTTCAGACGCGGCAGGCACCGCGGTTCGTATTGTGCCGTGGGAAAGACCCTTACCGGAATTGGCAATGGTCTCCATGCTGACCACAAGACCCGGACTCATGGTGCACGCATGCGCGGTCAACGACCAGGGCAAAGGATACCTTTTCGCAGGGAATTCCGGAGCCGGCAAGACCACGATTTGCAGGCTGTTCGACACTCGGGCCCGGATTCTCAACGACGACCGAGTGGTGATCAGGCCAGACCGGACCGGCTACCGGGTCCACGGAACCCCATGGCACGGTGACTCGCCCTTGGTGTCGTGCGAGAGCGTTCCGGTGCGAGCCATCTTCTTCCTCGAGAAGGCCGCGACTCACTCCACTCGGGCTCTCAGCGGGATTTCCGCGTGTTGCTCACTGCTGGCTCGTTGCTTCCTGCCCTTGTGGGACGGGGCCGGAATCCCCCTTGTCCTGGACTTCGCCGGACGACTGGTGCAGAGCGTCCCGTGCTTCGCGCTCTCGTTTGCCCCTGACGAGTCCGTGGTCGAGTTCGTACGAAGCGTGGGCCGTCAGCTATAGTATTTGTAATACTTGTATTTGCGGTAGTACGGGGAGACCTTGTCCGACATGTTCAGGACCACGCCGAGTATGGGTCTCTTCGTTGCCGTCAGCCTGTCTCGAGCCTGTCTGACCAGGTCAAAGGGCACGTACCCCATCCTCGCCACCAACACCGCGGCATCAACATGCGCCAAGACTATCTGGGCATCAGGAAGCCCGACCACCGGAGGGCAGTCGAAGATCACCATGTCGAATGCCTTCTTGAGCTGACGCACCACTCTGGCCATTCTCGCGGATTCGAGAAGTCCGGGCGGGTTCGGAGGAACAGGACCCGCAGGGATATAGTACAGACCCGGCACGTGAGAACGCTTCACCACGGACTCGAGCTTCACCTCGTTGCTCGAAAGCACGGATGACAACCCGGAGGATTTGGTCCTCTTTTCGAAGACCCGTGTCAGACCTCTTCTCCGCAGGTCCGTGTCGATCAGAAGGACGCGTTTGCCGCTCGTCGCCATGGCGGTGGCAACCGACACCGCGATGAACGTCTTCCCCTCCGAGGGTAAGGAGCTGCACACCGCGATGCTCGAAATGGTCGACGCGGGAGCGGAGAGGAAGATCGCAAGTTTCAAGTTTCTGATCGCGTCCGACACGGGTGACCTTGGGGAATCATGGGGCAGAAACTCATATGATCCCTTCTTCACCGCGGACGAGAGCTCCCTTCTCAGCTTGTTCACATCCGGTACTTCGCCGAGGGTCCACAGGCCTATCTTTCTCGTCACGTCGTCTGTGGACCGGATCTTGTCGTCGAAGTGTTCCACCACAAACGCCGCCGAAATGCCGCCCACCAATCCCATGAGAAGCACAGCCATCATGATGGCACGCTTCTTCGGCTTCACTGGGGATACCGGCGTGGAGGGAGGGTCCACGACCGTGAGTCGGCTCACGACGATCTGGGTGTTGAGATCCATCTCCTTGGACTTCTCGAGTAGGATGTTGTACAAGCGCTCGTTGGTTTCGACCTCTTTCTTGAGAACCGCGTACGCCGTGCTGTCCGATTTGGATTCGAGTGCGGTCTTCTTAGCTCGTTCGAACGCATCTTGTTGCAGTTTCTCTTGCTGTTCCGCGGCATCCAGAGCGGAAGAGACTGCGCCGCTCTCGAGCTCGGCAACTTTCTCCCGAAGAAAGGCGATCTGCTTCTTCATCAGCACCAGCTTCGGATAGTTCTCGGAGTAGATCTCCTGGAGCTGCGAATACTCTGATTCGAGCAGTGACAGTTTCTCCCTCATTTTGCTCACGTCACCGCGTTCGACCCCATAGGGGAGCACGGGTGGGCCGGACTGCCCGACGCCGACCTTCATGGCCTCGAGGTGAACCCTGTTTTCCTTTGATCTAACGAGACCTTCTGCCGCCTTATTGAAAAACTTCAACACATGGTTGGCTTCGCCGTCCATGGCCACCACGCCGTGCTCGCTCGTGAACTTCACTAACTGGGCGAGAGAATCCACCAGCTTTTTCTCGGCCGTTTCCACTTCGACTTTGAGCCACGTTGCGGCAGTATTGACGGGCCTGCGCTTTTCCGCGAGGTCTTTCTTCAGGTACAGCGTAAGGTACGCGTCCAGGAGTTCCTTGGCCACGACCGGATCTCGCGCTTCCATTCCCAGTCTGAGCATGTGAGTCTTGCCCTGACGCCGCGCGGACACTCGACTGAGAACCCCTGCCACCAGGCTTCGCTTTCTGGCTTCTTCCGTAATCGGGGCAGTCGTGCTGCCATTGCCGAATCCTGCATAGGCGGCCGCAAACGTGAGGATGGAACTCATCAGGCTCGGTCGCTCCGGCCGGCTGAATTCATCGTATTGCATAAGGTCGACCGTTTCGACCAGTGCTTCGGCAATAGGTCTGCTTTTCAGGACTTCCGCCTCGGTGGCGTATACTTCGTCCTGGTTCCACCAGTTGGAGACCGCGGCTTCGCCCAGATTCTTGATGGACTCCTTGTGTTCCTGTCCAACCTTCACCGTCGCTTCGGAACGGTAGATCGGGACCCTGGTGTACGCGTAGAGCATTCCCAGAACCCACACGAGGAGAAACGTCCCCGTCACAATCCAGATCCTCTTGCGGATAATGATGGCCAGATCCGCGAACGAGGTCTCCCTTTCGGACCAGGCGGATTCATCGACCTGCTTGTACGGTGCTTCAGGAACCTGAGAAACCGAGCGGACAGCGGCTTTCGATCCTCGTCGGGGGGCTTCTGCAGTCAGGGTGGTCAGGTGTTCCTCATCCTTCAAATTCATCGGTGCTCCGGCTCAGTGAGGGTTTGAAACCGGCATACATGTTAGGACTACCGGGAGGGGAATGGGGTTGCAGGATTCAACATCCTCGTCATGCGTATCAGCCCTACGCCCTATTGTAATGCCCGCTCAGATTTCTGTCAAATGCATTGGAGCCAGGGGATGCCGAAGGGGAGCCCGCGTTGACATTACATGTAAAATCAGCTACAATGATCTATGACCTCAGGTGTAATATAGTATGCTCATGGTAATAGGTGGTTTTCGCCGTGCAATTCCATAGAATATTATCGGCTCTTGCTGCGTGCGCCCTTCTGTGTCTCTGGACCGCGCTCTCCCTCGGCGCTGCACCTCACGCACAGGAAACTGCCGCCACGTCCGTCGACCCGCTGCAGTCAGGAACCCTGACGAAGACCGACGGCAAAACACGGGTCAGGTCCTCGGTCATTGCCCCGTACCGTTCCGCAACGGTTCCCAGCGAAGTCAGCGGTGTGGTCGAGGCGGTTCTCTTCCAAGAGGGAGACAGGATGGAATCAGGACGGCCGGTGGTCGAAGTCTCCGCCAAGCGGTACGCGGCCATGACCGAGGCCATCGAGAAGAGGCTGGCCTCATCTGAGCTGACCCTCGCACTGGCACGGCAGAAGATGAGCGTGAAAGAGGCGCTTCTCGTGAAGGACTGGAGCACGCGCCAGAAGCTTATCGAGGCCGAAGAGGAAGTGGCCATCGCCACGGCCAACCGCGAGGCGGTGCTCAAAGACCTGGCAGTGAGCCGGCTCGATCTGGCCGCATGCACGGTTCGAGCGCCTTTCACCGGGTACCTCGCGGCCAGGTATGTGGAACCTTTCGAGGCGGTGGAGAGACTCGGAAGGCTTTTTGCTATCGTGGACACCAGCAAGGTGTATGCCGTCGGACACGTGCCCGAAGCGTATCTAAGCCGGTACCAGAAAGGGACAAAGACGATTTTCACCTATGTGTCCGGTGAGCAGTTCAGCGGGACCGTCGAGCGAGTGGCGCCGGTCATCACGCCAGAATCCAAGACGGCAAGGATCTGGGTCCTCATCGACAACCCGAAAGACGAGCTGAAAGTGGGCATGACAGGCACTCTCGACCCCGAATGAGGACTCTGTGATGGGATACGGGTCTCACAAATCGAGCGGTTTCCCTTCGGCCTGTCTGATGGCTGCGTTGCTGTTCCTGTTGGGGGGGTGCAGGCTTTCACCGCCATATCTGAAGTGGTCGACGGACCCATTGCAGTCCGGGATTTCCACGGCTCACGACTACATCCTGAAATACCGAAAGAAACCGGTCACCGCGGAGGTCGGCAGGAATCTCCTCACCATCGAGGATTGCAGGAACCTCGCGCTCGTGAACAACCTGGACCTTCAGGTGGAACTCATCGACGAGGCCGTCAAGAAGGCGCTGAAGCAGAGTCAACGGGTCAAGACCCTGCCGCACATGGTGTTCTCCGGCGAATTGAGCGAGAGAGACAACCAGCGATGGTCGTACAGCGAGGTTCTGGGACAGGAGGGCATCACCGCGAGTCCGGGGGAAAAGGGAACCGGCGTCACCAACTTTTCCAACAGCCACGAAAGGAGCACCTGGCGCTACTCGATGGAGACTCGGTGGAGCCCGACCGAAGCGGCTCTGGCGTACTATCTGTTCGACAGCAGTTCCAATGATCGGCTCAAAGCGCACTTCCAGTCCCTGCGGGTTGGGCAGCGGCTGGTGGGAGGGGTAGAGGCCGCGTTCTACCGGCTGCTCGGGTTGACGGAAAACCTCCCGTTGGCAGAGAGGCTTTACGGCTTGAGAGCATCCGTGTCCACGAAGGCCGGCCAGTTGCTCAAGGACAAGCTGCTCGAGAGAGAGGACTACTACCGGGCCAAGCAGAACCTGCTCAAGGCGGAGCGGCTTCGGACGAAAATCCGGATAGACATCCGGAAACAGCGCAACGTGCTGGGTTCGGCCATGGGGCTTTCACCCGATCTCTGCTTGGACGGAGGGTTCGGGCTTGTGGGCTCGCTTTGCGCGCCGAGCCCTCCCGCGGAGGTGTGCGAACTGGAACTTCAGGCAGTGAACAGCCGACCTGAAGCCTACATGGCGGGTCTGGCGTACGTGAACTCCGTGAATGACCTGAGACGGACTATTGTCAAGTATTTCCCGACAGTAACCGGTTTCTGGCGGTACACTCGGGATAAGGACAAGTTCGTCTACGAGAAGGAGTGGAAGGACGTGGGGGTTATGGTCTACTTCGACCTTCTCGACTGGCTTGCCAACACGAGGGATTCCAAGGCAACGAAAGCCAACTCGCTCAAGACTCACCGGCAGATCGGATCGATTGCGTTGGGGATCGTTTCCGAGGTACGCGTTACTGCTTTGGATTACCTGGACTCGCTCGACGCGCTTGCCAACAAAGAGCGCGCGCTCCAGGAGGCCGAGAAGATGCGCGCGGTAATCGCAGGCCGCGCTTCCCTCGAAGAAGTCCACAAGGTAGCCCTCCAGGAAGCCGAAGGGGACGTGCTCCAGGAAAGGATCGGGAAGATCGAAGCCCTTGCCGACGCGAACGCTGCATTCGCGAAGCTCCGCACCGCGCTGGGCACCAACTACACGAAACCCATGCCGAAGAAGGAGTGGTCCGTCTGGTGAGATTCGCCCATGGTGTTTTGGTCGGCCTCTAAAAGTAATGCGTAACCCTTTGCGATCTTTGCGTGCTTTGCGAGAGAAGATCTTGTCGGATCTTCAGGGCTCTCCCATGCCGGCCTTGAAGCATCCGTCACCGTATGTACGCAATGGCCTCTTCCATTAGCAAGCATGAGGCCGGTTGACCCCCGGGGAACCTGAGCGGCAAAGAGAAGACTAACGTCATAGAGCGGTTCTCACTAGTTTCGACCGATTGGCAGGCTGGAAAGCCTGCCCCACAGGATCAGGCCGACCTGGAATCGGAAATCACTTTCGAGAACCGCTATATTAGAGTTGGTTCTCCCCGGAGGGAAATATGTCTTCAGGCTCGGGGCATGGGGGTGCACGCAGGCACCGGGTGGTCAGGCTGTTCGTATCCTCGACGTTCAGGGACACGCGCAAAGAGCGTGACGATCTGGTGAACCGCATATTCCCGGAGCTCCAACGGCGGTGTCGGGAGCGTTTCGTGGACTTCGTGTATGTGGACCTACGGTGGGGCATCACCGACGAGGATTCCCGGCACGGGGACACCATCAGGCTCTGTCTGCGCCAGGTAGACGAGTGCCGGCCGTATTTCGTGGGCATTCTCGGAGAGCTGTACGGTTGGGTCCCCGATTCCATAGAGCGGGATCTCGTCAAAGAGATGCCCTGGCTCGCGGAACACCCGGGCAAGAGCGTCACCGAGTTGGAGATCCTGCACGCCGCGCTGAACGACCCGGTTTCGGCAGTCCGGTCGTTCTTTTTCTTCAGGGATAGTGGGTACATGGTCAGGATACCCCTGGAGGAGCGGAAGAACTACGCATCCCAGTCGAAAGAGGCGAAAGCAAAGCTCGATGCCCTCAAGGACCGGATCAGGCAGAGCGGCCTCCCCGTGAAAGAGAACTATACTGATCCCACGGCATTGGGAAACATGGTCCTGGAAGACCTGTGGACCGCGATCGACGCGGATTTCCCCGCGCACTCGATCCCCGACGCGCTCGACCGTGAGGCGGCTGAACATGAGGCATACGCGGCGAGCAGGGCCAGGGTCTACATCGGCCGAGCGGAGTATTTCCAACGGCTCGACGACCATGTGAACGGGAATGGACCTCCCCTTGTGATTACCGGCGAGTCCGGCGCGGGGAAATCCGCGCTCTTGGCCAACTGGGCGAACCGATACGTTCGAGCCCATCCGGACGCGTTCGTGGTACTCCACTTCATCGGCGGCACGCCACAAAGCAGCGATTATCTCGGACTTGTGCACCGAATCCTCGGTGAGATCAAGCGACGGTATGGGCTCAGGCGGGACATCCCGTCAAAGCCCGGGGAACTGTGCAAGGCTCTGCCGGAATGGCTTGCCGTGGCCGGCTCGAAGGGGACCATGGTGCTGATCCTCGACGCGTTGAACCAGCTTGAAAATCGTGACAATTGCCTGGAATTGGAGTGGTTGCCAAACGTGATGCCTCCTCATGTCAGGCTGCTCGTCTCGAGCCTTTCCGGTCCCACCTTGACCGCGTTGAAAGTCCGAAAATGGCCTGAGTTGGAAGTGACTCCCCTTCAGCCGGAAGAACGACGGGACCTCGTTGCCGGCTATCTCGGCAGGTACGGGAAGAAGCTGAGCACTGTGCAGATGGACCGAGTATCGCATGCGCATCAGTGCTCGAACCCCCTGTATCTGCGGGCCCTGCTGGATGAGCTGAGGCAGTTCGGGAGCTACGAGAAGATCGACGAGAAGATCGACGACTGCCTCGCCGCGGAAACGATCCCCGCGCTCTACGAGAAGGTCCTGGAACGCCTGGAAGGGGATTTCGACAAGGAACGGGGCGGCCTGGTCAAGGACTCCTTGAGTCTGCTCTGGGCCGCGCGGCGGGGGCTCTACGAGAGCGAGCTGCTCGGGTGTCTCGGGTACGAGAATATCCCTCTTCCCATCGAGATCTGGTCGCCGTTCGGGGCTGCGATTCAGGAGTGGCTGGTGAGCAAGGCCGGGCTCTTGGGCTTCGTCCACGACTACCTCCGTCACGCGGTGCAGACCCGTTACCTTGCGAACACGGACGCGCAAAAGGGAGCACACCTGACTCTCGCCAGGTACTTCGGCCGGAGAAAGACCGACACTCGGCGGATTGAAGAGCTTCCCTGGCAACTCACCCGGGCCGAACGATGGAAAGACCTGCTTGGCTGCATCAAGATCCCCAGCATGTTCAGGGGACTGTTCGCAGGGGAACAAATCTTCTACGAATTGTGCTTAGACTGGAAGCCCCTCGGGGAGCGCTTCGACCTCGAAGAGGCGCTGAACGGGATGCTCGAGAAATACAGGCAAAACGGGGCTGGTCAGACGGACCTCGCCGATGCCGTGCACGAGGCGGGCAGCTTCCTCTGGTTGCTGGACAGACACGAAGGGGCCGAAGCTCTTCATCGGCGGGAATTGGCAATGCGAGAGGAGATCACGGGTATGGATGACCGAAGCGTGGCAGACGTTCTGGACCTCATGGGGGGGTTAGCTTGCGACAAGGGGGATCTCGACGGGGCCGAAGCCCGCTATCGACGAGCGCTGGAAATCATCGAAAAGACGGTGGGCCTTCATCACCCTGACCTGAATGATCCCCTCGCCAAACTTGCCGCAGTCTTGGAATACAAAGACGACCCCAAAGGAGCGGAAGCGCTCCATCGACGGCGGTTGGAGATCTTGGAAGACACTTTCGGGCAGGACCACCCCGACTTTGTCATCCAGGCCCTTGTCGACCTGGCGCGGACGCTCATCGACCAAAGGACGTATGAGTATGCGACCGTAGAATCGCTTTACCGGCGGGCGTTGGCAATCATGGAGAAGGACTCAGGACGGGATTACCCACATGCGATCCATATCCTGGAGACCCTGGCATTCGGGCTGCAGGACCAGCAGGATTACAACGGAGCTGAAGTGCTCTTTCGACGGGCATTGGCAATCAGGGAGAAGGAATCGGGACCGGATCACCCAGACGTGATCTGCGACCTGGACCGCCTGGCACAGCTGCTGTGGCAGAAGCGGGATTACGACGGAGCTGAAGCGCTCTTCCGACGGGCACTGGCCATCCGCGAGAACGACCCGGGGACCCGGCGCTGGGAGTTGCTCCGCAACCTGCGGGACTTGGCCTGCCTGCTTGCCGACAAAGGTGAGCATGATGAATCCGAAGCCTTCTGCTGGGCTGCCGAGTTCATGGAAAAGGCGAACGACGGGAGCTGACCCTCATGGCACCAGCCACGACGAACGACGCAACCCTTCACGGGGTATCTGCCCGGATTCGTGCCATGCTACCGTCTTGACGTAAGGGTACTTCTGAATCCTACCGTCCGAGGTGATAAGCGGACAATCAAACGTCCGTGCGGTTGCGACGATAAACTGATCCGCCGGATCACGGTGTAACCGGCCTGGGAGCTCGGAAGACTCTATGGCAATCTCAGGCGTCAGTTCTATCAAGCGTATTCCGGGATATTTGAGCGACTCATCGAACCACTGCTTCAACGGACAAGGCAACTCCAGTCGTTTGTACTCGACAAGTTCCGCAATCTCCCAAACGCTAATTGCACTGACGCCGATTACGTCTCTTTCGTTGGCTTGAATGATCTCCACCTGTGCGTCATAGTGCCACGCGTTGAGAATTGCGGGAACTTTCACCCTCCCCTAACCCCTCCCATCAAGGGAGGGGAATAGCAAGCCCTGTCGCCTAGTGGTTGTAGGGAAGGGAGAGTGGGTTTGTGTCTACTTT
>JBFMAA010000019.1:0-59026 GCA_040755955.1 Thermodesulfobacteriota bacterium
GGGAAGGAACTTCTTGCAAGAAGTTCCTTCCCCCGGACCCCCATCCTCAAGAACTCTTGGGATAGTGCGGCTCCCGCTGGTCGCCGCAAAGAAAGCCGGTTCATCGAGTGGCCGGTGGGGTAGCATGTTCATGCTTGGTTGTGGCCGGTCGCGGTCATGGTGGTTTTGAAAAAGGGTTGTCCCCCGGACCCCCTTCCGAAAACGTTTGGAATATTGGGCCCTTTCACTATCCACCATGTTCTTGCGATCTGGGCCGCTGAGTTTCACGATTGGTTGTGGTCGCGTACGGTTGTGGTGGGTATGAAAAAAGGGGGTTCCCTGCACCCCTTCCGAAAGCTGCTAGAATATTGGATGTTTCTGACCATCCAGGGGGTTCCCGAGTCGTGCGGACGGGACTTTCATCCTTCCTTGCGGTTCCCAACCGCTTTTTGCAAGAGGTCCCTTCCCCAGCAAATCGCTACTTGAGTTTAGCCCAAAGAAGTCGAGCCGCGCCGGGGCCCGGGTTCCGCCACTGGGAGGGAGTTTCGGTGGTGAGGTATACGAGGTCGCCGGCTCTGACGGTCTGCACCGTGTCCTCGATGACCACCTCCAGCTTGCCGGAGAGCAGGTATCCCATCTCTTCCCCCTTGTGCACGAAAAAGTGTGCTGGCAATTCCTTGCCGGGAGCCACCTCGATCAGATACGGTTCCGCCCGAGTCTGAAGGTCTTCGGGGATCAGGGCTTTCACAGAGACTATGCCCTCGGGGACGGTGGGTAGTCTCACTTCCGGCGCATCAACTGACGGAAACACGATCTTCTTCCCGGTGCCTTCCCGGTCGCTGAAAAGAAACCCGATATCTATTGTCAGCACCTCCGCCATTTTCAACAGCGCGGGCAACGACGGATAGATGAGGTTGCTCTCGATCTGGGAAATCGTGCTGGGGGTGACTCCGACGAGTTTCCCCAGCTCGTTCTGCGACAGTCCCCGCAGCTTTCTCGCCTCCTTGAGCCTGGAGCCGAGATCCACCTGCTGGGCGGATCGTTTCCCTTTCTCGAACGTGACCGTGAGGTCTTTGCTCCAATAGGTGTATTCTCGATGGAGATTCCCTGAGCCGCGCTTCTCCGCCTTGAGGATGGAAAGGGACGTGCGACCCCGTTTCACCGAGAGGTCGATCACGACCTGCGCGATCTGGTTGATCTGAGCCTTCATGCGCTGGGAATGGACGTCTTTCTCCACTATCCAGTAAGCCACGGTGTTGAGTTCGTACAGGCGAGGGCAGGAATGGCTGTAGAAATTCAGTAAGTTCTGTTCTCCGCCCCAAAGCGCCTCCATGCCCGTAAGACTCTCGAAAATGAACCGCACGTCCCCTTCGAGCGCGGAATGGACCCCGTAGAGCCTGTCCATGACCTGTTCGACTCGCTGGGGTTCGTCGATGCGCACTATTCGGCATGGCCAGTCTGTTCTCGCGTCGTAGTAGAAGCTCAGAAATACATCCGATCCTGCGCCTTTTCCCCAAGTGAAACAATCAAGCACCGTCAGCAGCGAGCTATCGGCCAGGGGCCCGAGTTGCTCGAGAAGATTCCTGGGAGACCGGTCTACGCTCACGTACACGATCGGCTTGTTCTCCGCCTGAGACGCCTTGATGAAGTTCAAGCAGAACACCGGAGCCAAACTGCCGGCCTGATCGTACCATATGACGTTGTCGCCTATGAAGAGGCCTTGGAGAAGCTGATCGAGCTTCTGAATACCGGAACTTATTTGTTGTTTCCCGATTGATGCCATATTGCTTTCTTCATGTCTGAGTAGGAGAGCGCGAGGGGGTGTGACGGTCCCCAGCTCACCAGGGGGAGTTTAGGCCGAGAGTTCTCCGTCGCTTGCCCGATCCGACAGGGAGCAGTTCACTCAATCCAGTTCGTCCAGTGCTCGTTGGGTGTCGAGAAATGCTCTGGTCACCTGGGTGTCGGTCAACGCGGCTCGTTCTCGGAGATCTTCATCCGTGATAAGGCCGGCACCCACAAGTTTATCCAACACTTTTTCCAGGAGCGCGGGAGTCAACCGGTACTTGGACATCAGATTCCCGTCATCCATTCCCAACCCTATGTCGTCGAGAATCTCCCTCACTCGGATCGTGATTTTCGCCTTGGGCAAGTGCACACCCCCTTGGTCTGGGTCAGGGTCTGTCGTCTCAATCTTATTATCTGCCTGTCTGGAGATTTGTCAACTCGCTTGCGAGTTTGCTTTGGCTGCGGGTAACCGTTCAGGGGTAACCGTTTGGGCCCGGAAGACAAACCACAAAGGACCAAGACGTAAAGAAATCAAAGAACAATTCACAGGCCGGCATTCTCGTGAACGGCCTTTCTGGGTGCCTTTGTGGCTTGGTGGTTCATTGTTCTGCGAGCCGGCTGCACGTGTACGGCTGCAGACTCTCAGGAAAAGGTCTTGGGGACGACGTGTCCAGCGGGTGCTGTGCGGGGCATGTACGTTACGATTCGGGTGGATGCGTCGGAGCAATCCCTGCGTTTCCAGGAGCTTCCCACGTGTTTTTCACATATTACTCCGTCCCCCTAAACTCACACGTGAGCATCCTGCTCTAAACAAAGACATTGACATTTTTTCGATTCGTGGTTTACAATGCCGCAGCCGAATGACTGAAGTCCTTGAAGAGAGTTCCAGACGTGGTCTGAAGAGCCGGCAAGGACGCCCTTGCCGAGGGCGGCTGGGAGCCGCAGCCAATAATCGCCGCCAGATTCGCGGTCCGTATGGAGACCGATGGCGTGCCGAGTTGGTTCTACGCAACCCGAGGAGTGCACTCTGCGGACTCCTGGACCTGATGCGCTGAAGATTTCTTCTCGGGAAAAGAAGAAGTGCAACCTCATTGGTAAAGGTGAGCTTTGGTGCGTGTGCTGGAACTGATCGGTGCCCTTGTCCTCACGGCGTTGGGGCACCTGCGTGGGAATGCCGAAGAAATCGGCCGTGGCATTCTGCTTCTGGGTCAGAGCCTGCGGTGGTTGTTCAGAAGACCGCTTCGAGTTCACGAGATCGTGCGCCAGTTGGACTTCGTCGGCGTCCAGTCTACGGAATTGATCCTCTTGACTGGGATTTTCACGGGTATGGTCCTCGCTCTGCAAACACATGTCGCTCTGTCGCGCTATGCTGCTCAATCCCTCGTGGGAGGGATGGTGGGCCTTTCGCTGACAAGAGAGCTGGGCCCCGTCTTGAGCGCCCTGATGGTGATAGGTCGGGCCGGTTCCGCCATGACCGCGGAACTGGGAACGATGAGAAATACCCAGCAGATCGATGCTCTGGCAAGTATGGCCGTAGAGCCGATCCAATACTTGGTGGTTCCGCGTGTCGTGGCTACCACACTGATCATGCCGGGCCTGGCGCTTCTGTTCGAGTTCGCCGGCATGGTGGGCGCCTGCCTGATTTTCTGCACACAACTGGGAGGCGAGACCGCGGCATTCATTGCGAGTGTGCGCGACTACGTGAGCGTTCAGGACCTCACTCACGGGTTGATCAAGGCCGTGGTCTTCGGGTTCATCATCGCGGCGGTGAGCTGCACCAAAGGATTCTACGTGACCGGCGGATCGAGAGGAGTGGGAACCGCGACTACCAGAGCGGTGGTGATTTCATCTCTGCTCATTCTGGGATCGGACTACGTGATGACCACCTTGATGTTCACCTCGACGTCGTAGCGCGAAGTAGGCCGACTGCCCCATGATTCAAGTGGAGGACGTACACAAGAGCTATGGCGGCCAGAAAGTGCTCGAGGGAATCACCTTCCAGGTCGAGACCGGGCAGGTGGTGACCATAATCGGACGCTCCGGAGGCGGCAAGACCGTGCTGCTCCGCCAGATGATGGGCCTGGAAAAGCCTGATGCGGGCCGTATCCTCATCGACGGAGTCAATATAGTCGATATCGGACCGGATCAGCTCAACAGGGTCAGAAGATCGATCGGGATACTGTTTCAGGACGGAGCCCTGTTCGACTCGCTGACGGTCTTCGAGAACGTGGCGTTTCCCGTCAGGGAACACACACGGATGTCTGAAAAACAGATACGTAACACAGTCTTCAAGAAACTTTCGGAAGTGGGACTCACCGACGCTGCCGACAAGTTTCCCCATCAGATATCAGGCGGCATGCGCAAGAGAGCGGGGCTTGCACGAGCATTGGTGCTGGACCCTGAGATCGTCTACTTCGACGAGCCCACCACAGGACTGGACCCGATCGCCAAGGCAAGCCTGTACTCGAGGATCAGACAGGCACACTTGGAACGGGCCGTGACCTTTGTCCTGGTGAGCCACGACATCAAAGGAGTACTGGAGATTTCGGACACGATACTGATGCTTTGGCAAGGAAAAATCATGACCAGCGGGACGCCGGATCAGATTCGGAATCATTCTCACGCGCTTGTGCAGCAGTTTCTCACCGGATCGGCGCATGGTCCGATTCCGCTGGATTAACGAGGCACTACAGGCACCCCATGAGCAGATTCACCCCTGAAGCCAAGGTAGGGATATTCTTCCTGATATGCGCGGGGATATTTGCGTTCGCCTGGTTCAGAGTGCTCGATCTCGGATTACAGCCAGGGTTCGAGTTGAAGGCTCGCTTCCCCACCGCAGAAGGCTTGGTGCAAGGCGCACAAGTGCAGATCGCAGGGATCAAGGTGGGAACGGTGAAGACCCTTCAGTTCGACGGGGAAACCGGCCAGGTGGTCGCGCTCCTGGAATTGCGAAAGGATTACGAGAACAGCATCCCCAAGGATTCCCGGGTGATGGTAAGGACCAAAGGCCTCCTGGGAGACAAGTACATCGCCATCGACCCCGGGAAACCCAACGCAAGAAAGCTCAAGACCGGCGAAACCCTTGAATCCGCGTTCGAGCCCGCGAGCACAGAGAAGGTCTTGGAGACTGTCGGAGTGGTCGCGCAGGATCTTCAGGTGCTGGTCCGCGATGCGCGTCAGAAGATAATCGACGAGCACGGTGCCGAACGCGTGGACAATATCATAAGGAATTCCGAACAGATCACCAGCAACCTCAACGGTTTGCTCGCAAGAAACAAGGACAAGCTCGATCGGACCATCCACAATGCGGACTCCGCGACCGCGGGCTTGCAGCAGATATTGGGAGAGAACAAGGAGAAGATCCACAGGACCCTCGCCAATCTGGAAAGCGCCACCGGAGGTGTCAACGAAATCCTGGGTCAGAACAAGACCAAGCTGAACTCTACGGTGGACGGCATGGAGCGTCTTTCCCGGACTCTGGGGAAGAGCAGTCCCAAGATCGAGAAGCTGGTGTCGAACATGGAGTCTCTCAGCGGGGACCTGCGCGCGGGCCGGGGGACCATGGGCCGACTCCTTTCGGACGAATCGCTGTACCAACAGATCAATGCCCTGGTCGGAGATGTTCGCCGCGTCGCCCACCAGGTGCAGTATGGCCCGGGGACCGTGGGAAGGCTTATCAACGACCCGGAAATGTACGTCGAGGCCCGCCGTGCGATCCGGAACATGAACAAGACTGCGGAAGACGTTTCCGAAGCCACTCCCATCAGCACACTGGCTATCGTGGTAGGATCGCTGCTGAAATAGGGGATGAGCGTGGACAAATGCGGGCGCAAGGCTTCCCCGGCGCGGGAAAACCAGTTTCACGCCTGGGCTGCGTTCTCGGGTGTCCTGTGCCGGCTTCTGTTGGGTTGTGTGCTGGCATTGACCTGGTTGCCGACGCTCTCGTTCGGGTCAGCGTGCGACTTCTTACGCTTCAACGAGGGAAAGAACCTCTTTGCCGTGGACCCCGACGTATCCCTTCGACTCATGAACCCAAGGGGAGACCGGCATCTGTGGCACTTGGGCGAAAGCAAGGGTATACCGCCCTTGTTTCTCCGTTCCAAAGTGGAGGGTCTCTACGACAGGGTCGACTTCTTCTATCCCCTCGGTGTGTGGGAAGAATCGCCATTCCGGAGTAAGTTGCGGCTCACCCCGCTGGTGGTCAACGAGTGGTCCAAGGTTCCTCCCTATGAAGGGTATTCCCGTTGTCTCACCTTGTACCACGGACGTTCCGACCTCGGTCAGGATTACTGGGGTTTTTTCCCATTCTTCGGCTATTCACATCGCATCAGGGGGGTGGACAAGGACTTCTTCCTGCTCTTCCCACTCTATTACGAAAGCACCAGGGATGACGCCCGGACGATTCGCTTGCTTTGGCCGTTCATCACCTACGCAAACAGCCCGGGACGCCGGTCTTTCAAGGTGTGGCCGCTCTACGGAAAGGATGAGATCCGCTCAGGGTATTACAATCAGTATTTTCTGTGGCCGTTTTTTCAGAAGGTGGTCAAGCATCCGGGGACGGACGTCGCGTCGTCATACCTGGCAATGCCGTTTCCTTTGTACGTGCAACAACAGGATTGCGTGTCGACTTCCATGAGCGTACTGTGGCCGTTCTTCAATTACTACAAGCATCGCGGGGGACACGAACGGTACTCTTTCTGGCCGTTTGTCAAGTACGGCAGCGGCGGAGGCATAGACGAGCTGAACCTCTTCTACCTGTATTCGTACAAGAAGGACAAGAGAAAGTGCGATTCAGATTCCGAGGGCGGAAGCGGATATGTGTCGATCAGCGGTGACGAGGTCTTCACCGAGCGAAAGTTCCTGCTGGTCAGCACAATACAGAAGCGATTCCGAAAGGGGTTCCTGGTTTCCTCCAAGTATCGGTTCTGGCCGTTTGGGGAGTACACATGGGACCTGGAACGAGGCACCCACCTCAAGATACCTGAGTTCATACCGCTCAAGAGCGACTGGTTTGATCTCAACTTGGGACGGTACTTGCGGCTGGTCGATCTGCGGGAGACGCCGTTCACCCGCGAAATCAGCACGTTCTTCGGCTTGAGCAACCGCACCGAACTCAAGAGAGTCCCTCACGTGAAACGCCCTCCGAAGCTCGGCGATGACGACTGGCAGGAGCTCTTCGAGGGTGCCTTCGGGAAGAGGTGAGATGCGCCCCCCTGGAGGCCGAAACATGATCACCAAGCTTCGCATCCGGTGGTTCAAATCAATCGAGGATGTCGAATTCGAGCCTGGCCAGGTAAATGTCTTGATCGGCGCGAATGGCAGTGGCAAGAGCAACCTGCTTGAGGCTCTTGGTGTGCTCTCCGCAGCAGTGTACGGCCGCGTGGACGACGCCGGCCTGAAACAGCGCGGCGTGCGTCCTGGCGTTCCGGCGCTTTACAAGTGCGCATTTTCGGATATCAAGCAAAGCAAGTTTATTTACTTCGGGGCGTGGAGCGACGAGACGTCGTATGAAGTGAACCTTTACAACCCCATCAAACAACCGTTGCCCGTCTGGCGCTATTACACGGAGAATTTGCAGATAGGCGCGAACAAGATCGCGGGGCGTTCACATTCTACGAAAGAGAAGCTCAATCCGGAAGCCGGTTGGATTGCGCTGAAGGCCGTAGATTTGGACCCGGAAGGGGAAGTTTCCCAACTGCTCAACGCACTGCGGGATTTCGCCATTTATGCCCCTGACACCAACACCTTGCGTAGTCAGGTGGAGGACCGTCAGCCTCGCTCCCCCATGGGTCTGTCAGGAGGAGGAATTCCTCCGGCCTTGGCATCGCTGCTTCGATCTGCCGACAGCAACCCTTACATAGCCAAAGTGTGTCAAGATGCCTTGCTCCTCATAGACTGGGCCAAATCCTATGATGTTGCCTCTGCTTCCTCCGTGCCCCTTTCACCCTCGGTGGGTTCGGCGAAACGAGTGATCAAGTTCGTGGACCGGTTCATGAAGTCCGGACGTGACACATTGACAGGCTACGACGCAAGCGAGGGCGCGCTGTATGTGCTTTTTCACGCGGTGCTCGCCGGGCACCCGGACAGTCCTTCGGTATGCGCGGTGGACAATGCGGATCACGGACTGAACCCCGTATTGGCCCGATCCTTACTGACGGACGTGTGTCAATGGTATTTGGATTCGCCTCGCTCCCGACAGGTTTTCTTGACCACCCAGAACCCCTCGACCCTCGATGGCCTGCCGCTCAATAACGACCAGGTTCGGCTGTTTGCCGTCGACCGATCAAGGAAGGGGAGAACCACGGTCACACGCGTGTTATTGGATGAGAGAATCCGAGGACTTGCCGAGAAAGGATGGACTTTATCAAGGACGTGGGTTATGGGCCACCTGGGTGGCGTTCCCAATGTCTGACACACTGCATATAGGTTTTGTGGTAGAAGGACCGACCGACTATTGCATGCTCGAAGAGACAGTGGCGACGCTTCTGGAAGGACGGGATTTTGTTCCTCACCGGCTCCAGCCGGAGATGTCCGAAGCATTTCAGGCAATTCCAGGTGAACATGGAGGAGGCTGGCCCGGTGTGTGCCGATGGTGCCTTCAGACCGCACAACAGGGCGGGGGGCAGATAAGAAATAGCTATCCGTACGATTCGAATCACCTGCTGATAGTTCAGGTGGACGCAGACGTGGGTGAGAAGAGCTATGCCGACGCGCAGGTTAGGGATCCCTACCCTAGCGAAGCCACCTTGCGTTGCGTCGACCCGTGTCCACCCCCTTCGGCCACCACGGATCGCCTGAGAACGCTGGTCCTGCGGTGGCTCGGAGAGGAATCAGCTCCCCCACGCATTGTGCTTTGCACGCCGTCCAAGGCATTGGAGACATGGATTCTGGTCGCTTTGTTTCCGGAATGTAATGTCGTAACGCGCCAAGACCATATTGAATGCCGTAGACATCCCGAGAAGACCCTTAGGAGCCGGCGAGGGGACAGAAGACTGGTTTCCGGGAACCACAAGAATGTTGCCAAATACAGGGAACTCGCTCCTGAGTTCGGTCGCAACTGGGCTCGCGTGCCAGCCGCGTGCACGGAAGCAGAACGTCTTGCACACGAGTTCGGAGCGGCTTTGATCGCCCTCGGCACTCTGGACAGCCACCGTCCGTGATCGCTCTCGACCCATGCATGGGCTTCCAATACTCCACCGAATTAGGCAACATCCAGCGCTCGCGGGGCCGAAAGGCCCTCGCCATGAAACAGGAGAGGGGCTTCAAGCGAGGGCGCTCGTTCTCTAATCGCGATTCTCGACAATAGATTTCGATGGCTCCGGGACTCCCCAGCACAGACCGGCCCTTTCGGCTCGCCAATTCCACAGAACTTCCGAGAACTACTGTAGAGCAGTATCTTACGATAAGGGTCGTGAGTTGCCCTCCGTTCTGGCACCGGAGCATGGGGAACAAATTGACTTTTCCGCCCCATGCGGAGAGAATGTGGCTGGGCCTTCCCATTTGTCTTGACCAGCAAGGAGTCATCCTATGGCCGGGTTGACACGCAAGGATTTTCTCAACGCGCTCTACTCCGCCTATTTCCAGGCACATATGGGCTATCTCGCGGTGAAGAGCACCACGAATTGGTATGCCAAGACCGAACCCCTCTTGTATTCAGACCTAAGCCTCCTTGCCGGACAGAGATTCGCCATCGATCGTGACGTCTATTTCAGCGCGTGTCCCCTGGAACGTATGGCTGCCCAAGAAGATCAGATCCGACACCTAACCGCGCTCTGGGCCAATCTCGATATCGGAAAGGAGGGCCACAGGGGCTCTCGGCATTACCCGGGAAGGGCGGAAGCTGCATATGCCATCGGGCAATTCCCGCTCGCGCCTTCCGCTGTGGTCGACTCGGGACAAGGTTATCACCTGTACTGGATGCTCGACGACGTGGTGGAAGTCTCAAGTCCGGGGCCGATCACAGACCTGCTGGCGGAAATCAGCCTCTTCTTCCAAGGCGATCCCCAGACCGACCCCGCGACAAAGCTCCGATTACCCCAGACGTTCAACAATAAAGTGAAGGGTGCGCCGGTGCCCTGCCTGGTCATGAAACTGGACCCGAGCTTGCGGTATCATATCAAAGATTTTGAGGGAATCGGGGCGTTTGCCCTCAGTAGAGGCTTGGCAACGGAAATTCCCCGAGTATTTCCGGTTGTGTCGGTCGCGCAGTCCCAAGACTCGGACCACTTGCGGGCCATGGAGACCACAGGCGAACTCCGGCTCGAAGACCGGCCGCAGGGCTCTAACGACGCCGCGGTAAGCGCCGAACCAGGCCTGGGAACCTCTGCACGACCGATCGCCCAACTGGAAGACAGACTCGTCCCTCTCCCGGGCGAAGGCCCAGACGAAGTTGAGATCACCGACGAATTCCCCCCGTTCTCGGGCGACCTCTCGGAATCCGGCTCCATTGGGAAGCAAGCGATCACCCTGGAGCATTCTCTGGAGAAGCTCGCATCAGAACTCAGGACCGAGCCGGGAAGGCAGAGCACGCCCAGGAAAAGAACCGAATTCATCGATCCTGACGACGTTGAGGTGCAGAAGATCCTGGAAGTCGAAGAGCCCTCAGTGGTGATTACCAGAGAAGACCTGTCCATCGACGAGGATTCGGGCAGCAGCGGAGAAACCCAGATTACCGCAGAACTGGATGGAACGACCCTCGACGACGATCCATTCACAGATACCGATTCCATAGCCACTCAGGGTATAGACTTTGAGGCGGTCGAGTCTATACTGGCAGACACCTCCATCGCGAGATCTCACGATACCCAGCTCGGCGCAGACAGATCGTGGAGGACTTCGAGCAAACCCGAGGATAACCCGGTTCTGGACTGGGGCGATGATGAGGCCCAGGAAGAGGGGCCTTCCTCCGCGGACCGGGAAGAACCCCAACGCGAGGACGTGCCCCGGTTTGAGCTTCCGACGGACGAAGCGGTCGAATCTCATGCCGAGACCGGTTCCGAACCCGCACGGGTGCTGGAACTCGTCAGACCCCCGGACCCGGAGGCCGCGGAAGAAGTGGCTGGAGCACTAAGCCCTTCCCCTCAGCCGGCTCAGGATTCCGGTGAGCGGACCGGCGGTGCAGAGACTCCAGCGGGTTGGCTTGCCCCTTTTGTCATCGAAGAGGGCTTCGGGAACCTCGACGAAGAGGATACCTCGGTCTGGGACGGTATCGCGGTGGACGAAGATACCTCGCTGGCGACCTTTCGGCTTGAGGAAGCATCAGAGGAACTCCCGTCAGCAACGGAACAGCCTCTTCCGGTTCACCGTGATGAGACGGGTTCCCAAGGGCGGGCATTCTGGGCGTCGATCATGCGGAGTGCGTCGCCGGAAGACTCGGCACCGGTTGAGGAGGAGCCCCTCGGCTTGGAGGAAGCAAATCCCGAACCCGCGCCGGTTCCACGCGCACTCGCAGAACCACCGAAACCCGCTCAGCCGGGTCAGACCCGAGCGGCCCTCTGGCAGGCAGTGCCTTGGAACGAAGAGGCCGAGCCTCGAACGGACGCCCGAGAGACCCGTTTGCTCCCAAGCCACGTTGAGCCCGGAGAATCCCGTGGGGCGACTGCATGGCGCGATGCCCAGCCGCCGCCCGCACATGACTTCGGGGAGGCGATCACGTCCGCAAGAAAGGAACTGCCACAGTCGGCCGTGGTGAGATTCCGCGGCGAGGACCGAATCGGGCCGGCAGACCCGCTCTCAGCAGCTTTTCAACGGGAACAGGGAGCGCCTGAGCCGATCGTTCTCACGGCTCAGGTGACGGAATCGGTGCCACCCGTAATTCCGGTCGTAGCTACTGCTCCGGAGGAGGAAGCCACGCAAAAGGTGGCACCCGTAATGCCCGGCGTACCCCCCGCTGCCGCGCCCAAATCTCGAGGTGGTTTGCTTCGCAGTGTTGGCAGCTTGCTGAGCCGCATCGGCAGCATGTTCCGGAGGAAAACAGAGCTGCCGGCAGCACCCGGGAACCTCCTGCCCGAGCCTTCTCCTGGGGCACAATCCCCAGCTCGCAGAACACTTCAGGTGTGGGACCGGAACACGCAGACCCAGGCTCCCGTGAGTCTGATTTGCGGAGGGTCCTTTGCAAGGCTGTTCAAGGCTGGTGAGAATATCCCCCTTACGAAAAGTGCGCTCATCAGACCAGGCCGGTCTTTTTCCGGGGAACCGATGGAGGTCTTCGAGGGTGCACGAAAGCTGGTGATGATCCCGTTACCGAAGGCGCTCCAGAATCGAGGAGCCGGGGCCCGGGTCCGGTTGACGGTGAGGCATTCCGGTCAGTTACTGGAAGTGGAGGTCGCTGATCCGGACTCGGATTGGGAACGTGAGTACCGGCTATCACTTCCCGGATGGGACCACGTAGACTGCACGGTCCGTGGCCCCAAAGCGGCCGGACCTGGAGACACCTTCACAATTCAGGTCCACTTCGACCCCGTGAGCATCTCGACCAGCCCGTCGGGAGAAGTCGCGGCGCATTCGTTTCCGGCATTGGAGATGTGGTTCGGCCGCAGATCGACCCTGAGCGCGCACCTCCTCGTGGAAGGAGCGGAGATTCCCCAACCCGTCCAGGACAGGACGTGGGAAGGAGAGGCGACCTCTTGTGAATTCACGGTGGCCCTCCCACGGATGCTCAAAGCGGGTCGCGTGGCCGGCCGTGTCATAGTGAGCGAGGACAGTGTGCCCCTCGGGCAGGTTGAGTTTTCTCTCGACGTGGACGCGGAGGCTGAATCGACCCAGCGGCAGTCGCGACCGATCGGCGAGGGTGTGCGTTTTACGAATTTCTCAGTCGTGTCCGCATGGGAAGACAGGGCCGAAGTGCGGAAGAAGGCCACGGAACTCACCCTCTTGGGCAAGAGTTTCCCTGAAGAATCACTGAGACTCCCTCCCGACGCAAAGGCTGGATCCGGGTGGAAAACCCATGTGGACGAGTGTGATGCGGTCTTGCTGTTCTGGTCACCCAATGCGGCGGACTCGCCTCAGTTGATCGAGGAATACCGATACGCACGCGAGACGAAAGCGGCAAGAATTGTCCCGATCCTCCTTGGCGGGGCCTCCTTCTCGGAATTGCCTCAGGACTTGCTTGGCATCGAAGCTTCCTCTTTGGTGTCAGATTCGGGTGAAGGCCGGATTGGGGAACTCTCGGGGACCCCTCCGGAACGGACCGGAAAAGGCCTCTTGTCGGAAGCCACGGCCTTGCGCAAGCCTGAGGGGATGGAAGCCCGGCTGCCGGTGAGTTTTCTGTTCGGCAACATGGTGCGGACCCTTGTACGCGCAGGAGCGCCGATACCCAGCGCGGTATCGGTTCGCCTGAAGATCCCCAAATCTGGCTCGGAGTCGAAATCTCTCAAGATTCTCGAGGGGAATCATCTGGTGGAGGCTTTCACTCTGGCTGAGCTTCGGGAGATGATCCCGCAGAGTGAACGGGTCACTCTGTCGCTGCAACACTTCGGGAAGGTCCTGTTCGTGCAATTCAAGGCCGAGGCTTCCCCTCTGAGACGAAATTACCATCTGCCCTTGCCGTACTGTGACGAGATAGGCATTGAGGTGTGCGGCCCTGCTCGCGTGCGGGCAGGAGAGACTTTCCCGCTGGAAGTCTTCGTCGCCGGCATACCCGAGGAGAGTGCGGCGGGTGAAATCCCCTCCAAACGCAATCCAGCGGAACAAGAGCCCGCAATCCTGAGAATGGGGGCCATCCGGGGTTCGATAGTGGGGTTCCACCTGCTGATGAGAGGTTTCGACGTCCGTGAACCTATGAAAGAGATCACTTGGCAAGGGCAGCCGGAGTCCGTCTCATTTGCGGTAGGTGCGCCGAGTGAGGCCGCGGGAGGAGTGACCGGGATCTTGAAGGTGACTCTGAATAGTGTGCCGGTGGGGCACGTACGCTTCAGAGTACAGGTGACGGCACCAGGTGAACCTTTGGGGATTGCAGGTCGTACGGAGACGCAAGCCTCTCCTTTCAGACGTTTCCTCTTTTCATTTGCATCCGAGGACCGAGGCCAGGTCGCGAAGCGGCTGCAAGTGCTGCAATTGGCCGGCATACGCATTGAGGAGGAGCTGCTCGCTCTGAGTCCCGAAGATCGTTGGAATCGCAAATGGTATGAGCACATCGACGAAACCGATGCGGTGCTCTTGTTCTGGTCCCGCCATGCTCACCGGTCCCAGTGGGTGCTCAAAGAGTGCCTTCACGCGCTCAACCGGAAGGGGATAGACAATATCATTCCGGTAATCCTGGAACGCCCGATACCTGCGTTTCCGTCACAACTCGCCGACCTGAGCCTCGACGAACGAATTTTGAAATTGGGGACGAGCGACAGGTAGCAGACTCCTTGTGAGTTATAGTGGCACGCGTTGAGAATTGCGGGAACTCTCACCCTCCCCTAACCCCTCCCCTCAAGGGAAAGGAATAGCAAGCCCTCTCGTCTGGTGGTTGAGGGAAGGGAGAGAGGGTTTGTGTCTACGTTCACGGTCCCGCGAATTTCAAGGCGCGTGACTATAAGGGGGAAGCTTGCCCGGATGGTCGCTTTGGAGTTGACAGGGGCCCCAACAAGTCATTAGGATTATCCCCGCGATTCGGATTTCTCCCCCCGTCTCATTCATTGGCCAAGAAGGAATAATCATGACGCACATACTGGTGGTCGACGACGAGCGGCATATTTGCGAACTGTACAAGAGCGAATTCGAAGACGAGGGCTATACCGTCAGCCTCGCCCACTCGGGGAAAGAAGCCCTGGAAGCGCTGGACAAGGAATCCCCCGATATCGTGGTCCTGGACATTCAAATGCCGGGCATGGACGGTCTGGAAACCCTCTCGAAGATTCTCGGCCGTGACAAGGTGGTCCCAGTGGTACTGAACACGGCCTACAGCCACTACAAAGACGACTACTCCTCCTGGGGCGCCGATGCGTACGTGGTCAAGTCGTCCGACACCAGTAAGCTGAAGGCGGAAGTGAAGAGGTTGCTCGGCAAATGAACGATCTGGATTGGATCAAGGGAACGCTCTGTATTCTGATGGCCGGCGGAAGAGGCGAAAGACTCTATCCTCTCACCAGGGACTTCGCCAAACCCGCAGTGCGATTCGGCGGTATCTACCGGATCATTGATTTTACCCTTTCCAACTGCCTGAACTCGCATATAAGGAAGGTCTATGTACTGACCCAGTACAGGTCAGTCTCTCTCGAGCGCCACATACGGTTGGGCTGGAATATATTCAACCACGAGCTCGATGAGTTTATCGAGTGTGTGCCGCCTCAGTTGGTACACAGCGATCACGTGTATCGGGGCACCGCGGACAGCCTCTTTCAGAACATTCAACTCCTCCAACTGGAGCGACCGGAGAGAGTACTTATTCTATCGGGCGATCATGTGTACAAAATGAACTATAATGCCATGATCGAGTATCATGTGAACAAAGGAGCGGATCTCACCGTTGCCGGCGTCGAAGTGGAAAGAGAACAAGCCAGCGCGTTCGGGGTTATTGGGTCCAACGATGACTACAAGATTGTGGACTGGGAAGAAAAACCGAAAGATCCGAAACCGGTGCCGGGCAAATCTGACAAGTCGTTCGTTTCGATGGGTGTGTACGTGTTCAACACGGAAGTGCTCGTGAAGCAACTCTTCTCTGACGTCAAGAAGAAGAGCTCTTCGCACGACTTCGGGAAAGACATCGTACCGGCCATGATCAAGACCAACAAGGTCTACGTCCACGGCTTCACGGAGCCCATTGACCGGACAAGATCGTACTGGAAGGATATCGGGACCCTCGACGCCTACTGGGAAGCCAATATGGATCTTGTTGCCCCGGTTCCACAGTGTAATCTGTACGAAAAGGAATGGCCTATCAGGACGTACCAGCATCAAGTGCCTCCTGCGAAAACCGTCTCGGAGCATAGCCGTCGAGTGGGCTCTGTGCTGGACTCCGTGATTGCCGGCGGATGCCTCGTCGCAGGAGCCAAGGTAGTGCGCTCGGTTCTTTCCCCCAACGTGAAAGTGGGCGGATCAAGCGTGGTCGAGGATTCTGTGCTGCTGGACGGAGTGCAGGTGGGACGAGGCGCTCGGATACGAAAGGCCATTGTGGATCAGGACGTTTCCATCCCTGACGGTTTCACGGTCGGTATAGATGCCGAAGAAGACAAGAAACGCTTCACCATATCCCCCGGCGGTATCGTCGTGGTTCCTCGAGGAGTGGTGCTCGATTAATAGGGGGAAAAGCTCCGATCCTTTTGAACTTCTGAGATTGGGCGGCTACCGCTTGTCGCGGCAATGCTGATGCGTCCGGGAACGAACCGGTAACGCGGATTCGTTTCCTTTGTGATCCTGCCTGGCGGGAGATAGGGGTTCTTGTGAGACAAATACTAGTGAATGGTCGACGCATAGGGTACGAGGTCCGGCCCGAGACACTGGACGAGGCAGCCCTGACGCTGGTGATGATACACGGTTCCGGAGGCCACAAGGCCGATTGGGGGGCTCAATTGGAAGGGCTCTCGAATGGCCACGCGGTGGTGGCTCTGGATCTGCCCGGGCACGGGGATTCGGACCCGCCCGGCGAGCAGAATGTCGCGGCCTATGCCGAATGGGTAACGGGTTTCGTGGAGGCGCTGGGACTCAGCCGAGTAATGCTGGTGGGATGTTCGTTGGGGAGCGCCACAGCCCTGTGGCTCGCGCTGCACCCGCGCCCGTGGCTCCGTGCGGTAGGCCTTGTGGGAGCGGGAGCCCGGCTCAAGGTGCATCCGGCCTTCCTCGACGGATTCCTGAAGGATTCGCAAGCCGCGATCGGCATGCTCGTCGAGTACGCGCTTTTTCAAGGAAGCACGGATTCGCTTCGACAGACCATCCGCAGCCAATTCCTCGGTTGCCCTGTCGAGCTCCTTCACGGGGACTTCACTGCGTGCAACGAATTCGATGTAATGGAACGGGTCGGGAGCGTCGAGCTCCCCACCTGGATCGTGGTGGGCGCGGAAGATCGGCTCACTCCTCCAAAATACTCCGCATTCTTGCATGACCGTATCCCTGGGTCCCGGCTCGACATGATTCCGGGAGCCGGTCATCTGGTGATGATCGAGAAGCCCGATGCGTTCAACTCTCTGCTGCGAGGTTTCCTGGCGACGCTACCCGGCCCTAGCCACGCGCCTTGAAATTCGCGGGATTGGGGAACTGGACAAGCCCCCCTTCTCTCTCCCGCCACCGGAGCGGGTTTGCTATTCCCCTCCCTTGATGGGAGGGGCAAGGACAGGGTGCAACCTGCCGGAATTGTCAAGGGGGCGCACCGTGGCGTGGCGGCCGACAGAGACGCGACATCTTCCTCGGCAATCCGCGCTACTCCGCCTTGACCGACGTTTCCATCCTGATCCCGTACTTGTCGATTTTCGAAAGCAGCGTAGGCCTGGACAATCCGAGGAGCCTCGCGGCCTGCGAACGATTACCCCCCGTGAAGTTGAGTGCTTCGGTAATCACCAACCCGGAGAATCTATCCACAAGATCGACGAATACTCGATCACCTCCTCCGAGAGTCACCGCTCGGCTGACCCATTCGCGTACAGATTCCTCTTCACGGTACTGAGTCGCATCGCTGGAGGTCCTGTCGCCGCGGATGGCAAGGGCTATTTCTTCGCCGCTGATGGGAGCGCCTCGACTGAAGATGAGGGCCTTCTGAATGGTGTTGGCGAGCTCTCTGACGTTGCCCGGCCACGAATAATGGTTGAGCATCGCCGCTGATTCCGGGGCAAACCCCGGACAGTTGATGCCCATCTCCTTTGCGAATCTCTTGAGGAAGTAATCAGCGAGAAGCGCCATGTCACCTGCGCGTTTGCGAAGAGGCGGCAGGGTAATGGTCACGACTTTCAGGCGGTAGTACAGGTCCTCTCGGAAACGGCCCTCCGCCAAGGCCAGTTCCAAGTCTCTGTTCGTGGCCGCGATGACCCTCACATCCACCGGAATCGGGGACCGCCCACCAAGACGCTCCACGCTTCTTTCCTGCAGCAGACGGAGGATTTTGGCCTGTATGTTGAACGGCATGTCGCCGATTTCGTCCAGGAAGACGGTACCGTGATTTGCCTGTTCGATCTTTCCGACCCTTCTGGCAGTGGCTCCGGTGAACGCGCCCTTTTCGTACCCAAAGAGTTCGCTCTCCAGCAACGTTTCGGGAATAGCCACACAGTTGACCACGGTGAACGGCTTGCCTTCCCTGAGACTGTGTTGGTAAATGGCTCTCGCGACGAGTTCTTTTCCGGTCCCGGACTCTCCGCGTATCAGGACGGTCGCTTCGGTCGAGGCCACTCGGCCAATGGCTTTGTAGACCTCCTGCATCGCCTTGCTCTGCCCGAAAATCGCCACGTTGGACCCTTCTTCCTGGAGAGGGTCCATCTCCACGTGGGCTCTCATGAATCGACCGGCTGCCAGAGCCTTTTCGATGAGCGCCAACATCTCGGGTATCTCAAAGGGCTTGAGCACGTAGTCGAACGCGCCCAACTTGGTTGCTTCGATGGCGGTGTCCGTGGTTCCGTAGGCTGTGACGACGATGACGGGAAGCTTCGGCTCGATTTCGTGAACGGCCTGGAAGGTCTGCAGCCCATCCATGCCGGGCAGACGCACATCCATGATCACCAGATCCGGGCAGGTCCCGCGCACGGATTCCAAACCGACTTCCCCTGAACCGGCCGTGCGGATGGTATGTCCTTCTTCCGTGAGAAGCTTTTCGAAACTGCGCCGTAGTTGAGCGTCATCGTCTACTATGAGGATTGTCCCCACGTCCGTTCCTCCTGGGCAGGCAGGGTGATGATGAACGTCGATCCTTTTCCTTCCTCGGACTTGAGATCCAACCATCCGCCATGTTCTTCGACGATTCGGGTGGCAATGCTCAGACCAAGACCGGTTCCTTCCTCTTTCGTGCTGAAGAAGGGGTTGAACACCTTGCTCTGCAGTGATTCAGGAATGCCGGGGCCGTCATCCGTGACTTCTATGGTGATCACGGGTCCGAAATTGTCTTCCGTCCTGAGTGTCTCTTGGATCACAATAGTGCCGCCATGCGGCATAGCCTCGTACGCGTTGACCATGAGGTTTACCAGGACTTCCTTGAGTTGGTCCGGGTCTGCAAGGATCGCGGGAAGGACTTCCTCCCGGCGCACCTCGACGCTGACGTCGTACGAATCGAGTCTGTGACGCAGAAGCTGTACCGCGTTGTCGATCACTCCGGACGGGCTTATCACCTGCATCTTCAGTTTGGGCGGACGTGAAAACTCGAGGAAATTCGACACAATGGTATCTATGTGGCGAACCTCCTCAGAGATGACTTCGAAGTCTTCCTTCTGGCTCGGGGCAAGAGCCAGGCTGCGCTGCAACGAGAACAGGCGCATCTTCACCGATGTGAGGGGGTTTCTTATGCTGTGAGCAACACCGGCGGCCAGTTTTCCCACGAGGGCCCACTTCTCTGCTTGCACGAGGTGTTCGCGGCTCCATTCGAGTTTGCTCTTGGTTTGGTCGACATCTTTCATGAGCGTTTCAAACCGCGTCCCCAGGGCTTTGATTTCGTCTTCCATGGTCCCTCCGGTTGCGGGAGAGTCGGTCTGCATCGCCAACTGCCGGATGGGGCCCAGCACCTGTTTGATCAGCGTGTAGGCAAGGACGGCTCCCAAAGTGACCGCAAGAGTAAGGGCCGCAAGAGCCAGCCGGTTGACTGTGGCCGCCCAGCGGAGCTTTTCTCTGGCCACCTCGGTCATCGACCTCTCGTGGGCTGTCTTGAACCGGTTACACAGCTCAATGATTTCCGAGAAGTCTCCACGGGCTTTCTTCTGGACCTCGAGCCCTTCCTCCCGCTTTCCTTCGTTGAACAAGGTGATAACGTAGTCACGCACGAAACCATAGCGGACGTAAAGGCTTTCCAGATCGTTGAGCGTGTCACGATTTTCCTTGTCTGTGGCCCAGCGTCTGGCCTCTCTGAGCCATTTCTCGAAGGCGGCCACGTGGGATTGCAGCTCCTTCAGCCAGTGTTGGTCGCCATCTTGGTAGTACCGGGCCAGGTAGCCCTTCTGCATCACCAGGGCCAACTTGAGTTCGTGGGCAGCCGATAGTGCCGGCACCTCGAGTTCGACCACAGCTCCGAACAACCGCTGCATGGTCCACGTATGCCAGATTGATGCCAGACCTCCCCCAATGGTGATAAAGACCAGTGCAAAAAGGACTATCAGTATCCTCGAGCGCAGGCTTGGCTGCTTCCACATGTCGGACGAACCCCCTGATGCTTTGTCGCGGGTCCTGCGGACCGGACCCAGCCTACAGGCGATTCGAGGTCCAGTCAACGGATAGTATGGACTGAGAGGAGGCCAATGGGAGCCAGGATCGCTGACGACGCGTGTTTCGCTCCACCGTGCGGTGACCTGCGACCAATTTACAGACTGTAAAGAAAACTGACACCACCGGAGACACCTCCTGCCCCCCTGGAGGGAAGCGGTCGTGCTGGTCCTGGAAACGCCCCTGTACTGTCCCGCGTTGCCGGCCGCGGCACGTTTCACCGTCCCCTTACCCCTCCCTTCAAGGGCGGAGAATGGCAAATCAGCTCCCCTGGCTGGAGAGCGAAGGGAGACAGGGATTTGTCCGCTTCCAGAATCCCGCGAGTAGCAAAGCGCGTGACTGGAATCGGATTTCCCCCGCCGAGCGCGGTGTTGGCACAGACGTTGCTTGAATTCCGGTCAGCCCGACCCGGAAGGAAGAGGGAACGCCGCTATCCATCCGTCTCGGCGCTCTGTCGCCGGTGCGGAGTCCGGATGGGACCACTCCCGTGAACCGCATGCGCACCAGGCCGGACAAAGGAGGTCTCAATGTTGGTCAAGTACTGGATGAAGAAGGCCGTCGTGACCCTCGACGTCAGCGACTCAATGAGAGACGCCATCAGCTTGATGAAAGAGTATCAGGCGCCTCTGCTGCCGGTACTCAAGAAAGGAAAACTCGTGGGCGTCGTCACGGATCGCGATCTCAAGCGGGCTTCCGCCTCGGACGCGACCACTCTCGATATCCATGAGCTGGCATATCTGATCTCAAAGATAAAGGTCGGGGACATCATGACGAAAAACCCCGTCACGGTCCCCCCTGACCATACGGTCGAGGAAACCGCGGACCTGCTTCTCAAGAACAAGATCAGCGGTGCCCCCGTAGTCGACGGCGAAGGCAGAATTCTTGGATCGATATCTCAAGCGGAGCTGTTTCGGGCACTCATCTCCTTGAGCGGCTTCGAAAAGCGAGGGATACAGTTGGCCTTCAAGATCGAGGATCGACCAGGCTCGATCAAGGACGTCACGGATGTGATCCGGGAGTTCGGCGGGCGACTGGTCAGCATACTCACTTCCTATGAAAGGGCCCCCGTGGGTTACAGGCATCTGTACGTCCGATTCTACGGGATTGACCGCGCGAGAACGGAGGAGCTCTTGGAGAAGCTCAGCGCAAAGGCTCCTATCCTGTATATGGTCGATCATCGGGACAATGTGCGGGAAGAGTATATCGAATCGAGCCGATTCGGCTGAATAGACGATCGGGCAAGTACTAAGGCGGATTTCGTGACGGTTCACGTCTCTTGCGCCATCTGCGGATAGGTCTTGCCCAAGAAATGTGTGACCGAATTTTGGAAAGGCAGCACTGAATCCCTGTCGCGAGACAGGTGCTGCACCTCAAGCCGGATATGACCATCATCCGAGAGAGGAAATCATCATGAACACGTCCATGCCCTCGATCGACCTCAACGAAGAACGGAGATGCAATCCGACCAGCTCTCCGAAAGGGAGAACCTCTTCCGGGGACCGGCGGCCGCCCAGTCCTGGAAGCTCCCACGAGAGTCTTCCGAGGAAACCCCCATTGAAAAGGGGTTGTCCCCCGGAACCTCTCCCGCAAGGTCTTGGCGTAGTGGCTGGTGCTGACCATCCAGTGAGTTCTCGATCTGTCGGGCGGGGGCGTTCATCCTTCGTTGTAGCGCCCGGCCCCGGTGCTTCTCGGGCATGGACGAGAGTATCACTGGTCATGGCCCTCTTGCTCGTGTCGGTAATGGGCACGGAGGTCTTCACCCAACAGCCCGAAGTCGTCATCCGGGTCAGGGGAGCGGACAGCATGGCCCGCAGAATAGACTTGTTGTCGCAGGAATACATGAAGATCCATCCTGATGTCCGGGTGGTAGTCAGCGGAGGCTCCAAAGAAGCGGCCGGTCTTCAGGAACTGATGGAAAAACACTCAGAGGTCGCCATGGCAGGACGTCAGGCACGCAACGACGAACTGGATGCGGCTCGGAGCAAAGGCGTCAAGCTCGTGGAACGCTTTGTGGGGTACGGAGGGGTGGTCATCGTCACGCACCCGACCAATGCCGTCGCGGAACTGACAGTGGAACAGGTGAAAAACATACTGACGGGTCGGACCTCCGACTGGGAAGCGGTTGGGGGGTCCAAGGGCCCGATCACCGTGGTGACGGTGGGCGAGCCCCATGGTGGAACCGTGGCGTTCCTCGAAAGCACGTTTCTTCGAGGGCGCTCGATCACCAAGTCAGCGAAACGGGTGGAACGTTTTCCCGGCATCATGAGAATGGTCGCGCAGACGCCGGGTTCCGTCGGCTATGTGAGGGTAAGGGACGCTCTGGAGTCCGCAGTTGCCCAGGAGGTCCGCGTCAAACTCCTCCCCATCAAGCAGGATGACGCTACCCCGGGAGTGATTCCCTCAAGACAGAGTGTCGCTGGGGACAGTTATCCGATAAAGAGACCGTTCTTCCTGTACGTCGACGAAGCGGCAAGTGCCGATGTGAAAGAATTCGTGGATTTCATTGTCCGAAACCGATGGGGGCCGCAGTCACTCTAGCGGACCATGATGCACGCGAAAAAACACGTGTCATATGGGGCCACGGACAGGCATACTGGAGAAAAAGCGCTCAGGAGAACTCAGATGGGAACAAAGAAGATCGTGTTTGCAACGGATTTCTCGGAGAACTCTGCCCCTGCTCGCGACCGCGCAGTCGAGTACGCCAAGACGTTCGGGGCCGAGCTCCTGATCCTCCACGTGGTCAATTCCAGACTGTTGGGGTACCCCTCATTCGTGGAGAGAGTACCCGTGGACTTGGCCCTCATAGAGCAGAACATCAGACAGGGGGTAGAACAAGAGCTGGACGCAATGAGTGAAGATCTCGCGAAAGAGGTGAAACATGTCACCACCTACCACCGCACCGGCGCCCCCGCTGAGGAGATAGTCAGATTTGCCGACGAATACGAGGTGGACCTCATCGTCATGGGCACCCATGGCTGGACGGGCTTCAAACACCTCATCGTCGGGAGCACCGCGGAAAACGTCGTCCGATCGTCCCACTGCCCGGTCCTCACCGTGAGGGCCAAGTGACGATAGACTCCTAATGTGAGGAGGTACACACCATGGAAGAGCTATTCATGAATGCCGTCAAGGCCGGCAATCTGGAGCAACTCAGGACGCTACTCACCGGAGGAGCCGCCTCCGACACCCGCGACGCGGCTGGGTGGTCGGCCCTGATGTGGGCTGCGGCACTGGGATTCCCTGACGTCGTGAGAATCCTCCTTGCCAACGGAGCAGACCCCGAGGTCAGAGACGAATATGGAGCCACTGCCCTGATGAAGGCATGCCGCAGAGGCTTCCCTGAGGTGGTGGAGCAGCTTCTCGAACACGGAGCAGAGGTCGATGCGGAGGACGAGTTCGGCTGGACCGCGCTCATGAGGGCAGCCAGAGGCGGCTACGCCCACGTGGTCAAGCTGCTTGTCGAGAACCATGCCAATGTGGAGGCCGCGGATCAATACGGGGCTACTGCGTTGATCATGGCCGCATCGGAGGGACATACCGACGTGGTTCGCATCCTCGTCGACTGCGGAGCCGATATTCATAGTCAGGATCGCAACGGCTGGACCGCCCTCACGTGGGCGGTTTCCATGCGCCACAAGGACGTCATCGCGGCTCTCAAGACCGCGGAGGCCAAGCTGCGACATTAGGGATGATGCCGACGGGATTTCCAAGGGAGCGAATCCCCCGGCAATTCGGCTAAGTTCGGGAGGAATCCGGCAGCCCCGGATCTCAGTCCGGGGCACGCACCGGCCACCGGTGGAAGCCCGCCCCGTCCCTCTCCGGCACGCGAAGAAGGATTACCCACTGGGGCCACATCGGAGGTGACAATGAGGACACACATGGGAATGTGGGTAGCCGTTTGTTTCGTCTTGTTCGCAACTGTGGGTCTCGGGCCGGCATACTCCGATGAGGATACGGATTATGCTCTGCTCCAGGCTTCAGCGAAGGGAGATCTGGAACAGGCGAGACGTCTGCTTGACAAGGGCTCGTCGCCGGATTGCATGTGCGGTCCTCTGAGCCCGCTCATTCTGGCAGCCCACCACGGCCATGCCAAGGTGGTTGGGCTGTTGCTCGCCCGGGGAGCCGAAATCGACAAGAGAGGGGTAAATGGGCCTTCCGCTTTAGTCCAGGCGAGCGCGCGCGGGCAGGTTGAGCTGGTGAAGCTCCTCCTGGACCAGGGCGCGGACTTCAAATTGAAGGCCGCATTCGTTTGGAAGGAGATCAAGCTCACTGGTGACAAGTGCCGCGACCTCGACAAGGTAGGCGCGGTACAGGAGCTCTGCGTGCAGGACGATTGCTGCATGACCGCATTGTGCGTCGCGGCCGACGAGAAGATAAAGGACCTGCTTATGAAACACGGAGCCAAAGAGTAGGCATTATGCGTCTTGGCAGAGTTGCTGTCCGGACGACACAAATGCCAGGCTCCCCTTGACCTCGATTCGGACGGCAATGGAGACCTCGTCGAAGATGCGGGAGAGCGTGCGCACGTCCCGAGGGACCACGGCACCGATCCTTCCCAGTTGATCGAGATACCTGTCCGCGAGCCTGTTATTGCGCACCAGCGTAGTGCACGTGATCGTGCCTCTGTCAGAAAGGACTCGCCTGAATTCCCGCACGGCTTTCCCCACGTCGTCAAGCACGTGCAACAGGTTCAACGAGATGATAGTGCCGAAACTATAGGGTTTGAACGGCAGTTGCAGCGCGTCCCCGTGAACAAAGACCATGTGGTCGGGAACCGTGCCGCAGAGCTTGACCAGCTTCGCCTTTGCCATTCTAAGCAGCCGGATCGACTGGTCCAACAAAACCACGGGTCGTGCCGAATAGCCGACGTATGTCTTTGCGGTGAAGGCCAGCGAACCGCACCCCACGTCGAGGACCCACCCTTCTGCCGACGAAGTGAGCGCATCGAGGCACACCCGGTGATACTCGCTGATCCGGTATCCCCACACCAGGCGGTTGTAGATCGGATTGCACGCCACCAAATCGTATATTCCTCCCATCTTGTCGTATGGGTTCACGTGCTCGGTCTCTGAATACACCGAGTAGATATGCGGTTCCACAAGCTTCAGGTTCATGCGGTCGGAAACGATGGCGGATAACCTCTGTGCGGACGGCTTCTCCCCTGCGGACGACGAATCACGACCTCTTTGCTGCATGGAAGCTCTCCTTCTGCCGGCAACGGAAACCACGCCTTCCGGAACCGGCCCCTGACTGACAACGTTCGATTTCTTCCTTTTTTATCAGAAAATGCGCTTCCCGCGGGAAGGAACTTTTTGCAAGAAGCGGCTGGGAGTCGCTCGGTGTCTTCGTGGCACCGGCTGGATGCGACTCTTCCCCGTTTCCCCGGAATCAAAGCTGTCGATGCGACCGCTAGGTATGTTCTCATACCCCTGACATCCCCTACGAACCGGTGCCCGGTATCCCCGTGCTGGGGCGTGAATTGGCTGAGCTTGCCAGTCTGAGTCGGGGATGGCTCTTCCCCGAAGCATGGGGAGACGTCGGAACGGCTTCGGGTGAGTGCCCTGTGATCTCATTTGGTTACGTCCGGCAAGGGTAGAAAACCTAACCCCTGACCTCCCGGGAAAGAGGGAATATGCTACCCATCGGGACATCGCCGGAATTGGTATGTATGTGACGCGTACTCATATGGTAGATATATCACCCCTTACCTTGACTTCATAAGCGATTCATGGTAGACTACCCTGAAGCAACAGTTGGCCGATGCGTGGCTTTGACGAGTTGCGAATCCCCGGGCCATTTGGGTCTGCGTACCCAAGGGCGCGTACTATCAGAGGATTTCAGCTAGATTCCTCCTTGGGCGCCTTTCCTCTTTGGATGCGCATCGCCACGACGGGATGTGCGGCAACCGCACGGTTAGAGAAGGTGTACTCGATCTTCCCTGCCATAGGCTCAGGGAGGCTATATGATTGGGAAAACCGGGCCCATGGCGCAGAAGCCGGCGATCACCACCATCCGCAATCCCGTGCAACAAGGTCACGGAAAATCCATACCCACACCCCCGCACACAAAGATTGTTGCCTTTGCCAACTTCAAGGGGGGCGTCGGAAAGACCGCGTGCGCGGTGTCCATCGCGGGGTGCCTCGCGTACCAGTTCCGAAAGAGGGTGCTGCTCATCGATCTCGATGTCCAGTCTTCGCTGGGCCAATGGCTGTTCGGGTCCCAGCTCTGGTGGAACAGATCCCGACACTGGGCCGGAACCAGCTATCAGGTCTTCCAGGACATCATCTCGGGCACTCATCTCTGGAATGTGCACGATTCCAGCTTCGACCTGGATTCCTGCCCGAATTTGCGGGTCTGCCCCGCAACCTACGACATGGTGGATCTGGATGCTCAGCTCCACTATTCGCTGAACAAACCTTCCCATCCCAAACCGTTTCAGTGTCTCGACATCGTGATCAAACCTTGGTGCCACGGATTCGACTACGTGCTACTGGACTGCCCGCCGAATATGCTGCAAGTGACTCGCAATGCGCTCTACTGCGCGGATTACGTGCTGATTCCCACGGTACCCGACTTTCTCTCCACAGCGGGCATCAAGCGCCTTGTGGAGCATATCCGCGGATTGAGGGATCAGTTCCTACTTTTTGACACAGACCCAGTGAAGATCGGCGGGATCATTGTGAGCATGTACGAAATGACCAAGGCCTCCACGATGGATCCCTTCGTGGGAGAGATCGACGCGTATCTGGCGGAACAGAAGAGCTACAATCACGTGTTCACCGAGAAATCGGAGGTCTTTCCGCAGAAGATACGTCGGCTGAGCGCGGTCGCGCAAGCACAGGAGAGAAGCCTCCCCGTCACCATTGCGTTCCCCAACTCAGAGGCGTCCCGCGACGTCATTCAACTAACACACCGCATCATGGAGGTCGTGTAGATGGGCGAGGTGGAGGTCTTGTTGCACCTGATCGATGAGCTCAAGAACCAGGTGGAAATCGCCCGATCAGACCCGGGATCGTACCCGCTGGCAAAAGCGATCACCTCCCTCCGCAAATGCCTGGAGCAGTTCACCACGCATCCGTCGGAAACGGCTCCGCCCCACAGCAGGGCGGAGATCCGCAACAAGCTGCTCACAGACCCCATTGCCCTGAAAATAAGAGAGACATGGACGGAAAACAGAAGGCTCATTGACCTCAAGGCTCTCGCCAGAGACGCGGGCGTCACCGTGAAGAACCCCACTCTGGACCATGTGGTCGCGGCCTACTACCAGAGGCGGGGACTGCCGGCCCTGTCGGGAAAACTCGAGGCAATAGCCAAAGCCGACGGTTCCCGCGCGAAGAGAGAGATGTTTCAACAATGGCGCGGGGAGCTTCGCACCCTCACCTCGAAGGAGAACATCGCCGACGAGATAAGGCTCAAGATTGCCCGTCAAGGACTGCCCACAGTGAGAAGCTTTGCCGAACACCTGGGGACCAGGGACCCCAACAACAGAAAGAAACTTGCGAAGAACGCCACGGAACAACGTCTCGTGGATGCGGTCACCGCACACCTGTGGAAAGAAAAGATGGACAGCAGAGCACAAGAAGGCCGATGAAATCCATAGTGCACCTGGAAAGACAATTGGAACAGTCACTCTGCGACCACCCCGAGCTCATCGACGATAGCCTGTTCGGCATAAAGCCCGGGATGGAAGCCCTCGGCGGCGACTACCCCACCCTCAGAAAGCAGGACAGCCTCCCCAACGGGAGAAAGGCCGACATCGTATTCATCGAAAAGAAGCGGGTCACGGTGGTCGAGGTGAAAAGGGGCGTGTTGCGCGTGCAGGATCGCTCCCCAGCGGAGGACGTGGTAGACCAGATCACCGATTATCTTCGGCAATGCAGGCTCAAGTATCCCAACCGTCAGGAGTATCGTGGGTTCATCGTGGGAACCGGCGTCGCAGACCGCAATGAGATGAATCGCAGACTCTCCACCGCTCCCGAAAGAATAGTCGCCCTCATCTTCGGCTGTGACATACCCGAATGCATAAGGATATGCACCAGATGCTATCGGGCGGTTGCCTGGACTCGCCATACCTGCGTCTGCGAAGAAGAACGAATCGCCAAGACGCAAAGGACGTAATTGGTTCCGGCTCCCAGCTCGTTTTCGCTCGTGTGGTGTGTCTGCGCTCGGGAAGACGGATGCACCCCGAACCTACCTGTAGATCTCAAGACCATACTTGAGACACGACTTGATGAATGCATCGACTTCGCGACTCACCCGCGCGTTCCTGTCCCAGTACATATGAATGGGCTGGCGGAGCAGATACCTTTCGCCGTACCCTCCATGGATCGAGGGGAGCACCGCCACGGCGTCTTCCGTCTCCTTTAGACCCAGAATCCTGATCGCGGAGCCCACGAGGTAAGCTACCCGAGCGGAAGAGAGTCCGATTGCTCCCGGGTGCTTGGAGACTTCTCCAACTATGCGTCGCTTCCTGTGGGGGAGAATCTTGACGTTGGGACCGAATGGCCTCCCCTTCAGAACCAGCTCCTGAAACGCGGCCGTTTCCTCTGAGGTGAGTGGGGGAATGAGCACCATGATCGGTTCGGCAGGCCCGCCCAGATCCTTCCAGGACGCGAATTCCCCAAGGAATATCTTTCGGCATTGCTCGAGGGTGACATCCAGAATCGGGTTCTTGGGATTGGTGATCAAGGCTACGCCGTCCCAACCCACTATATGCTTGCTGAGCGTAATCCCCGCCTTTGAGAACGAGGCTTCCTCGTCGGGCTTCATGAGTCTCGAGGCGACTACGAGTTCCACGTTCTTGCCCAAGAGGTCACGAAATGCCTGAGTAGCGTCTCCGGAACTCACCACGATCATGACCTCAGGATGCTCCGCTTCAAACATCCTGCCGGCCTCTTGGACCGCATTGGCCATAGTGTGACTCGCTTGGGCCCTGATGATGATCCGATCCGGTGTTTGACCCCACACACAGGGGAGCCAACCTACAAAGAAGACCGCAAGCAGTAGGGAAAAAAGGGTGCGGCTATAGGCCGACATGGGAGACCTCCTTGCTGAGTAACGCGCAGAAATCGTTTCGTTCGGGTCTTTCAATTCCGGTTCCGAGGCGTGAGAAGCTTCCTCCCCCGATAGCGGATCGTAACGGTGCCTGGCGGGCTCACTGGTCGGGACAGTCCCTGGGTGTCAGACCCTTCTCGTTGGCGTATTTCCCTGATGACTCTCGTATCAGTTCCCAGACTACCTCTTTCATCGGCGGTATCCAATCCGTGATGGGGATCCACTTTGACCCGTCCCATTGTTGCATTCGTGCGGCTCCGCCGCCCTCATGGTCTTTGCACGTGACTGATATAGGTTGCATTAAGCCTGCGACGCCGATCTCTTTGAGCCTTTCAGGGGTAATCCTCAGCCGCTCAAAACCTTCCTGCAGCTCACTTCCGCTGAGCACTTTGACTCCGAATTTCTTGTGGGCCTCACGAATGGCCTCTTCCACAATGATAGCTGCGATGATGCCTCGGTTGTAGAAGACGGTTCCTACTCGGGAAGGGTTCACATTTCCCTTTCCCTGACCGTACACTTTGTCGACAATCTCCGCGATCAACGGATAGTCTCTTCCTGTCCCATGGAAATTTGCCGCAATATATCCTTTCGCCGCGGGGCCGGCTGGAATCACGTCTTCTTCAGACCCGCACCACCACACTCCTACGATACGGTCTCGCGGGAAACCCAGGACCGCGGCCTCTTTAAGGGGCACGGTGCATGATACGCCCCAGTTCCTGTTGATGACCCAGTCTGCCTTGAAATCATTGACAATATCAGCCCACTGAGTCCTTTGGTCCGTGCCGGGCCATTTCACGGGATAGTGACGCACGACAAATCCGTACTTCTTCGCCATCGCGTCCAGGATCGGCCGGGTCTCCTGTCCGTAAGGGACGTCGATGTACAAGTTGGCGATCTTGACTCCCTTGAGTTTGTCCATTCCGCCCACCTTTGAGCCGATGAAGGAGATCTTTACCGTGCTCTGGGACCAGTAATTACTCGGCGCAACAAACACGTAGGGAAACACCGTGCCGTCGGCTGCGTCGGTTCTGCCGTACCCTGTTGACAGCACCACAATCTGGTCCCGTGTTGCCCGGTCGATCAAAGCGTAGGTAATACCGGTGCTCAAAGCTTGAACGATCGCGTTCCTGTCTTTGAAGCGTTCATAGCACGCCACGCCCCGGGCGACATCATAGGCGGTTTCGCACTCCTCCCATTGGTACATCACCCCGTTCACGCCCCCCTGCATGTTTCTGAACATCATAAAATCTTCCATCCCGCCGAAAAAACCGGCTCCGCCAGGGGCGAACGGTCCAGTCCGATAGCTCAACAGACCTATGAACTGCTTCAGGGGCTCTTTCTTCGTTTCGCCTTCCGCCTGGGCACGTGCCCCGTCGTCGGAAGCACCGCCCAGACCGAAAACCAGCGCGGCGCAGATTGCTGCTATCCAAAATCTGTGCATCATTTTCAATTCTCCTTTGCACTGCACACAATGGACTTCATGGCCGGCCGTGAAGATTTCTCGAGACCCAGGGGCAGAGGCTGGTCGCATCTGAGCTTGTCCCTCAGATTGCAAGTCCCCACCGTTTCGGGGTCCCTGACCTTCGACAACCACATCGAGCCATGACAATAAACGGCGTTGGCTCCACGAAAATTGGGTGAACTGCTCTCATCCAACCCCTTACATCCACGTGTGGAACCCTTGTCCCGAAAGAGCCGCCATGTCCGTGAGACGGGTGCATCGGCTGCGGAAATAGGATCTTTCCCGCAGAGGAAACACCTTGCCTCGACCGGCGGAAGCTGACCAATCTCGACGCGTGTGAGGTGTGGGCACGTGTAGACACGCGAAACCCTTCAGATGTCGCTGACTTCATGGGCGTGCCTGATCGGGAAGGGATCGGCCGCTGAATCCTTACCCGCGCCGGAGTTTGACGCCAGTTCATCCGGCTGAACTCACTCGAACCGGATTATCCACCAGTAGGCACACGACGGAACTGTGTGAAAAGGATGGGTCTCCACCGGACCGGCCGTGGTATACGTTTTCAAAATCCTTCAGTGATTCAGGCTGTTGGAGGTAAGCGGTAGCTGAGTGAAGGCCTCGGTTCCGTCTCAGATCGGAACACGGGGCCGGCTCTGGCCCACGAACAGTACCGCAGGGGGCTTGCGGTTTCAATGACCATTGGGTACCACATCGCGTCTGCCGAGTCAAGAAACCTGACAAGATTTCTCAAAGATTGCCGGGAGACTGCCCGTGACATCCAAACCCACGGAGTGCATCACAGAGCGGCAGGGAGCCTCAGCCAATAGTCGGGTCCACCTTCCTCGGTCCGAGTGCAGGTCGATAGAGGGGTGAATTGGTTCTCCGCACGTTCACACGGCGAACGGCCACAGGTGAAGACCAGCCATAAACGCCGTTGCTGAAGCGGATTCTGACAACAATCTGCGCGGCCCGCGAAGAAATCAAACCCCAGTAGTACAGAAAGGGGACGGTTCGCGGGGCATCGTCTGGTCACCGGCAAATGCGCTTGACACCGAACCCCCAAGTCCGCTATATAAGGGCATTCCAGGAAGGAGAGTTCCTCATGGGGGAAAGCGTCCTGAAAGGTAAACGGATGCTTGCAGTGGACGATGAACCGGATATCCTCGCGGTACTGCGGGATGAACTGGAGCATCACGGTGCAAGCCTTGACACGGCCTTGAACTACGAGGGAGCCATACAACTGCTCTCCTCATACACGTATGACCTCGTAATCCTTGATATCATGGGGGTGAGGGGATTCGAGCTGCTCACGTTCACGGTCACCCGTAACTTCCCGGTGGTGATGCTCACCGCCCATGCCCTCAACCCCGAATCTCTCAAGAAATCGGTGGAACTGGGGGCACGAGCGTACATTCCCAAGGACGAAATCGACCACATAGTGCCGTTCCTTGAAGATGTGCTGACGCTGAGTTATGAGTCGGCCTGGAGCGTCCTTTTCGAGAAGCTGGGAGGGATTTTCGGTCAGCATTTCGGCCCGGATTGGCGCAAATCCGAGCAAGAGTTCTGGGACGAGTTCGAAAGGAAACTCAAACTGGAAACGGCTACCATCGTTAGGCCTTGATCGGGCCGGCACGGCCTCAGCAACCCGAAGACAATACATGGTTCGTCCGCGAGTGCCGCTGCCGGCATATACGAAGTCTCGGTCAAGCACGCGACGTATCGGGGAGACCCCTACTTGCGAAAGGAGGCCGGGAGCCGCAACCAAACGGCTGGGAGCCGTCGCCAATAATCGCGTCCACCTTCCTCGGTCCGCATGCAAACCGATGGCGGGGCGAGTTGGTTCTGCGCAAGCGAATAAAGGCACGTTGCTTTCTCCCCGAGCTGCTGAGCCAGCCAATTCTTCTCGCAAGAAGAAGAAATGGAACGTTATTCATAAGAATGGCCTCCGAGAACGCCTCCACGAAGAACAGCCAACGCGCGTGGCCACAACGAAAGCGGTCAGAAGCACCAAATATTCTAAGAGTTTTGGGAAGGGTTTCCACCGGAAGCCCCCTCTTTCGGAAAGGGACTTCGTATTAGAAGTGGAGAGAGAGCCGGTTCCACCGATAAGCCAGTCTCTGCCTGAGAATCGACCATAGACTCATGGCGCCCACGTGAATCTTGCCGATGCCCTTCATCCCGACCTTGACCGAAGGCGGCACTTCAGAGAATCGTCCTCTGACCCGGCACACATTTCCCAGTCGGGGTATGGCTTCGGTGGTGGGGGCGATCATGTCGACCCGCAGCTTGTGGCCCTCCAGAGGATTGTTGTTCAGATAGACATACATGTCCTGACCGGGACGAGTCATAGCCACCCGATCCTCAGGCACCAGCACTTCTGCCGCAAGATCGTTGGGAATCCAGATCTCGCAGAACGGTTCACCAGCCTTGAGCTTCTTTCCCGCAAGGCTTTCGACGTCTCGAGTGAGGACAATTCCTTCCACAGGGGCCGTTATGTGTACGAACCGCCTCTGCCATTCATGGAACTTGAGGTCATTCTGGGTCTTGCGTTTCCTGAGCTTGAGGATTTGGACCTCACCGAGCTTTGCGGGGGTCCGGTCCGACTCCAGTTCCAGGAGCTCGGCCTGTCTGGACAGGAGCTCCAACTCTCGCTTGGAGCTCTCGATTCGGAAGTCGATTTCAGTGGGGTCCAGCGCAGCGAGGGTCTGGTCTTTCCGCACTGCCGCTCCTTCACGGACGGAAACCGTGTCTGTCAGGCCATCCATCTTGCAAAACGCGACATTGCGGTCCCACGGGGCTATTTCGAGCTCGCCCCCTACGGTGTACTCCACGGGAAGAAGGAACAGGCCCAGGCCTAAGAGCACGCACCCCACCAACGCTGCCGGAAAATACTTCCTTGCCTGCGTACGCGTTCCTGAGATTCCTCTCAGTCTTTCGGCGAGGCCTTTGGCAAGCGTGGGGCTCTCGTGAAGGAGCCACTTCTCCACCAATACCGCGCCAAAAACCGGTGAAGTGTGCAGTAAGGCCAGTAGCTGAAGATCATTGGGGCCGGTAGGTCCCATGAATTCGAGCATCAGATGCGCAACAGGTACTTCCTGATGCATTAACGGCACGACAAAGAGAAACTTGGCCTGCGAAACCGGGAGGTAATCCGTCAACGCGGCCAGCAGACTCGCGGGAAGACCTTTGAATGCATCGTCAGCCTCGTCGATTCGTCCGGAAATGAGCAGCCCTTTGGTGAGACTCTTCAGTTCGGGAGCCAAGTCATTCACCGCTCCGTACAGCTTGGACCTGGTGTCGAGAACCGGCTGATTGCCCGCGGCAGCGAATCGAGACCGCGTGTCCAGGTGGGTGACCACAAAACAGCGATCAAAGTCCACAAGCACTCGGAGATCGTTGACCAGAAAGAAGTATACGTCGTCCAGGGATGGCAGCTCCGCTACTCGTTTGGAGACTTCCAGCCCTACGGCGAGGATGCGATGAGTCGAGCCCGTGCGGGTCCGAGGATCCTGAGTCCCCGCGGGTGGCGGTGTTCCGTGCTCTGTTGTCGGCATTGGTTCTCCTCGGAAATGAAAATTATGCCAAGTCGCTTTCCGAAAGGTAAGATTTCCGGGGGAAACCCTTTTGAAAAAGGGTTGTCCCCCGGACCCCTTTCCGAAAACTTTTGAAACATCGGGTGGTTCTGACTATGCCGCGAGTTCTCGGGATGTCGGGCGGTGACTTTCATGCTTGGTTGTGGCCGGTCGCGGTCATGGTGGTTTTGCAAAAGGGTTGTCCCCCGGACCCCTTTCCGAAAACTCTGCGAATATTGGTTGGTTATGACTATGCCAGGCGGTTCTTCAGACGTCAGCGGTCCAGCTTCATGCCCTGTTGTGGCATCACGCCATGGCTGTTCTTCGTGATGGGTTTGCATGGGAGCGCGCATCAGCTAACCTCAGAAGATGGACTCTCGGTTGAACGCTTGTGCAGCCTCCCGGATCAGGCGCGAAAGCATGCTCTCAGGAGCGAAAGAGACGATCGACTTCCCTGCCATCCTCAGGGGGAGCCCGTCCTGATTGGAAAATCGAGAGGAGAAGACATACTGAGCTTCAAGAGGGGCGTCCGGCTCTTCGCGGCTCTTGGCTTCCGTGGCGACCTCCCCGCCCACACGGCTCGACAGAGGGCCTTGAGTGAGTGTCTTCTCGCTGAACGGCTTCACCTCGTCGATCGTGGCCGAATACCTGCGGCCTGCTCCCACCGGAAACCAGATCTCGATCGCCTGACCCTTGGAAATCCTGCTCGCGGTCATCTCCGCAACGACCGTCTTGACCAGACACTCGGACCGCATCTCGAGATCACCTACGACCACGCCTTCTCCCGGTTCAAATCCCGGTTTTGCCCGGTAATCGAGTTTCGTGACCACGCCGTCGAATGGAGCCACAATGGTTTCTCGAGCGATCGCGAGGTTCTTCTTCAGGATACGTATCTCGTGATCGAGCTGGCTCATCTCGATTAGCTTTTCCGGAGCTTGACCCATCTTTTCCGGGTCCAACAGCACAAGTTCCATCTCTTTCCTTTTGATAGATCGTTCTATCTCCTTGTTGGCCAGGTTCAGGTCAAGGCGAGTCGTGTCCAACCGGAACAACAGTTGGCCGGCTTTGACCGCGTCTCCTTCCTTGACCCTAACTTCGCTTACCGAGGTCTGCAGGGGGACGACGAGCTTCTGCACGCGGGCAGCATCGAGGTAACAAGGATAGACAGACCTGCTCGACACGGGAATGCAGAGCGCTATCAGCGCCAGCCCGACCACACACCCAGACACCAGTACGCCCGACAGGCGCGGGCGCATTTCCTTTCCTTTCTGCATCATCGTGCGAATCCCTTTGACTACCGGTCGCACCACAAAGAGCGCACACGCGAACGAAGCCAGTACTATGCCGATGAATTTATCGAATCTGTAGTACACTCCCGCCACGATCCCCGTATAGAGAAAGATCCGGTACAGGAAAGCGCTTACCCCATAGACGGTGAAAAGCGCCGCGTCCCCGGGCGAAAGCGGAGTAGGCGCATACGATGCAATGCCGAGGACTCTGTTCATGAACAGGTATCTTATGTGCGCGAATGACTTCTGTTGAAGATTGGGGATTCCCAACACGTCTATAAGTATGAAGTATCCGTCGAACTTCATCAGCGGATTGCCGTTGAAAAGCAGCGTCGACACAAATGACAACGCCATCAGATAAAAGGCAAGCGAGTTCACAACTCCCGGCTTGGTGAAATACCAGATATACACGCAGAGTATGGCCAAAGTGGCTTCAGCGATGATCCCTGCCGCGCTGATGCCGATCCGTTCTTTCCGGTCTGCGAGCTGCCACGCATCGGTGGTGTTGCAGTACAGGCAGGGGAGAAAGATCAGAAATGCGAGTCCCATCTGCGGCACGTGCAATCCGAAGCTCTTGGCAGTGTATGCGTGAGCGAACTCATGGACGAGTTTTGTCAACGCAATGGTGATCCAGAGGTAAAGGAGGTTCTCCCAATTGAAGAAGAAAAGATATTCGGTATCGAATCGCTCCATGCCGGAGACGAGGAGATAGATGGCTCCGGGTGCCAGCAATGCCACAAGCCGACCGGTCCACCGGTTGCACAGGTTCTTCACGAACGGTAAGGTTGCAGCCAAGAACCGATCCGGGTTTACCAGCGGAATGAACAGGAAGTAGATCGAGGAGAAACGGGCGCTCCTCTTCGCCGATTCCATGTGGGCCTTCATCTGTCGCTGGAATTGTGCGGATGAGACTTCCGTTCCGAGCATCAATCCCATTCGGCTTGCCTTGCCCAGGAGGGTTCTGGCTTCATCGCTCCCATAGTAGTGGCCGGTCAGTTCCAGTTCGTCCAGCGCTTCATCGACGGTTCTCGTGCCGTCGAAGGTCTTCAGCACGCGCAACTCATCCGCGGACAGCCGAAAATACTTGTCGGAAACCGGGTCCTTGAGCACGACGATCTTTCTGCCGTGCCTGTCGGACTGTTCAGAAGCCTGGAGATCCTGGCGGAACTTGGGACGGTTCATCTCCTTGCCCTCGCGGTCGCAGCCTATCACAGCTTCACTTGTTTGGCTACTGCGACCGCGTGTCTCTTTCTATCCGGATCATCGAGGCAAGGAAGTTCCCAAGAAATGGCTTGTCATTGAAAGCGAAATACGATATAATACATTAACGCTGTATGCTTATTCGAGGCATTCGTATGAGTAAATGGTTGTCTCGTGGGATGGTGAAGTGCGGAGGATTGAGTCTTATAATCGGTTTTTTGCTGTGCGTGCAGTCCAATGGCGTCGCGAATGCCTATTTTAACGTGGGGAGAGATACTTTCACCATATCCAATTCCCCCGGATATTGCTTCGCGATGGCCGCATTTTCTCGCTGGTACTACCTGCTCCACCACGGAGAACCGTCACTGAGAGCGGTCTTGGACAAAAACGCACAACAACGACTCGCCCGCGACCTGCAACAGTTCTACAGCAAGAACCTCATCACCATTCAGGCCGACTACTGTAATCGATTTCACCGCAATCAAGGAGAATCGTTCAAGCATTTTCTTTCCGGGCTGATGATAGGAGACCCCCGAATAGTGCTGCTGATGAACAAAGGCAAGCGAGGAATCGTGCTTCACGCAGTGTTGGCATACGAATGGCTGCCGGAAGACAATGTCGTAAAGGTCTATGACCCGAACTACATTAATGCGGAGAGGTTCATCGATCTCGAGCAAAGACAATACAGATCTCTTGACGTTACCTATAACGAAATATGCTTTCCTGAAGTGCTTGACGATCACTCCGCTCTCGTGGCAAAAATGGAGAAGCTTTACGATACGTACATCGCAAAGCACCACCTGATCCGGAACAGCCGCGGTCGACGAGCCGCGAGCAACGGAAGCGCGTACAGATAGGACTCAGCCGATCTCGAGGGTTCGGGAAACTCTTGGAATACTGGTTGGTTCTCGCCGTACAGCGCGGTCTTGCGAAGTCGGGTGGGGACATTCGCACCTCGTAATGCCATCCGCCGTGGCCCTTCTCAATGTCTGAGGTCCGGCGGAAGGGATTGCTTTGAAAACGGCCGTTTCCCCATAATACGCATTTCCATGGGAACATCCAAGGTGTGCTCTCTCAGGAGGTCTGATATGGAACTCAGAGTCATCGCCGGTGACGACAAGATCACCCAAGTGGCACTCTCCGGAAAACTCGACGTGGCAGGGGAACAGAAGATCGGTGATCAGTTCAGGGACCTGCTGGATGCACGCAAGACGTCATTCATTGTGGAGATGAGTGAGGTGTCGTATCTCGCGTCGTTAGGAATACGACTGCTCTTTGCCGGGGCCAAGTCCCTGGCCGCTCACCGCAGGAAACTGGTCGTGGTCAATCCTCAGCCCATGGTGCAAGAGACACTGCTCAGTTCAGGCACGGCAAAGGTGATCCCGATCGTAGCGAACGTGGACGAAGCCCTGAAGCTGCTCTCCACATAGCCGGCGGGGTGGCCCCATGCGCAGAGAACTCACCCTCCCGGTGCAGGACAACATGGCAGATCTGGCCAGGGTGATCGGGGAGTGCAATGACTTCTTCGAAGCCGGATCGCTTCCCGCCTCGATCCTCTATCGGGTGAATCTCGTGTTGGAAGAGATTCTTACCAATATCGTCAAGTACGCGTTCGACGATCGACTCCCGCACGAGATCACCTTGTGGATTGGGCTCAGCGATACGGAACTCCGTCTGCGCTTCACCGACAACGGCCGCGAATTCGACCCCACACTCGCCCCTCCTCCTGAAATGAAGACCGACATCCTCGAATGCAAAGAAGGGGGCCTCGGAATTCACCTGGTCAGGCAGCACGCGGACTCTCTCAGATACTCCCGACAAGAGGGCAGAAACGTGCTCACCGCAGGGTTCGGACTCGAGGCGTTCAGAAGCTCAATCCCTTGATGACCACCAGGGAACACGCCCGAACTACCTGAGGATCGTACGCCTCTGAATTCTCCTGCCTTATTTCGCAGAGCGCGGATCTCGGGGAGTTGGCCGGCCTGTGCGGTCGGTCGGAACACATGGCCTCAAATACGTCAGCGACTGCGATGATTCTTGCACCCATCAGGATACTGGCGCCTGTCAGGCCTGCGGGGTATCCTGAGCCATCCATTCTCTCGTGGTGCTGAAGCACCATCTGTGCCACAGGCCACGGAAACTTGATATTGCGCAACACCTCGAACCCGATGCTAGGATGCGCCTGGATCACAGCTCTTTCGGAATCGGTGACGTATCTGGGGATGGCGAGCAGGTCCGCGGGCAGAAACACCTTCCCAATATCGTGAAGGGATGCGGCTACATGAATACCCAAGCATTCGTCTTCTGAGAGATCCATTTCCCTGGCGATTGCACTGGCAAGTGCCGCCACCCGTCTCTGGTGTCGGGCAGTGCGCGGGTCTTTCCTTTCTATCGCGGCTCCTATGACCTCCACAGTGGCCCGGACGACCATTCCCATTCGCTCGGAATCGCTACGGAGCCCCTGTTCGACGGTCTTCGCGTGCGTGGTCTCCTGGCGCAGCTCCCAGTAGGACACGATGTAGCCCTCTTCAACCTCACCGACCAGAGTCACTTCCATGTGGCGAGTGCTTCCGTCCGGGCCCGCTTCCTTGATCTCGAAGGTTCCGGAAGGAAAGAACTTGCGTATCCACGCCAGGTACATGTCCGTGTGTTGAGGCTGCAAGGGGCACAAGTCCCGCTTGCGTGTATTGAGCAGGTCAACGATTTCGTTCTTGCCGTAGGCTCGTGCAAAGTTGTTGTTCCCGTCCACGAGTCTGGCCGCGAGGACCGCTTTCAGGAGATCGCTTTCAGGCGCATTGTGAGAGACCGGTCTAGAGAACGCGAATTCCCCTATTGCCACAGGGAAGATACTGAACAGCCTTTTGTACTTCCAGATGTCGTAAAGTCGCGGTTTGGGCCTGCGGGGATTGAGCGAGATGAGCGCAAAGCGAAATCCCTTCATCTTGAGCGCGCGCACCTGAATCGTCGCTTCAACGAGTGAACCTGACACTCGAATCATAGTCTCGTCGACGAGCGGTCTCTCGTCTCTCAGGGCTCGGTAGACCAGCGAGGTCGCGTGGTCGAGTCTCTCCGGGTCGTCGAACAGGCCCTTGAGGGACTGCCCCCCCAACTGTTCGAACTGACTGCCCATCGTGGAGACCGCCTGATTTGCAAAGACGATGCATCCGTCCGGGTCCACCAGAAAGACCGGCATGGCCAGGTTCTGCAGGAGTTCCGTGAAGAGCCCGAAATCTATGGAGACCTCCGGCACAGGCCTGGGACCTCCTGCAGGGCGTTCCTGGGAGGACGATACCTCACCGCTCGGGGAAAAACCGGCGCGTTCGGGCGCCGACCCACCACCCTCCCCTTCCGGAGCCCCCAAAGTCTCCGTGTACTCCATGGTGAGGCCTTCCAGGTCCGAGGAATCGAGCTCAAGGAAGATGTCCGACGGATCGGCTATCCATTCCACCTCTTCTCTGCTTTCCGGTTCCGGAGTCTGGTCCGGAGCGGATGGTTCGATCCGTTGAGGTTCGGATTCCGTCATGGCCTGGTCCTTAGATTCTCCTTTGAGCATCGGCGGATCACTTTCGTTTCGATTGGTCATATGTTGTCCGTATCCGATGAATCCCGCTCTAGGCTACAGCTCTCGGTCCAATGACCCTGCCGACGACCTGAGCACGTCTCTTGTCTCGGACGTGCGGGCCAGATCCAGGGCAGTTTGTCCGCGTGCGTTCTCGATTTCGAGGAGAGCCCCTCGTCGCATCAGGAATTTGACGACTTCCACCTGGCTCTTCAGGGAGGCAATCATCATCGGGGTATACCGCATGTTCTCCCAGGCGTTTACATTGGCCCCTCGCTCTACCAGCAGCTTCACGACCGAGATGTGGCCGTTGAAACATGCCTGCATGAGGGCTGTGGAGCCGTTCCGATCGTCCCTGGCATCCACGATGGCCCTTGCGTCGAGCAGGCGTTTGACCACTTCAAGGTGTCCCTCGAATGCGGCTCTCATCAGTGGCGTCTTGCCGGAGTTATCGCGAACTTCGGTATCGGAGCCGACTCGGACCAATCTGTCCGCCACGTCCGGGTAACCCATTGCGCAGGCCACCATGAGGGCCGTCTGGGACCGGTTATCCGCCATGTGGAAGTCTGCCCCTGCGTCGAGGATCAGCTCCACGACGTCCGTGTACCCACCCCGCGTGGCTACGATCAGGGGAGTGTTTCCCGAGCGGTTTCGGGCATTTTCCGAGGCCCCTGCCACCAGCAGCCTCTTCACTGCGTCGGCGTTGCCGGTGCTGGCCGCCACGATCAGAGGAGTGCTCTCATCATTATCGGGGTCTTCGACATCAGCGCCGTGGTTGAGCAAGAGGTCGATGACCGCGGTTCTCCCTCCGAAGCATGCTTCTATGAGCGGGGTATTTCCATACTTGTTCTTGAGGTTGAGCATCGCTCCACGCACCAGGAGAAGCTCCACGATACTTCCGTGACCTCTGTAGGCCGCTCGCATGAGCGGCGTATTTCCGAATTTGCTGGTCGCGTCGACATACGCCTGGTGGTCAAGTAGGAAGCGGACGATTTCCTTGTGACCCGCGTATGACGCCGCGATAAGGGCGGTATCTCCGCTGTTGTTCCGAGCGTTGATATCTCCGCCCGAGTCGAGCAACTTCCTGATCGCAGGCAAGTTTCCTTCCTGGGCATAGTCCACCAGAGCGGCGCTTTCGGCTTCCATATAGGGACCCGGCTCTCGGTCCTCTCGTACCCGGTCGAGGTCATAGACCAGTGTCTTGAGCCACAGGCTTTCGTCGTTATCGTCCATCGCGTGTCCGGTGTGACCTTTCGTTCAAGAGTAGGTCGAGGCATCATCGGTCGATGGAGCCACGTCGGCCGACCCCGCACAGAGATCGACTGCCATTCTGGTAGGGGTCACAAAAGTATAGCACAATCAGGACCCCCATTCAATCGGGTTGTGCCGAGGAGAACATAGTGTCTCCTGACAAGGACCGAACCCTTTGCCCCACAGAGCGGCTGGGAGCCGCACACCGCGAGAATCCCCCACGGAGCTTACGGAAGTAACTACCAAGGGCTGGTGATGAAGCAATTTGGGGAGTATCGGGGGAAATCCCAGGGACGGAATTGCCCCTGGACGTAGGGCGAGTCCCGTTTTGGGTGTCGGGAGGAACTGGAACCCACTCGATTCGATCCGGCCCGAGGGGCCGCAACATGGCATCACGTATGTTGCAGGACTGTCCCTCCGACCGACACCCACGGGAACCGTGATCGCTCACGCCTCATAATGGATCGGCTGTCCCAGGTCTCTGAGCGAAAAGTTGTTGAACACGTGATGCCCGTCGTAGTCAAGGACCCGCAGATCGTCCTGTTGATGGAGGTCCCCAAGGATCACGTTGAAATGCTGGCCGTATTTCTTTTTCAGCGCATCCACGGGGACTTCATAGGCGATGAACTTCTTGACGCCCTTTGCTGCCAGCTTTTCGACCAGCTTCTGGTCGGCAAGGGAATCGTACGAGGTCAAAATCAGAATCGGCCCCGAACCTGTGAAATAGATGCCTGCTTTCATGATGCCTCCTCCTTCATGTGGTGATACGGTTATTCCAGCCGTCCATCGGTCCAAGCTGACGGCTTTCGGCGCACTCGATCCGGGCTAATCCTCTCGGGCATCCGCAACCTGTCCCGTGCCGTAAGACACTGCTTGTCCTTTTCCCTCGGACATCAGTTGGCGGTGGAGATCGAGCCACCTCTCGCCCAGGGCCGCGGCCAGACGCTTGTAGAATACCCGTCCGCTCCGGGCATGGGAGTCGAATACTTTCTCGAGATTCGTCCTATCGATCTTCAGGACCTTCGTGGGTTCGAGACACTGTGCGGTGGCAGAGTAGGCGTCTCGGCCAACCACACTCGACCAGCCGAACGATTCTCCGATCTTGCTTATGGTGTAGTGCGACGACCCCCCGTCCGCGATCGACAGACCTATTGCCCCTTCCACAAGGATATAGAAATAGGTTGCGCGATCCCCCACGGAAAACAGCAGTGTACCCTTCTTGTGGGTCTCTTCCACCGCCACGTCGGAGATGTCGCTCACAGCTTCCTGTCTGAGATCTTTGAAGATGTCGCTTTTCGGTAAGTACATGGCCTCCTCCTTTGCGGGAAGAATTCCACCTGTCGCGGTGGCCTACAAGACCAGTATCAACTGACTCTCCCGGGCCTATCGACCCTCTTGGGGGAAAATCGCACCAGGTTCTGGAGACGCTTTTCCATTGCGGTTTTCCGGGGCATCGGCAGAACCGTTCGACGGCATTGCGCTCAAACTGGCCGCAGTAAGGACTCCCACTCCACTGAGAAGCGTCGTCGCGTCCGATTGTCTCATCTTGTACCTGAAGTACTCCGTGTAGGTGTGGTCAGGTCCCAGGAGGGTCTCCAGGCATTCGCACGCGGTCATGCGCCAATACCGAAAAGCTGTTTCGTCAAAATCACTCTCGAGCACGTGCCACCCTGCCTCGATCAACGCATCAATTTGCCTTTCGGGCGATATCACGGAATCCTCCTTTCGTTACGTGTGCTTCCCTCTCCGCGGTGGGAAGCCGGTTCACCGACCTTTCCGACGGCCCTTTGCGGGAAACAAGTCTGCCAAAGCTCTGTGTCCGGACTCGCGTGCCCAGTCCAAAGCGGTCGCCCCGGAATGGTCCCTGAGATCCGCGTTTGCACCGGTCCTGAGAAGCACTTTGACCGTCTCAGCCTTTCCCACAGAGGCTGCGATCATCAAGGCGCTTCGGCCCATCGCATCAGTCGCATCGATCGTTGCTCCGTGGCGCAACACGAGTTCAACCAGATCGGGATTCCCTGAGAAGCAAGAGTACATCAGGGCATCGTGGCCCGACCCCCTTTCGCGAAGTTCCACATCAGCTCCATTTTCCAGCAGGAATCTCACGACTTGCGTCTGATTCCACTGGCATGCCACCATGAGCGCGCTGACACCGGATCGGTTCACGAAATTGATATCTATTCCTCGGGCAACAAGTTCGCGCACCTGTTCCAGTTTGCCTGCCATGGCCGCCTGCATGAGTTCGTCGCCTCCCATCGCGTCACACTCGAGAGTTCTCGGTCGGTGATCTCTCTCTTCTGATCTTGTGGCCGGAGCCCTCGAGCGCGCCCACGTCGGCGAATTCCCCGAGGGCTCAGGTGCCGTGAGGCCGTCAGCCCCCCTCTGTGCCGTCTTCCTCGTCTTCCGGGCAGTCTGAGCATCTCATGTTCTTGCAACCCCGAAGCACCGACAACCTCAGTCTGGACCCGATGCATCTTTCTTGCCAGGTTCGATCAGGTGCGCTTTGCGTTGGTAGTGTTCAGATATTACGGGCAATTATTTGCAGGGGAACGATCTGCGGGGACGAGTGGGGTCAGGCATAAGAGCCCCGGGAGTCTGCGTGGTAAGACGCCGCCGTACCGGTTACGCGTTTCCGGGATATTAGCGTCAGATCATCATCTCAAAAATAGGACAACACCACGTCAGGTTGTCTTTTTTTTGGGTTTCATCCGCATCCTTTTGATATACCGATAAAACGCGTCTCGAGAAATATCGATCAGTCGTGCGGCCTCGGTCTTGTTCCCCCCACAGGCATCCAAGGCAGCGGCACACAGGAAGGTCTTGATTTCATCCGTGACATCGCGAACCGTCTTCCCCGGAACGTAACGAATCGTGTGCGACCAATCGTCGGGGTTCGTTTCCGTGACCGGCATCGCCAGATCGAACTCACCGCCCTGCCAGAGCATCAAGGACCGCTCCAGTACGTTGCGGAGCTCCCTCACATTTCCCGGCCAGCGGTACTGAGAAAGCGCGGCAATGTGAGATGCGTCGATCCGAGGCAACTCCGTGAGCTGCATCTCCACCGCGAGCCAGGCGATGATTTCTTCCACAAGCACGGGGATGTCTTCGGGTCTTTCACGCAGCGCGGGAACGCGTAAGGGGAACACGCTGAGTCGATAAAATAGAGGTTCCAGGAAGCGTCCCTCGGCAACTTCGGTCTCGAGATCGCGGTGAGTGGCGGAAATGAGCCGTGCATTGGCCTGCACTTGCTTCTGACCGCCAACCCGCAGGAAGGAGTGCGTGTCGAGAAACGTGAGCAGCTTGGCCTGCAACGGTACGTCGAGCTCGCCTATTTCATTGAGCAGAATCGTTCCTCCTTCCGCGAGCTCCAGCAGCCCCCTCTTCAGGCCTCCGGCACCGGTGAAGGCCCCGCGCTCATGCCCGAACAGCTCCGATTCCGCCAGCTCTCTGGGTAACGCGGAACAGTTAATGGGGAAGAACGGCCCATTGGCCCTCTTGGAACGGTCGTGCAGCCAACGGGCCAGATAGTCCTTTCCGCTCCCGCTTTCTCCCTGCAGCAGCACGATGCTGTCCGTCCGGGCCGCGATAAGAGCCTTCTTCAATGTGGAGCGCATCGCGGCCGACGGGTAGTGTTGGTCACCCATGCGAGGCTCCCAGGCCAGTTTCTTGCGTTCCGTGATATCTCGGGAAATACAGCAAATGCCGATGATCTCGTCCCGCTCGTTTCTCAGCGGAACCATGGCATCGTGAAACGTCAGAGACGTCCCGCGCAAGGCTCTTGTCTGCTCGATCTCTATCGACTCTCCGGAGAGTACGCGAGTCTCCATTTCGGTCAATTGTTGTGCGGTTTCCGCGCGGTACAGATCTTCAGCCCTTTTCCCAACGATCCCCGACGAGGGAAGACCCAGGAGCTCGCACATCGCGGAATTGACGTGGGTGAATCTGAGTGAGCGATCCTTGAGAAAGATGCATTCTTCCGCGCTTTCAAAGACCGCTCGAAACCGTTCTTCGCTCTCTCTCAGTGCTTTCTCAACACGTTTGCGGTCGGTCACGTCGCTAATCACGGAGAATAGTTTCGTCTTCTCCTCGATCATGACCGGGCCGGTACAGACTTCCACGTCTCGGACCTCTCCGCTTGCCAGACGATGCCGGAACACGAAGTATTTCGTTTGCCCGGTCGTGGCCAAGCGAATTCTCTCAAAGACTTGATTCTCCGGCAGGAGATTGATGTCCATGATTCTTTTCTTCCGGAGTTCTTCCCTCGCGTACCCATAGAAGGCACAGGCTCCAGGGCTCCCGTCCTCGATCCTGCCGGTTTCAGGGTCTATTATCAGCGCAATGACGTGATCGTTCTCAAAGATCGCTTGGAAGCGGCGTTCGCTCTCTCTCTCCGCTTCCTGCGCCTGTTTTCGGGCAGTGATGTCCAGAATGCTGACCAGCACCATCGGTTGTTGCCTGACATTGAGCCTCGTCGTGGAAAGGAGAAAAAAGAGGTCTTTCCTCGTCCCTTCGCGGGACAGGGAGAGGCTTGCTTCCACCTGATGATGGCTTGTTCCGGTTTCGAGCGTGTCAATGACCGTACGCCGCACCCGGCACTTCTCACAGACCGGCCCGAAACCGCACCCCTTCGGGTCATCGAGAGAATGCACGCACCTCAGTGCCTCTCCGCCCTTCATGCCCTCCATCTCCGATGGAGATCGTCCCGCAAAAGTGGTCGCGGCCACATTCGTTTTGCGGACTCTGTGGTCCGAGTCTATGAGCATCAAGATCAAGGGGGCATTCTCGTAGATTGCGCACAGCTCTTCTTCCCGTTCCTTGAGTTCCCGTTCTGCGCGGTGGCGGTCGGTGACGTTCACCAGTATTGTCCGCAAATGGCTGAAGTTTCCGCTGGAATCGAGTACGGGCGTCGACTCCAGCCGACCGTAGAATCGCTCACCATCATGTGTCACAAGTTCGAGCTCACACGCATGTTTCTCCAAAGTCTCGAGCACTCCCATATGATGCCGATAATACGTGTCCGCATCGTCTTTGTTCAGGAAGTTGGAGAACGGTGTGTTGACGAGACCGGTCTTGTCCATGCCCAGAAGTGTCGCTGCGGTCCGGTTGGCTTGGAGTATCACGCCTTTTCTGTTTACGGTAAGGTATCCGACCGGAGCAAAGTCGAACAGCTCTGAATAGCTGTCCCGTGAATACTCCAAGGCGGACTTGGCCTTTGTGAGCTCCTCGTTCTGGATTTCCAGTTCGGCCTTACTCCGGCGCAGCGCTTCCTCTGCCCTTTTGCGGTCCGTTATGTGCCGCCATTCTCGGAGGACTCGATCCGCGGTGCGAGGCATATCGAGAAAAGCCGCACCGGACTTCACGATATAGTCAAGGGCTCCTGCCTTCAATGCGGCAACTGCGGCTTCTTCATTCCCATGACTTGTCATCACGATCAGGGGTCTTCCCTCACACGATTGAGGGTCACCGACCAGTTCGGTGCCCTTTCCATCCGGCAACAGAAGGTCCGCGATGACGAGGTCCGGAGCCGTCGCTTCCAGGAGCCCTCGCGCTTGCGCGAGGCTGTTTGCCCACATAACCAGATAGCGGCGGTCTGCATGTCCCTCAAATGCGCGGCATATGAGTTCTGCATGTGCCTCTTCGTCCTCTACCACGAGTACACGCAGACGTTGTTCGTGAAGCCCTTGTTCCACGATTCCTCCCAGGCGTTCGTGCTGCGGCGGTTCTCATGAGTTCTCACCGATTGGCAGGCTGGAGGGCCTGCTCTACAGGAACACGCCGCTGTGAAGCCCGAAAATACTTTCGAGAACGGCACTAATCGTCCTCGACGTTCGCCTGAATGTTGCACCAGGCAGGCCTCGCTCGCTCCGTGCAGGCTCCTTCGACGGAAGAGGTGCAAAAAGGAAAATGACACCTACCTCTGTGTTCACCGCGGAGGACGTTCGCGCTCCTTTTCCTCCGTTTCACCCTGCGGTTTGCGATTCCAGGCAAGCCAATAGAAGCCGAGATCATCCATCAACTTATTGAATTTACTGAAGTCCACCGGCTTGACGACGTAGCTGTTCACATGCCGGTTATAGGCGCCAGCCATGTCTCGTTCGGATTCCGAAGTGGTGAGGGCTACTACTGGAATGCGGCGCAACTCTGCGGAAGACTTTATATTTCTGAGGACTTCCAGGCCGTCGATCCTGGGGAGGCGCAAGTCCAGCAGGATCAGGTGCGGCCGAGGGCATGACGCGGGGTCGCAGTATCGCCCTTTCTGGAACAGGTAGTCAAGGGCCGCTTCGCCGTCCGGGGTGTGATAAACCCTATTGGCTACCCTATGTTCCTCGAGACTCCTCATGATGAGCTCCGCATGGTCCGGATTGTCTTCCACGAGCAAGATCACCAAAGGCTCTCCATCTATTATATCCATCTCTATCCCCTGTTGCCGTCTTTTCTTGTCGGGAGGGTGAGACAGAAGGTACTGCCTTGACCGAGGCCTTCAGACTCTACCCAGATCCTTCCCCCATGGACTTCCACGATTCGCCTCACGATTGCCAACCCGATCCCGGTTCCTTCGGTATGATGTCCGAGTCTTTCGAAGAGGCCGAAGATCTTCTCGTGGTATTTGGGATCCACTCCTGATCCGTTATCCTTGACAAAGATCACGGTTTCTCCGCTGCCACTCCGGACTCCGATCTCCACCCGTGGGCCGGGTTGGTCTCCCATGAACTTGACGGCGTTGTCCAGGAGGTTTTCGACCACCTCGCGGAGTCGCACCGCATCTCCGTACAGCACAGGAAGATCCTCGGGAATCTCAATTGTTACACCACGTTCCATGATTCTTCCGGCAAGCGAATCCAAGACCTCTCGCACGACGCGTCCGAGGGGAACATCCTCGGGCGGATTGATGATGCGACCGATTCGTGAAAGTTCCAGGAGTTCGTCCAGGAGCCGGGCCATCTTTTCCACCGCGTGGTGAATCCTTGCAGAATCGGCTCTCAGCCTTTCCACATTGCCGGAGACCATGTCCTTTTCCAAATACCCCAGGAATCCCTTAATGGTAATCAATGGGCTCTTCAGATCATGTGACACGGTGTACGTGAATCGCTCCAATTCCGCATTTTTTGCTTCCAATTCACCAATCAAGCGGTCCCGTTCCTTTTCTTCATGCCTTCTGTCGGTGATGTCGAGGAAGTATTCGATTACCTGAGCCACTACGCCATCGGTGTTGAAGATGGGATACGCATGAATCTCCACACTTCGCGGATTGGCCTCTTTGTCGTAGTGGACATGTTCGACAACGGCAGGCTTTCCGCTCTGCCGGACCGCTCTCAAGGGGCAGGGATGGTCCTTCCCGGAACAGGGTTCCGTTCTGCCGTGAGTGACTGAATAACAGGTCGCACCTTCACGCATATCGCCCCTCATGGCTGCTGAATTGGCTATGCGTATCCCGTAATCGCCCGCGTCTATCACACAAAACGGGTGCGCGAGGGAATCCAAGACCGTCTCGAGAAAATCGCTCTGCTGCCTGAGCTTCTCTTCTGCGCGCGTGCGTTCTGCCACCTCCCTTGTCAGCTCTTCGTTCAGTTCAGTCAACCGCTGTGTGCGCTGCCTGACCTGGGCTTCGAGATCGTCGTGCCAATTGCGGACCTTTTCTATCATGGAGTTGAAGGTTACGGCCAGATTCCCCACGTCGTCCGAGCTGACGATCTGTGCTCTCGCATTGAGGTTTCCGGATTCCACCTCCTTGGCGGCGAGGCTTAGTGCTCTCACCGGGCGTGCGATTCTGCCCGCAATGACCGCAGCCATGACCGCCGCGGCAAGAACGCCGAGCAGCGATACCAACGAGGCGTAGGCAAGCCTCCGGCGAAGCGGGCTCAGGATGTCGTCTTGATCTATCGTGACCGCCAGTCCCCAGCCGGTATTCGGGTTCACTTCAATGTGGCGATACGCAGCCACAACCGTAACGCCACGATAATCCCGCTTCGTCGCGACACCCTCTTGGCCTTGGGCTGCCAGCACCGCGGGTTCTCCCTTGTTTCGGTATTCCAAGGGCTTGGCCTGAGACCCGTCCGGGAGCGCAAATTTGAGCGGCGTGATGATTCTCAGGTCCTGATCGACGAGCACTACCTCTTCACTTGCCCCTGTGGCGCCCGCGCGGTACGAGAGGGGTTTGGGAAAGCGATCCACGTCGACATACACGAGTACCATGCCCAATACGGGTGGCTCTCCTCGGTCTGGAGCCGCGGATTTGTCGGGAATCGGATGGACTATCAGGAGAGAGGGTCTTCCCACGACCGAAGAATCTGCGAGGATCACGGTTGCCTTGTGGCTCTCGGCCGGAACTCCTGGGGCAACGCGATGGAGCGGCACATACGTACCGATTTCCGCGTCTTCGGTCGAAGCCAGGACGAGTCCCTCCACTGTGTCGATTATTTGAATTCTCTCATAAATGTCGTGGGACTTCATGACCGCATCGAGCGTGTCGATGAGCGTTCCGACATGTGCGTACAAATGGGCACGAATCTCATGGCTCGGTCGTTGAAGATTCGCGGCCTGTCGAGCGGGTTCCAAAAGCCTCTTGACAGACGACGCGACAACCGCGCTTTCGGCAAGTTCTATCGCATCCTTTTTCCGCTCTTCGAGCCAGAAGAGCACACGTTCTTTGTTGAGGTCCGCAAGGAGGTTCAGTTGGGTGAAAAGCAGGTCCTGTGCGTCTCCGAATGAGCCCCTATCGGAAGTCAAGGGCAGACCGAATGTCCTGATCAGGCTTACCGAAATCAGAATGATCGCGAACAACACACCAAAACTGAGCGCCATTCGTGCCCGTAGGCTCGTCAGGATGAGTCGCATACTGATCCCCATGGAATATAGGCAAGGAATGAACTCTGATCCCCCGCGATCGGGAAGAGGCTACCGAGCGGCAGGGTCGAGTTCCAACACCGGTTCCTGAAAGAACGCGAACTTCAGCCACCGAAAAGAGAGTTCCAGCAGCGCGAAGTCACTCCCGCGCACCTGTTCCACCAATTCCCCCTCCAGCCGGAACTTGCGCAGAAAGCCGCTCTGAAAGACGAAGTCCCTGAATCGCTCCACGTTATAACACGCCATCATGTACATCTGCATGTGCTTGGAGTGCAGTTTCACTGCGGGCCGATGCGCCTTGAGCACAAACAATTCCATGAGCAGATCGTTCATCCGGTTGTATTCCGAGATCTCCTGGTCTGCGAGCCATTCCTTGACCGTCCAGCCGCGCGATTGCTCAAACCCGCGGCAGTGGGCTTCCCGGACCGTGAAGAAGAACTCCCTCGACTTCCCATCGACCGGGTTCTTAGTGGAGGCGCGACCCAGGGGATATATGCGACATGCTCCCGGCCTGTCCTCGTACACGGAACACCCCTGAGGAGTCACGAAAGGACATCGTCGCTGTCCCCCCTCGTCCATTCTCATCATAACTTCAGGGAACCCCGTTCTGGTCGCCCACCGGATTATCGCGTGTCGATCCAAGAACACGTCGGAGAGAAGCTCCAATCTCTGCTTCAATCTTAGCACATCATAGGGGGTGAGCAGGAGCTCGAGCTTTCCGCAACACTCGGTGAAACAGGGAACGTCCGGCCCACACGCGAACCGAAACGTGTCATCGGGTCCGAGCCTGTGAGCCGGATCCAGGAAATCCTGAGGATGAGCTGACGACATGGTGATTCCTATTCAGGCAACCGTTCAGGGGCGAAGAAAGACTCACCGCAGAGACGCTGAACGCTTACCTATTCTGAGCCTTTCTTTGCACCTTGCATACGCAAGAGGTATTGGGCAAAGCCGAGCAGTCCCGGGAAGCAGAGGTCAGCGCGGGGGACATTCTCCGCCCCTATGAACACGGTTACTCCTATCCCGGCGTTCCTGCCCGCTTCGATGTCGGAGACCGAATCCCCCACCATGTACGATTCATGGAGATTCAAGCCGAGCGTCCGTGCCGTCCGGAGTATCAGACCCGGTTTCGGTTTTCTGCAACGGCATTGCGGATCGTTATTGTCATGGGGGCAGTGGGTGATCCTGTCGATCCTTATCCCCTGAGACCGCAACAATTCATTCATGTGCTCATGGACTCTGTTCACATCCTCTTCCGTGATCTTCTGAAGGGCCACTCCCCGCTGATTGGTGACCACCGCAAGCATGAACCCGAGTCTCCTGAATATCTTGAGTGCGTCCACCACTCCCGGGAGCAGCCGGAACTGGTCGGCAGACCCCACGTACTCGTCTCCGGGCAACTTCTCATTGATCACGCCGTCCCGGTCAAGAAATATGGCTTTCCCCTGAAACAAAGGGGGTCTCCTTTCAATGGAAGAAATTCGGCTCCCGGGGGAAGGGACTTCTCAGTAATAGAGTGCGATTGCGTCTCTTTTCGCGATGAATTCTTCAGCTCGCCGGCTTCGGGACCGCGCCACGCTGCTTTCTTCCAGTCTTGATGCTTCCTTGTGAACGGTTACGTGGATCGAATATAGAGCTGTTCGCACCACTCGTCAAGCGCAGCAGGCTTTGCCGAGGTCTCTCGGCTTCATTGACCGAGAAAGGTGGCAGCGAATTTCAGTGGCGGCTCCCAGTCGCTTTTTGTAAAGGGGGTTAGGGGGGATTTTCAAAGCGGAATCTCATGTGTGGTGGTCCGTAGTCCCGCGGAATTGGATCCCAGGCCCAGGAGTCGTCGTATCTCTATAGTGTGCTTAAACAGCGAGTGATCCGCATAGCTTATTCTTGTCATCTGAAAAAAGATGAATCCTTTTCAAGAAATTACTTGACATATTCTGCCTATTGAATAATGACAACATCCCAGGACATTCAGCGAAGGAGGGAGGGTATAGTGATAACGAAGCCCTTAAAGGTATTAGTATGTCAGGCTATTCTGGCACTGACTATCGCCTGTGGCGTAGCCTTGCCATATGAACGCGCGAAGGTCGTTCCCACGCCAGGAATAGAAGCGGATGCCCTTTCCGTCGAAACGGAACGCTCCCGGGGCTCCTTCCCAAAGGCAAAATATCCTTTTCGCACAGACGGATCTACCTCCCACAGCGGAGGAGTAACCTCCTATGACGCAGGTACGCATGGGACTCGGGGGTATCGTTCGACCCATTCTTCAGGCGGGTCAGGATACCACTATCGGCCGCCTGCGGGTGCCCCTGCTCCACTGCCGGGTCTACCGGTCCCCCCATTCTCCGGCTTGATCCCAGGAATGGGTCCCGGGCAGTCGTACTGCGGCCCCACTCAGCCTCGAGTCGGTCCCAAACAGATCGAGCTGGGGGCGAAGGTGTGGTATGCCAGACTGAACGCATCGAATGTGGTCTGGGGAACACAACCCCCGGGCCTTCCCGGGACAGAGATCGACCTCAACCGCGACCTGGGACTGGGCAGATGGGAGTACCTGTACGAAGCTGACGCCCGCTGTCAGTTACGATGCAACTGGGGTGTGAGGTACTCGTTCATGAATTACTTCTTCGAAGAAACCAGTGACGTGAGGCCTCCGTTCGGATTCTACTTCGGCTATACGTATTATCCCAGCGGCACACGAATATATTCCAAATGGAGACGCTACATCCACCGGGCTGAACTCATCTACGACTGGTACCAACAGAAACACGCGGTATGCAGCATATTCGCCGGGTACAGTCTTTATGACGACAGACTGTCGATAACCTCCAAAACCTTCAGCTTTCAACGGGCGCGCGGTTTGGGGTACGGGCTTCTACACGGAGGAATGAGCCTCGACAGGGCGGTGACCAACGTCGGAGGCGGTACAGCATCGGTCCATTGCAAGTGGTCGGTGAGCTTCCTCGAAGGGTACTTCGGTTGGGATGGCACGGTCACCGGAAGGATGCATGTGCCCATGAACTGCGGAAGGTACGGATTCCTCGAGGCCGGCTGGAGATGGATTGTGCTGAGGCGGGGAGAGCCGTCCAACACGGACGAAACCAACATTGACGGCATCACCGTTGGTGCGGGAATGGTCTTCTGAGACGGAAGCTCCGGAGATCCCTGAAAGCGGCTGGGAGCCGCAACCAAGATCGCGTCCGCCTTGGTCGGTCCGCATGAAGAACGATGGCGGGGTGAGTTGGTCTTACGCAGTCCCAGAAGCCCGTTATCATCTCGGCTGCACTTCAACAAGGCCCTGTGATGAAACAACGGGTTCCGGCGACACCTCTCGGCTGCGCGACACGAATCCGAACCCTGGAATTACAGAGGAACGGGACTGAAAGAAAGAAGAAACTGAACGCTATCGATAAGAAGAGGGCTATCTCTTTCCTTCGTTGCGGTTCTTCTTCATCGCTGGTGTCCTGAGTACGCGTGTAACCTGAACTCGCATAGAGAAGCTCTCACTCCAAGGGGCATGGTGACTCAAGTATGTTGCCATGCCTCTTTTTTTGTCGCAAAGAGGTCCCGCGGGTTGCTATAATCGCAGCCATCCGGGGGTTATGATATGGAAAACCAACCGAAAACCACCAAGTTGCACGGGTGGCACATCTCCCAGGGCGCGTCAATGACCGTGTTCCACGGCTGGGAGATGCCTCTCTGGTATCCGCACGGCGCCGTGGCTGAACACCGGGAGGTGATCACTCACGCGGGATTGTTTGACACCAGTCACATGTCTGTGCTGGTCGCGACCGGGCCGGGAGCGCGAGATCTTCTGCAGCGCTGCTTCACGCGAGATCTCGACCGCCCCGAATGCGGGATCGGGAAATGCCTCTTCGGTGCGTTTCTTAGCGAACAGGGCCACGCGGTTGATGACGCAGTGGTGTGCCAACTGGACCCGGAAGCATTTCTCATCACCGTCAACGCGGGCAAAGGGGGGATCGTCACCAATCATCTGGCCGGGTACGCGCAGGACCTTAGGGTGCGCATTTCCGACCTGACCGGCAACGTGGGCAAACTCGACCTCCAGGGACCTCTGTCGGGGCAGATTCTCGCGAAAGTGCTGGAAGACCCCGAGGGAGTCCTGCACGATATGGGTTATTATACCTGCAAGGGGTCGTTCCTCCCCGAATTTGGGTCTCGAAAGGTCCGGTTTGCCGGCGGAATCCCGGTGCTCGTCTCCCGGACGGGGTACACGGGCGAGTTCGGGTTTGAGCTGTTCGTCCAGGCCGAAGCCCTGCAAAAGGTATGGGAGATTCTTCTTGAAGCGGGCTCGGGCATGGGACTGCGTACGTGCGGACTGGCCGCCAGGGACTCACTCCGTACCGGCGCGATGCTTCCCCTGTCCGGACAGGATTTCGGACCGTGGCCGTTCATCAACCATCCATGGCATTCAGCGCTCCCTTTCGCTGAGGGGGAACGGGGCTTCACGAAGCGGTTTGTCGGGGACCAAGTCCTTGACGAGCGCGACAGGGCCGATTATACGTACGCGTTTGTGGGTTACGATCCGAGAAAGGTGTCGATACACGATCCCGCGGTGGTCCTTGATGGGCAAGGTCAGGAGATAGGCACGGTATTGACCTGCGGGGTCGACATGGGAATAGCCCGACATCAGAATCGGATCTACAGCATGGCAAGCCCCGACAAGCCGGAGGATTTCCGGCCCAGTGGTCTGTGCTGCGGCTTTGTTAAGGTGAGCGGGAAACTCGCGTCCGGCCGGCAGGTGGAGCTCAAGGACAAACGACGCAGCATCACGGTGCTGATTACGGACGACATCCGTCCAAGCCGAACCGCGCACCGTTCCATGCGGGAAATGATATGAGCGTGTCTGCTCCCGGCTGGGGGACAGGGGAATGCATCATTGAGTGCCCCTTTTCGCAAGTACGGTTCCGGATTCGCCGCGACGTTGTGACACAGTTGCAGCGGCCGGCGTCCGCGCTGGCCGGCACGGAGGCCGGCCGCTTCGACAGAAGACATGTCACATACATCACCGCATTTACGCCATGGAGCACGAAGGGCCCGCGGCAGGCTCTAAGGACTGGGATCTTGAATCACGCCGTCGAGAGGATTGCCGCTTGACCTCTTTGTGCTTGATGTCTTTGTGCTTCGCTTTCCCGGCGGAGGACCGATTCCCGCTCAACACTTGTATGCAATTCAGGAGGATCGAACACCATGAAGGAACTCAGTGAACTTGTCTTTCCCAACGATCGGAAGTACTCCCAAGAACATGAATGGGCCAAACTCGAAGGGGACAAGGTGGTGGTCGGCATATCCGACTTCGCCCAGGACAGGCTCGGAAGCGTTGTGTTCGTGGAAATGCCTCAAGTGGGGGCGAAGTTCAGCAAAGGGGACGAATGCGGCACTCTGGAATCGACTAAGGCGGTGTCAGAGATCTTCATCCCCGTGAGCGGTGAAGTAGTGGCCGTAAACACCGAGCTGGAACAATCTCCCGGCCTGGTAAACGAAGACCCCTATTCCGCTGGATGGATAGTGGAAGTGAAACCCGAAAATCCGGCAGAATTCGATGGTCTCCTGAACCGGGACCAATACGTGGAAATGCTGCAAGGAATGGAATAGATGCGCTACCTGCCCCATACGGACGACGAGATCCGTGAAATGCTCGAGGTGGTCGGGAACCGCGACCTCGATGAGCTATTTGCCGGGGTTCCCGAGGGATGTCGCCGAAAAGAGGCCTTGAGACTGCCGGGACCGCTGACCGAATGGGAACTCAATGAACACATGGCCGCACTCGCGCGCGAGCCGGCAGTGAGCCCTGACTATCAGGTCTATCTCGGTGCGGGAAGCTATGAGCATCACATCCCCGAATCAGTGTCGTACCTACTCGGACGTTCCGAGTTCTCCACCTCGTACACGCCGTACCAGCCGGAGGTCAGCCAGGGGACTTTACAGGCCATCTACGAATACCAGTCTCTCATGTGCCGCCTTCTCGGCATGGAAGTCGCCAATGCTTCCCTGTACGACGGTGCGTCCGCGCTGGCTGAAGCAGTGCTCATGGCGATTCGTATCACCGGCAAGGGGACAGTGGCCCTGTCGAACGCAATCAATCCGTCCTACCGGCAGGTGGTACGGACGTATCTGAGTCCCACCGGGTACGCGGTCAAGGAGCTCCCGTATCTCCAGGACGGCCGGACCGATATGACTTCAGTTCAGGGCGTGACCGATCTTGCCGCGGTCGTGTTGCAGTCTCCGAACTTCTTCGGCTGTGTCGAGGAGTTGCAGCAGGGTGCTCAGGCCGCGCACTCGGAAGGAGCCCTCTTTGTCACCGCGTTTTCGGAACCGTTGGCGTACGGTCTCTTCAAGAACCCCGGGGGTCAGGATGCGGATATCGTCTGCGGTGAAGGCCAAAGCTTCGGCATGCCTCGATCCTTCGGCGGGCCGGGCCTCGGGATTCTGGCAGGGAGAATGGCGCACGTGCGGAACCTCCCGGGCAGGCTCGTGGGCCTCACTAAGGACCTCGACGGGAAGCGGGGGTTTGTGCTCACCCTCGCCACCAGGGAGCAGCACATCCGGCGAGAAAAGGCTACCTCGAACATCTGCACCAATAACAGCCTCTGCGCACTGAACGCGGCCATGTATCTGGCGTCCGTCGGAGGGACCGGTTTGAGGGAACTCGCGCTTCTCAATCGGGACAAGTGCGAGTACCTCAAGCGGGAGCTTACCGCAGCGGGGTTCCCCGTCACGTTTTCGGGCCCCACGTTCAACGAATTCGTGTGCGAGTTGCCGAGTGCAGTGCATAGGCGCCTCCTGCAGAAGAAGATCGTTGCGGGTTTGCCGCTGGGGCGATACTATCCCGAGCTCGAAGGACACTCACTGATCTGCGTGACCGAGGTCAGAACCAGGGCCCAGATGGATACCCTGATCAAGGAGCTCCGATCATGACGCAGTTTTCCGGCGCGACCGGATTGGTGCTCAATGAGCCACTTCTGTGGGAGAAAGGCAGGAAAGGTCGATGCGGAATGAGTCTCCCTGCACGTGACGTGGATTCCGTCCCAATCCCCGAAGAACTGGTCGGGGAGAAACCGGACCTGCCGGACCTGAGCGAAGTTGACGTAATCCGCCACTATACCCGGTTGTCGCAATGGAACTTCGGGGTGGACACGGGAACGTATCCTCTCGGCTCCTGCACCATGAAGTATAACCCGAAGATAAATGACAAACAGGCACGTCTTGCGGGATTTGCCGGCGCGCACCCTCTGCTTCCCGAGGAGTTTTGCCAGGGTGCGCTGAGGCTCATGTTCGAGCTGGAAGGACTCCTCGCTGAGATCACAGGGATGGACGCGGTTTCTTTGCAGCCCGCGGCGGGTGCCCAGGGCGAGCTCACCGGGATGCTGATCATTAACGCGTACCACGCGAGCAGGGGGAAACGTCGCAGCAGGATAATAGTCCCGGATACCGCTCACGGGACAAACCCCGCAAGCGCGGCGCTCTGTGGACTCGACGTGGTGAAGGTCAAGTCCAACGAACGAGGCATAATCGCCCCGGAGGTCATTGACCGGACCATGGACGAGTCGGTCGCGGGCATCATGGTCACGAATCCGAACACGCTGGGGCTTTTCGAGGAGCATATTCTCGAGATTGCCGGGATCGTGCATTCACGCGGGGGACTGGTGTACTGCGACGGCGCAAACATGAACGCGGTCATGGGGATGGTGGATATGTCTGCCACGGGGATCGACGTGCTGCATCTGAATCTGCACAAGACGTTCTCCACGCCCCATGGAGGCGGCGGACCGGGAGCAGGACCCGTCTGCGTTCGCGCGCACCTGGAACCTTTTCTTCCCGGACCCAGGGTGATCGTACGGGACGGACGGTATTCCCTCTCGGAAGATTCTCCTTTGTCCATTGGCCGAGTCCATGGTTGGTACGGCAGTTTCGGGATCATGGTGAGAGCGTATAGCTATATTCTCAGCATGGGTCCCGAACTCAAGAGGGCTTCCCAATTGGCGGTTCTGAACGCAAATTATGTGAAGGAGAGACTCAAGAAGGTTTACCACCTTGCGTACGATCGTCCGTGCATGCATGAATGCGTGTTTTCCGATCGGTCTCTCAAAGAGCACAGGGTGACGAGTCTCGATGTGGTGAAAAGACTTATGGATTACGGGATTCATCCGCCGACGGTCTATTTTCCTCTGGTGGTGAGCGGTGCAATTATGATAGAGCCTCCGGAAACGGAATCCAAGCAGGACCTCGATCTGTTCATCGAGGCCATGGAGATCATCGCCGAAGAAGCCGCGTCTCAACCCGATTTGCTGAGGAGCGCGCCGTCGAAGACCAAGGTGAGGCGATTGGACGAGACCTCCGCGGCCAGATCCCCCTGCCTGGCGGGATAATTTATGGTCTGCGACTTTGGGATTGGTTCCGTCCTCCTGCCGCACAATCCCCCCTGCCCCCCTTCAGAAAAGGGGGGTAAACGATGGGGCTTAGAAAAGCGGGGTAGAAGATAGGGCAGCACTCTCCGCTTCTGCAAAGATGGGTGAGAGACGGGACTCCGCCATTCCCGTTGGGCAAAGGGGGCAAGTGACGGCACCCCGCGAGTCCCCCCCTTCGTGAACTGAGCCTGCCCCACATTTTTTTGCTGGACACCGTCAGTGTCCAGTGATAAGAGGGGGGCATGCTCGTATGCGGACAAGAATTCAACGACCAAATCATCGCGCGGATTGACGCTACCATCGAA
>JBFMAA010000020.1:0-26951 GCA_040755955.1 Thermodesulfobacteriota bacterium
TGGGGGGTCGGGGGGAAACCCTTTTTCTAAAAGGGTTTCCCCCAGAGACTTTCTCATAGAATCGGTTTTGGGATCGCGCAGGACAAACGTCTTCAGGGGTTGCACGTCCTCCGGTTTCTCAGGGAGTCGATCCGACCCGAACACCTCCAGAGTAACCTTCTCGCCCTCGACCGTCAACATGCACCATCCCCAGAGTGATTTTCGATGCTCGTTCCAGGGCCAGTTTACCGAGGCCCGGTCGTTCTGAGGCTTGTCATTGTACAGAATCAGGTTGGTCTCCTTTTCCCGGCCTGATCCGTTGAGAGGGTCAAGCTCCACTTGGACTCCGCCCGCAACGACTTGCCACACTCCCTCGACTTCCTGGATCTGGATAGTGTGCTCATGGCCGCAGAGGTAGGCGATCACTCCGTGCTTCTTGAGAATGTTCCAGAAGCGGTCCCGCTCCCGCCTTCGGTCGATGCCGTACTGGCCGTCGTAGTCGGAGCAGTTGTAGTGCGGATCGTAGAAAGGCAACGACCCCCAGATCTCACCGCTCCCGGGGAAGGCCGGCGGATGCGCGACCACAAACAGCTTCAAACCCGCTAATCGAGCCCGGGTTAGGTCCTTGTCCAGCCAGTCTACCGTCGAGTTGGAGAAGGAGTTGTGCTCGAACATGGTGTACGCGCTCAACACCGCGAAGTGACCCCCTCCCATGTTGAAGGAATAGGTCAGTCCCAAGTCCCCGTCCGGGCCGGGATATCCGCCGATCATGTCCCAGAGCACCTCCTTGAACACGGTGAAAACCTCGAGAGAAGGCGTGTACGGCCAGGAATGCTTCCCGCACCTGCTGACTTTCACCCCGGGCCTTGCAGCGATTGCCTCATGGTTTCCTACCGTGACCTTCACCGCCATTCCCGCGTGCACCAGCGGAGCCACGGTTTCCCTCCATCTTGTGAGGCTGACTCGGTTGCACTCCGCCACGGACGGAGCGTCTCTCTTGAGTATGCCCGGGATGAGGTCGCCGGGATAGAGGAGCAGGCTCATGGGAGTCTCCGCATGCCGGGCAAGGATATCCTTGACGAACACCCCCAAGACGGGCGAGATGCCCGAATCGTTGTCCGTGCACGAGGCTGACTTGACATCGGCTCGACCGTCGGCCATGAAGGCAAACCTGAAGACGTCTCCTGACCACGCGTGCCCGGAACACGCGACGAAAACCGCCACAATGATCACAAATCTGAAAAGAATCGACAAAGCTGAGTCTCCTCGAGTGCTTTGAAAGAGGCTTCGGTCTTTTGCTGGGTAAGGGGGTATGAAGTCCGTTCTGAAATATCCTTAACCAATGCCCGCGGCCCATGCTCTGACGGGTGCCGCTTTCCCCCCTTTTCTAAAGGGGGGCTAGGGGGGATTTCCGGACAATCGCCAACTGATCGGCACACATGTGGTTCCGAAATCCGGTCCGTGCGGGGTGGACAGAACACCCTGGCGGCCGGCGTCCTTGTGCAGGCCGATCTAGCCGCCGATCCGGGCCACCATCGGTTCGAGGAAGAGCCAGAAGCCATCGGCAAAGAGCAGCAGACCGAACGCTCCGACGATCAGGCCGATTATCCAGACACCCTTCTTCTTCATCAACGCGGCAATCGACGACAACAGAATTGCCAACTGCAGGAAGATCACCGCATACCCGAACGCACTGCCATGTTTCATGGCCTGGTCTCTGGTCTGTTCCAGCTTCTTGGCGTTTTCGCTGATCTCCTTCTGTTCCTGGTCCCATTCCTTGAGCTTTGCCGAGTACCCGGCCATCCGCTTTTCCAGGTTTTCCGCCAGGGGTGCTTGGGTTGCACGGTCAATCGTGGAAAGACTGTTCTGGATGTTGTCCTTCTGAGCTTCCACCAGGTACGCGCGTATCCGCTTGGCCTGGAACCAATTCCACTGGTTCGATGCCTTGATCTCGCTGATGACCGTTCGTGTGGAGTATCTCTGTCCGTAGAAGGTCGAAAGCGTCGCGGAGACCGCCAACACTACCGTGGTGACGGCCAAGTAATTGAGCCAGGGGTCTTTCTTTTCCTCAGCCATTGTCTCCTCCGAATTTTTTTCGACTCACGCGAAATGACTAGCGGCAAGACTCCTTTGCTGTCAAGATCATTTCTCCGGCGCGGGCAACTACCCGTAATATCGTGCCCCGCGTTGACAATTGCGGCAGGTTTCACCCTCCCCTTGCCCCTCCCATCAAGGGAGGGGAGCAGCAAACCCGCTCCCCTGGCTGGAGAGGGAAGGGTGAGGGGGATTTGTCCAGCTTAACAACCTCGCGAATTTCAAGGCGCGTGACGATAGCGGCTTGAGAATTCTTGCGGGCCGCGACGCTTGGTCGCGGGAACCCGCGGCATCGCAGGGCCTTGTTGCAACGCAGCGAAAAGGGTGACATACGTTTCGGACGTGCGTAGAACCAGCTCATACCAATGCGCGTGCTAAGGTGTGACTTCAACCTTCGGGTGGGACAGGCATCTTGCCTGTTGTCCTGTCGGCAGCCTCACCTGTTTGAAGCCGCATGGGTATCACCCGGCCATCGGAGTGCATGCGGGCTGAGGAAGGTCGACGCGATTATTGGTGGCGGCTCCCAGCCGCTCTGTGGCATTCATTTCCGTACCTGGAGAGGGACTCATGAAAACCACCCACAAAGCCGGCAGAGTGGCGGTTCGGCGGAAGAGCCGACTTTCCTCGAAGGCAAGAGCACGTTCGGCCAAGACCGGTCTGCCTCCCGGAACCCTCGTGTACGTTGGTGACGCGCCCGTCCAGGCCCCTTCGGTGACGGTGATCGAATACGACGAAGACCGCGTGTCTCACCGAGAGCTTGTGGATGTCGCGCAGGCGCTCCCCTCGGAGACTCGAGCAGGCACGTGCTGGATCAGCGTCAACGGCCTCACACAGACCCATGTCATCGAGGCGCTGGGTGATCGTTTCGGCATCCATCCGCTGGTCCTGGAGGACATCGTCAACACCACCCAGCGCCCAAAGATAGACTACTATGACGAGTACCTCTACATCGTGTTGAGGCTTCTCTCCTACCATGAGGAGACCGGCGAGATATCGTCGGAGCAGATGAGCATCGTGCTCGGCAAGGATTTCCTTCTCACGTTCAGGGAGCGCGAGGGGGAACAGTTCGCGGGAGTGATCGAACGATTGACCGCGGGAAAGGGCCGCATTCGCAAAGGAGGCGCTGATTACCTCGCGTATTGCCTCATGGACGCGATCGTGGACGACTACTTCGGCATACTCGAGAAGCTCGCGGAGCAGATCGAAGCAGTGGAAGAGGCTCTTGTCGCGGATCCGGGCAGACTTACTCTGCATGGGATTCACACGCTCAAGACCGACATGATCCACATGAGGCGATCGGTCTGGCCGATTCGGGAGGTTCTCAACAGCCTGGCAAGAGGTGACGGCGACCTGGTCAAGAGCGATACCATTCCCTACCTGCGGGACGTGTACGATCACACGGTGCACGTCATCGATAACATGGAGAGCTATCGTGACATCATCACCGGTATGTTGGACATCTACCTCTCGAGCATGAGCAATCGGCTCAACGAGATCATGAAGGTCTTGACGATCATCGCGACCATATTCATACCCCTGACATTCATGACCGGCTGGTACGGCATGAACTTCAAGGGCATGCCCGAACTCCAGTGGCCGTGGAGCTATCCGGTGTTCGCGGGCTTCGCTGCAACCGCGGCCGTCGTTATGCTAATCCTTTTCAGAATCAAGAAGTGGTTCTAAGCTGCGGAACCGCGGAAGACATCTCCGTCAGCAGTCCAAGAGGTCAATGTGCATTCACGCAACTGTCAGACACACCCCATTCCCCTGAGCGGAGCCTTGCTCCTTGGCTTGATATGCGTGCTTTGGGGACTGAACCTGGTAAGCATCAAGGTGAGCAACCAGGATATCCCGCCGATTTTCGCAGCCGCGGTGCGATCCGCGGGAGCATCCTTCTTCCTGTACCTGTACGCCCGGTACAAGGGCGAGCAGGTCTTCCTCGACCGGGCCGATTGGAAGCACGGTCTGGTGCTGGGAGCCCTCTTCGGAGTCGAGTTCCTCGTGCTGTACTGGGGTCCTTCGTTCACGGACGCATCCCGGGCCATTATCTTCCTCTACACCCAACCGATGTTCGTCGCGTTGATGGCCCATTTCTTCATTGCCGGTGATAGCCTGACCCTCGTCAAGTCCGTTGGGATGGCGTTGGCCTTTGCCGGCCTGATCGCGGCATTCGGTTCACGTTCGGAGACCATGGGACCCCTGCATTGGATCGGGGACCTGATGGAAGTGGTCGCGGGATTCCTCTGGGCCGCGACGACCGTATACGTCAAGAAGTTCATCTGGAACCGTCCCATAACCCATTTTCAAACGCTCTTTGCCCAGTTGTTCTTCTCCGTGCCGATTCTGTTTGCCGGGTCCTGGGCATTCGAGTGGGACAAACAGGTGAACCTCACCCCATTCGTGGCAGGGATCGTATTCTACCAGACGTTCGTGATTGCGTTCATGACGTATCTGCTCTGGTTTTGGATGGTCCACAGATACCCGGTGAGTCGACTGGCCGCATTCACGTTTCTAGTGCCGCTGTTCGGGGTGATCATGAGCGGCATGCTGTTGGGCGAGTCGATGACGGTGCTCCTCTGGGTGGGGCTGGGTCTTGTGGCCTCGGGCATCTACCTGGTGAATCGGCCTGACCGCCACGACTGAGGGGTCACTCTCCCGGCCAGGTGCAACGGCGACAGATGAAGTCCTCGGGGGACTCAACCTCGCCCTTTGCCATGGCCCTCATGGTCTTGCATTCCCGGCTGCTGAAGACCTCCTGCAGGGTCTGGCGGCTTACGTCGCCGAACACCGACTCCTTGTGATAGTCCATGCAGCAGATGATCAGCTCTCCCGTATAGAGGACATGCACCCATTTGTCGATGCGAAGACACTTCATGGAGCGCAGGTCCGACAACGTTCGTCGCACAGGGGTCAGTCCCTGGCCGGTGACGTTTCCCGCACGATTATGGTACGGAAAACAACTTATCTTCGGCCGCACGGAAATGCCGTGTGTGCGCAAGGTCCTGTCCCAGAAGTCTTGGTACTGGGCCTCGGTGAAGTACTGCTTGTCGGAGTTCGTCGGGCTGGGCTCACCCGCGCCCCTGATGACGATTCTCATCGGATGTGGAGCCTTGTCGCAGAGGGTCAGGAATTCTATGACGTTGTGGTAGACCTTCTCGAAAGGCATACCCATAAGCTCTTCGTAGGTCTGCCGGTCCACACCGTGAAAACTGATCCAGATCTCGTGCCCTACTCCGGACAACATCTCTATGAGTCGCTCCGCATTTCGCTTGTTGAGCAGCAGACCGTTGGTGGATACTTCCAGTCGGTGGTAATTGCACTCGTCCCGCAGGATCTTCAGGCGCTCGAAGAACTTGGGGTCCGCCAAGGGCTCGTTCTCGAGGTAAGGGCAGAGCTTGTGTATGCGAAAATGCTTGATCTGGTCCACGACTCTCCGAAAAGTCCCGTCATCCATGACGCCGGGATGCTCCGCATGCCACGAATTCGGATACGGGCAGATGCTGCATCTCCCATTGCAGTACGAGGCGGTCTGAATCTGCACTCCGCGGTAGTCTGCGGTGACCAGAGAGAGTAATGATTTCGCCTTGTTCAACAGTTTCATGTGTCCGTTTCCACCTCACTAGGCCCGTTCAGCATTGAGATCAGCCGGGCAAATCCGCCTCAGGGATATCACCCCCGGGCCACAAGTTCGTCCCGGTGTTCGCTCAGACGGGTCAGGGTCTCGGTTCGTCTCATTGCGGGCGACTCCCCTTTGTGCCGACAGTTGGAGGTGAGGCCGGGATCGCAGAGTCCGACGGCTTCAGTCCAAGGCAAGAACTGCCAATGATTGCCCCAAAGGCACAATCTGGGAAGGTCCGCCCGAAAGCCCGGGTTCACCGTGGGACTCCGAATCCAGCCTGATATCGGGTCCCGTCAAGATCGCCTCGACCCTCAGACCCAGATGTTCGCTCCAGGTCCTGATATCATCACCATGGAAGAATACCGTCAACTGGCCCGGCCCTCGGAACGTGAAGGAATCGAGAAAGACGTCCCAGTGAGCGCCATACTCCAGGAAGCTGAACACGATCTTGCCGCCAGTCCTGAGCACTCTCTTGGCTTCCTTGAGGTAGTCAAAGCAGTCCTGGTGCAGGATGTGCGTGAACACCGAGAAGAAACAGACCATATCAACGGTCGCGTCGTGTTCCGGAATCCTTCCGGAAGAAATATGTCGAAACCGCCATGTCGGTGGGCAACCCGCAGCTCTGCACCTGTCTTCCGCGTAGCGCAGGACAGGATCGAGAATATCCAGGCCAAGGTATCCGCCCTTGAGGAAGCCGGCCAGTGCTGTCCCGAGTCGACCGGCACCACACCCCACATCGATCAGATAGCTGTCCCGGTGCAGGCCGAAGTGGACCAGGACGTTCTTCTCCGCTTCGCCCATGGCCTCACAACCGGTCCCCACATATCGCAGCATGCCGGCATCATAGCCTCGTCTTGCCAATAGGCGATCCAGAATGGTTTGTTGAAGCTCGTGGTAGTCAATCCTGTCCGTCCCTCTGCGGGTAAGTAGTCTGAGAGCCGTACGGCAACATGCCCCAAGTCTCAGAACAGTTCCGGTCCACAGACTCACGCTCATGAGCGACCTCGTTTCGGTTATGTAGTGGTCGAACGCGCCGCGGACACGCACGCTCAGGCCAATCCCCAAGCCTCGGCTGTCTTCGCCGCAAGGAATCCCATCAGGATGTCGCCCATACGGGATCCGCTATCTCGGGGGATTGAGAATGCTGTTGAAATCAGTTACGTTCTCCACATTGGTCTGCTTGGCAAAGGTGTCGTTGACCAGGCCCTTGATGTCGTTGCTCGAAACGAGCCTGAAATGCACCATGAGATCGGCCATGTATTGGATCTCCGCTTCCCTGGGGGTGTACTGATCGAACACGATTCTCCCCGTCGGAGTGTCCAGCGCATATTCGACGAGCTCCACCGGCTGGTTCCAGTAATTGGAGGCTATCTTTGCCGCTTCCTTCGGGTTCTTCCGTGCCCAATAGCCGGACCGCGCGGCTCCCTGCACCATGTTCTGCACCAGCTCGGGCTGCCGGTCGATGAACTTCTGTGTGACAAGGCAGAGATTGCAGATGAAGCTCGGCCACACATTTTCCACATAGTACAGCACCTTGGAGGTGCCCGGCTTGATCGTCTGTGCCGCGAACGGTTCCCCCACGAAATAGGCGTCGAGGGCTCCTGTTGCGAGCGCTGCAGCCATATCCGGCGGGTTCATTTCGACGAGTTTGAGGTCCGGCCCGGTCACGCTGAACTGCTCAGCCAGCCTCCGTGCGCAGAGGTTGTGCCCGGAAAACCTGATGGGAACCGCCAGAGTCTTCCCTGCGAGGTCTCCGAAGGTTTTCACGTTGAGATCGCTCCGATACACAAGGGTGCTCTCGTGACGATTGCCGATGTACACGATACGCACTCCCGCGCCTTGCTGATGCAGCACTACGGAAAGCGGCGCAATAATGAACGCGACCTGGATGTGATCGTTGCGCAAAGACTCTGCCATTTCGGCAAATGAACTAAATTTCAGTGCATCGAAGCGTACCGGTCCCTTCTCTTTGGTTGCATAGTCCAGGAGCGGACTCGCAAGGTTCGTGATCACCGGCATGTACCCCATGCGCACCGTGGGTCGGCCCGGGCTCTCGATGTTGAGTTTCCAGTGCAGCAACGAGATGCACACCAACCACCCCGCACAGAACAGAAGCACCGTCCATGCCGCGGACATGCCTTTGGGACGACCGATCCTGCGCGTGTCAGAGGGCATAGTGGACCCCGAGATTCTGATACACCTGTCTTCTCATGGTTTCCAGTTCCGAATCCCGGTGAAAATCCCTGGGGTGAGGAAACTCGAGTTTCAGGTCCATGTCCACCTTGGCGGGCCTGTCGCTGAGCACCACCACCCGATCGGCCATCACCATCGCCTCTTCGATGTCGTGGGTAATGAAGAGGGTGGTCTTTCTGATGAACTCGTGCATGTTGATAATCTCTTCACGCATTTTCAGTCGAGTAAGGAAGTCCAGGCCCGCGAAGGGTTCGTCCATGAATAGGACCTCCGGGTTGACCACGAGTGCTCGCGCCAGCTCTGCCCTGCGTTGCATGCCGCCCGAGAGCTGGTACGGGTACAGGTCCTCGAAACCGGTGAGTTCCACGATGTCGATGTATTCCTGGGCTTTTGACGCTGCTTCTTCCTTGTCGGGCATGTGTCGCAATCCCAGCACGACGTTTTCCCACACGGTCATCCACGGGAGAAGCCCGCTGTGCTGAAACACGAAGATGTGATCGGGGCTCGGTCCGTCCAACTCCTCACCGTCAATGAGCACGCTCCCGGACGAGGGTCGGTCGAAGCCCGCCACGATCCTTACCATGGTGGTCTTGCCGCAACCGGAGGGTCCCAGGATGCAGACAAGCTCGCCGTCGTTGAATTCGAGGTTGATGTCGTTGAGCACCCGGAGAGTCTGTCCCGCTCCCACGTTCGCATCGGAGTTGGTCACTCTTCTTGCGGTCCGACGTTCCACGAATTCCTTGATCAGATTGCGTATGACCACGTGTCCCATGTTCAGGCCCATCCCCAGCTTACCGCTTTGATCCTGTTCAACTGGACTATGAGCCGATCGAGCAGTATTCCGATGATCCCGATGCCGATCATGGCGTCCATCACGTAGTCCATTCGAAGGGCGTTGCGAGAGTCAAGAATCAGGAATCCCAGGCCGGATTTCACCGCGATCATTTCCGCCGCGACCACCACCAGCCACGCGATCCCCAGACTGATCCTCAGCGCGGGAAGCACTTCGGGCAGTATGGCAGGCACGATGACCAGAGTCGCGGTCTCGATCTTCGTGAAGTTGAAATTGGCCGCGACCTGGAAATAGATCGGCTTGATGTGGTTGACCGCGGATATGGTCGACACCACCAGCGGGAAGAAGCTCGACAGGAAAATCAGAAATACCGCGGGCTTGTCGCCTATCCCGAACCAGAGTAGCGCCAAGGGTATCCACGCGAGAGGCGAGATCGGTCGCAGGAACTGGATCAGTGCGTTGCTCATGTGTTGGCCGGTCTTCCACCACCCCAGAATCACCCCCAGAGGTAACCCAAACAGCACCGCCAGGTAGAACCCGCAGGTCACCCTGAACAGGCTCGCCACCGAGTGCTTGAGCAGCGTCCCGTCCACGATCAGTTCCCACATACCCGCAGCCGCTTCCATGGGGCTCGGAAAGACCGCGACACTCCACCCGCTCAGCCGTTTGGTCAGTTCCCAGGCGGCAAGCACCACTCCGAACGTCACCAACGGCAGAAGACGATTTTTCACGGTAGTCGCATCCATACATCCCCCGGGCACGTGGCGCTGTGTCGCGCCTTGATATTCGCGGGACTGTAAGAGCGGACACAGCCCCTTCTCGCTTCCTTCTCCCACCAAGGGAAAGGCTTTGCCGTTCCCTTCCCTTGACGGGAGTGGCAAGGGGAGGGTGCAACTTCCCACAATCATCGATGCGGGGCACTATGGCTCCCCGGACCCGTGCGCGTGATCTCATATCGGATAACACATCGGAGTTGACTCTTTCAAGTCAGATCTCTCTGCTCATGGTCGGAGACGTGCGCTGCACCGGGCCGCATGCCCGGACTCACGCTATTGCGGAGTGGAGAAAGGGAGAATCGCCCCATGAAATACAAAGTAGTGCTTCACCATTCAGAAGAAGGGTACAGCGTCTCTGTTCCGGGTCTTCCCGGCTGTTGGTCGCAGGGGGCCACCGAGGAAGAAGCCATCGAAAATATCAAGGATGCGATTCAAGAGTACTTGGCGGCCGTAGACGACGTGTTTTCTGACGCCGAAGTTCGGGAAATAGAGGTCGCAGTCTAGCCCCATGGGCAAGATCCCCGGCGTGGATCACTCTGCTCCAGTCCGTGCACTCCAGAAAGCCGGGTTTCGTATCATACGTCAAGGCCGGCACACTGTGATGGACGGTGTCAGGTTCGTTACGATCCCGCGGCATAACCCGGTGAACGCATACACGATGGCCCTGCCATCTCGCGTGCTCCCCTTCCATGGGTTAAAACCCATGGCTATTCACAGTGCGCCGGCAGGGCGCGGGCCTCTTCTGCCCTGAAAGGGCAGCCCGTGAATAGCCGTAGGTTTCAACCTACGGTAGTGAAACGAGTGAATACCGTTCTCTAATTCACTGTGGTTGCAACGCTTGTTTTGCCGCGGGCCCCAAGACACAAAGGAAGCGGCTCTTCAATAACCGAATGATCCGGATCGGACCCTGACCTTCTTTGTGTCTTGGTGACTTTGTGGTGTGGCTTCCGGTCCGCTACATCCCCGCGACGGCTCGCAGAAGTGCTCCCATCACCACGGCGAGGATCGCGGCCACCACCGCGTGGGGCACCACGCCTATCCGCCTCCGGTACCTGCGCCGGGGGGTCGATGTCCCCAACCGATACATGGTAAACCACGTCCAGACCAGCCCGGCTCCGACGAGCGCCATCTGCACCGCAAGCGTCACCTCAGCAGGGACCACCACAGAATACCCGACCAACGCGGGAATGTTGAAGTAGAGGCCCAACAGGGCAGGCATTTGGGTCCCGAGGTTCAGAAGGTAGTACAGGTGAAAAGCCAGAAACCCGCTTGCGGTCAACGGCAGGACGGAAAGTCCGAAGCGTGAGTAGTTCTCCGAAAGGCTCTCCCTGAACACCCGCCTGGAAAGGCTCGCGGCGGCCAGAGAAAGCAGATTCACCCCGATGACCGTCACCACATACACCACCGTGAACCTCAATACTTCCGGTCCCGGTATCCACGAGGTCACCGCGGCGTAGAGCGGAACTCTGGTGAACATGTCGCTGCAGAGCCCCCCGGTGAGTCCGAGCACAAGAAACCCTGTCCCAACGCGGACGTGACGCACCAGGCCAAGTTCGTAGCCGGGGGGGCGCAGGTTCAGCTCGATCGCATCGTAGGGGCAGTTCTTCACGCAAAGGCCGCAGATCTTACAGAAATGGTTACTGTGCAGCGTGGCCACCACCTGGCCGAAAGGACATCCCTCAGTCTGAGCGGTCCCCACGTAGCAGTCGTGTGAGCTGCAACGGGATAGGCAGACGGCGGAATCGGCCCTGAGCTCCAGGATGGAGGTCCGAGCCAGCACTCCGGTCATGCCGCCGAGGGGGCACAGGTACCGGCACCATGCCTGCCGGGCGTAGAGCGTGTTCAAGACAAACGCCAGAATGAACATGCTCACGAGCAACACTCCCAAACCCTCAGGGGAACTCCTCATGTCAGTGGCACATTCTACCCAGACGATGAAGAGGATTCCACCCGCGATGAGAAAGTCGCTGCGCCTCTTGAGGACCTCGGGAAACGGCAATTCCAGGGCCACAATGCGCTTTGCCAGCTTGCTCAGCGCGCCGATCGCACAGATGCTGCACCAGATGCGTGCCCCGAAGATCGCGCCGACGATCATTCCCGGCCAGGCAAGAGCCCACATGATCATCGCGGCAAGGTTTCGGGAAGGATCAGGAGGCCCGAGAAACAGCAGCAGCACGATCGACACGAACAGCGGCACAAACGCGCTTTGCAGGATGGCCGGGAAGAGAGGACTCCGCAGAGCCTGTCGGATCGGCCTGAGCTGGAGCAGGTTGTACCGCATTCCACGGTCGGTCTTTCGGGTGTCGAAGGTGAGATCCTGGCGCCGCACCACGTCTTCCGGGGCTACCAGCACCGCACGTCTCATGGCATTGGCCAGTTCGAGGTCGTTGCCGGGCCATGAGTAGTCCATCATCGCTTTGACCGTGAGCTCGGATATGACCAGGACCCTCTTGTGCATTTCCCGGGAATAGTGATCGAGGTAGTGCTGCGCCAGGGGTAACAACAGGTCCCGACGGTCCCGCAAAGGAGGTATCGCGAGCATACGGTCTTTGAGCTCGTGCAGAAGCGGATGCCGTTCGGGTTCAAAGCTTGCGGGGTCGAGTCCTGTGGCGCAGATCAGCCGGAAATCCGCCTTCATGGGAGTGCTTCCGCCGAGCGGGCAATACACCTTCGTTTTCAGGGCGTCCAGAAGCTTCTGCTGGGTCACCGCGGTGAGCTGTTCCGCGCCACGGACGAAAAGAGTCCCTTCGTCGGCCATGTCCACGTATCCGGGCAAGGATTTCGTGGAACCGTCCGCGGCTCGGACCTCCTGCCCGAACAGAAACCTCATTTGCTCCTGCGAGAGGCTGGCAATCTCGATGTACGATCGTGCCCAGGGCCGAAGAAAGGACTCTGATCTCATGCGCCGCACGTCGAAGGGGACGAGCACTTCCTTGTGGTGCTCATCGGCATCGAAAAGCGCGTACGCGAGCATGTCCTTTCCCACGCCGAGCTCCCCGGCGAGAATCACTGATTCGCCGCTGAGCGCCACCTCGGAGAAACGGGATTCCAGCTCTCGCGGGAGACCCGGATGCGCGGGATATGCGCATACCGCGGCGGACTCGGCCCCATCTTCCTTGGTCGACGTGGCGAACTGATGTCTGTCCACCCGCAGCACTCGACTTCCCAGGGACTTGAGCAGCGAAACGGTGAATTCGGAATTCTCTCGCAGGATTCGCTGGAAGCTGTCTGTGGGGATTTCCAGGATGCGGCACGGCTTCGCCGCGACGAGACTGGCGTCGCTGGGCCAGGTTCGCCCGGTGAGAAAGGCCAGGTCACCGAAGACGTCACCCGGAGCGAGGGATTCGATCATGACTTCCTGGGCGGCCCTGTACCCGACCACAACCTGAGCCTCTCCCGAAAGGAGGAAGAGAATGCGGTCCTTGTTATCCGCGGCGTCCATGATCGAGTCGCCGCCGTCAAAATCCCGAAACGAGACCCTTTCCTTCAGAAGGGGCCTTATCAACTCCGGGTATTCGTGCGGGTGATGCTCCTGCTCCTGGGCAGGCAATGCGGTATGGGTCATGGTCATTCACCTTGGATGCGTCAGGATGCTCCGCGGTTGCAACACTCATCTCCGACGCAGCCTACTGTTTCAATATCCTCACCGCGTCCGGCTGAGTGATGTATATGCCTGCGATCCTTTCGCACGGGATTGTGAGTTCAGGGGCATTGGGGCAAAGAAGGGGTCTCAGGAAGGAGGAATGTCGAATGCGGTCGCATATTATACTCGAATATCGTCGATGTCGAGTGGAATTCTGCGGAACGAATAGGGGATTCTCCGGAAGCAATTGGCGCACGGAAATCCTCCTCCTGCCCCTCCTTTTCTAAAGGAGGGGCAGGGGGAGGATTTCCCATGGGCGACGGGCCGCCTGCATTGACACGGTTATTGTGGGCCTGCGCGCGGCTGCTCACCATGCGTCGCCGGGACCGAAGTTCTCGCGGTACCGCTCCCAGAACTCTTCCCATGTGTAGTGATGCTCCTGGGTTCCGCGGTGCTCGACCGCGTATCCGGCAGATACGGATCCCATGCGGGCTGCAAAGACAAGATCCTTACCGCCCACTATCCCTTTGATCAGCCCTGCTCGGAACGCATCCCCGGCCCCTGTTGGGTCTTCCACCCGCGAGGGAACCACCGCGGGAATCGCCACGTCATCTCCATTGGTGGAGAGCATAGCGCCCTTTTCGCCCAAAGTCGTGATCACCGCCTGCGTGCGTTCCATGATCTCGGGCTTGGAGAGCTTCGTGGCCTTCATGATCAGTTCGATCTCATAGTCGTTGCAGATCAGCATGAACGAGCCGGTCGTCATCTCAAGGAGCTGATCACCGGTCAGCGCAGGTATGGACTGACCCGGATCGAAGATGTAGCGAATGCCGCGTTTCTTGTACAGTCGAGAGTATTCGACCATGTCCTCCAGGTTCCCCGGTGCGACTATGGCCAGCATCTCAGTGGGATTCTCGTGGTGCGGCTCGTACAGAGATGGATGGTTCATCGCGCCAAAGTTGAACGCGGTGATCTGATTGTCGGACATATCGGTAGTGATGTATGCGCTTGCGGTGATCTCCTCGGGAATCACGCGGACTCCCGCGAGGGAGACCCCATGCTCGCGGAGCCAGTTCTCGTATCTCGCGAAATCCCGTCCTGCCGCAGCCAGAATTACCGGGGCCTCTCCGAGGAGAGCCAGACTGTACGCAATATTCCCGGCCGTGCCCCCGAATCGTTCCTGGAGGCCGTTCACAGGAAAGCTCACGTTGAGCAAATGGATCTTCTCAGGGAGGATATGATCTGCAAACCGGCCGGGAAAGTTCATGATCCTGTCGAAGGCCAGGGACCCGGAGACCAGGATCTGCATGGTAGACTCCTTTCTCTCATTGAATCGCGGCAGGCGATAATCGTTCGCCCCACGCTTCAACAATGTGGTAACTGCTCACCACGAAGAAAAGACATGTGCACCGCGGAGACGCAGAGGGCACAGGGAAAACCGAAAAATCTCCAACCGCAGATTGCGCAGATTTCACAGATAAGCGAAAGATTTTTCAATTGTTCTTTCTTATCTGTGGCAAGCTGAGTCATCTGTGGATAACAACTCGTATCCGTTCAGGGGGTACCCGTTGTGGGCTCCGAAGGTAAACCACAAAGGCACCAAGACACAAAGAAATCAAAGAACAAAAGAACAAAGAGCGGCTTCCTTTGCTTGTGAAGGGGTCTTCTTGGTGTCTTTGTGGCTTAGTGGTTCAATTTCTTTTCTCCCTGGCTGAACGCTTACAACAACTCTTCTTCTCCTTTTCCCTATTCTCTGCGTTCTCTGCGTCTCTGCGGTGAATCTTCTTCCGTCCGGGTGAATTTGTGTCTTTGCGCCTTGGTGGCGAATTCCTGCACCAGGCCTGTCGTGCCTGTGACAATCGCGCCCGACATCCCCGCGTCGGTAAGATCGCAACCGGTAAGTATAGCCCCTCCAAGGTTGGCCATGGAAAGATCCGCTGCCGTAAGTCTGGCGCCGGTCAGATCCGATCGTATCAAGTTCGCCCTTCTCAGGATGCTGTGAGTGAGGTCCGCCTCCGCGAGCTCCGTTCCGAACAGGTCGGCCTCTGCAAGATCCGCGTGCACGAGCTTCACGCGACGCATCCGCACATGGGAGAGATTCGCCTTGGCGAGCCGTGCACGGGTCAAGTCGATGCCGGAAAGGTCCAGCACACCCGAGGTCGGCGGTTGGCGCGCGCCGGCATAGAAGCAGATCTGCGAGAGGTCTTGGCCTGTCTTGGCGCCGCACTGCATGAAATCCTTCAACGCGGCAAGGCTTCCGCTGAACAGCAATTTGTCGGTGAATCTGTGACGGACCTCAAAGGTGCCGTGACCGGCAGGCCTCCTGTCCAGTATTTCGGATCGATCGACGGCCCCGATGGACAGCAACTTGCGGAAGAGCTTTAGAAGCCCCTGCCGAGAGAGATGGTACTTGGCTGCCAGAGCCTCGTCGTGCATACCCGCTCTGATGTCGCCCACGACCTCTTCGACCTTGATGGTTCTCTTGGTTCCTTCCATTATGTTTCGCCCATTCGAGGTGATGTAACCGTTCACCCGGACAGAAGAATATTCACCACAGAGGCACAGAGGTCACAGAGAAAACCAAGAATTCTCATCCACAGATTACGCGGATTTCGCAGATAAGACCAACAAATTTCAATTGTTCTTCGCTTCTTTTTGTCTGTGGCACATGAGTCGTCCGTGGGCAATAACTCTTCTTTATCTTCTCTTGACTCGGCGTTCTCTGTGTCTGCCGTCAATATTTCTTTTCTTCCACGTGAACGCTTACCAATCCTTGAGCCGTTGCCCTGCTGAACAGCCTTTCTTGAAGACTTCGTGTCTTTATGGTTCACACTCTTTTCTTCCCAGCCGAACGTACACAGTGACTTCGACGCGGCGATATACTACCATGACTCGGAGTTGGAAGCAAAACCAAGGCCATCGACACAGCCCGGAGAGCCGAAATGAAGATCCTGATCACGGGAAGGATTCCTGAAAGTGTACTTGCGGACCTGAAGAGCGAGCACGAAGTCGAGACAAATCCGTACGACAGACCCATGGCTCGCGCGGACCTGCTTGCCGCGGTCAAAGACAAGGACGGTCTGCTCGCCATGGTCACGGATCGTATCGACCGGGAACTGCTTGACCGTGGGCCGAAGCTGCGCATGATCGCGAACTGCGCGGTGGGCTACGACAACATCGATCTCGCCGAGGCTACGGCACGGAAGATCCCGGTGTCAAACACTCCGGGGGTGCTCACCGACGCGACCGCGGATCTCACTTTCGGGCTCATTCTGGCCGTAGCGAGACGGATTCTGCAAGGCGACAAGAGGGTGAGGGCGGGGGAGTTTCGCCACTGGGCTCCGTTGCTGTTCCTGGGCACCGAGGTGCACGGCAAGACCCTGGGTATTGTGGGACTGGGCAAGATCGGACAGGCCGTTGCGAAGCGGGCTCGGGGATTCTCGATGCGAGTCCTGTACCACAACCGTCGAAGGCGGGAGCAGTCCACGGAAATGGACCTCGGGGTAGATTACCGTGACTTGCCTACTCTGCTCGGAGAATCGGACTTCGTGTCCCTGCACGTGCCGCTGAGCGCTGAGACTCGGCACTTGATCGCGGCGGAGGAACTCGGTCTCATGAAGCGTTCCGCGTTGCTCTTCAACGTATCTCGTGGGCCGGTGGTCGACGAAAAGGCGCTCGTGGAAGCGCTGAGGAGCCGCACCATCGCCGGCGCGGGGCTGGACGTGTACGAACACGAGCCCGCGCTGACACCAGGGCTCACGGATCTCGACAACGTGGTCCTTCTCCCGCACGTGGGGAGCGCCACTATCGAGACACGCACCGCCATGGCCCGACTCGCCGCGGAAAACCTGCTCGCCGGTCTGAAAGGAGAAGTGCCGCCCAACTGCCTCAACTGCCGGGAATTGGGTCGGGACAGGAGGTGAATTCTGAGGGAAGTTTTTGAAAGGCGAGGTTACACTTGAAAAACCCACGAGTCAGTGATACGCCCCTCAATAAAGGAGAACGGCCATGGGAGAGTCAGTGATTTCTCAAACACAGTGGAAATACAAGGGGGGGCAAGGATCGCGCCATGCCTGAAAATCAAGACTGGAACAACCAACTCTACTACGGAGACAACCTGCACGTCCTCCGGGAGCATGTTGCCGATGAGTCCGTTGACCTGATCTACCTCGACCCGCCGTTCAATTCCAATGCTACCTATAACGTGCTATTCGGGGAGAAGAACGGCTCGCAATCACAAGCCCAGATCACCGCTTTTGATGATACGTGGCACTGGGGAGAAGAGTCGGAACAAACCTATCGGGTAGTGGTCACTGAAGGCTGGAAGAAGCTTGCCGACCTGCTCCAAGCTCTGAGGTCGTTCCTCGGGCAGAACGACATGATGGCCTATCTCGTTATGATGGCCGCTCGGCTGGCTGAACTCCATCGAGTATTGAAGTCTACGGGGAGCATCTTTCTTCATTGTGATCCGACAGCGAGTCATTACTTGAAAGTTTTGATGGATTCTATTTTTGATGTATGTAATTTTCGAAATGAAATAGTTTGGCAACGATCTGGTGCGCACAATTTCCCTACCAGGGCATTAGTACGAACCAATGACATAATTCTGTTCTACTCGAAAACTAATGACTTCTTTTTCAAGACGCTTTTTACTGAATACGGTCCGGAACAACTGAGCCGATTTAGGCCGGACGAGAAAGGACGGCTATATAAGGCTGAAAATTTGACGTTTTCTACGCCAAATAAGGCTCGACAATTTGAATGGCGCGGCACTAGGCCTGCTGCTAACCGTTCATGGGGGGCAGATATCGAGCAGCTCGAATCATGGTGGGCCGAAGGCCGAATTCTGAAAAAGCGGGATGGTACGCCGCGACTCGATGGACTCAAAATCTATTTCGACGAAACGAAGGGCAAGCCCTTAACGACAAACTGGGTTGACATTCCTCGCATCGGCAATACTTCATCCGAGCGTTTGGGCTATCCTACTCAAAAGCCTGAAGCCCTTTTGGACCGTATTTTGAGCATGGGCAGCAATAAGTTTGATGTTGTCCTCGATCCCTTCTGTGGCTGCGGCACCACGGTCAACGTCGCCGAGCGTCTGCATCGTCGTTGGATCGGCATTGACATCACCCACCTTGCCATCGCACTAATCAGGAACCGGTTGCACGACACGTTCGGCAATGAGCTGTCCCCCTACGAGGTCCTCGGCGCCCCGAAGTACGTGGCAAGCGCCAAGACCCTTGCCGAACAAGACCGTTACCAGTTCGAGTGGTGGGCCTTGAGCCTTGTTGATGCTCGTCCGGCCCAAGACAAGAAGAAGGGCTCGGACAGCGGCATCGATGGCTTCATCAACTTCTTTGATGACGGCAGTGGAAGGGCCAAGAAGATCATTGTGCAAGTCAAGAGCGGCAATGTCACGACGAGTCAGATTCGAGATCTCAAGGCCGTAGTGGAGCGTGAAAAGGCAGTGATCGGAGCGTTTGTTACCCTCAATCCATCGACCAAGCCGATGAAGGAAGAGGCCCTTTCTGCCGGTTATTACGTTCCCGAGCTGCTCGGTAAGGAACATGACTCGCCGAAGATCCAGATCCTCACGATTGCAGACCTGCTGTCAGGAGCCAAGCTCAAGTACCCGCGGCTCGCGGTAACCACGTTCAAGAAGGCCGCCAGAAAGCACAAGGACCCGAATCCTACACAAGAAAACTGTTTTGATGACAATGAACTTCCGTGACTTAGTGCCGGCTTTCATAAGTTCGGTCGCACATTCCTCAACCGTCCAGGCCTGGAACCAAGGAAGAATTGCCTCTCGCAAAGCACGCAGAGGACGCAAACAAATAACTGCTCTGCGCTCTTTGAGTGCTTTGCGAGAGAACGTGTTTTCGGGGCCAAATCCGTGACCGTATTTATGCAACGGCGTACTTAGTGCTCCAATTTGTAACTTGGGTTGCACATTCTTCGGAGGATGGGCGGGACCGGAGTTTCGCCTGTCCGACCCCTGACTTTGGACATACCCAACGGGGTGCACTGTTCCGGAAATCAGCGAACCTCGGCCGCGTGGAGGCATTTCTTCACCGCGTCTCGGAAGTCGGGGAAACGGATCTTCATGAACGCACAGAACAACCGTTCGTAATGGAGTGTTCCCGGGTGTGGACGGATCGTGTGGTCTCGGTCAAGGGGTACTCGAAGGTACCGCTCCCCTTCAACGCTGAGCCGAGACTTGGACGAGGCCAATCGCGCGGGTATCATGTACATCCACTGGCTGGAGTAGGCCTTCATCATGCGGTATTTGCAGTCGATGGCATCGGAGTCGAGAGGAGTGTACACCAGCTCCCCATCCTGCCGAGGAAATGTGTTGATCTGCCAATACCAGTATCTTGCAGGACCTGCGGAGTTGTACAGAGGGTACTCGTAAAGGTCGGGGGTGAGTCCGGATCTCCGGCACGCCTCGACCGCCAGGAAGTTCACGCAGTCGTGGTCCGGATGTCCCCCTTCGAACGCGGTGCAGAACACCGAGCCGGGCCGGCAGTCTGCGAAGATCTCGGCGACTCGATCTGCGGCTCGTTCGAGCTCCCGGACGAGGCCCAGGTCCGGGAATCTGAGCAGATGCCTGGCTGATTCCGGCAGGCCCAGGATGTCGGCAGCCCGGTGCACTTCCTTCTCCCGAAGCGCTCCCTGGCCGAAGTAGTCCCCTGAAGTGCACCAGACCCCCTGCACCCGAACCCCCGCGCGCAACAGTGTCCGCACGGTTCCTGCGATGAATACCTCGTCGTCGGGATGAGCCGCAAGGAACACACAGGTTTCACTGGGGGAGAAGTCGGGCACTCGGTGGTTCTCGTATCGGGGTTCAGCATTGCCGTTCGCCGGCAAGCCGGCGGAACGGCTCATAGACTTGTGAGGCAGGCTTTCCAGCCTGCCTTGGCGTGCGGGATTCGACCCCATGGACTCGCCGTTCGATCCCGCTAGTTGATCAGGTAAGGCCTGTCCGCCTCGGGCGCGGAATGGGGCAGGAAATGGGCATATATATCCTTGATCAGCACTTCCTTGCATTCAGGACACATGGTGAACACGTCGTCTTCGTAGATCTCCCGATTCGCCTCCTCTTCGGTGTACGCGGACAGGTCCGCGATGAGCCTGGAGAGCGATTCGGAACTGAGTTCCCCATCCTGCGGAGGGATGACGCCGTCAAAGAGCGATCTCACCCGCAGTACCACCTCATACTTGAGCGAACCCTCTTCCATGGGGTGCCCACACCTATGGCATCTCAAAGTGCTCATGACGTTGACAGAGCCTCCTCGATACGATTATAAAGAAACTCGATCGGAACCGCCAGCAAAAATCTTCCTGGAGCCCACCATGCACTTTCCAGAATACCGGGCCCGACGCCTGAGACGAACACCAGTCCTGCGTGCTATGGTCCGTGAGGTCGAGCTCAACCCCAAGGACTTCATCCTGCCGTTCTTCGTCCGCCACGGGAAGAAGATCGAGAAGCCGATCTCCAGCATGCCCGGCCAGTTTCAGCTTTCCCCGGACTCGCTGATCAAGCACCTGAAGGAACCCGTGGAACGCGGTATACCCGCAATTCTCCTGTTCGGTATCCCCGACAAGAAGGACTCGGTCGGCTCCGAGGCCTATGCCAAGGGTGGGATTATTCAGCAGGCACTATCCCGGGTGAAGGACGCGTACCCCGACCTGGTCGTGATCACCGACGTCTGCCTCTGCGAATACACCGACCACGGGCACTGCGGCATGATTGTCGACAACGACGTCGACAACGACCAGACGCTCGAGCTGCTCGCAAAGATGGCGGTGTCCCACGCGGCCGCGGGCGCGGACATCGTGGCACCCAGCGATATGATGGACGGTCGGGTCGGCGCGATCCGCGAGGCACTCGACGAGACCGGGTACGAGCGCGTGCCCATCATGTCGTACGCAGTGAAATATGCCTCGTCGTTCTACGGGCCGTTCCGGGAGGCTGCCGAGTCGCCGCCGCAGTTCGGAGACCGACGATCCTACCAGATGGACCCCGCGAATTCAGATGAGGCGATCCGGGAAGCAGCGCTCGATGTGGACGAAGGCGCGGATATCCTCATGGTCAAGCCCGCTCTGCCGTACCTGGACGTGATCTGGCGAGTCCGTAACACGTTCGATCTTCCGCTGGCCGCATACAACGTCAGCGGCGAGTTCGCGATGCTCAAGGCCGCCGCGGAAAAGGGATGGATCGACGGAGACCTGTGCATGATGGAGGCCCTCACCTCGATCAAGCGGGCAGGGGCTGATCTGATCATTTCGTACCACGCGCTGGAGGCCGTCCGCATACTCCAAGGCGACACGGGGAAGTCGAGGTAGAAGTGCACCGTTTCGAGCTGAGACTTGTGGCCTGGGAAATGACCAGGTCGTGCAATCTGGCGTGTGTGCATTGCCGTGCGGGCGCGTGCATGGAGCCCACCCCGGAAGACCTATCCACAGAGGAAGGCCGGGCCTTGATCGACGGTATCGCGGAGGTGGCCAAACCGATCCTGATCATGACCGGCGGCGAGCCCCTGCTGAGACCCGATCTGTTCGAATTGGCCGCATACGCTCGGGATGCGGGACTCAAGCCGGTGCTCGCCACGAATGGGACGCTGGTCACTCCCGAGATCGCCCGAGAGACTGCTGCGGTAGGGATTCAGCGCGTGAGCGTGAGCCTCGACGGGCCCACCGAGCAGGCTCATGACACGTTCCGCAACGTGCCCGGTGCGTTTCAGGCATCGCTCAAGGGGATCGCCACGTTCCGGGAGGCGGGAGTGGGGGTGCAGATCAACACGACCTTGACCATGGACAACCGGCATCAACTCGCTCAAATCATGAAGCTCGCGGAAGAGATCGGTGCGGTGGCGTTTCACGTGTTTCTGTTGGTGCCGACCGGCAGGGCCAGGGAAATGGCCGGCCAGGAAATGGGCCCGGAGGAATACGAGCGCACCCTCGAGGAGTTCTACCGCCTCGGCAGGTCTTCGAGGCTCGAAACCAAAGCAACGTGCGCGCCCCAATATTACCGTATTCTTAGACAGCAGGCGAAGGCCGAGGGGCTTGAAGTGACGGAGCAGACCTTTGGCCTCAACGCCAGGACCCGAGGGTGCCTCGGAGGGTTATCTTTCGTGTTCGTCTCTCACAAGGGCGAGCTGCAGCCCTGCGGCTATTTCGACGTGCGAGCGGGAAGTGTCAGAGCGCGGAGCTTCAAGGACCTCTGGGAGGATGCTCCCCTGTTCAAGGACCTCCGGGACTTCTCCAGGCTGGACGGAAAGTGCGGAAAATGTAACTACTTGAGGTTTTGCGGGGGATGTAGAGCCCGGTCCTACGAGACGACCGGAGACTACATGTCGGAAGAACCCTATTGTGCGTACCGGCCGCCGGCCATGTGCTGAGAGGGAATGAGGAGGGAATGGAGATGATTGTCGAACAGATGGAAATCGGCAATTTCCAAGTCTTCTGCTACATACTCGGGGATGACGGATCAGGAGAAGGGATCGTGATCGACCCCGGCGGTTCGGCAGAAGCGATTGTGGCCCGTGCGCAGGAGATCGGGGTGCGAACGATCTCGTGGATCGTCAACACCCACGGCCACGTGGACCACGTCGCGAGAAACGCGGATCTCCAGCGTCTTACCGGGGCACCCATTGCGATTCACGAGGCCGACGCTCCTGCCCTTAGCAATCAAAGTGGGTATGCGCTGGCCATGTTTGAGGGGATCCCCTCACCCCCAGCGTCGAGGTTGCTGCGCGATGGCGACAAGATCGAGTTCGGCCGTTCCCACGTGGAGGTGATACACACTCCCGGGCACACTCCGGGCGCCATTTGCCTGTACACACCGGGCTTCGTGATCACCGGCGACACCCTTTTCGTTGCGGGAGTCGGGCGCACGGACCTTCCGGGAGGTTCCTGCAAAGGGTTGATGCAGTCGATACGGACTCGGTTGTTTACCCTCCCTGACGAGACGGTGGTGCTTCCCGGACACGACTACGGAATCACCCCCACGTCGACCATAGCCAGAGAGAAGCTCGAGAACGTGTTCTGCCGCGAAGAGTGCTGAACCTACCCGGTCGTGGTCAACCGATGAAGAGAATCGGTAAACGGTCATCCTGGGAGACAGGGGAATCAACCGCGAAGACACGGAGAACGCGAATCTTCGTCACCCTGATGAAGCTGATCGCCCATTGACTTCTTCGTATCTTTGTGTCTTCGTGGTGAACTCTTACCAATCCGATAAGGAGACCGGGTATTATGCCCAACAACGGTCATGATCACATGTCGGGTTTTCCTACGGGCATGGCGCTGCTCAGGGAACCCGCGTTCAACAAAGGGACTGCGTTCACGGAAGAAGAACGGGATGAACTTGGAATTCGGGGTTTACTTCCCCCTCGCGTGCTTTCCATGGACGAGCAACTCAGGCGCGTGCTGGGAAACCTTGCGCGGAAAACCTCGGATCTGGAAAAATACATCTTCCTCACAAGCCTGCAAGACAGAAACGAGACACTTTTCTACCGGCTGCTTCTGGACAACCTGGAGGAGCTTGCCCCTATCATCTATACTCCGACGGTAGGGCAGGCGTGTCTCGAGTACAGCAGCATCTACCGCAGGCCGAAAGGGATATTCATCACCGCCAACGACAAGGGGCGGGTGGCCGAAATCCTACACAATTGGCCACACGGCGAGGCCCGCATCATCGTGGTGACGGATGGAGAGCGGATTCTCGGCCTTGGGGACATCGGCGCGGACGGAATGGGCATCCCCACGGGGAAGCTCGCTTTGTACACGGCGTGTGCGGGCATTCATCCGACCATGGGTCTGCCGGTGACCATCGACGTGGGCACGGAGAATGAGACGCTGCTCAAGGATCCCCTGTACATAGGCCTGAAACACCGCAGACTCCGCGGAGCCGCGTTCGATGAACTGATCGACGAGTTCATCGCTGCGGCACAACATGTGTTTCCGGGAGCGGTCATTCAGTTCGAGGATTTTGCCAACATCAATGCATTCCGGCTGCTCGAGAAGTTTCGCAACGTTGCATGCTGCTTCAACGACGACATTCAGGGAACCGCATCGGTGACAGTTGCGGGGTTGTTTGCCGCGTTGCGCATCACCGGCGGCAGGCTCGAGGACCACAAGTTCCTGTTCCTCGGAGCCGGCGAGGCCGGAATCGGCACCGGTGATCTGGCGGTGTCGGCCATGGTGGAGGAAGGCCTGCCCGAGGACCAGGCTCGCGAGCGGTGTTGGTTCGTGGATTCCAAAGGGCTCGTGGTCAAGGGTCGAGACGACCTGAAGGGACACAAGCTTCGCTACGCCCATGACTGTGAGTTCATTCCCGACCTGCTTTCCGCGGTCGAAGCCATCAAGCCCACCGCGCTCATCGGGGTGTCGGGCAAGCCGAAGATGTTCACTCGGGCCGTGCTCGAAGCCATGGCAAGGCTCAACGAACGGCCTATTGTCTTCTCGCTCTCCAATCCGACCTCCCAGACGGAGTGCACCGCGGAAGAGGCGTACGCATGGACCGACGGTCGGGCGGTTTTCGCCAGCGGAAGCCCCTTCGAGCCGGTCACGCTTGAGGGAAAGACCTTCGTGCCGGGCCAGGGAAACAATGTGTACATCTTTCCCGGCGTAGGGCTGGGGCTCATCGCGTCTCAGGCCGCGCACGTGACCGACGAGATGTTCTTGGTCGCCGCAAAGGTGTTGTCGCACCGAGTATCAAAGACCGACCTTGACCAGGGGAGCGTCTATCCCCGGCTGCGGCGGATTCGGGAAGTCTCCGAACTGATTGCGACCGAAGTGGCTGAAGTCGCGTTCAAGAGGGGCCTGGCCGGTATCCCCAGACCGGACGACCTTCGCGGGTTTATCAGGTCGCTCATGTACGATCCTGAATACCTCACGTACGCGTGACAAGACAGCGATGCGCGCCATATCTCTCAGTTGGATATCGTTGGGGCCTCTCTTGGTCCTGTTGCACCTTGGACACGGCTTTGCCGGGAACCTCGAACACGGAATCGGCCACTATTGGCGAGTTCCGCCGGGGCAACCGGCTCAGATATGGTCCCGTGTTGACCACGATCGTAAGCTGAGTGATCCGTTCTTCAATTCAGACAGGTGGAGCAATGCCGAGTGGGTTTTCGACGCGCCGCATGCTGAAATTGAGGTTTCCGCAGACAGGACGAAGAAGAAAGTGGCGCTGTTCAAGCACACAGCCGAGTGCACCTCCAACTCCCGTGGTAGCGATCACGTGATCCGGATCTGTGAAGCCAGGTTGCTTGGAGAGAAGGCGATCGATCTGCTCATCCATGAATCAACCCCAGGGTTCTATGATCGCCTGAGAGTTGAGGTCAGGAACGGAATGTTCGCATGTCAGTACTGGACCGAATACCTTATGAGGCTGACGGGCGTGACCTTGACATGGACGACTAAACGGCAAGAATTGACTTTGGACAAGAAGGCATACCGGAAGGGTGACGTGATCAAAGGCAGAATTGACTTTGAGTGCATACAGGAGAATACCACGCCGGAATTCAGTTCGAAATTCGGTAGATGCCTGGATACTATCAAGGTCCACGGGGTATTCAAGACGGTTGTGGAGTAGGGAGGAGGCTCTGTCATGGATAGTTCGGAAGACGCACCATCCGCTCCGGTACGTGAGACCGCTCTTCTCAGTGAACCGGCATTAGCCGAAGACTGGGACCGCCCGGAGGAGGACGCCGCGTGGTCACACCTGCAACCGGAACTGTGATTGCGGTCCTGCGCACCGGTGTCCGGACACCGCTTCAGTGAGGAAATCGATAGGGGACGAGACGTGAGAAGATCGCAGAGTTGGGATTGGGTGCCGCGCATTGCTGTTCTGAATGATGCCCCCGGCATTCCTGTAACCCGGGACTCACGTCCCGGGCTACTTTCTATCGTCCCTTCGGGACTCAAACTACGGCGGCGAAGCCCCGGAGGGGCGGCAGGCAGTAGCCCGGTGCGTGAGCGCCGGGCGCCGGAGACGGCGAAACGAAGCGCGGCACCGGTTTGCAGGCAATCACTTCAATACGTTACCGGAAACGGAAACGCGCTGCACCTGTTGGGATTCGATAGTCCCTTAGCGTAGTTGTCTCCCTCTGCGAGATATGCCTTCATCTGTCGCAGGGCCATGTCTCGCGAGTGCGATTTTTTTCGGAACCTTTCACCCGCCGCGTGGTCTCATTATTTTTGTAGTCTGTAACTTCTCAATAACTAGGGGTAGATCCGCCAACCGGGATTCGCGGGTCGATGGATTGGTGAATCAGGTCGTGCGTGATCCATTGATTTCATGGAGGTATTGGAAAGGGGTCATGATCTCAAGGAGGTGACGAATTGGGATGCATTGACCTGTTGATTGGTTTGGCCCAGTGGATTCTCGACCGGGGGTTCGGCATGAGGGCGTTCTTTTCTTGGAGGGACGCGGCTTTTCTGTGCCTCCTCTGTCTTCTGGGGCCTCTTCACCACTACACGAAGAACTTTGACCGCTTTACCCGGCGACGCGATGAAAAGGCATTGCTCGCGGGTATGGGAGTGCTCCACGCCGCGCGGCAGGAGATTGCCAACGCAGCGCAGGCGTCCGACCCGGGCCCGGCAGGACTTCGCGAGCGACGATCCCTGCCGTTCACGCCCTGGTTTCTTCGCCGCAAGGAATGGATTCCGTTGACTGATCTGCGGGGTGAGTAGGAAGGATGGGGATGGCGAGTGGTTTGTTTCATCATGCCCCATCCATTGGGAGGCTGGAAAGCCTGGCCCATAGGATGAGGCCGTGACGACGGAGCCGTCGCCCTCGCCTCTTGCTCCACGCTTTCCGAAGCGGATAATTGTGGCAACACCTGCTCGGCGACCAGCGGGAGCCGCCCAGTACCAAAAGTTCTTGGGGATGGGGGTCCGGGGGAA
>JBFMAA010000020.1:26961-50523 GCA_040755955.1 Thermodesulfobacteriota bacterium
CCCCGCCCGCCCCGCGCCCGCGGGGCCCCCCCCCCCCCCCGGGGCGCGGGCGGGGCGGCCCCCCCCCCCCCCCCCCCCCCCCCCCCCCCCCCCCCCCCCCCCCCCCCCCCCCGAATCCCGATTCACACGATACTGTTCAGTCTCAGCTCTTGGCTGCGAAGGGCTCGATGAGGCGCACTTCAGGGATCTGTGCGAGTTCCTTGAGTTTTTCCACGGCTAGGGTGCCGATGACCATCTTACCCGTGGCAGCCTGGAAGGAGACCTCCAGCCCCAGCTCCTTGAGCTTCTTGATCACGTCGTCCGAGGACTTGGTCAACCAGACCTGGAGCGTGATCTTCCCGTCCTTTACCACGACCTTGCCCTTCGTGTAGTCCTTCACCTTCTCCCTCATTTCGAGCAACGGCAGCAGGTCGGCCGAGATCTTTCGTCCGAGCGCGGCAAGCTTCGCGTCCACCCGTGCTTCGTCACGGAGAGCACGCTCGTCTTTCTTGAGTTCAGGCTCCCCAGCAGTCCTGGGGCGCGCTTCCTCTTCCAATGAGCGCACCTTGTCCTTGTACGCCTCCTGTGGAGCCTGTGAAGGCAGCCCCTCCGGCATGGGGCCTTGAGGCCGGCTTTTTCCGTACGCTCCCCACTTCAAAGATTCCCAGCCGCGTGACGGCGCGGGCGGGCCACTGGGCGGTACCGAACCGGGGGCATTCATGGTTCTCCCCAAGACCGCCCGCTTCTGCGGTACCGATCCCGTGACCCCCATGGGCATTGACTGAGGCGACATCACCGCACGATCGCTTTCCCCGAACACGCCTTCTCTGCTCACGCCGTCGGGCATCTCAACCGGGACCGTGACCTTGGTCGGTTTGCCGCCCACGGTGATTACGGTCTCTTCCACTGCCACGAAGCTCGTGAACTGGGTCATGATCCGGTGCTGCAGAGCTACTTTGATGATCTCCTCCTTGATGTCTTTTTCCGGTGTGCCCTTCTGCATGCCCATCCAGTTACGGTCCATAAGCTCGTCGACCTTGGCTCGGGCCCAGAGCGCTGCAAGAGACGAGTTCTCCGCTTGCTTGTCCGGCAGTGTCACTTCGAGGGTCTGCTCGTACGGCTTGCCCGCGGCAAACCCCTTGATGGTGATCTTCCCCTTGCCGGCCTTGGTGTACCGAGCCTTGAAGATTAACGGCTTCTGATCCCACACATCCGAAACTTCCCCGGGGAAGACCTCTTCCAGAGATATGCCGCTCGTTGACAGAGAGATGTCGGTGAGCACAGGAGTCGAGATCCGCTTGTAGAACTTCTTGGCGATCTCCTCGCCGGGGCTGTTGAGCAGGATCACTTCAGGCTCGCCGCCCCCGACCTTTGCCATCTGGTCGATCAGGAACCGGTTGATCGAGTTCCCGGTGCCGTACGGGAACCACCGACTCTTCCCTCGGTGCTTCTTGACGAGCGATATGATCTCGAAGTCGTTGCCGACATACCCGTCGGTCATGAAGGTGACGATGCGCAGCCGATTGCTGTCGGACGGAGATTTGCAGATCGTCTCGACCGCGGGTCCCATCCAGGTGCCGCCTCGGGCTTCCAGTGTGGAGAGGTATTTCAGGGCCTTCTCCCGGTATTCGGGGGTATTCTTCTTCGGTTCCGGGAAGAGCATCCTCGATCCTTGGTTGAAGTCGATGATGTTGAAGGTGTCGTCAGGATTCATATGGTCGATGATGTAACGCATGGTCTCTTTGGCCTTGGCAATGGGCTTCCCTGCCTGAGACCCGGAGCAATCTATGACGAAAATCATCTCCTTGGGCGCAATCTGTTCCGGTTTGACTCTCTTGGGCGGGATCATGATGACCGAGACGAAGCCTTCCTTCCCGTCCTTGTGGACGAGCACGCCTGACTTCACCTCATCCCCAGCGATCTGGTATTCGAGCACGAAGTCCTTGTTGGGGATCTCCTTCTTGTTCTTCATCGCGACCTTTGCCCGGTTCTTGCCGTCGCGTTCGACCGTGACCTCGTGGAGTTTGGAGTCGATCCCGAGGATGGGCACTCCCGCATCGATCGAGAGGCTGACGTCTATGTCGTGACCGGCCCGGGTGCCTTCAGGTGTGACCGGCGGAGTGATCTTGCTTGCGTCGGGCACCTGAGTGGTGTCCGGAGCCCAGCCGGTGCCGCTGGTGCCGGTGGGTTCACCTGGTATGAATCTCGGACCCACTACCATGGGAAACACGAACTTGCACGCGCCGTCGACAAAGGGGAGCATCTCTACGTACTTGATGGTGATCTCCACCTTCTGGCCCGGCATGATATTGGCGACGGACTGGGTGAAGATGTTGGGGCGCTCCTGATCGAGCAGCGATGCCACGTGGCCCCGGTCTCGGGCTTGTTCATAGATCCGCCTGGCTTCTTCCCGTCGTTTGATCTCCCCGCGGACCACTCGGTCGCCGACTCGCATGAGCATGTCGTCCACCGCCGCGTCGCTGGGAAGCGGGAAAGTGTACACCGCTTCGATCTTGTCTTTTCGGGGGTTGTGAAACACTTGGGTGACGGTGACTCTGCTGACGAATCCCGAGACCTCCGCCTTGACGGAGGTGTGTTCCAGGGGACAACCCCCTCCGGATTGTCCGTCGGGTTCTATGATGGTCAGAGTTCCCTGGCCGGGCTTTCCGCTCATGCCCGCAGACGGGAACAATACCACCATTGCGGTGAGTGTCAGAGCAGCAATTATCGGCGACCACCATGCCGCCATTCGGGACTTCCCATTCATCCACGGCCTTGCATAGCTCATGTCAATCCTCCGGTGGAGAGTGCTACCTTGCGCTCGCGTACCAAGATCGAGCGTCTCTGCCGGTTGCCGAGGGCAATGCCCGCCCGCGGTTCGGGCTGATCTTATGGACCACGCGTTCCCACGAGCCGTTCCGTCCGAAGTCACAGCAACCGGTCTATCAAGGGGTTTCGCAACCTGATCCCGGATGTTTCATGGGGCGCGGTGTTTTTTCCGTGGATGGTGAGAATGAGGCTGGGGGATGTTTCATCCCATCACCGCGTGGGCCGTCAGGTCTTCCGGCGGTGAGGGCTCCACAGGGCTGACAAGATCCGGACAAGGTGGAACTTGTAATACAGCAGAGGCCACGCTTTCTTGACCATCTTCATGCAGCGTCCGAGCAGGTTCTGCAACTCGGTGGGCACGCTCCGAGTGACCCGCTGAAACGCGAGAATTTCCAGGCCGAGTTCGCCCAGCAATTCCGAGCCCGTAGTCCAGGCCGTTTGTCGCAGGATGACGTGCAGTCTTTGTGCGGTGTCTTCGTACCCCTCGGAGCGAAGCGTGCCGATCAGTTCATCGAAAAGCCCGTAGGAGTTTCGGGATTCGTCATTCATTGGAGCCTCTATTGCGCAGAAATTCGATCCTGAGCCGCGGCAAGTCTCCGGGGGCGCGGAGGCGCTGACTTTCGAGAACCCTGCGTCGTCACCCGGACTTGAAAGGCCCGGCCAATATCACACATCCCTCCGGGCCGTCCGTGTTCCCACGCCCCGAAGGAGCGGCTGAAAATAGCCGGACGCTTCAGCGCCGGAAAAAAAACGAAGCCCCGATAGCGCGCCCAGAGCCAAAATTAGCGCCTATGCCCGTGGGACCCACCGGCATGTGTCCCCCCCACGAAGGACTCGGTCGAATCCGCGGGCTGATGCTTGGACCTATTTCTTGGCATCCATGCGCGACTTGATGCCGTAGCCCGCGCCGAATCCTCCTCCAAAGCCGATAAGGAATTTCATGATGTCTGAGAGGAGCCCGATGTTCGAGGGAACCAGGAAGACGATAAGGAAACACAGGACTGACACGAAGACGAGCACGTACGCCAGGTTGAACCATCTACCCGAACCGACGAATCTGTATTCGTTTTCGTCGAGCTGGTGGGAGTAGTCCAGAATCTTGTCGATGTGTGCAGCGTTGAACTTGTCCAAGAGAGGATGATCCGGTCGACCCTGGCCAGTCGTGTCCGAATCATGTGCATCACCATGGCTCTGACCGGTGGCGGAACATCCTTCACGAGCTCCATGAGTTCCTGTTCATGGTCTTCCATTGAGCCGGCTTCTGCCAAAGGTTGCTCTTCCGCCTCGATCTTCCCCGGCTTCCCCGCATCTCCCGGCGGGTGTGACGGCTTCTTCGGTGTGTTTGCGGTCATGGGGCTCTTTCCAGGAATTGTTCCATGGCTCTATCCAGATACTGCGTCCATCCTGCGATGCTGGAGGTGAGCCTGACTTCTATCGTCTGTTCCGCCCAAATCAGAATCCGCATTCCCAGAAGCTCGCGATAGTGGTCCTCCGTGAGGCCGTATCTCGTACGAAGCTGATTGGCGAACTCCACCACATCCCTGATTCGGGGCAGTGGTGGTTCGGCGGACTGGTGTTTCACCGCGTTTCTCATGTCACGAACCTGTTCCTCGGATGAGATGCTTTCGCTCAGATGCAACGCGGAAAGCTGAACCGGAATTCCCGGGCGATGTCTCCGGCCGGCAACTCCGCCAAGAAAAGTGTACCACTGGGGTGGTGCGCGGTCAATCATTTGGTGTCGGTGACGGGACTCGGACTCGTCTTGGCGTGATCGCCCTTCAATACCTGCGGATCAGCACGACGCCGGTGACGAGCAGTATGGCTCCGGCAATGCGCAACAACGTGGCGGGCCTGACCTGGTATCCGTTGAGGCCGTAATGGTCGAAGACGATGCCCGCAAGCACCTGCCCCGCGATCATAAGGCCGACCATGGTCGCGGCTCCGAGCCTGGGCACCAGGACCACCGTCACCGCAACAAAGAACGCACCGCCCAGTCCGCCGGTCCAGATCCACCACGGCAGATCGATCGCGGTACGCAACGGAGGCCACGGAATCCTCATCACCAGGGAATAGACCCACAGGGCAAGAGTCCCCACCGCAAACGATATCAGAGCCGCCAGCGCAGCGTCTCCGGTCCAATCCCGAAGCTGGCTGTTGATCCCCGCTTGAGTGGGAATAAACGCCCCGGCTATGAGAGCGATCAATATGTAGAGCCAATCCATGAGCAGTCCTGCCGGAAGGGGTTGTTTCCCGATGGGTGGGCACATCCTGCGGACATCGGACCGGGTGAGGCCACTTCCCCTGCCGCACGTGCAAGGCTCCCGAATTCGACGGCAGAAGTCCGTTCCGTGGCACAGAGTGCTCCCATTGGGGACTATTGTAGCACATTCGTGGTTCGGTCGCGGGAACCCCCCAGGTCTGACAAGAGTTCTCTCGCACAGCACGCCGGGATCGAAAAGAGCTTGACGGACTTGCGGAGGGTGAGGTACGCTCAGACACAGGACAGGAGAGGCCTTTTCATCCCCGTGACGACGGTTTCCCCTGCGTCCCCCTGCGCCGGACACCCCGTGGATTCCCACCGGTCCGGCCGGGCCACTGAACTCGAAGTTAACCGGTGCAATCATCACTGAGTGAAGTGCCGAGAACACAAGGAGGGCCAGTGTCAGAGTTATCCCTTTTCTCACAGGTCAGCTTGTACGTGCTGTTGGCCCTGATGGGTCTGTTTGCCCTGCTTCTATGGGGCTTGCAGATCATGATTCTCAAGGGCAAGCCTTTCAAGAACCCCGATGGGTCGACCGATGACTGGCACGAACAAAAGTCGCATTACGGCGTGGCCTTCGCTGATGTCTTTGTGGCTTGTCCGGCCAACATTGTTGGAATCGTGCTCGTATTTGTCTCTCCCCGCTGGGGATACTATCTGCTCGCCCTGGTGAGTTTTTGGTGGGTTTGGGCTAATGTGATGACCACGGCGACCAGCCTACGTTTCTACAACCCGAGACACAGCCCGATTAGTTGGGTGATCGGATACCCTTTGGGGATACTTCTTGGCCTAGCGTACATCGTGTGGACTATCGTGCACTTTGATACCATCTATTCTCCCTGAATCTCCAAGAGTGCCTCAGACTCCGGAAAGCAGTCCGGCTCGCCCGCTGTTCGAGCCGGACACACCCGACGGGGAGGTGACAGTCGGCACGCGCATTCTCGGGCTTCTTGACTGCGTGATCGGGTGCCGCTCCATCTTATCGTTATGCGGGTGACCTAAGGCAATGAAGAGGATATTAGGAATAGTCGGAAGCCCCCGGAGGAATGGGAACGGGTGCCGCGCATCTTGGGACGTGAATGACGTCCTCGGCATTCCTGGAACCCGGGACTTGCGTCCCGGGCTAATTTCTATCGTCCCTTCGGGACTCAACCTGCGTCGGCGAAGCCCCAAAGGGGCGAGCGAAAGCAGCCGGATGCTTTAGCACCGGTGAAGAGAAGGGTCAAACGCCTGATGACGTGAAAGATCCTTATCTTGACGCCTATGGGGGTCCTGGGGACGGGGAGTGTGGACAGCCCCTCTTCCCGCGGCAATCCCACGGCAGCCTCCTCGATCCCCATCAGTCCATGGCTACCGCGCGGCGTTTGCGGCGTTCCACGACCACGCACTTCTTGAGCTCTTCCGCGTAGTACCGGGGCTTGTGTATTCTGACCGACAGCTCGGGCGAGGTCCGATCCTCGGAAATGATCCTTACGGCACCCACTCCCAGAAGGCGGTCCACCACACCCTGAGTGACCTGAGTGTCAGTGACCCGGAACAGATCGACCTGCTCTTCGTGCTGAGCCACAAGTCCGCTCACTACCTGCACCCGCCACGAGGTGAGTTTCAAGTAGCAACTGAGCTTCTCGTACAGGGATATCAGTATCCCCACATTCCAGCCGATCAGCACCAGCCACGCGACACCGTGGGCTCCATGATAGGCTCGCCACGGAACCCTGCCTTCGAATATGATCCGTTCTTGCTCTTCCATCCGTACCGTCCTTCCCCCTTCTGAAAGGTAAGCGTTCACCGCGGAGGCGCAGGGGCTAGTGAAAAGGAGGAAGACAAGAGAAGAAAGGACTCACCGCTGAGGCACCGAGGACGCAAAGAAGAGAAGATGAAGAAGATGGGGCTTCATTCCCCACGTGTTCTCTGTGGTCTCTGCGTCTCTGCGGTCGATGTTTGTCTTCTTCTTACTCGCCGTGCTCCTACAGCCTCGCGGTGAGTCTTTCTTGTCCGTGACCGGCCATAGGCCCTAACTCAAGGAGTGGGGCTCCAGACCGGGTTCCCCACAGATAGCGGTTATGCTCTCAGGCCGCACTCACACGGGCACTGCCGGCACAAACCCCTCGGTCGAAGCGAGCCGATCAGTCAACGGCAATGGCACGTCTCTTCCGCCGTTCCTTGAACACGCATTCCTTGATCTTCTCCGCGAAAAATCCAGGATTGGCGATGCGAAAGGGAAGCGTCGGCGAGGTCTTGTCTTCGGAATAGAGCACGATCGTGCCTACTCCGAAAATCCGGTCGAGCACACTCTGGTCTCGCTCGATGTCCACCACTCGGAACAGGTCGACCTGCTCGACATGCTGAGAGACAAGTCCCGTGGTGACCACTATCCTCATGGAGGTGATCTTGAGTTGCAGCGCGTACCGCTGACCAAGGGATATGAAAATACCGACGTTCCAGCCCAACAGCAACAACCAGAGAATATTGTGGCTCAAATGGAATACCCGCAGCGGAAGTCGACCGTCATAGAAGACCTCCTCCTTGATCTCGGCCTTCTCCTGAGCGAGCTGATTCTGCTCGGTCGTCTCCCTCTGTTCAGGAGTTGGTCCCTGCTGCTCTGCTTCTTTCCCTTCAGGCAACGATGTCACATCGCACCCCCTCACTGGTCCGGCGGCCGCCCTTCTCGGTGCAGCCGGTATTTTGTGCCGTTTCCGGCGTTACCACAGATGGCGATCAATCTCAAGCGCCCCGTGGAAGACACCGAGGATCTCCACGTGTTCTTCATCCTTGACAAGATACGCGATACGATACACACCGTGAATCAGAATACGAACATGCCGCACCGACTGCTCGTAACGGAACCCCATGTACGGGAATTCGGCAAGGAGTTCTGCATGCCGATGGATGGCGGTGACGACCTCTTCGGCGGCAGCGGGACTGTCCGTCGCGATGTACTCGTAAATGTCGCGCTACCACCGCTCGGCCTCGGCCGTCCACGTCACCTCCGCCATTGCGTGATCCGTCGGCCCACCTCTTCATGGGAAATCGTGCGACCCTGGTCGGAATCGGCCAGACCACGCTGCACCATCACGTGGAACGCCAGCTCGCGGACGATCTCCTCCTCGGTGCTCCGGTCGGGCTGCTGCTCGATGATCCTGATAAGCTCCTCTTTCGCTGTGGACATGCAAGCTCCTTCGTAACCGTTCAGGGGTCATCCGTTGCGGGCCTCGAAGACAAACCACAAGGTCACCAAGAGCGGCTGCGAGCCGGAGCCGCTAATCGCGTCCACCTTCCTCGGTCCGCATGCAGACCGATGCGGGGAGAGTTGGTTCTACGCACGTCGAAAATCGGAGGCTGCACGAGCAGCGCCGCCATACAGCTCGCAACCGGCGAAGAACCCGGCAAATGTGGCACAGAGGGCACCTCTCGGGCCGCGGCTGTTCTGAAGAGCCTTTCTTGGCGTCTCTGTGTCTTGGTGGTTCATCTTCATTGCTTCCTGGCTGAACGCTTACTCACACGCCCTCGGAATCGTACGACACCTCAGTTGATGCCGAGTTCCTTGAGAAGCTTTTTCGGCTTGATCCGGTGTACGTCCAGCCCCACCTCCTGGTATCCCAATCCGAGGGCGAGGCCGATCAGTTGGGTCAAGTAGAACGTGGGTATTTTGTAGTCTTCCTTGTGCTTTCTCGCCAGCATCACCTGGCCCAGGTCGAACTGCTCGAAGCACGTGGGACATATCACCGCCAAGGCTTGTATGTTGCGCTCGCGAACGTAAGAGAGCTTCTCACGTACGATAGCGTACCCGAACTCGGGGTCCGTGTTGGCACCCAGCGGCGACCCGCAGCACAGAAACTTCCTCGAATACTCCGTCGGCTCGACCCCGATGAGGGACAACAGATGGTCCATCTTCACCGGCACATAGGACTCCGCCTCAGAGAGCTCGCCTGGGTACATGAACTTGGGAGGTCTGAAGTAATGGCATCCATAATGACACCCCACAGAGAGAGAGATGTCCCGGACGGCCTTCTTCAGCAATCGATCAACTATGGCGTCCTGGTACAGCACATCGAGGATGTGGGTGACCTCGATAGTCCCCTTGAAACGCCGGCCGTGGTCCTCCAGGATGCGGTTCACCTTTCGGCGTTGGCTGTCCTTTCGTTTGAGTATCTCGTTGGCTTCCTTGAGGGTATTCACGCACCCTGAACAGAGCGTGAGAATGTCCAATCCTTCTGCTTCCGCGAGGCAGAGGTTGCGTGCCGCGAGGGCAAGCCAGGAGTCGTAGTGGACCATCTTCAGACCAGTGGACGGGGGGCAACACGAGAAGGGAAGCTCCACAAGTTCTATTCCCAGTCTCTCACAGACGAGACGGGTGGCGGCCTCGAATCCAGGGTATTTTATGGGGATCGCACATCCCAGAAAAAGCGCATATCTCATGAGAATTCTATCACCTCGTCCAGGTGGGTCTTCTTCAGGATCTGCCGCACTTCCTCCGCGGGCGCGGGAGGCAGGGGTTTGAGCCCGTGATGAGCCCTCATCTCGTCCAACTGATGCACTATCATGGTCCGGCCCGTCTTCGCGAGCAGTTCGATGGCCATGACCACCTTGCCGGGGATATTCCCTCGCCTGGCCGCGGAGTTCCGCAGCGCCACGAGAAGCTCGTTGATGGGAATCTTCTGGGGACAGCGGTCTTCGCAGACATTGCACGTGCAGCACAACCAGAGCCTCTCGTCCTCCACTATCTCCTTGTGGCCCAGGTTCAGACAGGTGAGAATCGTTTGTCTCGGACCAAGCGCGTTGCAGACCTGCATCGCGGGGCACGATCCGGTGCAACGGGCACACTGATAACACTCGTACAAGTCCGAACGTTTGAAAAACTGCCAGATCCTCGACGTCGTCATGTGGGGTCGCCCTTCCTGGCGAGGGATTGCCGAATGATGTCCATATCTTCTTCGATCTGTTGCCGCGTGAGCCGGCGAAGGCCCGCTTCCATCTCCTTGATCACCTGGGCAAACCGCGTTCCCTCAGCCGCGGACACCCATGCAAGTCGCAACCGGTCCTTATTGATACCGAGCCTTTCCATCCGCTTCCAGAGCTTCTCGACCCTGCGCGCGGTCTGCTGGTTCGCGTTGTTGTAGTGGCAGTCCGCGGGGTGGCAACCGGAGACGAGCACACCGCCGACACCGTTGAGAAAGGCCCGCTCGATCCACGCAGGAGACACCCGGCCCGAACACATGGTGCGAATAATCCTCACCTGGTGCGGATACTGGATGCGAGACACCCCCGCGAAATCCGCGCCCGCATAGGAACACCAGTTGCACGCAAACGCGATGATTTTGTGGTTGGGGTCATGCTCCAGGGCAAGGTCGATCTGGCTGACGATCTGCTCGTCGGTGAAATGGGTCTGATCCACCGCACCGAAGCGGCATTCAGGCACGCAGGTCCCGCACCCTTGGCACGCGGCTTCGACCACTCGGTAGAAGCCGATCTCCTTGCTCCCCTCGATCGCGTGGTACGGGCATACCCGAGCACACAACCCGCACGCGGTGCACTTTTCCGGGTCTATCCGGGCTGTGACCGCGGGGACTCGCACCTCTCCCTTGCTCATCAGGATGTTCGCCCTCGACGCGGCGGCCGAGGCCTGGGTCACAGAATCCTTAATGTCCTTGGGACCTTCCGCTGCTCCGGCGAGAAAGACGCCTCCGGACGTGGTGTCCACAGGTCTGAGTTTGGGATGGGCCTCCATGAAGAAGCCCTCGTTGTCCGCGGGAAGGTTGAGCAGCCGCTGGATCTTGGACGCGTCTCTCCTGGGCTGAATCCCCACCGACAGAATCACCATGTCCATCACATGGCGGTAATGTGTCCCGAGCAGGGTGTTTTCGCCAAGCAGCGTAACGTTGCCGGTTTCTATGTCTTCGATGATTTCGCCGGGGATGCCTCGGATGAAGACCACACCTTCCCGCCGCGCCCGCTGGAAGAGGTCCTCAAAGCCTTTTCCGAAGGCCCGGATGTCCAGATAGAAGACGTAGATCTCCGTGTCAGGCCAGTGTTCTCGTATGAGCAGCGCGTCCTTGATCGTGTTCATGCAGCAGACGTTGCTGCAGTAGGGGTTGGAGCGCTTGCTGCGGGATCCTATGCACTGGAGAAACGCCACCTTCTTGGGCCTTCTGCGGTCAGAGGGCCGTATGAGTTCTCCCGAAGTGGGGCCGCCTGCGTTGATGAGGCGCTCGAACTCCAGGGTGGTGATCACATTGGGAAATTTCCCGTATCCCAGCTCGGTCAGGGCCGACGGGTCGTACACATCCACCCCTGTCGCGACCACGATGGTGCCCACTTCCAGGGCGATGATCTCGTCACGGTCCGCGAAGTCGATGCATTTCTTTTCGCATGCCTGGAAGCACCGGTCGCACGCGACTATCCCCTGGTTGTTGAGGCAGTACTCCATGTCGATGAGGTATTTCGACGGCACGGCCTGCGCGAACGGGATGTAGATCGCCCGTCTGATGGAAAGACCCGCCTCGAACTCATCCGGAGACAACTGGGGACACGCGGTGACGCAATCGCCGCATGCAGTGCAATCACGGGTGACATACCGGGCCTTCTTCAGCACCTGGACCTTGAAGTTCCCGATATGACCGGACACTTCTTGCACTTCCGAGAGCGTGAGCAGTTCGATGTTGGGATGACGACCCACCTCGCTCATCTTGGGCGCGAGTATGCAAATCGAGCAGTCCATGGTGGGAAACGTCTTGTCGATCTGGGCCATGCGGCCGCCGATGCTCCCGGACTTCTCCACCAGAGAGACCTTGTATCCCGCGTCCGCCATGTCCAGAGCTGCCTGTATGCCGGCAACCCCTCCACCGATGACCAGGGAACGACGATGCACCGGCACGGTCAGCTCATACTGAGGTTTGAGACGGGAGGCCCGACCAACGGCCATCTTTACGAGATCCTTGGCCTTTTCGGTCGCTGCATCTTTTTCGTGGAGATGGACCCATGAACAGTGTTCCCGGATGTTGGCCATTTCAAGGAGGTACGGGTTGAGACCCGCGGCCTCGCACGCCGCCCGAAAGGTCGGTTCGTGAAGCCTTGGACTGCACGAGGCCACCACGACTCGGTTGAGCTTCTGCTCCCTGATGTCCGACTTGATCTGTTCCTGCCCCGGTTCGGAGCACGTGTACAGGGAGTCCTTGGCAAGCACCACGCCGGGGAGATCTTTGGCGAATTCGGCGACTTCTTCGCAGCGGACCGTTCCTCCGATGTTCTTTCCGCAATGACAGACATACACCCCGATCCGCAAATCGTTGGGGCTTGTCCGATTCTGTTCTTCGTGCATATGCCGGTCTTCTTTCCTAAGAGTTCCTGTGGAAATGAGGTTCCCGGGGGAAGGGACTTCTTACTAATAACGTTCGATCTCTTCTTTTTTCGAGAAGAAATCTCCGGGCCGGCAGCTCTGGGAGCAAGCAAGGTGCCTTCTCTTCGCTTGCGTAGAACCAACCGGCCCCGCCCTGGGTCTCCATGCGGACCGAGGAAGGTGGACGCGATTATTGGCTACGGCTCCCAGCCGTTTGGTTGCGGCTGCCGGCTGCCTTTTGAAAAAAGTCCCTTCCTCCGGACCCCCATCCCCAAAAACTTTTAGAGCATGCGGCTCCCGCTGGTCGCCGGAGCTTCATATGCCGTGGAACGCCACGGCATTTCCATAGCAACCCGGGGGTGCCTTCCCGAAATCGAGACCGTGCTCAGCGCTCTCTCGCGCAAGTACGGTGAAGCATTCCTGATCGACGTGACCCGATCCCCGTCGGCCGTAACCCCGAAGGGTCTCGAGTGGGCAGGGCATCTTTCCCGTCATTTGTTGATCGACAGGCGAGAGGCCGGTCCCACACATGACGTCGGAGATAACCAGCAGCACTGCCGTTTCTCGCCGGCTGGCAACGGCATCAGGCAAGTCCATTGGTCAAGGCGACTCTCGGTTCACGCCTTCGAGGAGTCCTTTCCCGTATTCATACCCTTTGTCGAAGGCCGAGATGTTGAGCTCTTCGGTCCCCGAGGGAATCGACGCAAGCACGGCCTGCTTGAGCGACTCGTATTCCACGACCCGGCCCAGAGCAGCCACTGCGCCGAGCATCACGATATTGGCCACGATCCGTTTCCCGAGCTCTTCGGCCATGCGGGTTGAGGGAACGCGGTAGACGGTGAGCTCGGGGGGATCTTCCGGGAGGTTTACCAAGTCCTCGTCAATGATGAGGGTCCCGCCGGCCCGGAGAGTGTTTCCGTACGTCGCGAGCGCTCCCTGGCTCATGAGCACGAGCACATGCGGCACGCTGACCTTCGGGTAATGGATGGCGTCATCCGAGACCACCACGTCCGCGCTGCACGAGCCGCCTCTGGCCTCCGGGCCGTAACTCTGGGTGAAGACCGCGTTCTTCTTATCGAACAGTGACGCGGCCTTGCCCAGGATATGGCCTGACAGAATGATTCCCTGGCCGCCGAATCCGGCAAGTCTGATCTCCTGTTTCGCGGTCATGCGGCCTTTCCTTTGCGTTTGGCTTGGGCCTTGGAAATCACCTTAGTCCTGTAATTCTCCATGAAATCCGGTTTGACGACGTCGATGAACTCTCCCACGACGATCTTCCCCTTGAGGCTGATCCCTACGGTGCTCGGGTCGGCTCCGTTGAGGACTTCCGATTGGTCGCGGTAGTAACGCATCTCGTCGAGCCCGCTCCCGAGCTTGTTGGGGCGCCCGTACCCCGTAGGGCATGGTGCAATCACTTCGATGAAGGTGAATCCCTTCTTCTCGAAGGTCTTGGAGATGCAGTGCACTAGCTGCCGTGGATGGAATGTAGTCCATCTCGCAACGTACACGGCTCCTGACGCGTGGGCCAGGTGGGGGAGGTTGAAGCCGGGTTCCGCGTTCCCTGTCGGAGTCGTCGAGGTTCGTGCATCCAACGGGGTCGTTGGTGCGACTTGTCCGCCGGTCATCCCGTAGTTGAAGTTGTTGACACAGATGACCTTGAGGTTGATGTTTCGCCGAGCCGCGTGGATCATGTGATTGCCGCCGATCGCGAAGAGGTCGCCGTCGCCTGAAAAGACGGTCACCTGGAGGTCCGGACGTGCCAGCACGAGTCCGGTCGCGAAGGGGATAGCCCGGCCGTGGGTGGTGTGGTACGTGTCCATGTCGAGATATCCTGCGACTCGACCCGTGCATCCTATTCCGGACACCACGGAATGCTCGTCGATGGACTTGCCCGAGCGTCGCATCGCCTCGATATAGGAGGTCAGCACCACGCCGAGACCGCATCCGGGGCACCAGATGTGGGGAATGCGACCGGGTTTCAGATAGGGATCATGGGGATGAAGTCCGTGACCTTCTCGTATGGTCCTCGCTTCGGTTTCTGCGTTGAAGGGCACGATTTCTCGAAGTATTCGTCTCATATCCTGCTTGCCTCGTATACCCGTTGCCGGAAACAATGACCATGGTGCCCGGTGGGTGGGACGCGCATCTTGCCCGTCGGGAGGAGACAGGCGGGACGCCTGCCCCACCGTGTGGCCCGCTGCTGCTTCTTGGTCCGGACGACCTGCCATGACTCAAGACTCTAGGCAGACACTATAAGTACTCACACACCACTGCCGCGATTTCTTCGGGGGTGTGCATAGAGCCGCCCATCAGGCCCATGAGCACGGTCTCCGCCTTCCCCTCTGCGACTCGCTCCACTTCGTAGGCCATCTGGCCGTAGTTGATCTCCGGGACCACGAATGCCTTGACGCGGTCGGCCAGATCGCGAATGACTCGGGACGGAAAGGGCCACAGAGTGATAAGCCGCAACAGGCCGACCTTGCGGCCCTGGTCTCTCATGTCCTGGACGGCCTGCATGGCTGTCCTGGCAGTGCATCCGTAGGCCACCACCACCACTTCCGCGTCGTGGAGCTCAACAGCCTCGTACCGGATAATCTCGTCCGCGTTGGTGCGAATCTTGTCCACAATGTGTCGGACGTTGCGTTCCTGGACCAGGTCGGTGATCACCGGGTATCCGCGTTCGTCGTGCGTGAGGCCGGTGACATGCACGTGATATCCTTCTCCCGCCAGGGCCATCGGAGCCGGCAACCCGTCCGAGGTGTCGAACGGGAGGTACCGGCCGCGCACCTCGGAGGCTTTTCGCCTCGGAACCACCTCTATCCGATTGCGGGGAGGTATCACGACCTTTTCGGTCATGTGTCCTACCACTTCGTCTCCCATCACGAATACGGGCTGGCGAAAGGTCTCCGAGAGGTTGAAGGCCAGCACGGTCAGGTCGAAACACTCCTGCGGCGACGCGGGTGAGAGCGCGATGCAGCCGTAGTCGCCGTGGGAACCCCACCTGGCCTGCATGACGTCTGCCTGTCCCACGAGGGTTGGGAGTCCGGTGGACGGTCCGCCGCGCTGGATGTTCACAACCACGCACGGGGTTTCGGTCATCATGCCGAGGCCGATGTTCTCCATCATCAGCGAGAACCCCGGGCCCGAGGTCGAGGTCATGGACTTCGCGCCTCCCCAAGAGGCTCCTAAAATCGCGGCCATCGACGCGATTTCGTCTTCCATTTGTATGTATACCCCTCCGACCTCGGGAAGTCGGCGAGCCATGCGTTCCGCGACCTCGGTTGCCGGCGTGATGGGGTATCCCGCGAAAAAGCGACATCCGGCAGCCATGCCTCCTTCGGCACAGGCCGCGTCGCCGTGAATGAAGTGTTCTCCGGTCAGAACTTCTCTGTCATGCATGAGCCATATCCGTGAGTATCGCGGCGTGTGCAAGTCCCTCGCGCCGCGATTGCTGTGACTTCAATTCGTACTTTTTTATCGACACAAGGAGCGGGGGGAACAACCTCCTCGCTACAATTGGGTGTCGGTCGTGCAGACACGGGTTACATTCCCGCGCCGTTTCAAAAAGCAGCAGGGAGCCTCAACCAAGCGGTTAGGAGCCGCAACCAAACTTCGCGTCGACCTTTCTCGGTCCGCATGAAGACCCAGGGCGGGGCGAGTTAGTTCTACGCAATGGAAGAAAGGCACGTTGCTTTCTCCCCGAGCTGCCGAACTGAAGATTTCTTCTCGAAAAAAGAACCTCAAGGCAACGTGTCATCGTACATCAGACGGCTTCCGGTAAGTGGGGGCGTTTCCCCAAGAAGGCCCATGCCAGCGCTGCGACCACAACGAAGTAGGAGAATACGAACCCACCAGGCATCCCTGGTAAGGAGTCGATCTTCTCGGAGGCGACCCGCGGGACTCGCCCAATCCCAAACGTTTCGGGTGAAGGGGGTCTGGGGGAAGGGGCGCTTTTCAAGACGCCTGTTCCCCCAGCACTCGCCCTTCCACGAAAACGCGATGGCCATCAGCGTTTGAGTTTTCTTCTGTCCTTGCGGGAGTACCGTATGGTGACTCTTCGGATGTCGTCTTCCGTGAGCTTTTTCGCTTCCTTGAGCACCGTGTAGATCGCGAATTCCGGACAAATCAGTGAGCAAAGCCCACAATCGACGCATTCCTCGCCGTGGAAGACGACTTCGGGAGGATGATAGCCTTTCTGGTTGAAGCGTTTGCTCTCCTTGAGGCAGCCGTTGGGACAAAATTCAATGCAGAAGCCGCATCCTTTGCACCGGTTCTCGATGATGCAGATCTCACCGGTGGGGATAGAATGCTGTTCCGCATCCAGAGGCAGACGCCAGAAACTCATGGGGCGATCTCCGATTCTCCGTGTTGCCGACCGTGCCAGTATAGGATCTTTTTCCGGATAGTCAATTCCCGCGACAAGGCCTGAGTGTCCCGATTTGAGCATCAGGGCCTCGATGAATGACCGCTCAAGCGCATTTCAGGGTTTCTTCCCTCGGTAGTTTGTCACGGGGATGGAAACCGGCGAGTGATCGTGCACCCACAGGGAGCAGCGGAAGACGTGAACACCCGACGGTTATGTCTGACGCCCGAGCAGCCTCAGGCAATCCTTTGTAGAAATATCGGCAGTTCTTAGACAATTCCTTATCACGAACGGTGGCAGTTCGTCGTAGGTCGGGATGACGACGGGTCTCGTTGCGCCTGATTTCACATACACTCTGTGGTCACCCTCTTATCAGCGAAAAACAAACCCGCTTTTCAGAATCACATACTCCAAATCTTTCCAGCTCAGACCCTTCAGGCCTGACACGATCAGAACTCCGCGCAGGCAGGTCGGTGCATGGCTTCGGGGACCGGCAACATGATGCCTGAGGGTCTGCCTTCGCCACATCTTGTAACGATCCATGCATCCCCTTGAAGAACGTACCCACTCTCGACCAGAATCTTTTCAAGCGTGCCCATATCCAAGGCGGTGGAGACGAAGAGCCGCACGGCTTCCATCAAAGCGCTGACCGCCTCATCAGCAGTCGCCCCGCAACTGGAAACATCGAGCGACTTGGCATGAGCAACCATGAAAGACCCCTCGGGAAACACTTCAGCGTCTACTTCGATTCTCATGTATTTTGTCCCCGGAGTTTGTCCGCATGCCCGGCATAAGCAGGGGGACGGGCAACATACTGTTCCGCTCGGGCAGAGCGCCCGCCTGACTCGTGTGTTTGGGCTACTAAGCTGATGCCGACGTTCCGTCATGCTATCAGTCCTCGCTCATCATCTTCGCGAGTACGGCTTCGCAATGACATACAGCCGGGTATTCGCACGTTGCCCAACTTCCTGCCCTGGTAATGGACTCGCCGGCAGCCAAGGGGGGAACAACTGATCCGGCCTCTGTGGTTTTCCCTTTGAGCCGAACCGTGCCCCGGTGTGAAGGACTTCGGCGGAGTCATCGATCAAGACTTGTCCGCGGCCCAGAAGCCGGCTCACAGACCGCGGTCATGCGGCTGCGTAGACCGAGATCTCCGATGACCCGGAGTCCCGCCTCGGAGGCGAGTTCGAGCGTTCGGCGAAAGTCGGCCTCCGACACATGATGCCCGGGCTCGCTCAAGAGAAGCCTTCCCGTCGGCCTCAGTAGCGCCCGGATCTCGGCCAGGAGGTGCTGCGGGTCAGGAACCTCATGGACCACGTTGAATGCCAGGCACACGTCCACAGGTTCGTTGACCCCGAGACTCTTCGGACTGCACACGCGAAGCTCGATCCTTTCCGCGACTCCGGCCTGGTTTGCTCGCCTGGCCAATCCTTGGAGCATCTTCTCCTGGAGATCGACCGCGATGACCCTGCCGCGGGCTCCGACCATGCGTGCTGCGGGAATACTGAAAAACCCCATTCCGGGACCGATGTCCAGCACCGTCATACCTTCCCGCACATGAGGCCCCAGGGTCTTCTCCGGGTTGTGCCACAGTCGGCGCAGCGGGCTCGACAGCAAATACCCCAGCCACCACGGGCATACGTGTTCTGCCATTACTCGCTCTCTTCTTCCCCCAATGCGGACTTCTCGATGTCCAGCGGGTGACTGTAGACCGTTATCCCAAGCTCATCGGCCAACGGTTGGGCTCTTGGATCAACCATCGGGGAAATGACGATGAGACGTGTCGCGGTCCGGTTGTGCCGTCGTTCGTAGTATCTGGCTTTGCGCTCAAACATGTGCACATCGGATCTGCTCATGGACGATTTGATCTCGCAAATGATCAACTTGCCGTTCCTTATGATGATGTCGAGCTCGATCTGGTCGCGTCTTCCGAACACCTCGCCGTCTTCATCGATCTCCCTTACGTGTACGACCTCAACCCCGAAATCGTCTTCGAGGATACCTCTGAGGCCATTGCGAAACGAACTCTCGGAACGGATCCCCCAGCGGGCCCCGAGCGCGCCTATGGACATCTCATGCTTTCTCGCCAGCGCGTTGACGGAATCCAGAATACCTCGAATAGCCTTGTGGTTTTCCTCCCAGCGTCTTGCTTGCTCTTCTCTTTCCGCGGCGCGCTCTTGAGCCAACCGATCCCATCTGCGGCTGTTCTCTTCCCAGCGGCTCTTGTCTTCGGCCCAGAGCCTTGCTTGCTCTGCTCTTTCCTCAGCGCGCTCTTGAGCCAACCGATCCCATCTGCGGCTGTTCTCTTCCCAGCGGCTCTTGTCTTCGGCCCAGAGCCTTGCTTGCTCCGCTCTTTCCTCAGCGCGCTCCTGGGCCCGGTTGTCCCAGAGTCTTGCTTGCTCTGCTCTTTCCGCGGCGCGCTCCTGGGCCAACTGGTTCCAGCGCTCGGTTTCCGCCTCCCGATGCCGGCGAAGCTCGTCAAGAATCCGATCGAAGCGGCTTTCAGTGAGCTCCTTGTCCGCATACCGGCCTTCGGTCATTCGCAAGACGAGCTCCCGCATCTCGGGGTCGTCCTTAAGGATCGACGGCAGCTCCTTAATAATAATCTCCTTGATCTCCTGCGGGTCCATCTGTCCTCCGTCGGCGCATGTTGTCCTGCGCGTTGAGCGATTCCGACCGCCGGCTTCCCGCATCCCCGCCACGACGCTCAGGCCGTTGAGAGCAACCGTCTCCGCATCCGGCCGTTCTTTCGAGACGGCGACGAGCAGTCCCTCCCGATGTGGGGCAGCGTTCAGGGACCAGTCCTCATCTTGCGGGGTCATCGTCGCGTCGGAAGGCAAGCGCCTCACCTCCCTCGGGAATCGGGCGGGCCATGAGGGGGTGCGCCTTGTCGTCCTTGAATAATCATATCACATTGTCCCCGCAAGTGCATTGAGGCCTTACTCTCGGCATTCGTAATCGTTCAGACGGGGAGATTGAGATCAGGAAGCGCCAAGACACAAAGACACGGAGAAAGCGAGTCTTTCTCACCCTTGCGAGGTGGAGCGGCTGGTGCTTTCTTCGTGTCTTGATGCCTTGGTGCTTTGTCTTGGCTACTGAAGACCGGTGCCCGTGAAGGTTACCGACATTCCTTGATCGCTTCCTCGAACCCCTTGAGTGAGCCGGCGATCGTCTCGTCAGACACGCAGTAGGCGATCCGGAAATACCCGGGTCCGCCGAACCCCGTGCCGGGAACCGTAAGTATGAGCTTCTGCTGGAGCAGTCCCACGAACGCGACATCGTCGGGAATCGGTGACTTGGGGAAGAGATAGAACGCGCCTTCCGGTTTCACACACTCGTATCCGAAGGAGGTGAGCGAGTTATATAGAGTGTCTCGACGACGTTTGTACACACCGACATCCACCAGATCGCGTAACACGTGCTTCACCGCGCGCTGGATGAGCGCGGGAGCATTCACGTACCCAAGTATCCGATTGCACAACACGAGACCGTCCATCACAGTCCCTACATCCTCCATCGCAGGATTGACCGCGGCATACCCGAGACGCTCACCGGGAAGCGACAAGTCCTTCGAAAACGAAGTGGCAACAATACTCGCAGAGTATGCCTTGAATATGCTGGGGACCTTCACTCCATCGTACGTGATGCCTCGATACGGCTCGTCCGAAATCAGGACTATGGTGCGGCCGATTTCCGAGCTCTTCCTTTCGAGAAGACTTCCCAGCCCCTGGATAGCCTGTTCCGAGTAGACTTTTCCGGTGGGGTTGTTCGGCGAATTGATCAGCACCGCGGCGGTCTTTGGAGTAATTGCGTCCTCGATGGCTTGGAGGTCCAGGGAGAAGTCATCGCGGGTCTTGACCGTGACCGCTTTGCCTCCATGATTGTCCGGGTAAAAGAGGTACTCCACAAAGAACGGACTTGGGACCACGATCTCGTCTCCAGGGTTAAGGACAGTCTTGAAGATGATGTTCAGCGCGCCGCCAGCACCGGTGGTCATGATGACGTGATCGCCCGTGATGGCAACTCCCTCGTCTTCCTTGATCTTCTCGGCCACGGCCTGCCGCACCGCGGGATACCCCGCGTTGGGCATGTATGCGTGCACGCCCGGCGTGGAGTCTGCCGCAGCCCCGGCAATGGCATCTTTGACCCGCTTCACCGGTTCCAAGTTCGGGTTGCCCAGGCTGAAATCGAACACCTTATCCGGTCCGTGGATCTGTTTGAGTCGCCCGCCCTCTTCGAACATCTTGCGGATCCAGGACGCTTTTTCCATAAATCCCAGGATCTTATTGCTCACCGCCATGTCCGTCCTCCTGCACGCAACGAATAGTACAAACGAAAGCCCGGCTTCCTAATCTGCATCCAGGTGAAATGCCGGGCTCTCGACCTTGCATCAGCCCTGTGTTTCTTCAGGGTACGCTATCATATCACATCGTTTAGCGAATAGTCAACGCGAATCGCGTCCGCGACAAGGCGTCAAGGTTTCATGAAAACTGATCGGGATGGATTCGTCAGGGCCAAAGCGTGAACCCGGTTCAAAACCATTGACCATAACTCTCAGCATTGATAAATAAATCCCTGCTGGAGGAGAAAGACCATGACTACCGACCACACGATTTGCGCCATATGCGCCTGGAGAGCCACCTGCAACAAGAAATTCTCCGTGGACGGGACCACCACTACCAAGTGCCCGGAATTCACCAGGGACATCACCCTCAAGGCACCTCCGGAAGATGACAAGACGGACAAACCGAAGCAAAGGAACACCTGATTACATGAACACGCACAGAGCGGCTGGGAGCCGCAACCAATAATCGCGGCGACCTTCCTCGGCTCGCACCTGTTCCGATGGCGAGGAGGGTTGGTTCCACGCACGTTCAAACCGCGCACAGCCACAGGGGAAGCACAGCCATTTACCCCTTTGGTGAAGCGTATTCTGACAACAAATCTTCGCGGCGGGCCAGGAATTTGAACGATACTAGTACAGAATCCGCGCACCGCAGCCTATTCGCTCGGTCGGGAAGCCGGGCGACATGCGAGGGAGCGCAAGATGAAAGATCTGATACGACGACTGGTTTGGCAAGCAATACTCAATTCAGGCGAACGGGAGCTCTTAGGCCTTGGAGACTCGCAATTGAGCCCCGGCATCGAAGTGAGCCGGCCAAAAGACCCCACATTCGGCGACTACGCGACCAACGCTGCCCTCGTGATGGCGTCCAGGGCAAGGATGAAACCGCGGGACCTCGCGGCAATGCTCGTCGAGCACATGCCTCACGACCCCACGGTGCTCGAAAAGGCCGAAATAGCCGGTCCGGGATTTATCAACTTCTTCCTGGCGGACCGAGTCCGTCATGAGGTACTCCGCCAAATCCACGCGGAAAAGGAGTGCTTCGGCACTTTGCCTACGCAGGATTCTCCGAGTGTGCTTATCGAGTTCGTGAGCGCAAACCCGACAGGTCCGCTTCACGTGGGACACGGCAGAGGAGCTGCGGTCGGAGACACCCTTGCGAGACTGCTCAAAGCCTGCGGACGAAAAGTCACCACGGAATACTACGTCAACGACGCGGGCAATCAGATGAGAATACTCGGTCGGTCGGTACATCTGCGTTTCCGAGAGCTGTCCGGCAGCACGATCGAGTTCCCCGAAGACCACTACCAGGGCGAGTACATTCGAGATCTGGCGAAGGAGCTTGTGGGAACACCACTTGCAGAAAGGCTCCGCAGCGCCGAGGAAGAGGACGCGGTGGAGATTGCCTCCGAGTTCGCGCGCACCCGCATTCTCGACGGAATCCGGGACGATCTGACGCTCTTCGGGGTCCATTACGACAACTACTTCCACGAGACAGCGCTGCACCGGGAGGGCGCTTTGACCTCCGCGGTGAATGAGCTTCGGGACAGGGGCCGGGTCGAAGAGAAGGAGGGTGCCCTCTGGTTCACCATGGAGGACCAGGAGGACGAAAAAGACCGGGTCCTCGTGCGGGCAAACGGCGAACCCACGTACTTCGCGGCGGACGTTGCGTACCACAAGGAGAAGCTCCAGCGGGGTTACGACCAGATGGTGAATATCTGGGGTTCGGACCACCACGGGTACGTGCCTCGGGTGAGGGCTGCGCTCGAGGCCTTGGGCGGGTCTCCGGACGCGCTCAAGGTGTTGTTGGTGCAGTTCGTGACTCTGGTAAGAGAGGGGAAGAAGCTCTCCATGTCCACACGTTCGGGGGAATTCGTGACGCTCCGTGACGTCCTGGACGAGGTCGGGCCTGATGCGGCACGGTTCTTCTTCTTGACGAAGCGCTCGGACAGCCACCTCGATTTCGACCTGGATCTGGCCAAGAAGCAGTCCAAGGACAACCCGGTCTACTACGTCCAGTATGTCCATGCGAGGGTGGCCAGCATATTCCGGATCGCGGCCGAGCGGGGAATCGACGCGGACATGACTGACCCGGATCTCTCGGCTCTGACTCTGCTGGAAGAACAACGGCTCATGAAACATCTGGCCGACTTTCCGGATATGCTCAGTGAGGCTGCCGCGGCCTTCGAGCCCCATCGTTTGACCTTCTACCTGGTGGAACTTGCGGAACTTTTTCACGCGTACTATCACGACAACAGGGTCCTGCTCGAGGACCCCAGAATCAAGAAAGCCAGGTTGTACCTGGTGGAAGCCGTCAGACTCGTTGTTGCCGCGGGCCTGAGAATTCTGGCTGTCAGCGCGCCGGAGAGAATGTGATTCCCGAAGTCTCGTGGAGATGAGGATTTGGGGGGGGGGGGGGGGGGGGGGGGGGGGGGGGGGGGGGGGGGGGG
>JBFMAA010000020.1:50533-57776 GCA_040755955.1 Thermodesulfobacteriota bacterium
GGATTTCCGGGGGAAGGGACTTCTTGAAAAAAGTCCCTTCCCCCGGACCCCCATCCCCAAAACCTTTTGGAGCATGCGGCTCCCGCTGGTCGCCGAAGGCCTGTTGACGTGAAACACAGCCGCATGTCCATGGTTCACGGTGACCGCATCACGGAGATGACGGTTACTCGTAAGACGACGCTTTGCCGCAGTGAGAACAGGATACTGAATGAGCGTGAAAACCAGATGGGGTTGATGTCTTGGTCCTCCCTGGTGTGCGAGTGCGGCTGAAGACGGATTCCTGGAGACGCTTCATGCGGGGCCCTCGTCGCAAGGCAAGCCCTGGTTCGGGGTGTGTATGTTCGATGCCCGCTCTGCGAGTTACAGTCGTCGATTGAGAGGATCAAGGTCCGGCCGGGGGAGCTCGTACGGACACCGAGGTCCCTCCAACGGTCCGCTGTTCTTGGGAGTAGCGGCGTCGATTCTGATCATGGTCGGGCTTGGAGTGCTCATCGCGAAAGTCATGGGAGAACCCGGCCGCGGTTCCGCGCAGAAGAAACAAGCAAACCATTCAGTCCACGGCAGCCCTCTTCCCTGGTCTCAAGATCCCGCAGGTGCGGGTGCGGACGAAGACCGCGGTGCGTCGTCCGCTCCGATGACGTTCTACAAGAAACTGACGGCCCGGGACCGGCACGTCGCTCCGGGACGTGTAATCACGCAGGAATCCGAAGACACGAAGACATTGCCGCCGCGACCTTCGGGTCGTCCAACCCGCGAGACGCAGCGCCAAGAAAGAACCGCGCCCACCAACCCCGCTCCGAAGAAAGGCCGGCCAGAGTTGCCAGAAACAGCGGTCGGACCGAATGCCGAAATGCAAGATGCCCCTCCCGCGGGGCGGATGGCTGCCGCAGCGGATGATCGCGGGGCCTTTGGCAATTCTGCGCGCGGTCCGGTCGCGAGCAAGACCGTTTCCGCGCAGACCCCACGCCCGGAGGACACTTCCGGAAGGTCCGCCGCAGGCTCCGGCAATGAAGCCGGCCTCGAGGATGATCCTTCTCGGCGCGAGACGAAAGCTCACGGTCCTGACCACGGGATGGCAGCCGGGACCTCATCGCGGACTCGTGCAGCAGGAGTCGCTCCCATGGCCCGAGCCTCACGAAGAGTGTCGGGCCACACCCCTGAAACGGAGTCGCCGAATCGGAAGACGAAGCCGGAAAGGAACCGGTACACCGTGCAGGTGGGGGCTTACTCGAATCCGAGCGTCGCTGTGCAGTGGGCCGAACGGTGGCGCAAGAAAGGATTTGACGCGGTTTTGAAACCCGTGGCCACCTCCGAAGGGAAAGTGGTGTACCGCCTTCATGTGGGAGCATTCCATTCCTGTGAGCAGGCTGACCAACTGGTATCACGGCTCAAGCACAAGGGCGTTGCCGCGGTGCGACGACGGGTCGGCAACTGATGCCGAAGGGTTCTTCCAGAAGACGCAATTTCCGGGGGAAGGAACTTCTTGCAAGAAGTTCCTTCCCCCGGACCCCCATCCTCAAGAACTCTTGGGATAGGGCGGCTCCCGCTGGTTGCCGCGGAGGTGTTGCGATACCGGATGGCGTCGCATTTGCACAGCGGTTTAGCGACTGTGGGTACCCCCGTTCCGGTCTTGCTCGAATACGGAGGGGGGTACACGTAGGTCCGCCCCTGCGAAGACGGCTCCCGACGTGCACCCGCTGAACGGTTACGTCTTGGGGATATACCGCCGACCGGCAAGGAACAGGGAAAACGGAGGACCGGCGTATCCCAAGCAATCTCCGTGCTTCGAGGTCACACGACCTTTCTGGTCCATGGTCTCGAAGTCCGATGGGGATATCTACGCGAATAGGAGCCGAGCCGTCAAAATGTGCTCACAATGCCCTAATATCCGGGAACAGCAGCAACTCCCAACCACCATCTTCATTAACGAACGGGTGCAGCGCGTCATGGTTTTGGATAACCCATACGAGACTCGAACCCGCTTCAATGCCTCGGTTTCCCGGCGCTTACACACCGGGCTACTTTCTGACGCTCCTGCGGAGCTCCGGATACACGGCTTCAGTCCCGTAGGGGCGACGGAAAATAGACGGATGCTTTAGCACCGCGGAAGAACTGAGTGCAGAAGACGCTTCGCGGGAAATCCATTTCGATGATCGCGGTCTATCAAGTTCTTCCTTCACAGGAACGCTATTCTCGAGCGACTCGACTCTTCATTGCGTCTTCGTCGCTTCGCCGCTTGACAGGGAGCCGCACTCACGGTAATACACGGCTATATCAAGCATCTCTGCGGGACGTCACCCGTCCCAAGCCCCGAAAGGGGAGGCGGGAAATAGCCGGACGCTTCGGCACGGGGAAAGAAGGCGAAACCGAGGTCGCTCCTGCAGACCCAAGATTGACGCACATGACCGTCCGGGAACCGAGCAGCACGTCTGCTCCACCGGCAACCGCATCACGAAAGGGTACACCACATGGCAGTCCGAGCACTTATCGTCCAGCCAGACCTTCCCCCGCAACTCGATGGACTACAGCGCATCGCCATGAACCTGTGGCACTCGTGGAACCCGGAAGTGGCGCGGCTGTTTCAGACCCTCGACCCGGATCTCTGGGAACGCACAGGACACAACCCTGTGGCACTTCTGGCCGGCCTTGCTCCAGAAAGGGTAGAGGAAATCCTCGGCGACGACCTGCTCATGGACAGGATTCGGGACGCGGATCGAGAATTCGAGGCCTATACCAGCGACACCAGGTTCTACTCGTTCAACCTCGACCGCCCCATAGACTATCGCATCGCCTATTTCAGTATGGAGTACGGACTTAGCGAAGCTCTCCCGATCTATTCGGGCGGACTGGGCATGCTCGCGGGAGATCACCTGAAGAGCGCGTCCAACCTGTCGTTTCCGCTGATCGGCATAGGATTGCTCTACCAGAAAGGCTACTGCAGGCAGTATCTCAATGTGGACGGATGGCAGCAGGAATCGTATCCGGATAACGATTTCTATAACCTCCCCGTATCCAGAGTCCTCGACGGCACCGGGAAACAGGCCACCATCGAAGTGGATCTGGCGGGCGAAATCGTGAAAATCCGCATTTGGAAAATCCAAGTGGGCAGAGTGCCTCTGTACATGCTCGACTCGAACGACCCGGCAAACTCCGAGGCTGGCCGGTCCGTGACCGCAGAGCTTTACGGAGGCGACCTGGAAACCCGCATCCGCCAGGAGATCGTGCTCGGTATCGGGGGGGCAAGGGCGCTTCATCTGCTCGGATTTTGGCCGTTCGTGTACCACCTCAACGAGGGACACGCGGCCTTTGCTGCGCTGGAACGCATTCGCCTTACCATGAAGGCCTACAGAGTCCCCTTCGATGTGGCGATGGAGGCGGTCGCGGCCTCCACGGTATTCACCACGCACACACCGGTCCCCGCGGGGATAGATCTGTTTCAGCATGACCTCGTGGATCGTTATTTCCGTAATTACACCCAAGGCTTGGGGATCACGGTGAAGGACCTCCTGGATCTCGGCCGTGAAGATCCCAACGACAGGTACTCTCCGTTGTCGATGGCGGTGCTTGCCATGCGGCTCTCCCGGGGAGTGAATGCGGTCAGCGAACTGCACAGTCGGGTGTCCAAGAAGATGTGGGCACGCCTCTGGCCTCATGTGGACAAGGATGATATCCCCATCGGATACGTGACAAACGGGGTGCATGTCCCTTCGTACGTCTCGAAGGAGATGGCTGATCTTCTTTCCCGTTATCTCGGGGCGAACTGGGTCCAGGACCCGGACAACGAAAAGATATGGCCCAGGGTCCAGTCAATACCGAACGACGAGCTTTGGCGTGTCCATGAGACCCGAAGAGAACGACTCGTCACGTTCTGCAGACGACGCCTTGCGTCTCACGGGCTGTTCAGCGGGGAGACGTCGGTTCGCGACGTGAGGCGAGCCCGCGAGGTCCTCAACCCGGAGGCCCTGACCATAGGATTCGCACGCAGGTTCGCACCGTACAAGCGGGCAGGTCTGGTGTTCACCGACCCGGACCGCCTCTTGGCGCTGGTTTCGGACAAGCGCCGGCCTGTGCAGTTCATCTTCGGGGGCAAGGCCCACCCAAGGGACAACCTCGGCAAGGAACTGATAAAGAACGTGGTGCACATTGCGCGTCAGGAAGGATTCCGTCGCAAACTCGTGTTCCTGGAAGACTACGACATCAACGTGGCACGATACCTGGTCCAAGGGGTGGACGTGTGGCTGAACAACCCCCGACGCCCGTACGAAGCCTGCGGCACCTCGGGGATGAAGGCCGCGGCCAACGGGGCGCTCAACCTGAGCGTGCTCGACGGTTGGTGGCCGGAAGGCTATGACGCGACCAACGGCTGGGCCATCGGCAACGGAGAAGAATACGACGACCCTGCCTATGGAGACAAATTCGAGGCGCAATGCCTTTATGACCTGCTGGAAACGGAAGTGATACCCAGGTTCTTCGACCGGGGACCCAACGGTGTCCCGAACCGCTGGGTCGAGATGATGAAGAACAGCATGGCTACCATATGTCGGCGGTTCAATTCACACCGCATGATTGAGCAGTATCTCGAAGAATATTACATTCAGGCGGGTATTGCGCATCAGATCCTCGGCGAGAACCGCCTCGCTCGCGCACGGGAGCTGAGGGCCTGGAAGCAGCGCGTCAAAGAGGTCTGGAAGGACGTGCAGGTGGTGGACGTGACGGCCCCTCAAGGGGATAGCCTCTCTCTCGGATCAAGCCTGACGGTGAACGCGCTGCTTCAACTCGGCCGGCTGACCCCCGAAGAGGTGGTGGTTTCCCTCTGGTACGGTCCGGTGGACCCGGCCACTGAACAGGTTTCCAACCGCCACCTCGCGGAGATGAAGAGCCTGGGTAGACGGGATGACGGCCTGTGGGCCTTCGAAGGGCAGATCGCGTGCGAGGAAACAGGTATCTACGCGTACAGAGTGCGGGTTCTTCCGTTCCATTCGTACCTGTCAAACCCGCTGTCGATGGGACTGATCACCTGGGGGTAGCAGGGACGCAGTCCGTGGAGACCCTTGCGCATCGGCCTCGAACAGGCTGGAGTGGCACGCACTGAACAGTGCGGCAGATCTCTCACCCTCCCCTTGCCCCTCTCATCAAGAGAGGGGATGCGTAAACCCTCTCTCCTGGCTGGAGAGGGAAGGGTGAGGGGGGAGGGCGTCAAAGAAGAGCGTGCTCTTGAGCTAGCGCCTATCGCGTGGCAGGGCCTAGTGCCTGTCTGACCATGAGCGTCGCAAGGGTGGAGAGCGCTTTGGTTTCGAACAACCTAACGGAATGATTGAGTCAGACCGGTTCCAATCGATGTTGGGGACTCTGTAACGCATCCGCAGATTTCGCAGATGCCCGCGGATTGAAGATTCCGGTTGGCGCTCGGGATTGTCGATGCGGCTATGAACGTCGAGCGAATGCGGATACGGGAGCCTCACCCGTTTCGTTGACTCGGTGTCCCGGCGCTCACGCAGCGGGCTACTATCTGTCGCGCCGTCGGGGCTTCGGAGCCGCTGGTTCAGACCCGCAGAGCCGTGACAAAGTAGCCGGGACGTAAGCCCCGGGTTGCAGGATTGCCAAACGGTATCATTGAAGTCCCAACGTGCCCGGCGCCCCCTAGGCGCATTCTGAATACGACTGGCTGTGAACCCATGGACACGGAGCACCAAAGATGACAGAGTTATTTCGCGTCAGGCCCATACTACTTCTGCTTTTCATGTGTGTGACGTCCTCCGATATGGGAGCTTGGGCAGCGGGAGCGGAATTTGCCGATCTGTTCAAGCGGGGCCTGGACGCGGAAGACGCAGGCAGACTCGACGATGCCCTGCAACACTACTCGGACGCGATCAAAGCCCAAAAAGACTCTGCCCGGTTGTGGGCCAAGCGGGGCGAGGTGCACCTCAAGAAGGGTGACCCGAACACTGCCATAAAGGATCTCGCGAAGGCTGTGAGGCTCGATCCCGGCTACGCGGAGGCGTGGACAAGGCTGGGATTCGCCTATAACGCGATTAATGAGTATGACAGCGCGATAGAGGCTTTGTGGTATGCGATCAAACTCGCGCCTATGTCATCCGAATCGCTCAATACCCGCGGTTTTTCGTACAACGGAAGGAACGAATTCGACAAGGCAATCGCGGACTTTGACCAGGCCATACGCCTCAACGCCAATGACGCCCGGTACTATAACAACCGCGGATTCGCGTTCAACGGGAAGCACGAGTACCCCAAAGCGATCAAAGACTTCGACAAGGCGATCGCGCTCGACTCAAAGAACCCCATGTTCCACAACAATCGCGGAGTTGCCCACATGAAGCTGCGGCAGTTCGATGAGGCGCTTCAGGACTTCGACAAGGCGATTTCACTCAATTCCGGGTTCACGAGTGCCTACCACAACAGAGGCATGGCCTACAGCGGCAAAGGTCGCGACGACAAGGCGGTCGAAGAGTTCAGCAAAGTCATAGAGATGACCCCGGATTCCCCCGTGCCGTACAAAGATCGTGGCACCGCGTACCTCAAGCTGCGTGAGTTCGATCAGGCTGCCAAGGATCTTGAAAAGGCCATTTCTCTCGACAAGAACTACGCTCCCGCATACGGGGCTCTGGGGCTTGTCAAAGCGACCACCGCACGAAACGACAGGGAAGCTAAGGCCGCCCTGCGCCTGGCCGAAAAGGCCGTCACCTTGACCAGAACGCAGAGCCCCGATATGCTTGAACAACTGGCAAGGGTTCAGCATGCGGTCGGCGAGAAGGCCGGTGCGATCCGCACACTCCAGAAGGCCCTCGAGACCGATCCGAAAAACCAGGAATACCTGGAGCTTCTGGCCAAATGGGGAGGCTCGGCCCCGAGCCGCGACACGCACACAAACCCCGCGCCGAGGGCTGTCAACAACCGCGGGCTCTGGTGACGTGAGCGTGATGCCTGCGAGAGAAGGGAATAACCGACCCGAGCACAACGACACCAAGAAAGCCCTTTCGCAAGATGGACAGCTTGCGATTTGGTCTTGGATTCCTTTGTGTCTTGGGGACGGTCCGGAAACAAGTGATGCACCGAAAATCCCCCCTAACCCCCCTTTAGAAAAGGGGGGAAAAGAGGCATAGGCGTTAAGATAAGATGGGGCGTTCGAGAGTCCGTCATTCCGGCGAAAGCCGGAATCCAGTCCTTTCAAGATGTTCTGGACCCCGGCTTCCGCCGGGGTGACGTCGGTGCTGTTGGGGCAATA
>JBFMAA010000021.1:0-16228 GCA_040755955.1 Thermodesulfobacteriota bacterium
CATCTTCAAGAACTCTTGGGATAGTGCGGCTCCCGCTGGTCGCCGCGGAGAAAACCGGCTCGTCGAGACGCCGGTGGGGGAGCATTTTCATGCTTGGTTGTGACCGCTCGCGGTCACGGTGGTTTTGAAAAAGGGTTGTCCCCCGGACCCGCATGCGAAAGCTTTGGAAATATTGATTGGTTCTGACCATTCACCGGGTTCCTGTCATGTGGGCCATTGACTTTCATGCTTGGCTGTGACCGCGTGCGGTCATGGTGGTTTGCGAATAACGTTCGATTTCTTTTCTTTTCGAGAAGAAATCTTTATTTGAGCGGCTCTGGGAGAAAACAACGTGACTTGCTTCGCTTGCGTAGAACCAATTCGCCTCGCCCTGGGTCTTTGTGCGGACCGAGAAAGGTCGACGCGAATTTGGTTGCGGCTCCCAGCCGTCATCTTGACAATCGTTCTGTTGGGATGCCTTTGGGGGTGCACTCTTGCCCATGGAACGGACACACATCCCAGCAGAGGCACGACAAAGAAAGAGATCCGGCAGGTACCAGAGATCGAGGTCTATGAGGACAAGACAGGCTCGGAGACCATCGAAAGCGTGCAGTCCAGGCAGTTTCATCCGAGCGCCCGGGCAGTGCCGAGCTTCGGCCACACCCAGTCCGTGTATTGGTTCAAGCTGTCCAAGACGAACCCCGATCCTGAGCCACGGACATTCTATCTCAAGGTTCAGAATCAGTGGCTCGATTCAATCGACTTCTTTGTCAAGTCCGAAGCCTCAGTCGGTTTTCAACGATATCGAGCCGGAGCGCTGGTCCCATTCGAGGACCGGGTTTCGGGGGAACATGGTCCTGACCTGAGACTGCAATTCGCGCCCCACGACACCAAGACGATCTTCATAAGAGTCGCATCGAGAAGCGCTGTCAGGGTACCCCTTTCCTTTCTGAGCGAAGAAGCCTCCCAACGCGCGAGACGGGACACCCTTTTCGTATTGGGCATGTTCTACGGAATTATGGGATTCCTTCTCCTTTACAATGTATTCGCCTGGTCGATCCTCAAACAACGCGCGTACATCTACTATATTCTTCTCCTCGTCTTTGTGTGTATTTTTCAGTTAGGCTGGGATGATTTGACCCCCCATGTCTCAGTGCTCTCCCACCCGGAAACGCTGTCGCACGCATGCAGCGGAGCCTTCGCGCTGGTGTGTATGTGCAATATCCTGTTTGTCGGTTCATTCATGCACGTCAGGCAGAAGTACCCAATACTCTATCGGATCATGGACATTCTCGTGCTTGCGGCAGTCGTGGTCGCCGTGCTCTACGTGGTCGCGTACTATTGGGGTAACTATCTGATGTTGATATATGCGCCTGTTTTCGCGACCGCGCTCACCCTTACCATTGGATTGATGTGGTATCTCGGCGAACCTCATGCGCGTTATCTGCTCCTGGGGCATGCCGTGTTTCCGGTGATCGCGACGGTTGTTGCCGCGGTCTTGGTGGGGACCTTGCCGTTCCATCACTTGGTCCTCCAACTGGCCAAACTTGCGTACGTCTGGCAGGGAGTCTTCTTCTCGTTGGCTTTGGCCGACAGATTTGCGACGATGCAACGCGACTTCAGGCAGACGCTGGAGATCACCGTGGCAGAGCGTTCCGCGAAGCTTCTCACAGCCAACCGGGATCTCGAGGGCGAGATCGCCGAGCGTAAACGGACCGAGGAAGCTCTGAGACTTGCCACTGAAGCAGCGGAAGCCGGAGCCAGGGCAAAGAGCGAGTTTCTCGCCAATATGAGCCATGAAATCCGCACGCCCTTGAACGCGATCGCGGGCATGACCGGCCTGCTGTTGGATTCCGGCCTGACCAAGCCCCAGCGGGACCGAGCGCAAATCGTCAGGTCCGCAGCGGATACGCTCCTGGTCGTCGTCAACGACGTGCTGGACTTCTCCAAGATCGAGGCCGGTCGGCTGGATCTGGAGGAGGTGGATTTCGATCTCAGGTCGGCAATGCAGTGCGTCGAATCCCTATTGGGTGCCAAGGCAACGGGTAGGAATCTCCGCTTGAGCCACGCGGTAAGCGACAATCTGCCGCTATTCCTCCGGGGCGACCCCAACAGACTGCGGCAGATCCTCCTCAACCTGGGGAACAATGCCCTGAAGTTCACCGATGAAGGCCGCATATCCCTTGCCGCGGACCTGCGGCAAGTCCTGCCCGATCAAGTGGTCATTCATTTCTCCGTGGCGGACACGGGAATCGGCATACCCGAAGACAAATTGCCCATGATATTTCACCGGTTCTCGCAAGTTGATTCCTCGATCACGAGGAAATACGGCGGCACCGGGCTTGGGCTGGCCATCTCGTCTCAGCTCGCAAGGGCCATGGGCGGAGAAATGTGGGCGGAGAGTGAACCTGGGAAAGGGAGCACTTTTCACTTCACCGCGCGCTTCGGGTTGGGTCGGGCCGAAGAGGCCATGGAAGTTGGCGCGGTACCCGAAACTCCCTCCGACCTTGATCTCACGGGGATGCACGTGCTCCTCGTCGAGGATAACGTCTTCAACCAGGCAGTGGCAGTCGAGCTCTTAACAAGACAGGGGTGTTTCGTTCAAGTCGCCTCCAACGGAAGAGAGGCGGTGGAGGCTTTCGATGCCGAACGGTTTGACCTCATCCTGATGGACCTCCAAATGCCCGAGGTTGACGGATTCGAGGCAACCCGGATGATCCGGGCCAGGGAGACCTCGGGGAGAATTCCTATCATAGCCCAGACAGCCCATGCGTTCGCAGAGGACAGAGATCGATGCCTTCAGGCCGGCATGGACGAACATATATCAAAACCCATTAGAACCCGTGAATTGCTCGAAGTGCTGGCACGTTTCGCCCCTGAGGCCACGCGTGGACGCCGTTCCGGATACCGCATTCGTAAAGCAAGCCCACAGGTGGCCCGTCCCGCCGCCGATCATGAGGTCTTCGACCTGGAGGCCCTGAGGCAGCGTGTCGGTGAGGACGAAGAGACGCTGTCCGAAGTGATTCGACTCTTCTCTTCCCACACCCCGACGTTGGTGGCAGAGGTGCGCTCCGCGGCGCAGGCCGAGAACTGGCGACTGTTGCGGACGCTGGCGCATACCCTCAAGGGTGGAGCGGCAACCTTCGGCGCGATGCGTCTCGCGGAGCTGGCGGACTGCATCGAGCGCGCCACGCAAGAGCCGCAGACGAACAGTCTGGAGCCGTTGCTGTCCCAACTGGATATAGAGCTCCGCACGCTACACGAATGCCTCGAGAAGCTCGGATATGGGCAGGAAGGCGCTTCATCGAGGCCCTATTCGTGAGGGGTAATTCCATTGCGCGTGCTAAGAAGTGACTTCAGGCTCCGGGTGGGACAAGCATCGTGCCTATCGTCTGGTGGGTAACCTCATCTGTTTGAAGTCGCATTGGTAGAAAGCATCGCGGCGAACATTGGGGCAGGCTGCTCCCTGTCCTTCCGCGATCAAGGGAAGGGCACGGCACAATGCTGTTGACTTAAGGATGGTAATCTCTTCCCCGCACCGGGGGGTCAAAAACCCCCGGCTATGCACGGGAAGCCCCTTCGGGGCTCACAGACTCCCGTCCCGAAGGGACGGACTGTGAATAGCCGTAGGTTTCAACCTACGGAAGGGAGCAGAATCGTGCTTAAGTCAACAGCATTGGGGGCACGGCAAACCTCCTCCTGTACTACTGTCGTTCAAATTCTTGGCCCGCCGCGAAGATTTGTTGTCAGTATCCGCTTCAGCAAAGGGGTAAATGGCTGTGCTTCCCCTGTGGCCATGCGCGGTTTGAACGTGTGTGGAACCAACCATCCCCGCCATCGGAACGCGTGCGGACCGAGAAAGGTCGACGCGATTATTGGTTGCGGCTCCCAGCCGCTCGGTGTCTGGAGAGAGAAGGGTGAGACGGACCTTTCCACTGCAACAATCCCACGGAGTTCAAGGCCCCTGACCACCGCGCAACCGCTCTCTCACAGGAGGAGGAAGTACGCTGCCTCCGGGGGCAAACCGGAACGCAGGATTTTCCGTATCGTGACATGACAGTCGTACCTGAGTATGCGATGCCAAGTAAGTGTTTTGGCCTCGGTATCGTAGATCACGTAGCACGGCATGAACACGCGGTCCCGCGGTTGTCCCAGGCTTCCGGGATTCACCAGGAGCCTCGACTTGCCGTCATCTTCATACACGAAGCCGTCCGGGAATTCGCATCCGGGGAGAAGGGACCTTCCGCGGTCATCCATGAGTACAGGAACATGGGTGTGGCCGGTGAATACGATCCTTCCTGCCGCAAATCTGAAACACATCCACACACGGAAATTCCGGCCAGGGACCAGATATTGCCACTTGAACGGCTTGTACGCCGAGGTGTGCACAAAAGTGAACGGCCCCATGTCGATCATCGGAGCCAAACCCTTCAGGTAATCCATGTTGGTGGTCTTGAGCTCGGCTTGCGTCCACTGGATCGCTTCCAGGGCCACCGGATTGAGGTCGAACGACGTGTCCCCAGGATTGTACGCAGCCCAATCGTGATTCCCCAGAATTACATTCACCTTGGGGAGCGATCTGACTCTTTCGACGCATTCGTTCGGGCTGGGACCGTATCCGACAAGGTCCCCCAGACAACAGAGCCGGTCCACAGCCTGAGTCTTGATCCTCTCGACAAACGCGTCCAAAGCCTCGATATTGCCGTGCAGATCACTGAATACTGCCAGTCTCATGGTTGCCGGTCCTCGAAGGCCTCCTCGAACGCTTTGCACAGGTCTTCCACCCACTGGTAGCGCGCGTCCGGATCGCCTTCGAGGCTCTTGAGGACGACCGCCTCCAACTGAGGCGAAATCGACGGAGCGTACACCCGCGGAGGTGTTGGGCTCACCAGCAGCTTCAGGCCCAAACGCTCTCCGGATGGATGGATCGTGAACGGCATCTCTCCGGTAAGCGCAGTATACAACAGTGAGCCCATGGCATAGATGTCGCTTCTCGGATCACCTCTTACGCCTCTGATTTGTTCCGGTGCGATGGTCTCAACCGACCCTTGCAGTCCCGCTCCCGCCTCCTTGATCGGATCGACCAGGTTGCTGTCCCATGCCAGCCCGAAATCTATGAGTTTGAGCATCTCCTCGGAAGTGATCACCATATTCGTGGAAGCCAGGTTGTGATGCACAACCCCCTGAGTGTGCAAATGCCCCATCACGTCGCAGAGTTGCCTGAACAGCGGCCGAATCTCGTCGGCGGACAGCCTACCTCGCTGTTCGAGCCGCTCCTTGAGCGTGATCCCCTGTATTGCTTCCATGACGAGGAAGTCCTGCTCTCTATGCTGAACGCCGATCACATTCGGGTGATGGAGGTGTTCGAGCATATGGAGCTCGTTGACAAAGGCGTGGTAATAGTAAGGATTGTCCACGAGCGAAGGAAACGGGATCTTAAGGGATGCCGAAGCCCCGGTTGCGGAATGCCTCGCCCTGTACAGCCACGAAACGAACCCCGGAAACTGAGGATACTCCACCACATATTTGCCCACAAACTTCGGACCTAGCCCATATGAGCTTCTCAGCGTCCGCACGTGTCGGGCAAGGAAGTCCATGTGTTTCTGCAGGGCTTCGATCTCGTCTCCACCGGGGGAATCCGCTGCCGATTCCCGAACCGGCTGCGTATCGACAAGCCGCTCTGAGAGGCGGGTCAGAAACCCCAGTCTGTGAGCCACCAGAAGATTGAATATCCTGTTCACGACGAGAAAGATCGCGCCGAAGCCCACTGCGCTCGCCAGAGCAATGACCAGCGTGGCTGTCCTCACCTTCGCAATGGTCGCCTGCACGGGTACGGAGACCGAGTTCAAACCCATTATCTCCCCAACCTGGTACCCGAATCCGGAGTGCTCGCCGTATTTTTCCCTCAGTTCCTTGGGGGAATCTTCCGGCTTCCCGTGACATCTGAGGCACTCCTGGAAGACTACGACCGGTTCTGCTACGAAAAAGACCCGTTCCCGGTTCCGCGTCACTTCTCCGGACCAGACCGTCATGTCTTTGTCCTCGTTGAACCAGAAGAGCGTCTCTTTCTCCAGGTCGTCAGGCGCGTTGGAGGGATTCCTGGGTCTGGTTGCGATTCTCCGGTACGTGTATCCCGGCATCTGCTGGGCAAACCGTTCCTGAATCCGCGTGCTGACGAATGTGGTAGACATGGCCTCCAAGATGAACTGATCTGTCCCTATGAGGCTGTACATGCGGGGACGAAGTACATCCTCCACGTAACGTCTCGTGGCCGATGCCTCCCTGAGAACGATCCAGGCCTTGGTTCTTGACTCTTCCCAGATCAGTTCCTTCTGGAAGTAGTATGCGACCAGGGACATCGCGGTCACCGCGGGCAACAGAAACGCGACCAATACGAAATTGAACTTGGTCCTTATATCGAGCGCGCGCCAGCGTCTGCCCACGGATGTCCCAGATGTCCGCGACCATCGGGGGTTCATGAGTCCAAATCCCTGTTGCTGCGGATGTGACGATCAAGTACAATGCTTGCGTGTGTGTGACACCTACCACACTATGGGGTTGCCTACAAGGGACGGTCCGTTGAGAAAGACGCCGCAGTACCCTACGTTGAAAACCTAGGCAGGTCGCACCCTCCTCGTGCCTCTCCCATCAAGGGAGGGGAAACACGAACTTTCTCCCCTGGCGGGAGAGGGAAGGGAGAGAGGCTCCATCTCGGCTCCAAGTATTCCGCTGATGGCGAAGCGCATGACGACAGGGTGCAGCACGTTTCGGTTTCGGATAACCGATACGAGACTCGAACCCGCTTCGTTGCCTCGGCTCCCCGGCGCTTACGCACTGGGCTACTTTGTGACGCTCCTGCGGAGCTCGGGATCCCCGACTTCAGCCCCGCAGGGACGTAAGATAATAGCCCGGGACGTGAGTCTCGGGCTGCCGGTATGTCGGATGATATCATTCAGCTACCAAAGTGTGCGGCACCCATGACTACACTTCATTTCTCACCGAAGCGATGGCTGTACGGCCTCTCTCTGCAGGTCAAGTTCACCATCGGCATGACGGTGATTCTCTTCGGCCTGAGCGCGTTGCTCTCCTTCGGGCTCTACAAGGAATTGGAAGCGCTGCTCATCCGGACCGTGTATGAGAAGTCCCAGCTTGTCATGGCGGAATTGGAGGCCACCCGTTCGTACGTGAGAGACGTGCTTCGACCCAAGGTCTCTTCGATTGTCCCGGAAGATGAGTTCATCATCGAGGCCATGTCCAGCTCATACGTCTCGCGAAAGATTATGGAGCGATTCCAACTGGCGCACCCAGACTTTACCTACAAGAGAGTGGCGGCCAGTGCCAATCCCAGGAATCCCGCGAACCTTGCCACGCCGTTTGAGAGGGAACTCATCCTCAGGTTTGGCAAGAACCGGAACCTCCAAGACTGGCAGGGCATTGTCACTCACCGGAACAGCCGGTTCTTCGTGATGATGACCCCCATACTGATGGAAGACAGATGTCTGAGATGTCACGGAACCCCCCAGGATGCCCCTGCTCGACTTATTGAACGATATGGAGACAGGGGGGGATTCAACCGCAAGCCAGGGAGCATCGCGGGCTTGGAATCCGTGTCGTTTCCCGTTGAAAGCGCGATGGCCCGGATCAAAGAGCAGGCGATCGCTCTCCTCGCAACCGGACTCCTTGCCACCTTGGTAATTCTGTCGCTCACGACACTCTTCTTCCGGAGTCTTGTGGCAAGTCGTTTCGGAAGCATCAAGCGGTTCTTCAGGGAATTCGTCTCCGACGGGAAGTTCAGTCGCCGCATTGAGGTGAAGAACAGGGATGAAATAGCAGACGTGTGTCACGCGTTCAACAGCATGGCCGACCAGCTCCAATCCTTGATGCAACAGAGAGACAAGCTCCTCGCGGAGGCAAACTCGCAGAGAGAGAAACTGCGGTCCGTCTTCGACGCGATCACTGACCGCCTGCTGCTCATGACACCGGACTACTCGGTCTTGACCGCGAATCCCGCGGCTCTCGGGGACAGCGGTGCGTCGACGGACAGCCTGAAGTGCTACGAAATGCTCTATGGACTCTCAGAGCCGTGCAAAGGCTGCCAGCTCGCACGGACGGTCTCGGAGAAGGTGCCGAGCTTCGGTGAGATCGAGCTCCCAGGAGGTGATATTCTCCTTTCTCAGCTTTACCCGATAATCGACCCTCAAACCGGTCAGGTTGGGAGCGTCGTGCACTACTGCAGATCCATCACCGAGAAGAAGCTCATGGAACGGCACATGATGCAAGCGGAGAAGCTTGCCTCCTTGGGTCAGCTCGTGGCGGGGGTCGCGCATGAACTGAACAATCCTCTTGGGATCGTATTGTTCTATGCGGGGCTGCTCGAGAAAGAGCTCCCCACGGGATCCAGGGCACGGGAGGATGTGCAGATCATCGAGAAACACTCCGAGACCTGCAAATCCATCGTGGACGATCTTCTCAAGTTCGCGAGGAATGTGGAAACCCGAGCCACACTGAGCGATGTAAACGCAAGTATCGAGCAGGTGATGGACGTGCTCGCGAGACAATTCGGCAAAGAGCGCGTCCGGATGAAGAAGAACCTTGCACCCGGGCTGCCCCCCATTCCCATTGATGAGACCAAGATGCAGCAGGTCTGGATGAATCTGTTGCTCAACGCCAAGCAGGCCACCGAGCAGGGGTGCATCACCGTGTCTACCAGCCGCGATCCCATGTCGGGAAGGGTCGGGGTAGTCATCGAAGATACCGGGTACGGAATACCTCCCGAGATCATTCACAAAATTTTCGACCCCTTCTACACGACCAAGAAGACCGGCGAAGGCACAGGACTGGGACTCTCGGTAAGCTACGGCATCGTCAAGGAACACGGCGGTGAGATCCTTGTGCGAAGCGTCCCGGGAAAGGGTTCTGTGTTCGAAGTGTGGCTGCCCGAGAAGGAGCCCGAATAGGAGTTTACCACAGAGATCGCAGAGGGCGCGGAGAGGACAAGAAGAGATGAAGAGATCCACCACCGTACAGAGGGCACGGAGAAGATCGGGAATAACCGGTTCTTCTCTGCCTACTCTCTGTGTTCTCCGCGCCCTCTGCGGTGAGTCCTCTTCTTCCCGGTGAACGGCTACCAACCCGGAGAACGCCTTGACGAATGACCTTGCAGATGCATCGCCGGTCGTGTTGATCGTTGATGACGAGCCGGATTTCGTCCGGGGACTTTCGCGGAGCATCCCGCAGGAGATCCCGTGCTCGATCCTGACCGCCGGCTGCGGAGCCTCCGCGCTGGAACTGCTCGATACCACAGCGGTTGACCTGGTGCTCACCGACGTGCGCATGCCGGATATGGACGGGCTGGATCTGCTCGATAGGGTCAAGCAAAGAGCCCCGTGGATCACCGTGATCGTCATGACCGGGTACGGCACCATCGACATAGCCGTTGAAGCCATTAAGAAAGGGGCGTACGAATTTGTCCAGAAGCCCTTCACCCCGGACCAGATCAACCGGATCGTGAAGAAAGCTCTGGAACGAAACGGCCTGATTAAAGAGAACATTCAGCTCAAAGACAGACTCAGCCGCCTTGACGGGACCCACACCATCGTTGGCGGAAGCCCCGCGTTGGCAAAGGTGTTGGCCGCGATCCGGACGGTGGCGCCGCTGAACGTGACCGTGCTCATGCGCGGCGAATCCGGCACGGGAAAGGATTTGGCCGCGAGACGCATCCACCTGCTCAGTCCAAGGGCTGACCTGGCCATGGTGACGGTGAACTGCCCCGCGATCCCCGAGTTGTTGCTGGAATCGGAGCTTTTCGGGTACATGAAAGGCGCGTTCACCGGCGCGGATACCAACCGAAAAGGACTTCTGGAGGAAGCCCGCGGCAGCACGCTCTTTCTTGACGAGATCGGGGACATCTCCCCCCTCATGCAAACCAAGCTCCTGCGCGTCATCCAGGACAAGGAATTCAGGCCTCTGGGGAGTTCGCAGTCCAAGATCGCAGACGTGCGCGTGATCGCGTCCACGAATCAGGATCTGGAGGCAAAGATCGCGGACAAGTCGTTTCGTCAAGACCTGTATTATCGTCTCAACATGGTCACGATCCGCATGCCCGCGCTGCGGGATATTCGGGACGACATACCCATAATGGCCGCTCACTTTGTCCGGGACGCAGCAAAGGAATTCGCGCTTCCCGTCAAGTCGATCCCCCCGGAGACAATGAAATTCCTGCTGGCTCAGCCTTGGCCCGGAAACGTGAGGCAGCTTCGCCACGCCATCCAGAAGGCCATGATCTTCTCTTCCGGCGCTTCGCTGTCGGTGAGCGACATCGCCGAGGTCGGCACTGACTCCGATGCGCCACTCGTCGACGAAACCTGTCAAACACTCCCATTCAAGGAGGCCAGGGAACAACTTCTTGCGGGATTTACCAGCCGTTATCTCACCCAAGCCCTGGAGAGACACCACGGGAACGTCACCGCCGCGGCAAAGGCGAGTGGCCTTGAGCGCCAGCACTTCCAGAAGCTCATGCGAGCCCACGGGATACTCTCCGGTCATTTCAGGGAATCTGCGTCAGATTAGTTGCACTGCAACCATGGGTTGCACCGCTTCGATAGGCGCGCGAGTTCTTCTCTTCCCGAAACCGTTGATCAGCCCTCGTCCAAGCTGCCTGCTCCACATGGCACGACTGTTGCTCCGCGTACCGGAAGCGTCAGGGATGGGGTGAAGACGGGCAATACCGATGTGCATGAAAAAGGGTAGCCGGCAGTAGGGGCGGACCTGCGTGTGCGCCCACAGCAGTGCAGACACGCAGAAACTGTCTCAAATGAGTTTGTTGGTCAGAAATCGTGGCACAACCCTCTCCAGGGGACTGACGGCCCCGGCTACTGTTTGTCGCCCCCACGGGCTTCAGCAGGCTTGCGTCGTGTAGGGACGCCGGATAATAGCCCGGCACGTGAGTGCCAAGCAGGGTGATAAGCGGCCCACGATTCTAGGGTTTTGGGACAGTTTCCGCAGGTCTGCCCCTACCAATGGTTTGGAGCCGGGCGACCGCCTGTTTGAACGCGAATTGGTATTGGCAGGATTGCGTCTCCTCACATCCGGATTCTCGAAAGGAGGTTTGTCACATGAGTAACGGTTCCCAGCCTGAAGGACCGCGATGGATGTCTATCATCTTCGGGGTCATCATGGTGGTGTACGGGTTCCTGATCCGCAGCGGTGCACTGGAAGGGCTGATGAAGACGCTCCACACGCACAAGGATGCGGACCTTCAGATGAAACTTTGCTTCATTCTCGGAGGGATCGGCATTCTCGTGGGGCTCATCAACTTGGTGAGAACGCCACAGGACAGTGTCTTCGACAACTATGTGCTCAAGTCCGTGCCAGGGATCATGTTCCTGCTCCTGATCTGCATGGGTATTCTCTGGTACTTGGAGCCGCTGGTGAAGATTTGGAGCACGGCGCTCGAACCCACGTTGAAGTTCAGCGTCTTCAAGATCTTCAACCTCAACCACATCGTGCTGGGGATCGTGGTCGGAATCATCATCACGAACACCGTCGGTATCCCCAAGTTCGCGGCACAGGGGGTCAAGACCGCCAGATTCGTCCTGAAGATGGGTATCATCACCCTCGGATGCCGGTATTCGCTTGTCGAGTTGGCAAACCTGGGGCAGCTCAGCATCTGGATGATCGGCTTCTTCGTGATTGGGACCGTGCTTCTGGTGTTGTGGCTCGGGAAGCTCTTTGCCACACCCCACTCCATGACCGGGGTGTTGAGTTCCGGTATGGGAGTGTGCGGAGTCTCGGCCGCGGTGGCGTGCGCTCCGGTCGTAAAGGCGAAGAGCCACGAGATGGCGTACACGATAGGAACCATACTGCTCTGGGGCGTGGGCTGCATGTTTCTGTTCCCGACGATCGGGAAGATCCTGGGAATGAGCCCTACTCAGTTCGGGGCTTGGGCCGGAACCGGTATCCTGAATTCGGCACAGGTTGCTGCTGCGGCGCTCGCGTTCAATGCGGTCGACATTGCCACGCTGAAAGTTGCGGAAATCTTCAACATCACCCGAGTCCTCTTTCTGCCAGTAATCGTCCTGATCCTGGCGTACTGGTATGCCAAGGTCAGCGGTGGAGACGGAACGAGCAAGAAGCTTTCCCTCAAAGACGTGGTTATCGACAAGTTTCCGCTCTTCGTGTTAGGGTTCATCGCGATGTTCACGCTCTCCTCCCTGGGCCTGTTCGGCCCGCCCGAGCATTACAAGGGCAAGTTTCTCGATTTCTCCTACAACAAACGTACCGAACTGACATCGGAAGAACTCGAGGTGTTGGGCAAATTCATCGCAAAACCCGAGAATCTGGCCAAACTCTCGGAAACGCAGAAGGCAGCTCTGAAAGACCTGCACGCGCAGAGACAGATCGCCGGTAACTACGAGCAACGGGCGGACGCAGCCGCGTTCCGCGCCAAGGGGAAGGAACGACTCGAGACGCTCAAGTCGATTGTTGCCTCAAAGACGGTTTCGGACAAGCAGGTGGTCGCGGCCCTCAAGCACGCAGACAAGCAAGTGCGAAAGAGCTCCAAGACCATCGTGGTGCTCACCGACTTGATGATGTGGTTCTTTGCCTACGGGCTCTTGGGACTGGGTATGCAGATCACCTGGAAGGCGATATCCCAGGCCGGTGGAGCTCCGCTGGTCATCGGGGCGATCAGCGGGACCTTGAAGGCGGTGCTTTCGCTGATTGCGGTGCTGCTTCTCATCAAGGAAGTGGTCTAGCCGTCGCGGCAGACAGAAAGGAGAGATCCCATGGAAGAAGAAAAAGCCCAACCGACCCCGGCCCGGATGGAGGCTGAAGCGGAAGAAAGAGCATTGTCCGTGTTCCAGAGTGAACGGAATGAGGATATCACCGCGATGATTTTCACCTTCGCGGCGGCGCTTATTGTGCTCATTCTCACCAAGTGGGTATAATGGAAGGCGGGCTCCGACTCTCCGGAGTCGAGAGCCCTGCCGGCCTTCGCGTGGAGCGATGTTTCCGGCAGCGTACTTTGAGCTCTCGTGGAGGTTCCAATGAAAGGCGAACCCGCCCGCAACGTGATTCCACCGGTAGGGGTATTCTTCATAATATTGATGACGGTCGCGCTTGTCCCCGCATTCGTCGGGGCCGCAGACGACTTTCCCCTGAGAAGGAAATATCCCGCGCTGGAGCCCATCGCGACGAACGAATTCGCTGCACTACTGACCACAGGAGAAGCGATTGCAGTCGACGTGCGCACGGAAGCTGAATTCGACGTGATACACGTGAAAGGTGCGGTCCGCATTCCACACATGCTCAACGATGAATCGTTCGAGACTCTCAAGGCCGCAGCGGCCAAACCACACGAGTACCTGGTGTTCTATTGCAATGGGGTGCTGTGTACGAAGAGCTACAAAGCAGCCGAAATAGCCGTTCTTCGAGGCTTCAAGGGGGTTCGAGTCTACGACGCAGGCATCTTCGAGTGGGCAGAGGCGTTCCCCGCGGAGACGGTGTTTTTCGGCGAGCCGATGAGCGCTGCCGACGCGAAAGAGAAGCTCATTCCGAGACAGGAATTCGAGAAGGCCCTTGTCGACACGAACACCTTTATCACCATGGCGAGAAGCGGCAAGTACGAGATCTATGATATCAGAGACCCCAGGGAAAGGGTCGAATACTCGATTGATCTTCCGAACAAGAAAGAGGCGACGCTGGATCAGTTTCGACAGCTCCTCGATGCCGGCAAATTCCCGAAGTCCGATGTGTTGCTTCTGGACAACGTGGGAAAACAGGTGGTATGGGCCCAGTACTATTTGAAACGCTTTGGGGTGACGAACTATTTCTTCCTCAAAGGGGGTGTGGCCCAATGGCGCGCAGACGGCAAGAACAGCCAAGGTGAGGAATTGGGAAAGGTGTGGGGACGCAGTAGAGAGAAACTGATCCAGGAACTCCGGGATCGCGCGGGCAGCGCAAAGTAGTGGTCTTTCCGAAGTACCTTCACGGAATGAGCTTCGAACGGATTGACTCTCGCAGAGCGGCTGGGAGCCGCAACCAATCATCGCGGCGGCCTTCCTCGGCTCGCACGCGTTCCGATGGCGGGGATGGTGGGTTCCACGCACGTTCAAACAGCGCACGGCCACAGGAGAAGCGCAGCCATTAACCCCTTCGCGGAAGCGGATTCTGACAACCAGTCTTCGCGGCGGCCAAGAATTTGAACGATAGTAGTGCAGAGAACGCTAAGCGCGCAAAGGAATTCTCTCTTTCTTGGCGTGCTTCGCGTTGTTTGCGAGAGGGTGCAGCGCGTCTTGGTTTCGGATAACCCATCGGAATAATTAACTCCTCTGAGGGTTTGTATCCGTTTCACTGCTTCCGGCGCCCGGCGCTCACGCACCGGGCTACTATCTGCCGCCCCTCCCGGGGCTCCAGAGGCCCACGCTTAGTCCCGCAGGGACGTAAGAAAGTAGCCCGGGACGTGAATCCCGGGTTGCAGAAATTCACCGTGGCATCAGCAGGGTACCGAAGTGCGCGGCACCCTTTGCGAGAGAACATTTTCTGGAATCTTCAGTCTTCCATGCCTGGACTGCTGGAATTTGCTACAGTATTTACGAATGGGAACCCTGATGACCCGTCCACGTCATCAATCCCACGAACGGCAAGGCGATTCACCTAAAGGAGATGGACATGGCTATGTTCAGCCGCATACTTCTCGCCACGCACGGAACCGCGGGCGCGCTGGCGGCAGAAGACCTGGCAGTAGAGCTGGCTTCGAGGTTCGGCGCGTCGCTCCACTGTTTGCACGTCATACACGAAGATTGGCAATGGATGACGGGGGACGATTGGCTCAACACTTCGGCGAGCAGGAACCAGTTTGCGCGCCATGTAGAGAACGAGCTCAACGGAGAAGCGGAAGCGATCATGAAGCGAGTCTCCGAGAAGGCCTCGGGCAAGTCGGTGTCGTTGACGACTCTTAAGAAGGTGGGTAATCCGGCCGCGGTCATCCTTCTCACCGCTCAAGAGATCGGTGCGGACGTGGTCGTGATGGGGTCGAGACAGAACAGGCAGGACACCGGCTTCAGGGCGAGGATCGGTTGGCCCGAATTTCTCGGGAAATGCCGGGTTCCCGTGTTGCTCGCGCCGCCGGTGAGTTGAACTATGCCCAGGACTGTCGCGCGCACCGCTCCCAATGTGACTCTCCCGCCGGAGCAGGTTTTCGAGGCACTGTGTCGTATCGAGAGGGTCTTTCGGTTGAATCCGCACTGGACCATACGAAATTGGTCCGCGAGCCCCTCGGACCGGCTTGCCCAAGGGAGCGTCGTGGCAGTGGACATCGAAGACTACGCGACCTCGGAAAACCTTTCCATAAGGGCTACGTGTCGGATCTGTGAGCCGCCGTCAAGGTTGGAGCTGGCCTATGAGGGGTCTCGCAAGTTGTCCACTGTGTTCCTGGTCAGCGAAGTGCATGGGGGAAGTCGCCTGACTGTCGAGGAGACGTACTCCGACGAAGAGGACCCTGCGAACTTCACTTGGCACAAAGACCAACTGGAATTCTGGGTGCGCTCTCTTTCGGCGTATCTGCGGCTTCTGGGCACCCGCGGATGGAAAGCGTGGCTCTATCAGCGGTTCATGGATCGGTTCTGGATTCCGGCGAGCCCCTCGGGGAGGCGAATATCTATCGTGGTATTCAAGATCAGCATTGTGGAGCTGGTTCTGATCTTGGCAATCATTGTGATGTGGGCGCTGTTTTTTCAACGGTAGGCCTGCACGGAAGGAGAGTTCTTATGCTCGGGACGATGTGGGGATGGTTGATCAGCGTGTTGGTGGTTGTGGGAGTGGCCTTGGGGACCCTTGGCCTGCTCTATTTGTTTCGACCATGGAATCGCCACCCCGAAGGCCGCTAAGAGTAATCCGGGGGAAACCCTTTTGCAAAAGGGTTATCCCCCGGACCCCTTTCCTAAAACTCTTAGAATATTGGTCGGTTATGACCATCCGGCGCGTTCCTGTCATGTCGGGACGGGACTTGCATTCCTCGTTATGGCGTCATGCCATGATTATTATTGAGTAAGTATTCACCCAGAAAGACCCATATCCGTGAGACCATCGCAACGAAGCTGGACATGCAATCCCGCCCGATCGATGGATGCCCGGCGGCGACCGGCGGGAGCCGCAATGCTCTAAAAGTTCTTGGGGATGGGGGCCCGGGGGGGGGGGCGTCATTAAAATAGTGCCCTGCCCCCGCAACCAAAAATAACCCGGGGACCAC
>JBFMAA010000021.1:16238-57749 GCA_040755955.1 Thermodesulfobacteriota bacterium
AAGAAGTCCCTTCCCCCGGAAACATCATTTCCGCAGGATCCTACTGCTGAATCCTCGGGTCCGCGGCGAGTTCCACCGGCACGGTGCTCTTACGGCCGTCTCTGAGCACGTGCAGCTTCACGGTATCGCCTACTTCCTTCTGGATGATGGCATTGGTCAATTCGTCGTACGTGGGGGTGGGGACGCCGTCGACGGCCAGGATCACATCGCCGCCGAGGATCACAGGACGCCCTCGATAGCCCAACTGCTGACCTCTGAACTGCGCGTAATGCGTGCCTCCGCGAAGACCAGCGATGGCACCGGGGCTGGCCGGAAACAGGTCGTAGATCAAGACCCCGTCGACCGGGAGAAGACCGATCTTTCGGGAGAGGTCTTCGTCGACTTCGATCCATTGTCTCAAGCCGATCCATGGGTAGATCGCGCGCCCCAGTCTCACGAGTTGGGCGGCTACCCTCTTGGCCCGGTTGATCGGCATCGCGAAGCCTAACCCCACAAAACCGCCGGACTGGGTGTAGATCGCGGTGTTGATCCCCACCACCTCACCTCGTGAGTTGATGAGCGGGCCGCCGCTGTTGCCCGGATTGATGGCCGCATCCGTCTGGATCAGCCCCATCATCGTGCGCTGACCCACGGTGAGATCCCGATTCAACGCACTGATGAACCCGGAAGTGACCGTGTGCTGGAATCCGAACGGGTTGCCTATGGCAATCACCCGCTGACCCACTGCGAGACTCTCCGAATTCCCCAGCGTAGCCACAGTCATTCCATCGAATGGCTCGACCTTGATCACCGCGAGGTCGCTGAGCGGATCACGTCCCACAAGCTTCGCCTGAGCTTTTCTTTCCCCCACGAACGTCACTTCGAGCTCTTTGGCATTGGCCACCACATGGTTGTTGGTCAGAATATGCCCTTGGTCGTCGAACACGAAGCCCGTTCCCTGGCCCACTTCCGGTACCACTTTCAACCAGTAGTTGAGACTCAGCGACGTCGCGACTATGTTTACCACGGTAGGGCTGAGAGCCTTGTACACCCGCATCACCACGGCTTCACCCGCCTCAAGGGCTTCGTAGGATTTGCCGGGACTTACGGGCTCGACATGGGAGACCTTCGGCGGTTGCCTGTTCAGCCAGAGCCCCAAGACCACACCGGCGGCAAATATGCCGGCGATCGTAATCAATACGGACCATCGCGTCGCACGGTTCATCTGAATTGACCAAAACCGGGAAGACCCGGAAACCGGAAGCTTCCCGGACCGTAAGAGAGCCCCCGTTGCCCGGGAAGGCCCTGATTGCCGTACCGGGGGTCCTGAAGACCATGGGCATTCGGATCGCCCGCGCTGTAGGCATCATCATCGGGAGTGACAGGAGCAATCTGGTCTCTTGCCACGCTCATCCTACCTCTGTCGTCCACTTGATACGGCGCATATCCAATGGTCTGGCCGTCCTCCGAGAGCACCCGAACTTGCTGGGGATAGTACTCGGATGGTTCGCCATACGGGCCGGGTTGAAAAAAGCCTCCCGGCTGAGGGAATCCCTGCGGTGAAGCTCCCGGATAAGCCGGCGCATTGGCCACCATCGGCGGCCCGTATCCGTCGTACCCACCGACAGAGGCATCCGATTCGTCTATTCGGCATACCTGCATGGTCTGAAATTCCGGTGCCAGATCAGGACCTTGTCGCTCTTGCCGGGATTGTTGGGGGAAACCTCCTCCCCACTGGGTCTGGTTGGGCTCCCCGAAGACGATCCCCTGGGGAATCGGCAGTTGTCCCGTCCCCCGGGGAGTGGTCCCCTTCACGAACCGCATCCATACGGGAAGCGCTGCGGTGGAACCATGTTCGTTCCGACCGAGCGAGGTCTTGGTGTCGTATCCGATCCATGCGCCGGTGGTGAGCTCCCGGTCAAAGCCTACGAACCAGGCATCCGAGCAGTCATCGGTGGTTCCGGTCTTGCCCGCCAGATCGTTTCGCTTGAGTTTGCCTGCTGCCGCGGCAGTGCCGGACACGCAGACTTCTCTCAGCATGTCCGCCATCAAGTATGCGGTTTGCGGGCTCATGACTCGCGTGGGCGGAGCTACTCGGCGGACCGGCTTTCCCAGCCCGGAGTGGAGCATCTCCAGCACGGAATCCCTACCGCGGGTCGCGGGGGAGTCGGCTGTCTGCTGCTCGGGCATGTCCTCAGGGGCAGATTCCAGGTCTGTTTCTTCCTGCTCATCTTGGTCTTGGGGTTGCGCGTCTACGGCGGCGGTCGCCGCTTCCACACGTTCCTGCGCGGCCTGAGCTATGGATTCAGGGGTGATCTCGAGCGGTTCAACCGTGTTGTCTTCGAGGATTCGGCCGAAGCGGTCCTTCACCTTCCGGACCATCACCGGCTGAACCCTTGTCCCCATGTTGGCAAAGACCGTGTACGCCGCGGTCAGCTCCAGAGGAGTGACTTCCGACACGCCGAGGCTCAAGGAAAGATGTTTCCCCAAACGTGCACTGATCCCCGCGTTCCTTGCCATGCGAATTGCCGCGTCAGGCCCCACGTCCATGAGCAGCTTGACGGTCGCAGTGTTCCTCGACAGTGCCAGAGCCTGCCGCAGGGTGAGCGGGCCCATGAACCGGCCGTCCGCATTGGATGGGACCCACTCTTCCCGGTTCCGGTTCACGAGCACCATGATCGGTTCGTCGACCACCACCGTGTTGGGACCGTAATGCCTCCATTCGAGCGCCGCGGCATACACGAACGGTTTGAATGAGCTCCCCGGTTGACGCAGTGCCTGAGTCGCCCTGTTGAACGGCGATCTGTCGAAGTCGAGCCCTCCTACAAGCGCCCGCACGTATCCGGTGCGGTTTTCGATGCTCACCACCGCTCCCTGCACAGGCGGAGTGGGCTGGTGTTCGAGAATAAGCTTGCCGTCGCGCACGTCCGCAACCCGGAATTCGAGCAGGTCATTGGGTCGGTAGAGGTTCGAGTGCGTGAATTGCATCTCGAAACGCACATCACCCGGCATCGCGCATGTGCAGTTTTGGACCGTCGGCGCCTTGTGTTTCTTCTTCGTGTTCCTGCCGTCTTTGGGAACCTCGTTTGCCAACACCACCGCCTGCACCCGGTCACCCGCCTTGAGGTCTTCTTTGGCCTTGGTGCCGAGAAATTCCTTTGCTTCACGCTTGGTCAGACGTTTGACGAGGCCTGCAGGCCGGCGCTGCCTCTTCTCCCAGTCCATAACCCCTTCTTTGAGCGTGGCTTCCGCCCTGTCTTGCATGCTCAGGTCGCACGTTGTCCATACTTGGAGGCCTTCGTCGTACAGGACCGATTCTCCGTAATGGTCGACGATGTACTGGCGGACGGTTTCGGTGAAATACGGTGCGCGAATCGCGGGTTTGCCCGGCTCTTCCTTGAAATGGAGAGCCTGGCGCACCGCCGCTTCGTGCTGCTGCTCGGAGATGAAGCCGTTCTTGAGCATCGCGGCGAGCACGATATCCCTGCGGTGTATGGCCCCTTCGAGGTTGCGGCCCGGTGCGAATTTCGTAGGGCTCGCGGTCAATCCCGCGATCAGCGCAGCTTCCGAGATGGTGAGGTCCCTGCATGACTTGTCGAAATACGTCCGTGCTGCGCCTTCCACGCCGTACGCGCCGGTGCCGAGGTAGATTTCATTGAGGTAGATATTGAGGATCTGTTCCTTGCTGAGATTCTGTTCCAACCGGTAAGAGAGGAGCGCCTCTCTGATCTTGCGCCCCATGGTCTTCTTCTGGGTCAGTAGGAGGTTGCGGGTGAGCTGCTGGGTGATGGTGCTTCCGCCTGCAACGTAGTCTCCGGCCTTGATGCATTTGACGAGAGCGCGAATCACTCCGGGAAGATCGACTCCCGGGTGAGTGAAGAATCTCGCGTCCTCGACCGCGACGAATGCGTTCCTCACATGGGCGGGGATGGCCTCATACGGGAGTGGGTAACGCCTTTCCCGGTAGAACTCGGCCATAACGGTGCCGTCCAGCGCGTAGAAGGTCGAGACCGTCTTGGGACGATAGCCCCTCAGGTCGGGGATCGCGGGCAGATCCTTGGAGACCACGAGGTACGCGCCCAGGCCGGCTCCTCCCATTCCTGCGGCAAGTGCGAGCACCACCAGCACCGGGACTCCCGCGAACCAGAACCCCATCACGCGACCCATCAGACTTGACCTTGAGCGAGTGATGCGCGTCTTTTTTCGTGGAGTCAAAGGCAGTTCCTCGTCCGGCTGCGGCCGGCGGTTCTCGAATTCGGTTGCAGGGATTCCTGTTTCGGAGCGCCCGCAAGATGCGGTAACCGCCGGCAATCGCATCGTGTGCGGTTCGGAGGAATCGAGGTTCCGCGACGCGCACCAAAACGAACCGATTGACGCAAATTGTAGCGGCATATGGCCCGTTGCGTCAAGATATGGTTTTCCCGATGAGCGGCCGGCAGCCGCCGTCAATGCTCGCGTCAACCTTCCCGGGCTCGCAATCTTCCCCCGCGATCATCGCCGGGAATTCCATCATCGGCTTCCCCGTCGCGGTTGAGTGAGGTATCATGATTTCTGTGACGAACCGACTCGGAGGACCCAATGATTTTCAAGGTTGTTATCACGCGTGGGGAAGACGGCTACTACACGGCCTGTTGTCCTTCTCTCAGGAGCTGTGTGTCGCAGGGCAAGACCAAGGAGGAGGCCGTGTCCAACATACGCGAAGCCATCGAACTCTACCTTGAACCGCCCCCTTACGCAGTCGTGGAAGACCCGTTTCATGAGGTCATGGAGCTGTCTCTGTGAAGCTTCCCTTGTTGTCCGGACGCCAGGTCCACGCGACCCTCACCCGTTTGGGGTTCGTTGAAATCGGCCGCAGGGGGAGTCACGTGAAAATGGAGCACCCCGACGGCAGAAGAATCGTCTTTCCCTACCACGACGAGGTAGATCGCCACACCCTGCGAGTAGCGCTCAAAGAAGGGGACAGCGATCTCGATGAGTTTGTGAGACATTGCAGGTAGTGGTCGATCATTCGTGCCGTTCCAGGTTGTGCACCCTGAGGAACACCACTTCGCCGGTATTTGTTCCGCAGGCGACGAATCCCCCTGAATCCAAGGCGACTGCTCTGACCCAGGCGTGAGCCCGGTACCGCCCGATGCACTCGCCGGTCTTAAGATCCCATAGGCGCAGCGTTTCGTCCCGACTCCCGGACAGAGCCCACTTCCCGTCCGGAGTCAGAGCCAGGCAACACACCTCTCCGGCATGCCCATCGAGCTTCTTGACGGTTTGGCCGGTCTCCAGGTCCCACACGCGCAAGGTGTGATCGTCACTTCCGGACACGGCACGTCTCCCGTCCTGAGTCAGCGTCAGGCAACTGACCGCACTGGTGTGCCCCGCGAGCTTCTTGAGGGTTTGACCGGTGGCCAAGTCCCACACGCGAAGCGTATGGTCGTCACTTGCCGACACGGCACGTGTCCCGTCCGCAGTCAGCAGGACCTGACGCACCCAAAAGGTATGGCCCTCGAGCTTCTTGATGGTTTGGCCGGTCTCCAGGTCCCACACGCGGAGCGTATGGTCGTCACTTGCCGACACGGCACGCTTCCCGTCCTGAGTGAGCGCGACGGAGTACACCCCAGCGGTGTGCCCCGCGAGCTTCTTGACTGTTTGGCCGGTCTCCAAGTCCCACACGCGCAGGCACGGGTCGTTACTCCCTGACACGGCACGTTTACCGTCCGGAGTCAGCGCCACGCAATACACCATAGCAATATGCCCCTCGAGCTTCTTGAGGGCTAGGCCGGTCTCAAGGTCCCAGACTCGAAGCGTCTTGTCATCACTCCCCGATACGGCACGCGTACCCTCCGGGGTGACCGCAACACAGTTCACTTCATAGGTGTGTGCCTCCAGCTTCTGGAGTGTTCGGCCCGTGTGGAGGTCCCATATGCGCAAGGTCCCGTCTTCGCTGCCGGATATGGCACGCTCACCGTGCGGCGTCAACGCCAAGCAGTTCACATAATTGGCATGGGCCTCCGGCTTCTGCAGGGTCTGCCCTCTGTCCACGTCCCAGACGCGCAACGTTCCGTCGTCACTCCCGGACACGGCGCGCTTCGCGTCCGGCGTCAACGCAACGCACTTCACACGATCGGCATGCCCGTCGAGCTCCTTGAGGGTCTTCCCCGTCTCCAGGTCCCAGACTCGCAAGGTCTTGTCATCACTCCCGGATACGGCGATCTTGCCGTCCGCAGTCAACGCTACGCATGCCACACACTTGAGATGCCCTTCGAGCTTCTTGAGGACTCGGCCCTTGTCCACGTCCCACACGCGCAGCGTCTTGTCAAGACTCCCAGTCACGGCAAGCTTGCCGTCCGCAGTCAACGCTACGCACTCCACACGCGCGATATGCCCCTGAAGCTTCCTGACGGTTTGGTCCGTGTCCAGATCCGATATGTCGAGCGACATGATACTACCCCCGGACACGGCAAGCTTGTCGTCCGGAGTCAACGCCAGACAACTCACCCCACTCGTGTGGGCCTCCAGCTTCTTCAGCATTCGGCCCGTCTGCAGGTCCCATATGCGTAAGGTGTTGTCTTGGCTTCCTGACACGGCACGCGTGCCGTCTGCTGTCAACGCTACGCAGAACACCCGCGCGGTATGCCCGAGCAGCTCTCTGACGGTTTGACCTGTTGCCGGATCCCATATACGAAGCTCCTTACCGGCGTCGCTTGACACGGCACGCTTTCCGTCCGGGGTCAACACCACGCTTAGTATGCGATCGGCATGGCCTTGTAGTGTCTTGAGCATTTGGCCTGTCTCCAAGTCCCATATGCGCAGCGTCTTATCGCCGCCTCCGGATACCGCGCGCTGCCCGTCCCCGGTCAACGCCAGGCATTTCACCCCGCCGGTATGCCCCTCCAGGGTCCTCATCAACAACGGCCGGGGATTGTACTGGTACCTGTGCGAGGGGATGTGCAGAAACAACGGCTCGGCCTTGATCGTTTCCACAAGCTGCTCGGCCTGCTCGCCGACGGGGCTGGCTGCCTGAGTGTTGTACGCATGCTGGATGCAGAAACCCGGATCGGCACCGAACTGGACCAAGGCATGCCCCTCTCCCTCCACGAATCGAAAGAACGCGCGAAGTCGCTCGACAGAGTCCGAGAAGTCCACGCCGGAGATCGGGACAGGCCCGGTTGACTCGCAAGCCGCTGAGACGCCCTCCTTGGGAAACAACTCCATGGCCCGCTTGTAGTCCTGTTCGAGGTCCATGACCTTGCCTGCTGCGACCTTGGCCTCCACCAAGCGCAGGTTGCAGAGGACTTCTATGAGCTCGTCCCATGCTTCTGCGGCGATGAGGTGGTGGGGCAGCTCTCCCAGAGCCCGGGGTTGGTCCTTCTTCCAATTGCCGGGGGTCTCCTTGTCCTCGGCGACCGACCTGAAATACCGGACAAGCTGCATCTGGACGTCACGGTATTCGTCGGTGGGCTCGGTCTCGGGCGTTTCGGTGCAGAAATACCTGCGGTTCGCGGCAAACCGGATCTGGTCGTGGAAGAAGTAGATAAGGGATGACTCGTCATCGAACGGACGCATGTAGAACTGCAACGAACGGAAGATCTGTTGCCATCGTCGCTCCGGAATCTTTCGAAGAGTCATTTCCGGGGAGGGACTTTTTGCAAAAAGTCCCTCCCCGGGCCCCTCTTCAAAAACTCTTGGAACACTGGTTTGTTCTGCTGGTCTGGATCGTGCCTCCAACCCTGGACGCAGTGTTGCCGGCAGTGAAGGTTGTTGACTGCCCAACTCGGAGGGGTCCCCTCCTGCGCGAACGGATGATTTCCACACCTCGCTTGTATGCGCTGGGACCGGGTTGAGGTTCTGTTCCACAAGGCCGCGTATCTCCGGGACGGTGAGCCCTGATCGGCTCGCGGCAAGCCAGCTCAGCACGGCCTGAGTGATCGTGCGGCCGAGGTCGAACTCGAGCCTGGCCAGGATCTGGTCGAACAACCCCGTGATCGTCCCGGGCAAGAGCCGAATCCGCTCCTCCAGGTGATCGTGAAGCCCCAGCAGGCAAAGTTCCTCCAACGCTACGAGCAGGTATAACGGCAGGGCCGCGTCAGGCCGCATCGACATGTCCAGCAGTGCTTCCAGATGCTCGTCCGCAAGCCGCTTCCCCTGTTCCCGGAGGTGCTGCCTGGCGAGATCGCGGCGCTGCTCTTTGGGAAGTTCGCCCAGTCTCAGGAGGTTCTGCTCATCCCGAACACGCGGCTCGAGGCGCTCCAGACACTCGCCCGGCAGGGTGCTCACGATCAGCTTCACCCCGTCGGGCAACGCGGATGGAAGCCAGTCGAACTCATGGGCCCGCTCCGAACGGTCAAGCTGGTTCACCGCGTCGATGAGCACCACGAGCTTTCCCGAGTGCTTTCCCGCGGCCTTCTCCAGGAAGCTCCCGAGCAAGAACCGGAGCTTGTCCGGCTCTTCGGGGACCTGCTCTGCAAGCCGGCATTTCTCCTTCAGCTCGATGCACAGCCCCTCGAGCATCCTGTACAGGATCGTGGAGCCGGGCGAAGCCCCCACGTACGCGCACACCACGGTGCGGCCGCTTGCCGTCTGCTCTTCCGAGAACTTCGCGAGCAGGCTCGACTTCCCCGATCCCGCCGCGCCCGTGACCACCATCATCCCGGTGTTTCTCGGATCGCCAACGTAGGCCGACATCCGGGCAAGCTCGGCCTCACGACCGAGGAACAAGCGAGTCCGGCTCTTGGCAAACGAGGCCTCGTAGCTCAGGACGTCCTCAGGCAGGCTCACTCGGGTTCCCGAGGACTTCAGCAGGGTTTTCACGGCTGCAAGGAGGTCGGCTTGAATTCGGTCGCCAAGCTCCTCCATCCCCTTGAGCGCGATGGTCCCGAACCGGTCCGCCTGAGATGCGGCGGCATGCACCCGTGAAGTGCCCCTCACACGATCTCGGAGCAATCTCAGCTCTTCCGGCTGAATAACTCCGTCCGCAAAGGCATCCAACTCCGCGGCGGTGAGGTACTCGGGAAGAAAGCAGGGCTCCAGCCGAAAACCCTCGAACTCGGCCCCGTAGTCGTGCAGGGGCGCGCCGGACTTCCTGATCGTGTGCTTGAGCACAGCCAATTTGAAGCGCGCTCCAGGGCACTGGTCCACATAAAGGCCCCGCATCTCTCGAGGGAAATGGGCATGCGCGGGTAAGCCGGTCTTCCGCAGGTAGAAGAACACGTGGTCCTTCGCAGTGTCGCGGTCAAACACCCCCCGTTTGATCTCAATGTGGGTAATGGAAAGGCCTGCATCGGAGCCGCCGGCTGCGTGTCCGCGCCAGAACCTGAGGAGAGAGCCCAGAACCCTTTGCCGGCCTTCCGCGGAGCACTGCTTCAGAGGCTCAGGCTGCAAGACATAGACCGGACCCTCTTCCTTCTCCTCACGGACGTACAACTTCCCGAGTGACTGTCGATCCTTGTCGGTCGCCTTGCCGCCGTTGAGCACTCCGTCGAACAGAGCTCCAGGGATACAGTCAGGGATGTCCGGTTCCGGGACCCATCCGTACCGGTCGCCGAGAAGCGCGACGAAGATCCGTGAGGTGTCGATCTCTTCCAGGCACCGCGCAAGAGCCTGGCCGCTCTGGGATTCCTCCACGGTCACGCCCCAGCGAAGGTCCACTCCCCGGAACTTCACTCCCCGGCGCGCACACTGATACCGCAGCTCCGGAAACACGAACCGGTTGAGGTAGTCCCTCTCCGCGTGCATGTCCACAAAGGTGGACGAGACGAATACCTTAATTTCATCGTGGTCAGCGGGCATGAGCCCCCCTCGGTCTCACATGATCTACCGCGATCTTTGGTCATGCGGCTTTGCACAAGTAAGACCCCTGTCGGCAGGAAATGGTTCCATCGGGGCAGTTCGCCGGCCGTTCAAGACGTCCCTATTCGGCCCGTGTCGCGCTCCGTTCAGAAGGAAGCCCTGTCCCTACGCGGAAACACCCAGTTGCCGGAATAACGTCGCGGCCATTTTCAGCAAGTTCAGCCCGATCTGAGGGTAGATTCGCATCATTTCGTGGAACTGACTCTGCGGAAGCACGAGCACCTCCGCGTCCTGTGTCACCACGGAGGTGTTCGACGGAGGCAGATTGTCGAACATCGGGACAAAGTTCAGGTACCCGTTCGCTTCGATTGTCCTTATCTCCTTCTGATCCGGAGTCTGGTAGTCCTTGTAAACGACCATTTGGCCGGAAAGCACCAGGTAAATCGACGGGTTCTCTTCCCGCGCGCGGATCACGATGTCACCCGCACGCATCGACTCCTGCGTGGTGATGGAGGCTATCGCGTGGAGTTCTCTGGTTCCCAATCCCTGAAACAGGGCGAACGTCTTGAGCTTGCTGATCATGTCGATGACTTCAGGCATGTGTGTGTCCCTTCCCATGGCTCTGGCAGAGGCGTATTCCGCCACTTGACGCACGAACGGGTCGCTGTCTTCCAGTCGCGACTCGATCACCGGAATCAGCGCGGGGTTCGGCATAAGATCCGCCATAGCATACACCGCGAGAGTTCTGGTAACCCGATCTTCCGACCGCGCCAGCAGGGCAAGCAAGCGCTCCGGTTCGTCCTTGGAAATCAGGTTGAACATCTTGCGTCCCTTTTCGATCTTTTCGTGCAGAGGCAGGTCGTCGATAAGCGGAAGCAGGTACGGAAGATTGTGTCCTCTGATCGATGTCTCCACCATCTCGATGGCCACGGACGCGTTTTCCGATCTCAGGGCCTGATACATAAGGCGCATGTCCGCGTGGTACACCCACAAGGCATAGAACAGCAGGCGCAGTATCTCTTCGTTGCGTGACACGAGGTGTTCTTTGAGCATTTGCACGCTCGCATGCTGTTCCAGTCCCTGAAGGCGACGAATGACGATAAGATTCCCGTACGCCTCTTCCACGGTTCTTCCGAAGAGGTGGGTCATCTCGAAGTCGCTGATTGTCGGGGAGAGACGGATCACCTCGAGGATTGCCTGCTTTCCGCGAGGGCTCGCATCGAGGAGCGAAGCCTCCAGGATTGCCAGAATCTCCGCGGGATACGCGATCAGCGCCTCCAAGGCAGCGTTTCTGACCTGATCGTCGAGATCTTCCAGACATCGGATCAGTTTTCGGCCGGCTCGCATGTCCGGGTGGGCCGCGAGCGCACAAGCTGCCTCGGTCCGGACCGCGGGGCTCGGGTCATCGAGCAGTTTCAGCGCGACATCGGTAGACAAAGACGGGCGTCGAGCCTCTTCCTCGACCTTCTCTTCGGGGAGCATCTCCACCGCCTCGGATTCCAGGCCCAAGGGCGCACCGCCGGCGTCAAACGTGCGCACAGCCTCGATCCGGTCGTAGTCGATCTTGTCTTGCACGATCACCTGCTTGAGAATGCGCTTGTATTCCTTTCTGAACAGCAGGGTCTCGAACACCCAATACGCGGCGAGGATCACTGCGATATAGGCGAAATCTCGGGGCTCCATCACGGGTTTGAGGAATATCATAAGGAGCGCTCCGGTCAGCATGCCGAGTTTCAGGACCGTGCCCCGGATGAACGTCCTACTCCATGCCGTGAGCGCCTTGGGAATGACGTTGAACAGGATCTTGTTGACCGGGCCGGCAATGGCTCTCTGGATGAGGATGAGGGTAAACTGGCCGTAACCCGCGACGTAGATGTTGAAAAACCCGGTAAGCGCGGCGAATACGATCGTGAAATTCACCGGCTGCACCAAAGACGCGTTGGGAAGGCCCATGGAGGTGTAGAGCCGCCCCACAAAGAACAGAATCAGGAACGTGGTAAAGGTCGTTGCCCCTCGGAACACGCTGAGAAAACTGATCAGGCTCTGTTCGGAATCGAAGCTTTGGTTGGCGATCACGCTGAACTGGTACGAGAATATCGGCAACAGAATGTTCGGAATGAGTCCGCAGATGATCAGGAACCGGACTATGGGGAATTGCTTCATGATGCCGGGAACTTCGGCCAGGCGTTTCGTTTCCGGTGCTTTCTTGACCGTGGCTGATTTGGGTTTAGGGTCGCCAACGACTCCGCGGCTCGTCTTGAGCATGTACAGCGCGGTCAGCAGAAACACCACACCAAACACGAGCAGCGCGGCATCTTCCCCGATGCCGTACGTGATCGGCCTGGTGAGGAAGCTGCCCACTGTGGTCCCCAGGACCTGGGCTGCGGTCACGAGTGGAAAGATCCGTTTCCCCTGCCTCGCGTCGAAGAGGTCGCCGGCTATGTTCCAGAGATACACGAGCTGAATCGAATCGAGCAACCCCATGAGTTGGTACAAGGCGGGGTACACGATGGTAAGCTTCGACTTGACCATCAGCCAACAGATCACCGCTGCTGCCGCATAGCCTCCGAACACGAGAATCATCAAATACGAGTCGGAGAATCGCCGCGCAACCCGATCCGCGTACGCGAGCACGACCATGGTCAGCACCGCGCTGATCACGAGCATGATCGGGATGTAGTCCGGCCCGTACCGCTTGAGAAATGCGGTGTCCACATAGTTCCGGAAGATCGCGGTCACAAAGAACACTGAGAAGAAGATCACGGCGAGCCACACGAAGCCTCGTGCCTCGTGCTCGTAGACCTTGAGGTACTGTTCCAGAAAATGCTTCATAGGCATTCCTTTCCGAGCCCGCAGGCGACGCTCTTAGGGGAAGGGCTTCCCTGTCAATGCGGGCGAAAACTGACCACAAAGCGACAAAGACACAAAGAAAGCCTTTATCAGAAAATGCGATTCCGGGGTAAGGAACTTCCAGCAAGAAGTGCCTGCCCGCGAACCCCCATCCTCAAGAACGGTCATGGGTTGTGGCCACAACGAGGCATGAAAGTCAGCTCCCGACATCCCGCGAGCCCGCGACATGGTCAGAACCACCCGATGTTTCAAAAGGCGGCTGGGAGCCGCAACCAAATTCGCGTCCACCTTTCTCGGTCCGCATGCAGACCCAGGGCGGGGCCGGTTGGTTCTACGCACGCATAAGAAAGGCACGTTGCTTTCTCCCAGAGCTGCTGAACCGAAGATTTCTTCTCAAAAGAAGAAGAAATCAAGCCTCATTAGTAAAAGGCGGCTGGGAGCCGCAACCAAATTCGCGTCCACCTTTCTCGGCCCGCATGAAGACCGAGGGCGGGGCCGGTTGGTTCTACGCACGCGAAGAGAAGGCACCTTGCTTGCTCCCAGAGCTGCCGGCCCGAAGATTTCTTCTCGAAAAAAGGAGAAATCGAACCCTATTAGTAGAAGGGTTTCCCCCGGAAACTGCATTTCCATCAGAAATTCCCTCGGCATCAGATGAGCGCGCGGTCGAGCCCGCAGGCGATGAGCCGATCGAACTCGGGCGCGGGAGCCAGTCCCGGAAGCCGGAACTTGTCGGCAAGTTCTTCGAGCCGAGCCTTGGTCGCCTTCACCCCCTTGAGGCTCACGTATCGAGCCGGCCCATGCCAACAGTCCGGGAATCCGATGCCGAGGACCGCTCCCAGATCCATGCTGAAGTAGTCCTGGAGCACTCCTTCGCTGAGGCACCAGAAGGCCTCGTTGACCATTCCCAAGAGTAGGATGTCCTGAGCTTCCTGGTACGTGGGCACGGGAAGCCCCTGTCCGGCAACAATGTGCGGGAGCACCGACTCGTCCCGGATCAGCTTCTTGTCGTCGAGGTAGAAGCTCGGTTTGCCTGCTCCCACATACCCCGCTGCGTGGAGCTTCGCGAGCGATTCTGGGACGCGGACCCGTTCCGGAAAACGCTCCGACATGAACGAGCTCGCGTGAAAGATGACGTTGCCGCCCGCGGTGCCGTACACGTGCAGGGGTCCCTGAGGAAAACCCGCCTGCATCGCTGCGAAATCCACATCCCAAGGGGAAAGACCCAGCTCCGCCAGCCGGAATCCGTTCATCACGTAGGCGCCGAAGGTCCGACTCGTGTAGAATCCCGGACCGTCCGACACGAGGATCACGGTCTTGCCGAGGGTTCTGCCCACGGTCACGGCCGTGGTCACCGCAGACTCGCTCGAGCGGGGACCCCGGATCACCTCCAGCAGCGGCATCAACGGCACAGGTGAAAAGAAGTGCATTCCCACAACCTGCTGGGGTCGGGCACTCCCCTCGGAGATGTCTGCCATGGGCAGGGTCGAGGTGTTGGAAGCGAAGATCGCCTCGGGGTTGGCTTCCTGGACTTGTTGCAGGATTCGCCTCTTGAGGCTGAGGTCCTCGAACACGCACTCGATCACCAGCGGCACGTCCTTGAGATCGCCGTAGTCTGCGGTGCAGCGCAACCGGGCCGTCAGGGCATCCTTCCGATCCTTGGTCCAGCGGCCTTTCTCCACCAAGTCTTGAAGGGTTCGATCGACTTCCGCTGCCGCGGCCTGGGTCGTTTCCAGGTTCACGTCGATGAGCAGCGTCTCTATTCCCTTGTCTGCCGCGACTTGGGCGATGCCTCTACCCATAAGGCCGGTGCCGATCACCGCGATCTTCTTTGCTGCAACGCCACGGGCCGGATTCACCTTTGCCAGTTTTGGCCCCACACTGCTCACCAGAAAGAACAGGTCGATCTTGTTGCGCGAATTCGGATCCGCGAACAGGGCCACAAAGCGATCCACTTCGCCGACCACCGCGTCCTCGAAGGCGAGATTGAGTCCCGACTCGATCACGTCCAGTACGGCAGCCAGGTAGGGCCTTTGAGGGCACAGCGTGTATCGGGCTCGGGCCTTGTTCAGCACGATCCTTTGCTCATCCGGGGAGACAGGGTCAGGTTCCCGGTAGTTCGGATCATGGTTGCGGTTCGGTTTGCCGTGCAGCTCGCGGAGACACTCGAGGGCCCGGGGTTTGAGCTCCCCAGCAGGGCAGGTCGTGAGGAAAGCCGGGTTCGCAAATGCCTGAGCCTGACTCACTCGCGCCGTGGTGATCATGTCCACCGCGGTCTTGAATCCGACCACATTGCGTAGGGTCCGAGTGCCTCCCCCAGCGGGGAAAAGGCCCACGTTCGTTTCGGGAAGCCCCATCTTGCAGTCCGCGGTGGCGAAGACATGGTCGCAGGACCAAAGCAGCAGCTCGAAGCCGCCCCCGAGGGCGCTCTGCCCGTCGAGCATCGCGACGACCGGGAAAGGGGCCTTTGCCAAACCCTTGAGCACCTCCTGGTACCTCGTCACCACCGACCGAATAGCCGGAAGAGAGGCTCCGAGGGCTATTTCCCGCAGGTTTGCCCCGTCGAGGAAGCTCTTCTTCTTTGCCGATACGATGATCATGCCTCGGATCGCGTCCTCACACGCCTGAGCCGTGATCTTCTCCAAATCCATGATGAACTGCTGACCTATGGTGTTCACAGGTCCATCCGTGTCGATGGTCACAACGGCCACCATTGCCTGCCTGTCAAGAGTGTATGTCACATCCATGGAGATCCCCTTCTATGCAGCCACAATGACCGCTTCACCTTGCGTCAATCCGCCGCAAATTGCGGCCACGCCCGTGCCGCCGCCGCGACGGCGCAGTTCGTACATCATGGTCATCATGATCCGGAGGCCTGACGCTCCCACCGGATGACCGATCGCGATGGCGCCGCCGTTGACGTTGGTCTTTTGGAGCAGTTCATGCCACTTTGGGGTATCATTGTCCGCGAGAATCTTCGTGCTGACCAGAGGCATGGCTGCAAAAGCCTCGTTGATCTCGATGAGATCCATACGCTCGAGTTCCATGCCTGCCTTGGCGAGGACTTTGCGTATGGTGAGCGCGGGAATCCACGATATGCCGTAGGGCATGTCGGTTTCGCCGGCCGCTTCGACGATGGTGCCGAGCGGTTCCAGACCAAGCGAGCGTGCCCGTGACTCGGTCATGATCACTGCCGCTGACGCGCCGTCGTTGAGCCCAGGAGCATTTCCCGCGGTTGTGGTACGGGCTCCGAACACCGTGGGGAGCTGTTCGATCGCGGCAAGGGTGCTGTCGGACCTTGGGGATTCGTCTCTCGAAAAGAGGAACCTGTCTCGCTTCTTCCGGGCGATTATGGGAGCGATCTCTTCCCTAAATCTGCCTGCGCCGTCCGCCTGAGTCCATTTGAGGTGCGAGGCCAAGGCCCACGCGTCGAGCATACGTTTGGGCACGTTGTACTTGTCCGCACCGTCGGATGCGTCGACCGCGACGGAGTTGTACCCGGGGTAACTGATCGGAAAGATGGGGTCCTTGAGCCCTACTTCGCCTATGCGGACTCCCGAACGCAAGTCCCGTGACATGTGGGGAACTCGGCTCATGGATTCGACTCCGATCACGAGCGCAGCGGAGTACTCACCCAGACGGAGCCCCCAGAGCGCCATCCTGAGTGCGGTGAGCGGCGAACAACAGGCCGTATCTACGGTGATGGTGAAGCGATTGATCCCGAGCTTGAGAGTGATCTGCCTTCCGGTCACCGACCCTGTCTCGAAGGCCCCCGGAATGCAATTTCCGACGACCACCTGCTCTACCTCCGGGGCCAGGTCCTTCCCCTGCGCGGTGAGCGCTGCTCGGCCCGCGTGCACAGCCAAGTCCAGAGGCTCGGTCTCCGACAACGCACCGAGGTACTTCCCGAAAGGGGTCCTCTTGGCGCCCACAATGACGCATTTCTCGTGCATGGCGTGGTTCCTTAGGTGTAGCCCGAGTCCCTCCCTGCGGGAAACCGAGCTGGATGGGTGATCATTGCCCGACCGCGGCTCGCTGTCAAGAATTTGCTTTGCGGCGAACTCCTCGAAAGATCGCAAGGCAGGGGCCAAAGGGCTTTGCGACCAGTGCCGCAGCCACTCCGCACTTGACGTGATGAGCAAGAAAGCCTAAATTGATCCTCGGCCTCGCACCAAGAACTCGTCATTGAGCAATCGCGTGAGACGCTGCTGTATGCGCGGAGGAGACGTTGTCCGGACGCGACGCTCATGGAGGCAGCCGCCGAGAAGTGGAGGTATTGCGATGCAAATTGTCGACGAGACGGTGAAAGAGACTGCCAGACAGCGGTTAATCGCACTTGAGGACCATTTTCAGAGCGACGTAGCCTTCTTCTCAGGCTCTATCGACGTTGGAGCCATCCGTTTCTTCAGGGATTTCTTGGAGCGCACTGCCTCCGGATCGAGATTCGGGCGTGGACGCCTAGTATTCTTCTTGCAGACATCGGGAGGCAGCGCCGAAGCAGCGGAGAAAATGGTTGACATAATACGATATCACTACCCGGAGGTATTTCTCGTTGTGCCGGATTTCGCCTTGTCCGCAGGTACAATCCTATGTATGTCGGGAGATCGGATCTATATGGACTATTCGTCCTCACTCGGCCCGATCGATCCGCAGGTCTGGAATGGAAAAGAATGGGTTCCGGCGCTCGGGTACCTCGACAAGGTGGAAGCTCTCCTGCAGAAAGCAGCCGCGGGGCTACTTACGAACGCCGAGTTCCTTATTCTTCAGAATCAAGACTTGGCATTGCTGTCCGCGTACGAACAGGCGCGAGATCTCACCGTGACCTTGCTCAAGAAGTGGTTGGTACAATACAAGTTCCGGAATTGGACTCACCACAATACGGACCCTGTGAAAAAAGGGCAAGATGTCACATTGGCGGAAAAGCAGCAGCGCGCCGAAGAGATTGCTCGGGCCTTAGGGGACCATAAACACTGGCATTCGCACGGGCGGATGATAGGCCCCAGTACGTTGACGAGCGAACTAAGGCTCCTGATCAATGACTACTCATCCGATAGCACCCTTCGCCCCATGGTACGCTCTTACAGCGATTTGTTAACCGATTACATGGTGCGAGCAGGGTTCCCGATGTTTATGCACAGCCGAGACTATTTCTGAAAGGAAGGGGCGCAATGTCCATTACTGATAAACTGCAGGGACTCATTTCCGAATTCCCCCGAACAACTCCGGATACCGAAGAACTCCAGCGGTTGAGTCAGTTCCTGATCGAGATGAAACGGATGGGGGTGGCCAAGACTCAGGAGTACAACCTCCCTAGGCCGGATACCCTAGGGCGCAGGCTAATGCAGATATCCCCCAGGAAATCCGTGTCCATCCAAGGGCACTGTATGCATTCAGGCCACGCACAGCACGACATCACTAAGTAAGTTTATGAGCACGTACGAGAAGCACCAAGAACAAGTGCGGCAGACCGGGTCTCCACGGAGACGCACTCTGTCCGTCTTGTTCCCAATGGGGTTCCCCCGGAATCTTCATCTTCGATAAACGATTTGGTATCAGTCGCGGATCCGGAACTTCCACGCGCAGTACATGCCTTCAGGCACCGCATCGGGCGGGCAGATCACGCACTCGGTGGTGATTCTCGGGTCGAGGGCCTGAGCGAAGTGGGTATATTCCACGATGCCGGCGGATTTGCACGGATAGTCGGGTAGTCCCTTGCGACGGCGAGCGGTCTGGACTCGACAGTCGACCATGGTCCAGAGAAGGGTGTGGTCGTCCTCCCAGCGGGACGAGTGTGCATTCATCGACGAATACACCCGGAAGTTCAGTGCCTTACACAGCCCTTCCAATCCCGCGCCGGGTCCGATGCCGAGGAATTGCCGGATTTTGTAAGCCTCCACGTGCGCGAACCTGTGCCAGCACGAATCGTTCACCTCCTTGGCTGCGTTCATGCCGTGGGTCGCTTCCACTTCCTGGAACCAGAGCCCGTCTCCTGTGAGCCAGATTCTGCCGATGTCCACAAGCATCTCTCTGAGTTCCTTCTCGGATTTCTCCAGGAGGGCTCGAGGGATACCGTTCTCGGTCGTGAGCCCGAGGTGAGGGCCAAGGCGCTTGATCACCGTGTCCACGTACTTCTCGAGGACGCGATGTTCCTTTTCGACCGCGGTCTCCACGCCTCGGAACCTTGCCGTCTCCGCGAACCAGAGGCCGTAATGCAACAGAACCTCACCCAGGGCCGTCCCTACGAGTCTCAGAAGATCGTCTTTCGAGAGGTCCTCGATTTCAGGGGGATCAGCGTGCTTCATCATCGGTCCTCACGAAGTGCCCTGACCGGCCGCCGCTCTTCTCCATGAGGCGGATACCGGTGAGCACCATGCCGCGGTCCACGGCTTTGCACATGTCGTAGATCGTCAGGGCGGCTACGGATACCGCGGTCAGAGCCTCCATTTCGACACCGGTGCGCGCGGTGACTCTGACCCGGGCTTCGATCTCGACCCGCCCCGAGGCCCGGTCAGGGGTGAAGTCCACGGTGATCGCGCTCAACGGGAGCGGATGTGCCAACGGGATGAGATCGGGGGTCTTCTTTGCCGCCATGATTCCGGCCAGCCGGGCAACTCCGAAGACGTCTCCCTTCTTGGTTTGGCCCGTGACGATCAGCTCGAGGGTTTCCGGCTTCATGTGCACCTCACCCCTTGCGATCGCTTCTCGGACGGTGATCTCCTTCTCGCCCACGTCTACCATGCGGGCCCGGCCTTTTTCGTCGAAATGAGTCAGATCAGACATGCTTGGGGGGTTCCTTTGGGCCGCGCTGTTGACTCGAGGTCGGTGTCATCGTACCACCAAGAGGGGGCACGCAAAGAGCCACTCCCATGACGGGGTAATGTCAGGCCTGCGGTCCGAAGTCGGCCGACCGGCCCAGTACATCGCACACCAATCGTTTTTTTGGCTGGTCGTTACCCCAGGTTCACCCATCCAGGTGAGCCACAGCATATTAAGCCGCGCGTGAGGCGCATCCGGGTCTCCTGGAGCCACCGGCAGAATTACTTCTCCGGGTCGGGCGTATTGCACAGCCTGTGCGAGGGTTTCATGTGCAAACGTGCAAGAAAGGCGAGAAACAGGGACCGACGTTCTTTCCTTGCGCCAATTCTCCAGCAACATTTCGCGGGCGAAGAAAGGATGTTCCTTTCCCCGCTTAATAACCTCGCTACCCCAACGACCTGGCTCTATCAGTTCCCCCGGAGCAAGACGTTCCTCACGTACATGGAATAGCTGCAGGAATTCGTCTCCCAGCAGAGCCTTGCGGGGATTCATCAATGCAATGCCGCCTTGATCCGGCGATTCGTTCACAGACCGAACTCTTGCCGCAATTCTTCAGGAGAATAATCAAAGACGGGGACCCGATATCGCCCTAACACTTCCAGGAAGGCTCGCTTGGAAAAACCAACCAGTTTGGCTGCCTGTCCGAGTGATACTTTCCCCACCTCAAAGAGCTTCACGGCCAGAAGGAGCTTCACTTCATCCTCGGATAAACCTGGAGGCAGCGTGATTCTCAGTTCGTTTGCACTCATTGGAGTTCCTCGTGACGGAAGAGATGACGATGCTATATCGTGCCACGCTGCTTCAGGTCTCTGACGACGTCTTCAAAGAGCAGATCGGGTTCCTGTACGCGATCCTCAAATGCGGACAAATCCTCGGCATCTTCGGCAAGTCTCAGCCGGACGGCCTCGTTGACGAGATCGGAAGTGGTGCGGTCCGTCTCTGCGGCTTTAACCCTGAGCGCCCGATGCAAATCCGACTCAAAATAGATTGTGGCTCTTTTTTGTGTTGCCTTCATGAACCCAGCATAGCGTCTGAACGCCTAAACGTCAATCGCCGATTCCTCGCTCGTGCTCAGGGCTACCGCTGGTACCAATGCACGTTCTAGAACTGACTTCAGGCCCTGGGTGGGACAGGCATCTTGCCTGTCGTCGGCTGGGTAATCTCACCTGTCTGAAGTCGCATTGCTGTGAGTCGTCGTATCGTGTGTCGCGAACAATGCGTGCTCCACGTCTGTGGGAAGCTCTACCGCTATGAAATGGCTCTTATGATAGAGGTAATCCTCTCCGCTCTCATCAACGACTCGCCAGAGGTCATCCTCGGCCGCGGCATCGTCCGGAATGATCTCGTACACCTTTCGTACGACGAGAGAGGCTTCATAGTCCGCATTGTCGACACAGACGGCAAAATGTCTTTTGTGCTCAGTCATAGGCTCTTTCGTAATCGTTCACCGAGGGATCATCCCCGTTCGCACGACCGTGGATTGAAACCCACGGCTATTTACGGTGCGCCCCTTCAGGGCACTGTGAGGACGTTTGTCCCGAACCGACTATATTGAATAGCCCCGGAAACCAATTTCGGCTTGGGAAACTGACCCCGTAAATAGTCGGTTATTCTTGGCTTTCTTTGTGTCTTTGTGCCTTTGTGGTTCATTATCTTGCCTTCGGGGTGAACGCTTACTCTCTTTCCAGTCTGAGTCTGAGTGCTGCCGCGTGGGCCGCGAAGCCCTCGTACTCGGCAAGAACCAGGGTCTTGGGAGCCAGCCGGTGAAAGCCTTCCTCCGACACCCGTGAATAGGACATCTTCCGGGTGAAGTCCCGCACGGAAAGCGCCGACGCGGTACGAGCAAACCCTGATGTGGGCAGTATCGCGTTCGGGCCGATCGAGTAGTTCGCGAGCGTCCCGGGCGTAAAAGGTCCCAGCAGGACTTCTCCTGCGCATTTCACGTGTTCCAGGAGCGCTTCCGGGTGCGCGGTGAGGATCTGGAGGTGCTCGGGAGCGAAGCTGTTCACGAAGTCGATCGCATCATCCATGTCTTTTGCCAGAACCACCCCGCCGTTCGTCCGGAAGACCTGCTCGCAGAAGGAGCGTCGCTCTTCGGGCAGCCGTGACACAAACTCGGGGATCAGCTCGAGCGCCCGTCTCGCCATGCAGGCATCCGGAGTCACCAAATAGGCCGATGAATCCGGGCCGTGTTCCGCCTCGATGAGCAGGTCCGTCACTACGGTCGGGGGATCGGCGAGCTTGTCCGCCAGGATGATTGCCTCACTGGGACCCGCGGGGAGCCCCGTATCGACCTCTGATGACAGGATGAGTTTCGCGGCAAGCACGTACCCCGAACCAGGTCCCACTATCTTGTCCACCCGAGGAATGGTCTGAGTGCCGAGGGCAAGCGCGGCAACGCCCTGGACTCCGCCGATGGCGTACACTTCCCGGATGCCGATCATCCGAGCCGCCGCGATGGTTGCGGGGTCGGCTTTTCCGTCGCGGTCCGGAGGAGTGATCACCGCGATCCTTCCCACTTCCGCGACCATCGCGGGGACTCCGGCCATCATCATCATGGACGGGAAGGAACCCTTTCCTCGAGGCACATACAAACCCACCGACCCAATCGGAACGGTCCGTTCGCCCGCGATGATCCCCGGCATGATCTCGATTTCCCAGGCTGGTGGTTCTTTCTGCCGGTCGTGGAAGGCCCAGATGTTGGCGATTGATACCTCGATCGCATCTCTGAGATCCGCGGGCAAGCCGGCCACAGCCCGGTCCATTTCCTCGACCGAGACCCTTAACGCTGAGGGCTCCATATCGGCCTGGTCGAAGCGCAGAGCATACTCGCGCACCGCGTCGTCCCCTCGGGTGCGCACCGCCTCGATGATCGGAGCTACCTGGGAGACCAGTTCTCTCAGATCCACTCCTTGCCTGTGATAGAGCCTGGACCGCGCTTCCGGGCTTATGTGTGCCAAGTCGAAGAAATTGACATTCATGCATGTCCTCGGTCGATGGTTTCCTCTCCCCGGGATTGAGTGGCCGGTTCCGGCTTCCAGACTTACTGCAAGTGGGGCCAAAAGACCAGTGAAAAGGGGTTGTCCCGTGGGGCGCAGCGCGTTTCCGTTTCCGATGATGGATTCGAATGGTTGAGGCAGGACGGCTGCTGTGCCTCTTGGGGACGTGGCAATTCAGCCGCAGATTTCGCAGATGCCCGCGCATTGAAAATACGAGCTGACGCTCGGGATCATCGGTGCGGTCACGGACGTTCATCGACTGCCAATACGGGACTCAGACCCGTTTTCTCGTCTGGGATTCCCGACGCTCACGCACCGGGCTACTGTCTGCCGCCTCTCCGGGGCCCCGGAGACCTACGTTAAGTCCCGAAGGACGCAAGAAATTAGCCCGGGACGTGAGTCCCGGGTTTCGGAAATGCACCGTCGCATCATTGATGTACCAAAGTGCGCGGCACCCTGTCCGGCGAACGATGAGTCTTGATGCCTGTGCGGTGATTGAGGGTTGACTCTTGTGTGACGCACCACAATATTTTGTATGCGGGGAAGCCGACCTGTGCTATAGAATGTGGACCTTGGTGTGCCTAAATCGGGACTAAGACGATGAAGCTGGGAAAGTTCGCTCCCATATTGGTGTTCTTGCTGATGCAGACGGTCGTCGGAGCTGACGATGTGTCGGAGTTCGAGCGCGGAATTGCCCTGCGCATCGAAGGGAAGCCGCGAAAGGCCGTGGAAGCACTTCGAAAGGTCCGTCCAGGATCAGCCGACTACCTGAGAGCTCAGGTCCAAATAGGTGCGTGCCTCGAAGACCTGGGAAACCCCAAAGAAGCGGAAAAGACTTACCTCGGAGTGCTCGCGGTTGATCCGTACTACGGCTCAGCGAAACGCAACCTGGAACATTTGACGTTGGTCAAAACCCTCAAAACCCCTGTCTCGGGTGCTCACCCGGCAAGAGAGTCTATCCTGCACACAGGACTGCGCGCACTCGAGGCCAAAGACTATGCACGCGCGTTGGAGATCTTCCGGATGTCTCGCGGATTGGTCCCCAAGGACCCCCGTCCGCTGTTCTATTCCGCGCTGACCATGGAACGCCAGGGGTTCTTCACTGAGGCTCGGGCGCTCTACGAAAGTGTTCTCAGGAATGATCACACGTTTGTGCCGGCCAGGGTCAATCTGGTGGTCCTGCTGCTCGAGAGGGGAGACCCGGAAGGAGCCCGAAAAGCTCTCGACTTCAAGGACTCGTCCCTCGACCGGGACCCCCGGCTGAACTACCTGGCGCGCATCCTCGCTGAGAAAGCACCCACGTTCGCGTCCGAAAGGGCGGCAATCGTCAGATCACAGGATCAACCGACCCCATGATACGGTTCAAATCTCTTATCGTGCCTGTCTTGGTCTTGCCGGTTGTTCTGTTCCTGATCCTGGGGTATCCCGTAATTCAACGGGAAGTGGAGCGGTGCCGTGCCCTGGTGACGGTGCACGATCTGTGTCACAGCCTTTCGGAAGAAGCCGCACGGGCAGAAGCCGCGACCTATGGACTGCCACCGCGTTATGCAGCGATCTTGTCCGACTACGAGAGTCTCCCTTCCAGTCCCCGAATCGTCGAGCTCGCCCCGCTGTCGGCATCGAGGTCACCACTCGGACCAGCTCAGCGCTGGCTGGCAAGTTTTGCTCTGTGGCGGCAAGACATCCCCAGTGATATCCTGGAAACGGATCCCGTGCAGACTCTGACTGCCACACTCGCACAGATGCGCGAAAAAGAGACCCAGGCAGCCGAGGACAGAGACGCGCTCGTCGAGCGGCAACTCGTGGGGTCGTTACGGTATCAGCCTCCTGTGGTGAGTCTCAGGGCCGGTCCAAGACAGGATCTTCCTCCTGATCTCGCGGAAAAAGGGCTGCGTGTGTGCGGGGAACGAATCCCCCTTGAACAGCCGGAAGTCAGGAGCAGAATTGCTTACCAGATCGAACACCTGCTGACCGATCTTCGTGACAGCACGGGAATATGGCTCAAACGCACCCAAAGATACGCGAAGATCGTGCACGCGGTGCTCGCGGAGGAAGGCCTTCCGCGGGAATTCGCGCTCTTGCCGGCCATGGAATCGGGATACGACGGCGCAGCGGTCTCCCCCGCAGGAGCCCGGGGATGGTGGCAGTTCACAAAGGCCACCGCAAGTGACTCGTTGCCCCTGCAACCGGGTGAAGGTTGGACCCTCAACATCTCCAAGTACCGGGACGATCGATGCGATCTCGTGCTTTCCACGATGTCCGCGGCGCGATACCTGAAATGGATGAGGGAACATCTCGGTCAGGGGAATGCCAAAGCGAGTTGGCTCCTGGCCGCTGCTGGGTACAATGCGGGATTTTCCAAGACCAAGGAGAGGCTTGCCGCATACGGAGGTTCCACCTTCTGGGAAATCAAGCTCCCCACGGAAACCGAAGTGTACGTACCCAGGTGGATTGCCTTGTGCGTTATCGAAGCTCACCGGTCGCACTATGGGCTCGCCATTCCGGACGTGCCGCCTCTCGAAATCGACACGATACCAGCCTTAAGACCGCAGGTGGACGTTCCGTTATCGTTGCTCGCAACCGTTACCGACTCGTCGGAGCAGGCGATCCGCACGCTCAACCCGGCTCTTGACAGGAACGAAAGGTGCTTCAGAAGCGCGGGCAACGGTCGGGACACAACTCACACGATCCATGTGCCCAAGGGTTATGGTGCGTTGGTGCTCAAATTTCTTGAGACAAACGGCTATCTGAGGCCCAATTTGGAGGTTGCCGGGGTGTCGGACGGCCTCTTCAAGGCGCCCGGGCATAGGAGAGGTCGATGATCCGGGCTGCTCTGGTAACCGCGGCCGGGGCCGGGACACGAATGGGTTCCTCGATACCGAAGCAGTACCTGGACTTGCATGGGATCCCGATGTTGGCCAGGACTCTCAGCGTGTTCCAGCAACACCCCATGGTCGATGTGATCGCGGTGACGGTCCCCGAGGGCCACGAGGACTCCGTTCGTGGGGAAATGGTCTTGCGATTCGGCTTCACCAAGGTGCGGGCCGTGACTCCCGGCGGTGAAACTCGACAGGAATCCGTGTACAACGGGTTGGTGGTGCTCGAGGATACCGACTTCGTGGCAATTCATGACGGCGCCCGCCCCCTCGTCGGTAGTCGGACGATCACCGCCACTTTCGAGGCGGCTGCGTCGGTGGGAGCCGCGCTCGCGTGCGTTCCAGTCCGAGACACCATCAAGAAAAGAATCGGCAATCTTTTTCATACCATACCACGGGCGGACCTCTGGCTGGCCCACACTCCCCAGACGTTTCGCACCTCGCTCATCCTTGAGGCCCACCGAAGAGCGAGAGAAGAAGGCTTCGAAGCCACCGACGACATATCTCTCGTGGAACGGACGGGGCACCCCGTTGCGGCCGTTGAAGACTCACTGTTCAACATCAAGATCACCACTCCGGAGGATCTTTTCTTGGCGCGAATGCTGCCTCGGGGTGATATTTTGGTTGACAGCGACTTGCAGAGCAAGGTATAGGCTCCGGGCTCATACCGACATGCGTGCCTACAAGTGCGATTCCGCTCTGGCGCCCAATCGCGGGTTGCATGAGCGATCGTCCCATGTGACGGGCGGCTGTTTGGTATACTTCAACAAACCCCGGAGGGAATGGGTGCCCAAGGCACTGCACGACCAATAATCTGCAACGGTTTCCATACCTTTTCACCTTTGTGTCAGGAGGTGCACGCGCATAGAGCAGCACACAGCAGGCTGATCCAACAGGGACCAGATGCACCTGAGGTCTTTTCGAAGGTGGCGGATTGGTCGTCCCTCCGTTGGACAGGAGCCTGAATCATGTATTTGCTGAGAACAGTTGTGTGTTACCTGTGTTGTGCGATTCTCATAGGGGCCGCCGGGTCTTGGGGAGCTCCCGAACCCCGCAGGGCCATTGAGGATCACATCCGGGTCTTCTATCCAAAGCTGGTGAAAAACCTGGAAATGTTCGGTTTCAGGGGGCCGTTCGGGGAGGAGGTGGCTCGGTACGCCCTGGTTAGGCAGCTCCACGAAGACGGCCTTTCGAGACCGGACGCAAAGAGCATAGTGGGACTCTGGCCCGGATGCTGGAACAAAGAGGTCATGGATCGGCTGACTCCCTATCTCCAAGAAAGAGGCCTCCATCTCAAGCAGGTCGGGACTCCGGAGGGCGGCAAGTCGTACGCGATCTACGGCCCCCACGCCAATGTGTGGTCCGGCGTGGCGATTGCTCTCGTGTGGGAAAAATACCTGGAGGTTCTGCAGATAGACCACGGACTGAAGGAGGCGTGGAGGAGATCGCAACATCTTTCGGAGAAGATAGCAGTGAACCGGGCATCGGAGTCGGATTTCATCGGATACTACAATCATCTCGGGGCACAAAGGCGCAAAGTGCTTGAGACCGTTAACCGGAGGTACAACCCAGATCAGGCCGGCAGGCTTAATCGGACGGTGATTACCATGGGGCAGGCGTTCGATTCGGCGTTGCTGGGGCTCGGCACAGAGTCGCTAAAGACTCAGCCGAAAAACCCGGAGAAGACCACGGGCCGCGGTGCCATGGAAGGCGGGTAAGGACCGGTCCGGAGACGAGTGCCGCCACACTCCTGCCACAACACAACCAGGATTGACCTTTTTCAATAAGTTATGATATAATCGTTATGTGATACGTGACATATTCTTTGCCACAGGTTTGGAGCTTTGTCATGTCGTTCTCTCCTAGGTTCGTCCTGGTTGCCTTGCTGATAGTGGTGGTGGTCGCGGGAAACGCGTTGGCCGTGGGGTACGAACGCTGCACGGCCAGATCTTCGCGTACCCTACCGTCGGCCACGGAAAAGGTGAAGGATTCGGCAGCGGTCTGGAAAGTACTCAACGAAGCCTTCATGATAGGGAAGGTTCCCGGATGGCTCGACCGCACCGCTGCGGCCGTCAAAGACATCGCCGGCCAGTTCGGTTTGGGTAGGCAAGGGTCGCGCTGATTATCCGGCTCCCATACCGTCGGTTGGAATTCGGCCCTGTGCCGTGCTCGCGCATCGGTTCGCCAGCGGTGCGTATGCCCACATCGATGGGCTCGGTTCTCATCGTCTTCCCTGTTCCTCGTGCCGTGGAAGGAGGTCTGCACCCCCATAGGCGTCAAAATAAGAGAGACCTTGCCCGATGCCCCGGCCTTAAAAGGCCCGGCTATTGTCAGTCGTCCCTTCGGGACTGACCGGTTCCCAAGCCCCGCAGGGGCGACTGAAAGTAGCCGGATGCTTCAGCACCGGGGAAGAACGGTCAAACGCCTGATAAGGCGAAGGGTCCTTATCTTAACGCCTATGGGCTGCACCCCCCATCGAGAGAACCAGGGGAAACACTGCCGGCTCACGCAGAGCGGCTGGGAGCGACAACCAATACTCGCGTCAACCTTGGTCGGCACGCGTGCCGTCCGAGGGCGGGGTGAGTTGGTTCTGCTCACATCCAAGCCGCAGACCGCTACGGCCGAAGAAGAGCCATCAACTCCGTTGCTGAAGCGGATTCCGACAAAAGATCGTCGCGGCCCGAGAAGGACTTGAACCACAGTAGTGTACAAAGGGCTCACGCTCAACGAGCAGGAGTATAGTCGTGTCGAAACGCACTCTTGTGCCTTGTCCCGAGGGAAAGACCGTGCGCCGAGCGATGGCCGCCATCGTGCTGTTGGCGGCCATAATCGGAGCCTGGCCCGCAGGGGACCTGTGGGCGCAGTCGGCTCAGGAGCTCCACAAATCCGCCCTGCGTGCCCTGAGACTCGGTGAGGACTACGAGGCCATCAAGCTCCTCTCCAGGGCTATCGGCATGAATCCCCGAAACAGTCGGTACTACAATGACAGGGGGGTGGCGTTCAAGAGGTCAGGAAATATCGAGCAAGCCATGGCTGACTATTCCAAGGCCCTCGAGATCGACCCGCATTTCGGCGGTGCGCTCAACAACAGGGGGGTCGCCCTGCTGCTCAGGGAGGATTACGACGGGGCAATACAAGACTTCACTCGGGCCCTTGAAACACAAAGAAACGATGCCCGACTCCTTGGTAATCGCGCGATGGCGTACCACAAGAAGGGCGATGTCGCAAAGGCACTGGCCGACTTCGAAAAAGCCGCAGTGGGCGGCAACCGCGACCCCAAAGTGTTCGTCTCCTGGGCGGAGTGTCTGCTGAGCAAAGATGAGCGCAACGAGGCCATCCGAGTGTACAAGAAGGCTCTCCAAATGGCCGATGAACCGGGTCTGCGCAAGGAATTGGAGGAGACGCTCTCCAAGATGACAGGGGTCGCTCCCGTGTCGGGATCGGACGATAATCCGAGCACGGGCGGGCGGGCCCGTCGTCACGTACGGTCTTCCGTCGCCCGGGCAGTGGTCGAAACCATACAGGTCGGAAGAGGAAAAGACGAGCCGCGCACCGCCACTGCAACGTCCACGGGGTCGGGCGGCAAGGTTGACGCGGAGGGTTCCGATCTCCCCATATGCAAAGTGTCCAGCCGAGTCCTTCAGGTGGTGGAAGCCCGAGCCCGGGAACACGTCGCTGCCCGTCTTTCAGGACCGATGACGGAAATATTCCGCCAGGGACTGTGGTTTCTGGCGGAACCTGACGTCGCCAAGGCACTCATCCGTTTCGAGGATGTGCAGAAGCTGGCTCAGAGACAACGAAACGACATGGGTGCCGCCTGGTGTCAAGTGGAGATAAATCGGATCCACAGCAGAACCGGGAGACCATCGGACCCGTACAATGAGCTGCGCAAAGCCCTCGATCTGTTCAACAGGTCGCAGGCGAAGGAAGAGGCCGTGATCACGCTCCTTGTCATGGCCGCGCTGAGCAGGAAAGCGGGTAGGACACACGAGTCAACGGAATTCTGCACAGCCGCGACCAAGAAGATCGCGGAACTGCGTATCCCGGATCAGGCGCCGGTTCTGGCGGAGGAGCCGGCCGCACCGTCTGGTCGAGATGACGAGCACCGGAACTCACCCGTCGCCGCTGCTCCTCCGACGGAATCCGCCACGAGCGAGGCCTCGAAACCGCTCGGACCTCAGGATCAAAAGAAAGATCCCTCGCGCAGCTCATCGGTTGAAACGAAATCCAGGCCGGTCCCCGCGGACCCAGGCACAGTCGAGTCACCGCAGAAAACCCAATCGGTCGCCATATCTCCTCCAAGGCAGACACGCACAGCAGCCTCGCCGGCTCCGGGCATAGATCCTTCGACCTTTTCCGCGGCAAGGGAACTCCCGCTTCCCCAGATTGCCAAGACGGACATCCCAGATAGGAAAGCTGACAAGAAACGAAGCCATCGCTCGGGGCGAAGATCCGAGCCCGAGAGCGAATCACCGCGCCGCGCGGCGTCTGACTCGTCGTCCACCCGATCATTCAAGTCGATCGGCGACTTGTTGGCGCAGCTCAAGGCGTTCAAGGCGCGCAACGATGAAGAAGAGATGGCCAAAGTGCTGGCGCAGCTCGGTGAGCATTACCTTCGCCAGGGAAATGACGACCGCGCGCTGCACAGTTTCACCGCGGCTCTCGGGTTGATTCAGAAGCTTGGCCGCACTGACGGCCGGGAAAGGCTTCTGCTCAACATCGGTTCGGTCCGGGAGAGAAAGGGGGATCTTGCCCCTGCCTTGGAGAACTACTCGCATGCCCTGTTTCTCTCGGGAAAGGCCGGCGTCCCCCCGAAAGGCGATTCCGTGAGGGCCAAAGTAGAGTCCTCAGCACTGAAAATGGGCCTCAAACCCGGGCCCATCATCGACGCGTTCACCGCTCTCTGGCAGGCCAGATACGGGCACTCCCAAGCATCGGAAACCGACGCGCTTTGTCGCATCGGCAAACTGCTGGAGAGTTCGGGACGGTATACCGACTCTCTCGCATACATGGAGCGGGCAAAAGCTTCGGTATTGGCCGACAACGCTCGACTGTACCACAAGACAGGCAAAGTCCGACAAGCGGAAAAGGCCCAATCGGAAGCCTTGGAATTCTTCCGTCGGGTCGATTACTCCCGGTACCTGCAGATGAAACACCAATCGAGGCCCGCGGAGACGAGGCTCAGGTGAGTACACAATCCGTAGTCTATTAGGCTCGTGGAATGCTCTTCAAGATACTCAGCAGTAACTGGGTTGCGATCCCGGTATTCATCGCGGCAATGTGCGCGGTGGGGTATCTCTATTTCCGCGGGAGGGTGTTCGAAGCCAAGGTAGCCGGCATTGTGCTCCTTGTTGCTGCCGCCCTGGCGCTCTTCGGGAGCAGACCTTACCGCGGTTCCAAAGATGAGAAGGACGCTCATCGCACCCCGTCGCGGCCGCCTAAATAGTTCCGTCGGGCCAGGCGGGGGGGGCCGGAAACCCTGAAAAAACCTGGATTCCCGCTTTCCGAGGGATGACGGCCGCGGTTTCCGCCGAAGTTGCAGGGCCCACAAGCTGTGGTACTTGTTTCGTGACGCGTGCACAGTGCCGGTCAGGCGGTGCCGTTGCCGTACCCTCGTTCTTGCTGGACTGTTGGAGGCTTACGTCGGTAGGCGAGCAGTCCGAGAACCGCAACCATGGCGAAGGTCGCGCCTGTCAAGAACGCGGCAGGCGCACCGAATGCGCTCCAAAGAGCGCCCGCCACTACGCTCGCAAGCAAGAGCGCTGCGCCGCCGACAAGGTTGAAGATGCCAAAAGCCGTTCCGCGCAGCTCTGCCGGGGACGTGTCGGCCACAAGCTTGGCGAACAGTCCCTGGGTGAGCCCCATGTGCAGTCCCCAGAATGCTGCTCCGATCAACGCCGGCAACGGCGATGCGGCTGCGGCCAATACCAGATCCGCGGCAATCAGCATCCCAAGCCCCACGATAAGCTGCGTGCGTTGACTGAGCTTGTCCGCGGCAACCCCTGCCGGATAGGCCGTGGCGGAATACACGACGTTCATGACGATCAGCACCAGCGGCACATATCCGAGGGTCAGTCCGACATCCTGGGCACGGAGCACCAGAAACGCTTCGCTAAAGCGGGCCAAGGTGAATACCGCGCCGAGGACCACGATCAGCCAATAACGAAGCGGCAGACGCGTGGCGTCGTTGAAACTCAGAGGGCTTCGCATGCCGCCCGGGTTGCCGCGCACGCCTTCGGCATCGTGAACGCCGAAGATAAGCAGAGCAACGGCAATGAACCCGGGAACAACCGCAATCCACAGCACTGCTCTCACGTCGTTCGCCAGACACCCCATGAGGACCACTGCGGCCAGCGGGCCCACGAATGCACCGACCGAATCGAGTGACTGACGGAGCCCGTACGCCGCTCCCCGGAGTTCCCGAGGCGAGATGTCCGCGACGAGCGCATCACGCGGCGCCCCGCGAATTCCCTTGCCGATCCGGTCTATAAACCGCGCGGCAAACACCCATCCAATCGTGGTCGCCATCGGGAAGATCGGTTTGGTAACCGCGGCAAGTCCGTAGCCAAGGCCGGCGAGCAACTTGCGTTTTCCAAGGTAGTCGCTGATTGCGCCGGAAAAAACCTTCGTGATCGCAGCGGCGCACTCGGCAACCCCCTCGACAAGGCCGATGGTGATCATGGACGCGCCGAGGACAGTGGCCATGAATACCGGTAGCAGGCTGTGAATGAGCTCCGAGGAGACGTCCGCGAACATCGAAACAAAACCCAACGCCCAGATGCCCCCCGGAAGATGTCGGAATGCGCTCAACGCGGCGAAGGATGATTGGCGGTTATTCAGAGGTTGGGTTTTCACATGACCAACATTTCCACGCGACCGCGCAAGAACGCGTGAGAATCATGGCGGGTTCCGTCAAACGGGCGCGTTCTTGCCGAGTTGGGGTGCACTCTCCTGGTTCGTTCTCGCATCACGCGCCGGCCGTTCGTGAAGAACGGGGGAGCGGTCTACAGCAACCGGGGCTTCGGTCGCGCCGCGCGTGGCGTACGGTTTGGGGACTGGTGCGACGCGCGTCAAGGCGCGGTCACTTGGTAGGTGTAGGTGAACTTGGTGCCATTGCAGCCGTCAGCGCAGATCTTGTGCCCATACGACTTACAGGCCTTATCCGCGTCGAATCCCGTGTCAGGGGACTTGTCGATAGGGATCATGAACGCGAAGTTCCCCACAGTGTTGTCGTGCGAGCACCGGCAGGTTATGTGACACTTGATCCAGACCTGCTCGGTCCAGCCGAGTCCGACGGTTCCGAGCGTCGCGCAGATGGCTGTCAGCACAATAAGCAGTACACGACCAGAATTCATGGCAGCTCCCGATTGTTCGTCCGGAGAGGGGTTGATCTTCGCCGTCGCGGCCATTCCACTGGCTTGATCAGTCATCGAGCGGCGAGACATGGTGCTCCGAACAGCCTTTTACGCATAAGATTCGATTTCTTCTCTTTTGGAGGAGAATTCTCAGGCTCAGCGGCTCTGGGAGGAAGCAGCGTGCCTTTTTTCGCTTGCGCAGAACCAACTCGCCCCGCCCTGGGTCTGCATGCGGGCCGAGGACGTTCGACGCGGATTTTGGTTGCGGCTCCCAGCCGCCTGTTGGGACATAGCACAATTTCTCATCACAATGCAAGCCGGCAAGCGGGAGATGACGCCAGTTTCATAAAAGCCTTGATGTCTGTTGCATAACGTGCTATATTTCATTATTATTTAGGAGGTCTGCCATGCCCCGCATCCCGTTGTTGACTGCATTTCTGCTCATTGCCGTCACCCTCGCCACCCCCATGGCTCATGCAGAAGGAGAGGGCATTCTCGCATTGAGCGGAGAATACACTTTTTTCCTGAAGCCGCTGCCGGGCTGCACCCCCACGTACTACCAGAAGATGGTCCCGTGTGTCGAACGAATATGTGAACCAGTGCCCCGCCGGGTCGTACAGACCTACCCGGTGCCTGTGCCGTCCCGTAGGAGAGTCCCGACTCTGGTCTGCGAGACGCCTCTGGGATGCGCCAAAGGTGAGGGAGACTGCCTGAAATGCTTCCCGCCGTGCACCAAACGCGTCGAGCTCAAAGAGTGTGTCGCCCCTCGGATTGTCCCCACCGAGTTCCAGGACGTGGTGTTCGAACGTCGCATCGTATGTCGTCCCACGATGCGTCCCCAGTGGTTCGAGGTGAATGAACACCCCATGCCGTGTCCCCCTCCCGCGATCAAGGTCCGGACCCCGTTGACGAGGCATGGAGGCTGAACTTCCCTGCGGTCAGCGGTAATCGTTCAGCAGGTGGAAAGACATCGAACCACGGAGACACGAAGACACCAAGAAAGCGTGGTCTCAAAAATGGCGGCTTGAGAATCGTTCTGCGATGTCTTCGTGTCCTCGCGCGGTTGTAGTTTGTTCTAGGATGGGACGGACGATCACGCTGAAGCCTTACCGTAGTCACCTCCTTGAAATTCGCGGGACGGTGGAAGGAGACACGAACCCCCCTCTCCCTTCCCTTTCCTACCAGCGGAGAGGGTTTGCTGTTCCCGTCCCTCGACGGGAGGAGTAAGGGGCAATGTTGTTGACTTAAGGACGAACGCGTCGCCGCTGATCGTCACCCCGGGAAAGCCGGGGTCCATGAAACCCGCAGAAAACCTGGATTCGTGCTTTCGCAGGAATGACCGAATGGCGCTCGCTGTAGTCACGGAGAGGTTAAGTCAACAGCATTGGGCGTGAGGGGCGGGTGAGACTTCCGGCAAGTTTCAACACGTGGCACCACATTTTTGTGATGATCCTGAGAAGCGTTCAGGCGTTGAAAAAAAGCGCGCCTCATGCTAGCCTGCCCAAAACCGAACCGCAATATCACAGGAGCAGAGATGAACCTCAGCGAGATCGTGGATCGTCATGCGGACAGCCAGCCGGAACACCCGGCGCTTGTCTTCGAGGAGAAGACCGTATCATACAGCGAGCTGTTGCGCTCCATAAACCGCATGTCAAACGCGCTGACAGCAGCGGGGGTGCACAAGGGCGATCGGGTCGCGATTTTGTTGGGAAACAGGCCGGAACTGGTCATCGGGTACTTCGCCGCGGTCCGAATGGGGGCGATCGCGGTGACTCTCAACCCCGTATCCACGGGCTATGAATTGAGCAAATACCTCGCGGACAGCAGACCCAAAGTGGTACTCTGCCGGGAATCCGAAGCAGCCAAGATCCGCGACCTCGAAGACCGCACCGACTACATCGAGAAGCTGATCTGTGTGGAGCCCACCGATGGCGCAGTAACGTTCGCGGAGGTGGACCGGGACTTCTCCGACACCTTCCAGGCACTGGACATGGAACCTGATGATCCGGCGGTGGTCATTTTCACCGCAGGCCTGCTCGGGAAGGCCCATGGGGCTACCCTGAGCCATCGCAACCTCGATTCCAATTGCAGCATGCTCCGGGATGTCTGCAAGAGAGGCCCGGAATCTCGCGGCCTCGCGGTGATACCGCTGTTTCACGCGTTCGGAGCCGCGGTCAACCTGCTCGGGACGATGAAGTCAGGCGGGACCGTGTACCTGGTGGAAAAGGTCGATTTTCCCAAACTTGTCCCGTGGGTGCAGAAGGCTCGCATCACCTACTCGGGGATGGTCCCCATGCTCTGCTACGGCCTGACCTACCACCCCGCGTGCAAAGAACTGGACCTGTCGAGCCTGGAAATAGGCATCAGCGGAGGGGCTCCGCTCTCCCAAGCGATCTACGAGGCATTCACGCAACGTTTCGGCATTGACCTGTACCAAGGGTACGGCCTCACCGAATCCTCTCCCGTAGTGAGCTGGAACGCGATCACGATCCCCAACAAACCGTCGACCGTCGGCAAGCCAATTTCCGATGTGCAGGTCGAAATACATGACGAAAACGGTCAAACGCTGCCGGTCGGCTCCACCGGCGAAGTGGTGGTCAGAGGACCCAACGTGATGCTCGGGTACCTGGACAAGCCCTTTGAAACCCAGAGAGTCATACGCAGCGGCTGGTTGTACACCGGCGACCTCGGATTCCTCGACGAAGACGGGTACATTACATTGACCGGCCTGAAAAAGGACCTCATAATTACGTCAGGGTTCAACGTGTACTGCCAGGAGGTGGAGGAAATCCTTATACGTCATCCCATGGTGGCGGATGTGGCGCTTAACGGCGTCGACGACCTGATGCGCGGGCAAGTTATCGAGGCTCTCATCGTCCCGGAGACAGGAACCAGACCCGATGAACGCGACATCATCAGATTCAGCAGAGAGTATCTTTCACGGTACAAGTGCCCCAGAAAAGTGATATTCGTGAACGAAATCGTCCGAGACGACCGCGGCAAGGCGATACGATGGAGCTGAGGAGCTGAAGATTTCTCCTCGGAAAAAGAAGAAATTCAACCGCATTACTATGAGAGCCTCCGGGACCCGGAGGTTGCCGTGCTGAGCTTTAAGCAAATACTGAGCGACCTCGTCCGACCGGATCGGTCGTGGGTGGGAACTGACTTCCGCAGCAAAGTCGAACGTGCGATGCTGCTGAGGCTGCTCATCAACACGGTTCTGTTGGGCGCGACGATCCTTTTCCAGTTGGGGGAAACCCACAGCCTTCTGGTGGACCCCGCAATACCCCTGTACGTGTTGATAGGCGCTATCTTTCTGATCAGCCTCATATACACGATATCTCTTCCGCTCGTAAGCAATCTCTGGCTCTTTTCTTTTGTGCAGGTAATGATCGACGTGGTGTACACCACCGCGTTGATACACTTCACCGGCGGCGCGTACAGCGTTTTCACGCTCATCTACGTGTTGCCGATCATCACTTCGGGTATCCTGCACCTGCGGCGGGGAGCCCTCGTAACCGCCGCGAACTCGTCGGTGTTGTTCGGCCTTCTGATCCACCTGCAATTCAACGGCATCATCCCTCCGAGCGACTGGCCGGTCGTGAACCCCTTGGCCAGCCCGACAGCCAGTTACTACATTTGGGTGACCGTGATACACGTGGTGATATTCTTTGTGGTGGCCTTCCTGGCAGGCTCCGTCACCGAACAGCTTCGCACAACTCGGGTCTCATTGGACGTGACCAAGGGAGAGTTCAAGAAACTGTCGGAGTTGCATGGGAGCATAGTCCGGTCGATTTCCAGCGGGATCGTTACCACCGACGAACAGGACAGGGTCACGTTCGTCAATGCCGCGGGCTTGAAGCTACTCCGGGAGAGCCTCCCCAACGTCGTCAATCGGCCGCTTCGGGACATTCTGCCGGCCATAGATACCGCGGTCGACATGAGCCTTGTTCACAGACGAACGTATGTGACGGTCGTGAACTTAAGGGGCGCGCAAGTGCACTTGGAGATCGCGGTCTCCCATCTCCGGGATGCCGTTGGGGTCCCCAACGGACGGTTGGTCGCGTTCCACGACGTCACGGAACTGAAGAAGATGGAAGAAAGAGCCAAGCTGAGCGAAAAACAGGCCGCATTCGTCCGGATAGCAGCAGGCATGGCCCATGAGATACGAAATCCCCTGGCTTCGCTGCGAGGAGCCACCGAGCTGCTTTCACAAGCACCGGCTGATCAGGTTCCCGACGAGAGACTCCTGCGCATCGTCATTCGGGAATCGGATCGCCTCAACAGCCTGCTTGAGGACTTCCTCCTCACCGTCAACGCAAGGAAATTCAAGAGGGAGAGAATCTCCCTGACCGACCTCGTGCAGGAGACCGCCGAGCTGTTCTCGCAAGGGCCCAGGATCGGCGAAGACATCACGCTGGACGCGCTGGTGACCAAAGGCGTGGAGGTGGAAGGAGATCCCGACCGTCTCAAGCAAGCCCTTTGGAATCTCCTCACCAACGCGGTTGAGGCCATACCCTCGGCCGGAGCAATCCACCTGACCCTTGAGGCTGACGGCCAGAAGCATCAGGCAGTGATAAGGATCCGTGACACCGGAACCGGAATAGCACTCGCAATCAGACATCGACTGTTCGAGCCGTTCGCGACCACGAAAGAAACGGGTTCAGGTTTGGGGCTTGCCATGGTGCTGAGCATCGTGGAGTCGCAACGGGGGACCATAGAAGCGGAAAGTCGAAGCGAAAAAGGAACTGAGTTCACCATCCGGTTACCTCTCGCCGTCGGGGACCAGCGCCAAGAGGAAGGAGAAGAACACCATGGCTGATCGCCTCTTGGTCGTGGAAGACGAAGCAAGCATGAGGGAATTCCTGAAGATCATGCTGTCGCAGGACGGGTATGAGGTGTTTCTTGCCGCCAACGGCGAGGAAGGTCTCAAGCTCTACCAAAAACAGCGACCGGACCTGGTGCTCACCGACGTCAAGATGCCTCGGATGAGCGGGCTTGACCTGATCCGTGAGATACACGCGCTGGATGCGTCCGTGCCGGTCATCGCGGTGACCGCGTATGCGTCCGCGGACGACGCGATCCGCGCGGTGCGGGAAGGCGCGTACGACTATCTCTCGAAGCCTTTCCAGATCGAGGATCTGCGTCTTATCATCCGCAACGCCCTGGAGGCTCGGCGACTGCGTCTGGAAAACCTCGAGCTCAAGAAGACCGTAGGAGAGAAGAACCGGTTCGAGGGGATAATGGGCAAATCCCCAAGCATGGTGGAGATCTTCAATCTGATTTCCCGGGTGGCGCCGTCCAAGGCGGGAGTGCTCATCATAGGCGAGTCCGGGACCGGCAAGGAACTGGTGGCCAAAGCGATCCACCACAGGTCATCCAGGGCCCACAGACCTTTCGTCACCGTGAACTGTTCCGCGATACCGGAGAATCTTCTCGAATCAGAGATGTTCGGTCACGTGAAGGGGTCGTTTACCGGAGCGATCGCGAACAAGCAAGGGCTCGTGGAAGCGGCTCACACGGGAACGCTCTTCCTGGACGAAGTAGGCGACTTCCCGCAGGCCATGCAGCCGAAGCTTCTCCGATTCCTGCAGGAAAAGGAGTTCAGACCGGTCGGAGGGAATGAATCGGTCAAGGTCGACGTGAGAGTCGTCGCGGCCACCAACCGGGACCTCGAGCTGGAAATGGAGCGCGGCCATTTCCGAGAAGACCTCTACTACCGGCTCAACGTGATCCGGATAGTAATACCGCCCTTGCGTGAACGGGAGGAAGATGTCCCGTTGCTGATAGACCATTTCCTCGCGAGATTCTGCAAGGAACAGAATAAACGCATCTCCAAGGTGTCGTCGCTTGCCATGCGGGTGTTGTGCAACCACGAGTATCCTGGTAACGTCCGGGAGCTCGAAAACATCATTGAACGGTGTGTGACGCTTGAGCAGTCCGACCAGATCACCGCGGAAAACCTTCCTCCCCGGCTTTGCGAGAAAGCGGGCCCCTGCAATCCCGCAACTCCGGAGATCAGCATCCCTCCCGAAGGGATAGACCTCGGCAATACCCTCGATCAGATGGAGCGATCGCTGTTGGCCCGGGCCCTCGACATGGCCGGGGGGAATCGCTCCCGTGCCTCCACACTCCTGGGAATATCCATGCGATCCCTGCGGTATCGCCTCATGAAGCTCGGTATGGACCATGATGAGGGGCAAATTCAGTAAACCCCCTGCAAGTCAATCCGAAGAAATCCCCGTTACGGCTTCGCGACGAAAGGAGCAATACCCTCGTGAAAACAATATGCATGTTTAACCACAAGGGCGGAGTGAGCAAGACAACTACCTCTTTCCATTTGGCTTGGATGTTGGCGGAAAAGGGGAAGCGCGTGCTCCTGGTGGACGCGGACTCTCAATGCAATCTGACGAGCATTGTGATCGGCGAAGAACAGTTTGAGCAATTCTACGTTGAGTATCCTGCGCGCAACCTCAAGAGTGCTCTGGCTCCCGCGTTCGAAGCGAGAACGGTGGAACTGAAAGCGGTCGACTGTCATGAAAAGGTGGGTAGGCCCGGTTTGTTCCTCGTTCCAGGTTCGTTTGAGCTGTCTGCGTATGAGCTTTCCTTGGCCGTCTCTTTCACCTTGTCGGAAACGATGTCTACCGTGAAACACTTGCCGGGATCCCTTGCGTTTCTCTTGTCAACGACAGGGAAGAAATATGAAGCCGATTACGCCGTCGTCGACATGAATCCCAGCCTCAGCGCTATCAATCAGTCTCTTCTCGTGAGCAGCGAGTACTTCATTCTTCCCACCGCACCTGACACCTTTTCTGCGATGGCCATCAGATCGTTGGCCCAGATACTGCCAAAATGGGAGAAATGGGCATTACGAGCTCGCGCCGTGTTCGCGGATGCCACGTATCCTTTGCCGCAGGTAACTCCGAAATTCCTGGGGACCATAATCCAAGGGTACAACATTCGAAAAGGGCAACCCGTCAAGGCCGCTCAAGCGGGCATCGATAGGATTATTGAGTCGGTACAGGCAGAACTGGTTCCGAGACTCTCGGAAGCAGGCATGACGCTGGATCGCGAGGACTATGAATCCGATGATTATTGCCTCGCGAAAATCCCGGATTTTCAGTCGCTGAACGCAAAGTATCATGAGAATGGAATTCCGGTCTTTTCCTTGCCCGACGAACTTCTCGGTCAGGGCACGGTGTTGGAGCAGTATCAAGTGATGAGAGAGCGGTTCCGCGGGGTTTTTTCGGATCTCGCCGAGAGAATATTGAGGCTGACAGGCAATGCACGAGACTATCCGGCAGTTCGAAACCAACTTGCAGAGGGCGAGACAACTCGGGTTCATTTACCAAGCCTTGCGTGAACAAGTCGCTCCCGCGGTGGAGCTCGACGAGCTCCTCAGAGGGGAACTGGTGCTGTCCGTGAGCGCGGTGGACTGCTACGTCCACGACGTAGTCCGGCGTGGCATGATGACCGTGTTCCGGTTAGGGCGAGGAGAACCGAACGAATACCTCAATTTCCAGGTTTCCCTTGGTTTTGTGAAGCGCTTGTTGGTTGCAGACGAGGATCATGAGAGACTGGCATGTTTCGAAGAGGAGGTGCGGCGACTCCAGGTATACCGGACCTTCCAGTCGGCCGATAACATCTCTCAGGCCCTCAGTCTCATCGGCGTGCAGGCAGTCTGGGAACTGGTGGCTCAACGGCTGGGAACGGCCCCGAGCGACGTGAAGACCCGGCTTAATCTCGTGGTGGAAAGACGCAACCGGATCGCGCACGAAAGCGACATTGACCCGACTTTGGGAATTGGCGACAAGTTTCCGATCGACTACCACATGGTCGAGGAAGCAGTTGATTTCCTTGATGCTGTGGTGCACGCCCTTCACGATACCGTGACTGCCACAGCCCACGCATAGTCTCTGCCTGCTCCCCGCAAAAAGGTGAAAGAGGAGGAATTTCGACGTGAAAACCGCAAGAAGGCGCGATGTCGCAGAGGTCCGCATACTGTATTCGGAAGGATGTGCCAATACCCCGCGCACAGTCGAGCTGGTGAACAATGTTGCCCAAGATCTCGATGTCCCCGTTCACCTTGAGATGGTCATGGTCGGCACGGAAGAACAAGCACGGGAACTGCGCTTTCTGGGGAGCCCTACAGTTCGGATCAATGGGATCGATATCGAGCCGGAAGCTCGTGCCGACGAAGAGTTTGGCCTTGCTTGACGCGGGTACGGGGCATCGGGCGTGCCCCCGGAAGAGATGGTGAGAAACGCATTGCAGACTCTGCCGCTCGGGTGATGAGCCTGTGCTTACCGCTGCATGAACGAGGATCTGATGAAGAACTCCAAACCTCCAATGCCCGTGGAAGTAATCTGTGAACGGGCGCATTGCGTGATCTACGAGTACGCCATCGTCACGGTGGGATTTGTTGCCGAGGGATTCAAGCGCCGCGTGAAGGTGAAACCCGTGGTACGGCGAGGCAGCAAGAAGAACGTGGAACGTTACCTGGAACTATGTCGAATCAATGGTCAACACCTGTCAGTTCCCGCGATTCTCATGGGGGGAAAACTGGTCTTCACCTACGTACCAGGAGCGGAGGAGTTGCGCCGGGCCATGGAAGAGAATCTGGCTGCTTGGGAGGGACAACGTCAAGGGCAAGACGCATCCCCGCCCAAAGACGGGCTACAGAAAGGCTAGAATAGTTCCGCGACACCACAGGTTCGCGGGCAATTCGTTCCCCGGTCTCTCCGCTTGAACCCTTTCCGACAACACGGACCATTCCCAAGCGACGGCTGGGAGCCGCACTATCCCAAGAGTTCTTGAGGATGGGGGTCCGGGGGGAGGACAGAGTTTTAAAAAGTTTGA